>DXIN01000022.1 GCA_019112865.1 Candidatus Helicobacter avicola
GTGTATATATTTTTCCTGATTCTGTATTGAGGCACAATGACTTTAATATAGGACTTTTTAAATATCCGCATACAAAAAGAATTTTAGAAATCAATTCTCAATCCTTAGCAGTTAGACTAATAAATGATACCGAACTTAAAAGGCTGAAAGAAAGTAAAGAATTAAATTTAAAAGTTATTTCTCAATACTACATAAGAGATAATAGACTTTTTGAATTGTATTTTCTTTTGAAAGTTTTATTACTTTTTAAACTAAAATCAATAGAAGTCAATAGAGTAGCTTTACACTCTGAAAGTGGCTTATTGCGACAATTGAATACAATAAATAATAGAAATTGGCGTAATGCTTTTATATCATTATCATCTTTTGGATTTATAGATTCTAAAAATTATCCTACACAATCAGGCACGATATTAGCAGATATGCCGTTTTGTGAGTTTGCTTTAGTGATGTTTGAATCTTATTTAAGACCATATTATGAAGCAATATTTAAGGTATTACCTGAAAATGTAAGAGCCACAAACAAAGAATTAGCAAGTGCAATTAGAAAACAATTTAATTGTCGAACAGATATTTTATTTCTTACACAGTCTAATGGACGATATGTTTCTAGTTAGCTAAATATCGCAAAAGATGATTTTGGAATATTGGATTTTGAGTCTCACTCACACGATAGAAAAATTTTACTAAACCCATGTTCTTCAAGTAGAGAATCTTTTAAAGCACACATTAACAAATATTCTAAATTTAATTATTACAACAAAAAATTTATGGAGGTTTATAGTGGCATTTAACATTGTTGAATTTTTTGTAGGTGCTGGGGGGAGTCATATAGGCTTTATGCAAAATGGATTTAAAACTTTATATGTGAATGATTTTGACAAAAATGCTCTTAAAACACTAGAATATAACAATAAAGAACATTTAAAAAATGCCATTATAGATGACGCCGATATATTAGAAATAAATCCTAAACAATTAAAAAAAAATACTTAAGGACGATGTAGACGTATGTTTTGGAGGTATTGTGTGTAAGGGCTTTTCTTTGGCCGGTGAAAGAAGCCCAAATGATTCAAGAAATTTTTTTTATAGACAATATTTAAATATTATCAAAGAATTAAAGCCAAAAATAAGTATTATAGAAAATGTAAAAGGGATGCTAAATGCCAAAATTATAGGGGATAATGCACCAAGAGAATTATTAAGTGAAGTGGATAATTTATGGCAAGAACTAGAAAATTACAAAGGTAAAAAATCACAATTAAGAAAAAAAATAACATAACAGAAGATTTTGAAAAATATGGAGAAACTTTGCGCGCAAAAAAGCAAAAATTACTAGAAAAAATAGAGCCATATAGAATCGGCGTATTGCAAGACATACAAAACATATATCATAAAATAGGATACAAAATACAATATAAGGTTTTAAATTCAGCCTGGTATGGAAGCTCTACCAAAAGAGAAAGACTTATTATTGTGGCTATTAGAAACGATTTAAAACAAAGCTTTAGATTTCCATTACCTATATTTTACAATGAAAATATAGGCACAAAGTTAGACTTTGAAAATGAAGAATTAAAAGGAATAAGCTTTAAGCAACCCATTGTAATAAAAGAAGCTTTATCTCGCATTAATTATCAGGATAAAGATGATATAGATAATAAACCTATGCAACATAGTCCAAAAACCATTAAACGCTTTAAATACATAAAAGCAGGTAGTAATATCGCAGAATGCATAGATGATTTGCCAAAAAACCTAAAAATTTCCAAATTTTATTCTCGTGGCAATACAATGCGATTGCATTTTGATAAATTAGCACCTACTTTAGTTCCTGGACATAGTAACTTTCCGATACATCCTACCCAACATAGAAGTATAAGTGTTAGAGAGGCAGCTACAATTACTGGATTTCCGATTGATTATAAATTTTTTGGCTCTCACTCCCAACGTTGTGAACAAGTTGGCAATGCAGTGCCACCTCCGCTATCTAAAGCTTTAGCAAAATCAATAAAAGAATTTTTAGAATCCACATTGTAAACTGCATTCAATTCTTTATTTTTTTGTTATCTATGGCATAGCTAAAAAGCCTAAGCCCTCTAATATGAGTGAGTATTGTAAGGTAGGTGCAAAAGAGGCTTTAAAGGACTTGCTAGATTCTCTTTGTCAATATACGAGGTATATAGTGATGACATATAATAACACCTACACTTCAAAATCAAACTCTAGTCAAAATAAAATAAGCCTAAACGAGCTACAATCCCTCTTGCAATCTTATGGCAAAACCCACATACACGAATACGACTTCAAAGCCTTTAATTCGGGTAAAACAGATACCAATACAAGCTTTAAAGAGCATAAGGAATATGTCTTTGTGTGCGAGGTGGAAAAGATTTTCTAGAAAGTCTTTTAAACCTGCTATACATTTAAAAATTACTAAATCCATCTAAATTTTCTTACATTCCCCTTGACTTAGAGTGGCTCTCATCTTTTATAACTCCATCGCAAAATCTTCGTTTAGATTCTAAAAATCAAGGCAAAATGCCTTGATTTTAATGCAGTAGCTTTAAGGACACAGAGCAAAGAATGATTAAGCCCACAAAAAAGAGCTTAACAAAAGAAGCAGATTCTCTATACAACATTATACCAATCAAAACCGCAAAACTTGCTCCCATACCCGTATAAATAGCATACGCAACACTCATAGGAATGTCCTTTAGTGTGAGATAGAGCAGCCCCAAACTCAAGGCAAAAGAGGCAAACACACCCACAAAATATAGCCTACTCACACCAAGTGCAAAGTTTTTCATACATATCACACCAAAAATCTCGCTAAAACCCGCCAAAAGCAAAAATACCCAGCTCATTTACCCTCCTTTGTGCATAAATCCACCTCTTTGCTTACAAGCTTCAAGCCCACAACACTAAGGATTAGCACCACAATCACCACGATTTGCAAAGCATTATAGGGAGCATTGAAATACAGCATATCGCCTAGTGTTATCCCTGCAGAGCCGATACCCACATAGAGTGCGTAGGCTATGCCTACCTCAAGCCTCATACTTGCCACTATCATCAAGCTAAATGATACAAGTATCGCCACAATAGTGAGACAAAATTCCCAAGTTGTGTTGGCGTATTTCAGCCCACTAACCCAAAAAATCTCCAAAATACCGCCAAAAATAACGCAAAAATAGCCTATTTTCATAGCTTATCCTTTCGATAATGAAATACACTGAAATGTAAAAGAAATAAGTTTATAGAGAAAAAAGGCTTACCAGAGGATTTGAATCGCTGTGATAGCAAAGAAGCTTCTATGTAAATATAATAAAACTAAAGGCACTTTAACCCACACAATGCGACTCCCACAAAGAATGTATGCAAGAATTATAGCAGATTTTTCGCAAAAAATCCCCAAACACCCTTGACTAATAGCAACTCTAATTCTTTATAATCTTTTTTAAGTTTTTGGATTCTAATTACTCCATTTGACCTTTCTTTTACCGATAAGAGTGCTTTGGCAAACAAAAATTGCACTTGTTAGATTTAACTTACAATACACAAGAGGTATTGACTAAAAATAAAATATAATATATAATATTATAAAAATTAAAAATGAGGGAATGTATGACTAAAACAATGACAACGCAAGGCATAGCGATACAATGGGAAGCCAACTACGCACAAAGTGTAGAAAAACACCTCGTGCATAAAGCCTTTAATAGTGAGGTTTTTCTCACAGATTCTCACAAACTAGATGAAAACACCTTTGAGATTGCAGCCTTTTTGCCTAGATCGCATATTTATTATAATGATACCCAAGATTTCACAAGGCACGATGTATCTGCCTTGCTTGAGGTTTTTAGGCAATGCTCTATCTTTGTAGCTCACAACTTTTATGGTGTTGCTCTTAGTTCAAAATTTATCTTTGATAGTGCAGATTTTAAAGTATTACATAATGAAGTTTTGGAAAATTCGCCACAAAGCTATCAAGCCATTATAACAATTGCTGTTTTACAGGTAAAGCACAAGAGAGGAAATGATTATGGCTTGCTGCTTGATATGCGGCTTTTTATAGATTCTAAAAAATATGCCACAAAAATTATGGATATGTCTTGGTTTGCTCCTAAGATGTATGAAAGGCTTAGAGGTGAAATTGCAAATGAAAATTATACCTCATTAGACAATCATCAAATTCCTCCAAAATCTCTAGGGCAAAATGCTATCACAAATGTTGTTATCACGCAGTTCTTACAAGAATCACAATATTTTCAAACTACCATAATCCCAAACCAAGCACACCCAGCCTTTTTTGACCACCCACTTGATCATCTCCCAGCTTCTTTGTTAATTGAGGCGATAAGGCAAAGCTCTCTATATGCTCTAACAAATTTATCTAGTTGCAAACAAGATATGCAAGAAATCATTACAAAGCATTTGCTCTCTGTCTCTAAAAGTGAAAAGTTTGATTTATTTGTGGTTTTGGATAGTATTGTCTTAGAGATTAACGCAAAACTTTTAGGGCTTGATTGTAAAGTGTATGAAGCAACCCTAAAGCCATTAAGCAAAACCATTCAGTTAGCAGATTCTAAGCATACAGATAGGTTAATACAAGATTTTACATAAATGTATGATTTTATCTTAGAATTTTTGCAAAACACGCAATCTTTAAAGACAGAGGGTATTATTGCAAAATTTATAAAAAATAAAAATGCTACAAATCCCCATTTAAGCGATAAAGAATTATGTGGTTTATTGCTTGGTTCAATTTTGGGAGGCTATCAAAACATTCTTACTTTTATTTCAAAAATGCTATATGCTCTTTTATATTTTCCACAATTCTACAATCTTTTGCTTGTCAAAAGAAATCTTTGTGAGAATATGTTGTGCGAATTTTTACGATTAACAAACTTAGGCACGACCTCTACATTTCCTAGAATCACAACTGCAAACATTAGGCTATCTAAATACGAGATACCAAAAGATAGCGTGGTGTATGCTGATGTGCTTTTAGCTAATAGAGATCCTTTGGTATTTGCTAATCCCACGCAAATTAATCCCTTTAGGCTTAATAATAAACAACATTTGCAATTTGGTAGAGGAGCTCATAGCTGTATGGGACAGCACTTATTACAACTTGAGAGCTTACTAATCCTAAATGCTATTTTAGACATATTGCCACATATACAGCTAGATTCTAGCATAGCTATTAAATGGGATAGTGGCGTGATACTGCATAGACCACAGAGTATCCCTGTAATCAATCAATCCAAAACACCAAACACATAAAGGAGCAACTTATGCAAACAAAGAAAAATCTTATCTTACTTACCATTCTTTTAGCTGTTTTTGTCGTGCCAAGTGGCATTTCTGGCACTGCCATAGCCCTACCCTATATCGCTAGGGATTTGGGCGATAATCCCACATTATTACAATGGGTTGTTAATGCTTTTAATCTTTTCTTTGCCGCTTTTACGCTTATCTGGGGCAGTCTAAGCGATAGATTTGGTGCAACTAAGGCTTTGAAATTTGGTATAAGTTTATTTTTACTAGGCTCTTTGTTATCTAGTCTTGCAACTTCCTTGGTTTTGCTAGACATCGCTAGAGCAATAGCAGGTATTGGCGGAGCTAGTGTTTTTGCCTGTGGTTCAGCTATTCTTATAAAAAACTTTGAAGAAAAAGAGCGACTTAAAGCCTTTGCGCTTTTTGGCACAACCGCTGGGCTAGGCATTACCTTAGGACCTACTCTAAGCGGACTTTTGATAGATAGTTTTAGTGGCTTAAGTGTAGATTCTACTCCTATCTCATGGCGTGCTATCTTTATTCTACATTTTCTTATCCTAGCTCTTGTGCTACTTTTATCCAAAGTCCTGCCACAAGAAGATTCTAAAGAAAAGCCTAGCAAAACTGCTTTTGATTACAGCGGTGCAAGCCTTTTTGTGCTATGTATCTTTTGCTTTATGCTAAGTATCACAAGGCTTTCAAGCTTAGATTCTATGACTTTAGCAATTTTTCTCATAAGCCTAGTAAGCGCCGTAGCTTTAGTATTGCAACAAAGGCATTTACATAGCTTAGGACGCACTCCTTTACTAGACTTTGCTTTGCTAAAAAACAAAGCCTTTTTTGGCTTTTCTTTGGTGGCTGTTGTTTCTGGTTTTAGCTTTGTGGTTTTGCTAACTTATTTTCCCACATTTTTACAAGTTATTTTTGGCTTTTCAGCCTCTCTTAGCGGTCTTTTTATGCTAAGTTTGACTACGCCTATGCTTTTTTGTCCCTTTTTAGTGGGTAAGCTTTTAGCAAAAGGTATAGATTCTAGATTGCTTGCCCTTGCTATGTCTTTGATGATGAGTGTGGGAATCTTTGCTCTTTTAGCCTCGCTTTTTATTGAGAATGAGGGTGTGAAAATGGCTTGTATGGCACTAAGCCTTTTTATAATCGGCTCTGGTATGGGCTTACACGCAGGAGGCATTGATAATCTTGCTCTTAGTAGCCTAAAGGGGCAAAACACAGGCTTAGGAGCAGGACTACTAAATACCCTAAGATTAGGCAGTGAAAGCATAGGCGTAGCCTTATATGCGTCTTTGATGGTGGTCTTTATCGCTATGGCAAAGCTAACAGATTCTCATACACAAGCCCTAGCAAGTGGGAATCTAGGCTTTGCAAACTCCCAAGTTTTAGCTAAAGAGGTCTTAGTGCATATATACGAGCAAAGCTTTATTTATAGCCTATCAATTTGCGGAATTCTTTGCCTTATCTTAAGCCTTTTTGTGTGGAGGTTGTTAAGTAAGAGGGAGGCAAAAGTGCATTCAAAGAATTTGCTATAATAATATCAAAGATTTTATAGGCAAGGAAAACCAATGCAAATTCCCTCAAGATTTAGCATAGCCATTCATATATGTTTATGTATAGAGTTTTTTAATGCAGACTCTGAATTTAATAAGCACACAGACAAAAAACATTGCAAAAAGGTAACGGGCGAGGTTTTGGCTGAATCTGTGGGGATTAATAGCGTTATCGTGCGAAATATCCTAGCGCTTTTAAAAAATGCTGGACTTATCTCTATTTTTCGTGGTAGCAATGGTGCAAGGCTTATGAAAAGTGCCACGCAAATAAGCCTTTTAGATATTTTTTATGCGGTAGAATCTACGCCTAAAAGTAAAGATTTTCTAACACTCAAGAAAGAATCTAAAGAAAGCACACACAAAGAGAGTGCTTATACAAAAGAAAAAATAGGCTATACACTTTTTAGATTCCATACCAATCCTAGTAAGCTTTGCCCGCTAGGTAAGAATATCCATAGCCTTTTAGATTCTCATTTTTTAAAGGCTCAAAGGGTTTTAGAAGAGTATTTGCAAAGCGTAAAGCTAAGTGCTTTGCTAGAAGATTTGGATAAGGATAATCTTATGGGTTAAGTCTTGATTTGTATCACTTCTGTGGGTTGTAATAACAATACACTGCGGTATAATCAAGTAGATTTTATGCCCCATAGTGCCGCCAAAGATAGAGTATCGCCTAAGTGAGCTTGACAAGAGTGGCGCAGATTCTCTGTGTGTCTTTTGCAATGGTATTATGGGCTTTGAGGAGTAATGAGCCTCATAAAAAGTGAGAAAATACCACAAAATAAGCCATAATTTTGCATAATTCATAAAAACGCATTAAAATCTCATTTCCCCCTTGACTGATAGTAGCTCTCATCTTTTATACTATCTTTTTAGAATCTTAAGCTAATCATAGATTTAAAAAAGATTTTCAAGGAGCAAGAATGCAAGATATAGATACAAAGCAAAAAGATTCGCGTAGAATCTTTTTATAAAACACAAGCAAGGTTGTGCTAGGAGCAGCCGCATTAAGTGGCTTTGGTAGTAGCCTTTTTGCCCTAGATTCTAAAGAAGCTAAAGGCAAGAATTTTTCAGATTCTAAAAACAAAGGAGCAAATATGAACACTGTAACACCAAACGCAAAAGCAAATCTACAAAAGCTTTTTGGCAGCAATAATCTGCCTAAAGAGGATTTAGAGTTTTTCACAAACTACGCAAATTTCGCATTTGATGAGGTTTTTACGCACTCAAATTTAGATGAAAATGAGAGGCTTTTAATCATCTTAGCCTCCCTTACAGCAGTCCCTGCAAAAGAGGAGTTTGAGACTATGCTAAAGGCAGCGTTAAATGCAAAAGTAAGTCCTATCGCCATAAAAGAGGTGATTTATCAAGCTACGCCTTATGTGGGTATGGCAAAGGTTGCGGACATTTTAAGTATAACAAACAAGGTTTTTAAGCAAAGAGGCATAAAACTCCCTCTAGCAAAGCAAGGCACGACTACTAGGGAAAACAGGTATGAAAAGGGCTTACAAACACAGGTAGATATTTTTGGTGAGGGTATGAGAAGTGCGATAGATAAAGCCCCTAAGGGACAAAGGCACATAAGGGAGTTTTTAAGTAGCAATTGCTTTGGCGATTATTACACACGCAGGGGGCTTGATTTGCAATTTAGAGAATTACTAACCTTTGTCTATCTTGTCTCTATGGGAGGGGCAGAGCCACAGGTAAAATCACATGTGCAAGGCAATCTTAACATGGGCAATGACAGAGCCAAACTCATAGCTGTTGTAACTGCGTTGATTCCATACATCGGCTATCCAAGAAGCCTAAATGCCTTAGGTGCGATAGATGAAGTAGCAGGCAATAGGAGTTAGAATCTAAAGCCATTTTGGATTGGCTGTGAAACTCACAGAAAGCCAGATTTTATAGCTTGGAATCTCTAGGGCTTTTTCTATGCGTTCGCGGATACTATCAAAATCTTGGATTGAAGTGAAGCTATAACTACAAGCATTCTCTTGCGCGCTTGTGTCTTTGTGTGCATTGAGCAAAATATTGACTTCTATCATATAAAACCGCCCCGATTTTGCCGTATGCGTGTCATAATCCCTAAACCCATATTTCTTGCTTAAATCTTCCATAATTTGCGTAATTTTCTCATCGATTTCGCTCGGAGCCACCATAATAAGATCTTTAAAGTTTGCGATACAGATACGCACGGGGCTTACGCACAACAATAGCGAGAGGATTGCCAATAACAGCGGATCGATATAATACGCAAGTGCTGGGAATATGCCTAGTATCTCACACTCGCTAGAATCTACACAGGCACCAGAACCTTGCATATAGCCTAGCAGCACATAGAGTATGCCAAAGGTCATAAGCGCGCCAAGATACAGCACGCAGTCGATTTTCCATTCCGTATTATCCACACGGATAAGGTCAGATTCTAATGTTTTGGCATAAATGCTTGTGTAAGCAAAAAGCGCGGCACAAAACACAAAGGCACAAACGCTGTATAGCACCGCACCATCGAGCTTAACTTCATAACCACCCGAAAACAAACTGCTCACTGCATTGATAAACGCATAGACACACACAAAAACTAAAATAAGTGCTTTAAAGAGATTTACCATAGGCTCAAAGCGCACATAGCCATACTGAAACACATCATCATCTTCTTTGTAAATATAACGCGAGGTAATGACACTTAGTAGCCCAAGTCCCACGCTAACAAACGAGACAAAGCCATCAAACACCACCGCAGAGCTTTGTATCCACACACCAAAGCCGACACCAAGCATAGCAAGGACAAAAGCACACATCATAGAGATTTTAAGCACTCTTTGCTCTTTTTGCGCAAGGATTTGCTGTGGCAGGTGCTTGCAGGATTGTATGTGCTGTTTTGGTTCTTGGGGTTTGTTATCTCGCACACTTTTGATGTAGTTGTGCTTTGGGTGAAACACTCGAAATGGCGTTGATGATGGCGAGGACATAGCAGTTCTTATGTATTTAAGATGTCATAATATAGAGATTTTGCGCACAATCTCATCACTTCTCACTTAAAATCTTCATCTTACCATCACTTAGCCATACATAGAGATCCTTGCGATGGCTTGAGCTAAAGCTCACCTTGCCGTTAATCGAAGCTTTGTAGTCTTGTCTAAAATTCACACGATACATCTCTCTACCCTCCTCATTAGGAAATGGCATAATGTCTATGGCACTAATATCAATCTGCTTATCCTCATTTTTGGCAAACACGCGACTTTTATACTCGGCAAAAGCCTTGTAGCGCATACCATCTTGGCGGATAAAGTTCTCTTGATCATAAAACTTCAAATACCCCGCCAAATCGCCCTTTTTCCACATTTCTTTCCATGTATAAAGCCCAGCGAGAATCTGTGCCGCCTGTGTCGCATTCATCGTGCGTAGCTCACCCTCGGAGATAATCACAACAGAATCCTTATAATCCACCAACCCATCATATTTTTTCAAAATCTCATTATCAATAGCAATGCACCCTTTGGTGTTTAGCTCCTCGCGGTTGCCATCTAAGGGTAATCCATGTATCCAAATCCCACTACCTGTGCGCCTAAGCGATCTGTCATAAGTGTTTGGATAATCCGTGGCAAATGCCAAAGGACCATAATAAGGCGGGAGATTACTAAGGCGCGCTGTGAGATCATACACGCCAATGGGCGTGGTGAGATCACCCTCAATCTTTTTGTGTCCTTTGCCCTTAGCCACCAACGCACTTGAGCTGCCTAGTAGCTCAAAGCCCCGATTGGTTACCTTAAAAAGCTTAAGATCTGGTATTGATTTGTTTGACACAAAGACATAACGCGTGCTTTGAAAATACCCATAGCTCACATCTCTCTCTCCCACGACCCTAAGCCAATAAGGCACAGAGAGCAAGTAAGATTCTAGCTTTTCTTGCACACTTGCTATACCTTTTTGCTGATAGAGATTAACAAGCTCAAAAGTTGTTTCATCGAGGGATTCTTGAGAAGATTGTGCCCAAAGTATCCCCCACAATGTGCAGCAACACACACATATTCTTAGTATTTTTGGTATCAAACCTTCCTCCTTTTGTCCTATGACATATCGGTGCAGTCATAGCCTACTTTTTTGAGTTTCTTTATCTCTTTGCTCCAGCCCTTTTGCACACTTACTTGAAGTTTTAAAAACACCTTTTTACCCACAAGAGATTCTATATTTTTGCGTGCAAATATACCAATACGTTTGATAGTCTGCGCGTCTGCGCCTATGACTACGCCTTTTTGGCTTTGTTTTTCGACGATTATTGTAGCATAGATTCGCTCAATTTTGCCTTCCTCATAGCTCTGGATTATCACATCACTCTCATAGGGAATCTCATCGCTTAGATTCTCAAACAAACTCTCGCGTATGAACTCTTTGGCAATCTCTTTAGTCTGTGCGGTAGTTACACATTCCTCATCAAACAAAAATGCAGAATCTGGCAAAAACCTCGCCACCACATCTAAAAGTTCGTTTGGAGCAAATCCACGCTTGACACTCACAGGTATGAGAGCGAGATAGTGAGATTGGTAGGGTTGGTACTGGGCGAGCTTACGCATAAGCGTAGCGTTATCAAGCATATCGGTTTTGCTAAGAAGTAAGATATGTCTCCTATGCACCGCCTTATCACGCGAGAGATTCAAAAACTCCTCATAATGCCTCACCTCATCACTTGCAGGTGCTAGATAAATCCCCATATCACAATCACTCATTGCGCGAAGAGATTGGGCGAGCATATATTGGTTTAAAAGCTTTTCTTGATGATGTATGCCGGGCGTATCCACAAAGACAATCTGCGCATCGTATGCCCCACGTTCATCTATCCCGCTATGTGGCACGATGACTTGGAGCTGTTTGCGCGTGGCGTTTGCTTTGTGTGATGTGAGAGAGATCTTTTGCCCAAGTAAAGCATTTAGCAATGTGCTTTTGCCCGCATTTGGTCTGCCCAAAGTCGCCACAAACCCACAACGTGTCTGTCTATCTTGCATACACATCTACAAAATATAGCGCGCTAAATCCACATTTTCCACAAGCTCGCCGAGCTTTTGACGCACCATATCAGCGGTGATGATCACCTCTTTGCCGATGTATTCCTCACACTCAAAACTGATGTCTTCCAACACGCGCTCAATCGTCGTGTGCAGTCGTCGCGCTCCGATATCCTCGGTTTTTTCATTAGCATTAAACGAAAGGCGCGCTAGCTCCCTGATCGCCTCATCTTCAAATTCTAGTGTGATGTCTTCAGTCTGGAGCAAAAGCTGGTATTGGCGGATAATAGAGCTTTTGACTTGAGTGAGAATCTTATACAGACTCTCTTGAGTAAGATTCTCTAGCTCCACGCGCAGTGGAAACCGCCCCTGCAACTCTGGGATTAGATCACTAGGTTTGCTGAAGTGGAACGCCCCCGCTGCGATAAAGAGGATATAATCTGTGCGAATCTGCCCGTATTTGGTATTTACCACGCTGCCTTCCACGATAGGGAGCAGATCCCTCTGCACACCTTCTTTGCTCGGATCTTGTCGTGAGCCATCTTTGCTGCTTACTGCGATTTTATCAATCTCATCGATAAAAATCACACCCTTTTGCTCGGCGCGCCTTAAGCCCTCTTGTTTAATCGCTTCATAATCCAAGCATTCCTTCGTCGCCTCGTATAAAAGCGCGTCTTTGGCTTCTTTCACGCTCATTTCACGCTTTTGGCTTTGCTCTTGTGAGCTTAAGACTTTGATGATGGACTCTTGGACTTTAAGCACTTCTGGGGGGAGAGTTTCGTCATTGAGTGCAGTGTTTTTGCTCACTTCTATTTCGATGAGGAGTGAATCCACCTCGCCATCACGCACCTTTTGTTTCATCTTGGCGAAACTCTGCTCATACTCCATCTTTTTTTGCTCGCTCACGCTATGGGGTAGTGGCGGGAGGATCTTGCGCGTGATTTTATTGAGGATATACTCTTGTATGGCTTCTTGTTGCTCTTGCTTATATTCTTTCTCGACGAGATTCACACTTGCTAGGACCAAATCCCGCACCATAGATTCTACATCGCGCCCTACAAAGCCTACCTCTGTGTATTTGCTCGCTTCGACCTTGATAAATGGCAAACCCATAATCTTTGCCATGCGGCGCGCGATTTCGGTCTTGCCCACGCCTGTAGAGCCTATCATCAAAATATTTTTTGGCGTGATTTCTTCTTGCACTTCTTTTTCTAGTTTCATTCTGCGGTAGCGGTTGCGCAAGGCGATGGCTACGCATTTTTTGGCTTCTTGTTGCCCGATGATATAGTCGTCTAGGTATGCGACAATCTGCCGTGGGGTCATATTTTCTTTGTCTAGATTTTGCATTATGCTAACTCCAAGATTTTGATATTTGTGTTGGTGTAGATACATAGCTCGCCTGCGATTTTTAGTGATTGCTCCACAAGTGTTTTAGGCTCAATCTCTGCAAGTCTATCCAGTGCTCTAGCTGCGCTAAGTGCGTAGTTCCCACCGCTGCCAATCGCTGCGATTTTGCCATCTTCTGGCTCCACCACATCGCCTGTGCCACTAAGAATAAAAATATGCTCTTTATTAAGCACAATCATCATTGCTTCAAGCTTGCGCAAGTATTTATCACTCCGCCACTGCTTGCTAAACTCCAGCACTGATCGCACCAACTCGCCTTTTTTGCCCTCCAAAATCCGCTCAAACATATCAAAGAGACTAAACGCATCAGCCGTGCTACCCGCAAAACCGCTTAGAATCTTGTCGTTATAAAGCGTGCGTATCTTTGTCGCATTGCCTTTTAGCACGCAATTCCCAAAGGTTACTTGCCCATCGCCACCAATGATGGCGTATTGCTTGCCTTTGTATTCGCCTTTATAGCCTAGGATCGTTGTTGCTTCAAACATAAGTTTTCCTTAAATTTAATGAGATTCTAAAAAAGCAAAATTATAGAATCTCTTTTGTTAATCTCTCGTTAGATTCAAGACTTTTATACCAAAGCTAGAGCTAATGTGTGGTTTTGATATTTTTAAAGAAGGGTTGGTTTAAGTCTATGGTGGCTTGAGGCGGAATCGAACCACCGACACGAAGATTTTCAGTCTTCTGCTCTACCGACTGAGCTATCAAGCCACAATACGCAAATGCGATATTCTCCTAAGAAGCAAAACTGCAATTATACAGCATAGAGCTTGAAAAAATACTTAAAAGATTCACAAATTCTTAGTTTAATCTCATCAACACAGACCAAAATCACGCATACACACCACCAAACTTAGGGAATCTTGTTATTGAAACATTAGAAAATCTTTGTGTATAATCCCAAACGCTAACACCAAATCTCCCTCAAAGGATTATAAATGAAAATGACAAAAAAACTCATCGGTGGCATTGTCGTAGCAGTGCTTATCATAGGAGCATTTGTAGGCTCGACATTGTATATCAATGGCATCAACAAAGCACATTATGAGATGATTGCCCAAAAAGACATCAGCGAGATAAAAGCGAGTATCGCCTCGGCACTTAAGCCTATTGTAGAATCACAGGGGCTTGAAGCCGCAATGCTCCTAAAGAGTATTGCAGACCTTGACATCAGTATGGAAGCCTCACCATACAATAGTGGCTTTTTGCACTCAAAGGGTGTATTGACTATCAAGTTTGACACATCAAGCAAAAATCCTAGCACTCTCTACATTGATGCAAATTTTTCTAATATCCCCTTTGGCACTTCCGTATTTTCCCTCTCTTCGCCAGATTTGCTCGTTAAAGAAATCTTTGCAGATGGTAAAATCGGCGTGATAGAGCTAGAAGGCACGACTTTGGCATTGCGCCTTAGTGATGTGTTTATCCAAAAAGACACTTGGCGTGATGAAAAAGACACATTTTCACTCAAAGGCTCTTCACTCGTGCTACGCGCCACCAAAGATCTTGCTATCAAAGACATAAAGCTGACAATCCCCGAATTTGTATTTGTCGAGTTTGGCAAACGTTCTGCGTTCAAAAATCTGACCATAGAAAGCACTTATGACACACCAATTACCTATCAGGATCTCATCAAATATGTGAGTGAGGGTGCTATCTTTGCAGGCAAGAGTGCCATAGATATAGAATCCCTAGAGTTTGCAAAACATCGTGTCGGCATCAATTTCGAGCGATTGAGCCTCAAAGGCAAAGAAAAACTCGGTGCTTCTGCAAACCTTAGTAACACGATAATGGATTTTGCACTCAAAAGCCTTGTGATAGCGCAAAAACACCCCTCCTATGCAGAGGAGGATACCAAAGCTCTCAAGCTAGAAATCACAGACTTCCATAGCACCCTAGAGCTCCAAAACCTCCACAAAGCCATAACCGAGTATCTTGGCTCTCTCAACAATCCCCTTATGTATTTGGACGCACAAGCCCAGCAAAAATTCCAAGAAATCCTTGATAGCAACCCAAAACTTCTCATCAAAGATTCTTCATTCTCACTCAATGGCAAAAAGCTAACCTACTCTGGCGATGGACAAATCCTTGGTGGAGGACAACTGCCTCCTGCACTTATGGAATTTAACTTCACAATCTCTAGCAAATTCTCTATCCAAGAGCTCTTGGAGCGATACAAAGACACAGAGGATTTTGACTTTCTCACACAAGACCTAGGGCAGTATTTTGTCAAAAAAGGAGATTCTAAGCACTATAGCACAACTCTCCAATACCACATCACACCAGAGCGAGAGACATTTAAAGTCAATGATGAAATAATCTATGAAGAGGATTTCTCGCAATACAATTTCGATGAGCAAATGCTAGATGAGAGCATTCTCGATGAGCTAGATTCTGCCCAAGCCACCGATACACTAGAATCTACAGAATCTAGCAAATAGCGCACTTGAGAATGCGTAGGGTCGTGGGGCTTTGCTAGGCAATGTGCTAACTTCCTGCCCAAGCCACCCCTCCAAATCCCCAAAGTAACATAAAGTAACTTTTGGGGATATACAAACAAATTTCATCTTTTGTATTTACCATATATACGAGTTTTTGCACTTTTTGTAGCACGAAGTCTTTTCTCTCTTTATTTTAAAAAATCCAAAGAATCCCAAAAATTTACCAATTATTTACAATGTCTTAAGATTGTTTTTACAAAATCATCTTTATACTTTTTGTGTTTAAAAAAACATAATGGGAGGACAACTATGAGAAACAAAATTTCTTTAGTTTTGGCAGGCTTGCTCGGATCCGGGCTACTCGTGGCAGATGAGGTAAATACACAGGCTCCAAGTGAAGCCAAAAAGACTCTTAGCGGGTTTTTTGATGGTATGGAGGCTAAGGGCTTTGCATTTGCGCGCTACACCACTATTGATGGACGCGCAGGCACAGGAGCTGATCAGCAATACAGAATGAAACTCGACCTCACTTCTGGTAAGGTAGAGGGCTGGAGCTTCACTGGTGGGATTATGTTTAACTATGGTGGAAGCAACCCAACTGCAACATCTAATACAGACTATGGTGCGCAAGGCTCTATGGCAGTAATCACGGGCAAGAATTATAACGATAGATTTGGTGTCGCGACTTTCTCGGTTAATAAAGAAATCGTTACCCAAAACACCACGACAACCTTCAACTTCGGTCGTCTCAATATCGACAATGTCTTTGCCGACAAGACTACAGACCTAGGGACTGGGGGCAAGGCTAGATTTAAGACAAGTAGTGGCATTACCTACGGAGCAGACTATTTCGATAGCTGGATCACAAGCCATGCCATCTATAATATGAGAAGCTTTGGATTAAACGCAAGCAGTAACTACAATGGGAGCTTGGGTAATGATTTGATTATGCTCTCTATCAAAGGTGATAAAGTCGGAGGTAGTGGCTTTAGCTTCAATGTCGCTGCAGGACATGCTAACCGGCTCCTTGACTATCTCGCGTTTGTCGATGCCAAATACGACTTTGGCGGATTCTATGTCCTCGGACAAGTCTCTGCTGCTGGTATGACAAGCAATCCTGCATTCTACACAGATGCTGGCACTCTATATAGTGGCTATGTAACAGGCAACGGGCAACCTTGGGGTGGTGCTATCAATGGTGGTATTAATGGTGGTAGCAGGACTGACTATACAGGGTTTAACAACAATATGGATTGGGCAAGTAGTAGAGGTATCTATAATATCCAAATCGGTTATAAGAGCAAAGAAGCTCCCATCTCTGGTAAGCTTGGCTATATCGGAAGCTTTGGCGATGGCTATGGCACACTGCTAGATGTCAAAGGTGGGCTAGATATGGCAGGTAAATTCTGGAACAACAACTACGATGCCACCAATGAGGGCTTTGGCTTTATGGGTGCTGGTGGTAGAAAAGGCACAAATATCCAAGTGGTCTATCTCGCGCTAAATCTAGCACTTGGCAAATCTTGGAATCTAGGGCTAGACTACTCTCGCATCAGTGGCGATAACAACTATCCATTTGTGGCAAATGTGATTTCAACAGCTGCAAGTGAAGCAGCACTTGCTGGCAAAGGTATCACATTCCACGAGGTTGCCCCATCACTTACCTACAAGCCTATCAAAAATGTAACGGCTGTGGCGATGTATGGACGCAATTTCGGCGATGTGAATTATGGCAAAGCTCGCTTTGAAATCCGCTATGATTTCTAAGAGCTAGGCTACTTTGGCTTTGCGCGTAAAAAGCGCGCAGAGCTTCCCTCCAAACTCTCCAATCCAAATACTACATACAACCCATCACATAAACTCTTGGAGTTTGTTTGCCTGCGCCATAAATGTCTCTAGCCCCTCCCAATCCTTAGATTCAAGCATATTTTTGGCTTTTTGTAGCTCATCTTGAAAACTCGTGATAGAATCTAGCACATTTTGCGTGTTTTGCTTAAAGATGTCATTCCACATTTTTGGCGAACTTTTTGAAAGTCTGCTCATCGAGCGAAATCCCCCACCTATGAGGGCTAAAATCGTCTGTGGGTCTTCTTGGCTAAGCACTGCGTTAGCAAGCGCGTAGCTAATGATATGGGGCATATGGCTAATGAGCGCGATATGCCTATCATGCTCATGTGCGTCCATTTTGATAATCTTCATACCAATCCCCAAAAAAATCTCACGCGCCATTTGTATCTGTGCCTCGCCACTCTCCTCTAGGTTTGCCAAAATCACGATACTATCTTTAAACAAATGTGGCAAAGCGGCTTTGGGTCCATAAAACTCTGTGCCTGCCATAGGGTGTGCGGCGATGAAGTTTTTGCGTATAGAATCTGGAATATGCTTGATGATTAGCTCCTTGGTCCCGCCCAAATCGATGATAGTCGCGCTAGACTTGATAGATGTGAGTTTGGGCAACAGCGCGATGATGGATTCCACAGGTGTGGCGAGAAATAGCACATCGCCATCGCTGATAAGCTCCTCAAGGCTAATACATTCATCAACAAGCCCAAGCGAGAGGGCTTGCTGGGAATGCAAGGGATTGTTATCAAAGCCTGCAATACAGCCAAATCCCCCAAGCTCGCGCAACGCCAACCCCATAGAACCGCCAATAAGCCCTAGTCCGATAATCCCTGCATTGAGTTTATGCTCCATTATAATCCTTTGTCGCGTGAAGTAAGAGGTGGTATTGTAACACAAGTTTGTTGTGAAAACCCTAGCACAAAGCTCACAAAAGCCTTAGCACACTTGCGGCAAACACACACGCACTCTCACTACGCAAGACAAGCTCCCCTGCTATGCTAACTTTATGAGGCAATCTAGCACTTTCATCTGGGCTAAAGCCTCCTTCGGCTCCGATGATGATACTTTTGCCCTGCAAATTCTCTCTAAGATTCGCGCTCTCTAGCACCACTCCACCAAACTCCAATGCCACACAATCCTCATAGCGCGATAGCACACTATCCAAATCAGGCAGCACTTCTAACTCTAGCAAGGTGCTTCTGCCGCACTGCTCACAAGAACGCGTGAGAATCTTGTGCAGTCGTGGTAAATTTGGACTAAAAGGCTTTTGGGAATAGTGTGAGAAAAAAAGCGTGAGTTTGGTTACACCAAGTTCATTGAGTGTGGGGAGGGTTTTTTCTACGATTTTGGGATCGACAATCGCCCAAATGATATGCACCACGCGATCACTCACAGGTGCGCAAGACATACTATCCACAAGCTCCAAATATGCCTTATTTCTATCAAGGTACGTGATGTGATAGGTGTAGAGGTGATTGTCTGTGAGATTGCAGAGGGTAAGTGGGGTGCGTTTATCGTGGCGACGAGCTTTGAAAATATGTGTATAAGACTCACCCCCAATCTCAAGCACAGAAGCTTTAGCATCGGGGTGATAGACAAAGCGCATCGCCTAAAAAACCTGTGTGCTAAGGATAATGAGCGCATAGAGCACAATGTCGATGATGTAGAGAATCTTACAAAACCCCACATACCGCTCCATAGCTTCTAAGCTCGTGCGTCTAGCGATTTTTAGAATCTTGATACGATACATTTCACCGCCAAACACCACAAGACAAAAAATGCTCATCACAATCGTGCTAATCCCAAAGCTTTGGGGGTTAAAAAACAAAATATTAAGCCCGCTTAGCACAGCCACAGAGAGGAGAAAAAAGATAAGAGGCATCATAAACCAAATGCGTTTGTTAAGCTGCACGAGGTTTTTGTAAAAAAACAAACTCCACAGGTTGAGCACAAAAGGTAGGATAAAAAACAGCGAAAAAAAGCTATGGTAAAAGACTAACTGCTTGAAAGATTCTATAATCATAGGCGTGTGGGCTAAAGTCTGGGCGATTTCTTGTATGTCTTGCATAGGAGTATCCTTAATGTTTGCTTAATGTCGTGTTGGGTTATTAACTTTAAAACTCTATTATTACAAATCTTTTTTAACAACAAACAAGCCTAATCTCACACAGAGATTTACAAAGGAAGGGAATGAGCAAACAAGCAGTCGTGCTGTTTAATATGGGAGGACCAAATTCACTTTTTGAAGTGGAGGGATTTTTGAAGCGACTTTTTAGTGATCCACATATCTTAAATATTCCTAATAGCTTGGTGCGCAATATGGTAGCAAATTTCATCACAAGCAAACGACTCCAAGCAGCCAAAGCCAACTACCAAGCTATCGGTGGCGGCTCACCGCTGATTAAACACACTCTCGCTCTTACTAATGTCCTAAATGCCCTAGATTCACAATGTTTTTATACTTATTGTATGCGCTACACACCGCCATTTGCTAAAGATGTCTTAGCGGATTTATGCCAGCAAGGCATAGAATCTCTAGTGTTTTTTAGTATGTATCCCCAATACTCCACCACCACGACAAAATCCTCGCTTGTGGATATCAAACAAGCCCTGTGCGAGACCAAATACAGCCCCAAAATCCGCGTGGTAGAGCGGTATTTTAACGATTATCGTTTTTGTGAGCTTATCGTCAAATCCCTCCAAGAAGCTTTAGGACAAAGAGATCCTAGCGAATTTACCCTGCTTTTCTCCGCACACGCTATCCCCCAATCCCTCGTCAAAAAGGGCGATCATTACCCCTATGAGTGCGAGCAAAATATCGCATTGGTAAAAGAAATCCTTGATACCAAGCGCATTCACTTCAAGCAGATTCTGCATTCTTACCAATCCAAACTCGGTCCTATCAAATGGGTGGGTCCTACGACTCAAAGTGTCATCGCCTCGCTCAAAAATCACAAAGTGCTTGTTTTCCCGCTAGCCTTTACGATTGATAATTCCGAAACCGACTATGAGCTTAGTATCGAATGCGCGCATATCGCCAAAGAAGCAGGTGTGCGAGAATACATCGTGGCGCGGTGCTTTAACGCTAGTGAGGATTTTGCGAAGTTTATCATCTCAATGGTGCAAAACACGCTTACACAATCTTAATACATCAGGCTAAGGAGGTGGTGATGAAAGCACAAAATAGAATTTTAGGCATAAGTGCGATAGTGGGCTTACTCATACTCACAGGCTGCGAGGAGGGCAAAGTCGAACTCTCAAGCGGCAATAAGACAGATACCCACACACTCAAACAAACAGAATCTATGGACCAAGCGAGCTATGCGGGATTAGAATCAGTATTTTTAGACACCAAAACTATCGCCTCCAATGGCAAACCAATGCTTTTTATCTTTGGCAAAAACAACTGCACCTACTGCGACAAACTCAAAGACGACATCAAAGCAAATCCAGAGCTCCAAAATCTCTTGACCAATAATTTTGCGACCTATTATATCAATATCGACTACACTAAGATTCACCATATCAGCTTTGAATCCGACAAAAAGCCCATAGAAATCGACACTGCCAACCTTGCTAGAGAGTATGGGGTGCGTCCCACACCGACATTGATTTTTTTGGATTCTAGGGGTAAGGCGTTTTTTCTCTATCCGGGCTATATCACTCCTGCCAAGCTTCAAGCCCTTTTGCACCGCACACAAGAGCTAAAGACCATAGATCCTAGTATGGTAGAATCCCTCTCTAATGAGCTTAGCGCGCTTATAGATTCTACTATTTCAATGCAATTTGTCTCTGACAAATTGTTATCGCTCGCAGGGAGTAAATCCCCACTCACTCCGCTTCGCGCACATACAAGACCTGAATCTAGGGCTTTAGGTTGCTTAGATTCTGTAATGTCGCTGGTGGCTTTAGATTCTACTATTTCAATGCAAGAGCGTAAGTATCTTGCAGCAAAACTCATAGAATCCATTAGTTAAGGAGATGAGATGAAAACCCTAAGGCTTCTGTTTGCCAATATGCCGCTTGTGCTTATTTTGATTGCTCTGTATGCCATAGCGTGTGGTGTAGCGACATTTATAGAATCTGCCCATGGTAGCCCAGCGGCAAGGGCAAGTGTGTATGGGACTTGGTGGTTTGAGATACTGCATTTGTGGCTTTTGCTCTCACTTATTGGGTGCTTTGTGCTATCCAAAGCATGGCAGCGCAAAAAATACGCCTCGCTTATGCTACATTTTTCGTTTATCATCATCATTTTGGGTGCGGGGATTACGCGGTATTTTGGGTTTGAGGGCAGTATGCCTATCCAAGAGCATACAAGCTCTAATGTCATCTTTTCAAGCGAACCTTATGTGCTAATCCAAGGCTTTGAACGATCTAGCCAAAGTATCGAGGGTGTGGAAATCGCGCTAAATTCCACGAGATCGCAAACATATGATATTACCTTTTTTGGCAAACAAATGACACTTGTGTTGCAAAACATCGGTGAGCGAAAAAACGAGTTTGGTATGCCTTATCAAGCACTGGATTTAAGCCTTGAGTTTGCCCCCATAGATTTAGCAAACCACACAGATAGCGCGACAACACAAATTTTTCAATCCCAACTTGGTGATATGCCTAGTTTCACACGCATAGACAAGGGAGAGTATGTCTTTTTTGCTGCGTGGGGGAGCAAGGCACATACCCTACCTTTTAGCATTTATCTTGAGGATTTCGTGCTTGATCGCTATCCGGGTTCCAACGCACCTTCTTCGTATGCCTCGTATGTGCAGGTGCAAGATCCTAATGTTGAGGGCACGCACGATGCAGTGATTTTTATGAACAATGTGCTTGATTATGGTGGATATAGGTTTTTCCAAAGCTCTTATTTCCCCGATGAGAGTGGCACGATCCTATCAGTCAATAACGACCCGGGCAAAATCCCTACTTATGTGGGTTATGGATTACTCATCATAGGCTGTATTTGGCTACTATTTGACAAAAGCGGACGCTTTATGTCTCTAGCGCGTTTTGTGCGAAGCAAGAGCTTTATAGCACTTGTGGCACTTGGTTTATGCTGTGTGCTACCTCAAAGCTCCTATGCTACTGAATCTAGCGAGAATTTCACACCCCCAACCCAAGAGGAAGTCCAAACCCTCATCACCAATATCAAAGCCCATTCTAGCGAATTTAGTGAGGAGTTTGCCACACTCCTTGTGCAAGATTCTGGAGGACGCATAAAGCCAATTGATACTATCGCCTCGGAATATATCCACAAAATCACGGGCAAAGACGGCTTTTTGGGACTTAGTAATATGCAAGTGTTGTTAGGCATTACAATGTATCCGGAGTATTTTAGGCATATCAAAATGATAAAGACTAAAAGCCCAAAATTGCGTGAAATTCTCGGCGTAGATAAAGAGCAAAAATATATCGCAGCTATTGATGCCTACACCAATGAGGGAGGCTATATCCTGCGAAACTATGTCGAAGCTGCCAACCAAAAGCCCCTCAAAGAGCAAGATGTGTTTGATAAAGATGTGATTGAGGTCAATGAGAGACTTTATCTCTTTGGGCTTATCTACTCGGGGCAGACTTTGCGTGTGTTCCCTAGCACGCAGGCACAAGATTCTACATGGTATGATATCCAAGATGCCCTCCATACAAACAAAGGCGATGAGACAGCACTCAAGGAGCTTTTGTGGATAGTGAGCGCGCTCTCACACGGCTTTGTTAATGGTGTGCTAGATAATGACTGGAAACTCGGATTTGAGGGATTGCAAAAGCTACAAGACTACCAAAAATCCCATGGAAGCGAGCTTGTCATCTCTCCTGATAAAGTCAAAGCCGAGATATTTCTCAACAAAAGCCGAATCTTTGAAAAACTTGCCTATCCGTATGTGATTGTGGGCGTGGTGCTTTTTGTCATCGTGCTTTTTGCTATCATCTCGGGCAAACCACTCAATGTATGGGTATCTCGTGTATCGTGGATTCTCATCGGAGTATGCTTTGTGCTACACACATTGGGCTTAGGACTGCGTTGGTATGTGAGCGGACACGCCCCATGGAGCAATGCCTATGAATCTATGCTCTATATTGCGTGGGCTGGAGCGCTTGCTGGTGTGGTGTTTTTTAGAAAATCTGCGCTTGCGCTGTGTGCAGCGAGTTTCCTCGCTGGGATTACGCTCATCGTGGCAAACCTGGGCGATATGAATCCACAGATTGGCAATCTCGTGCCGGTGCTAAAATCCTACTGGCTCAATATCCATGTATCTGTAATCACCGCAAGTTATGGGTTTTTGGGACTTTGTTTTGTGCTTGGGTGCATTACCCTACTCCTTTTTATCCTACGTTCGCCCAAACGCGCTCATATTGACGATTCGATTCTCTCACTAAGTGCGATTAACGAAATGAGCATGATACTAGGCTTGTTTTTACTTACCATTGGCAATTTCCTTGGTGCAATTTGGGCAAATGAGTCGTGGGGGCGATACTGGGGCTGGGATCCTAAAGAGACTTGGGCACTCATTAGTATTGGTGTGTATGCTATTATCTTGCATTTGCGCTTCCTTGGGTTTGTAAATATGCCATTTGTCTTTGGTGCTGCCTCTGTGCTAGGATTTTTGAGTGTGCTTATGACATACTTTGGGGTCAATTACTTCCTTACAGGTATGCACTCCTACGCCAGCGGAGAGGCTGCACAAATCCCGTGGTATATCTATCTCATCGTGGCAGGTATGATCGCTCTCATCATCGCTGCAAGCCCCAAAAGATCGCTCCAAATGCCTAAAGTGTGATTGTGAAAAAAATCTTTTTGTGGATTCTGGGCGTTTGTGTCGCGCTCACACTTGCAAGCTATGTATTGCTTTTTACCCCTCTTGGCAACAGCTTGCTTAAACCTCTCTTGCAATCAAAGATAGATTCTCTAGCCCCTATCAAACTTGAGATTACAGAGTTTGTCCTCAAAGCCGATAGCCTCCACCTCGTGTTGCAAAACAATGAATATGTGCATATCGCGCTTGATGGGGATTTTTGGATTCCCTCACAAGAATTTAGTCTCAACCTCAATGCGCTTGTGCAAGACATCAGTATCTTTGGAGAGCTTGTGGATACGCCAATGCAAGGTGGATTTAAACTTGAGGCACACGGCTCTGGCACATTCAAAAACTTTGAAATCCTCGCAAAAAGTGATATTGCCAAATCCTTCAGCACTCTACATATGCGTTTTGCTCACAGACAGCTCCATAGCATCGATACACAAATCCAAGAAGCAAATATCCAAGAAATCCTTGCAATGCTAGGACACAAGCCTTATATCAAGGGTTTGCTCACTCTCAATGCCAAGTTTTTGAAGCAAGATTCTCATCTTGAGGGAATGGCAACAGCAACCCTACCCAATGGGGCTTTTGATACAAATGCACTCAAAAAGGACTTTGACATTGAGCTAGAGGACACCGCCTTTAGTGTGAATCTCAACGCACAAACAGCAAACGATGATATTACACACACTTTCGCGTTTGCCTCACCTATTGGCACGATACACGCACAGGGCAAAACCCTCCTCCCAAAAACACTGACACTCATTGCATTGCACTCCCTACCTATCCAAAGCTCCTTTAACCTCAATCTCTCAAATCTCGCGCCCTTTAGCCCATTGATAGGTAGAGCGATACGCGGGAGTTTGCAGAGCTCTGGCACGATAAAGGGTGCAGGATTTAAAGCCCTAGAGATACAAGGAGAGAGCGACATCGCTAGCTCACAGACAAACTACACCATTGCTTTGCGAGATTTGAACCCACTTGGCTTTGAGATTCACACTAAAAATGCGACATTGGAACAGCTTTTGTGGATTTTTCACTTCCCACCATATGCTAATGCCACTCTTGATATGGATTTGCAGGCTTCAGAGCTAGATTCTATGCCCACCGCAAAACTCTTAGCCAAAGCCTCTGGCACATTCAACGCCGATATGAAAGAATTTGGCATAGCATTCCCACGCACACCCCTTGCACTCACGCTCTCTGGCACATTTACAGGCGAGCAAGGCACAGGAGAGATGAATTTCATCTCTGATACACTGCAACTAGAAGCACAGCCTATAACTTTACACGCCCACACTCTGCATAGCCCCTATAAACTCCACATCAAAGATGCTTCCAAACTCTCCCTCCCAAGCGGTATCAAACTCAATGGTGCGCTGGAATTAGCAGGAGAGCTAGAGTTTGATAAAATTACGAGCTTTACCTTTAGCACGCGCAGCTTAGGTGGCGAGATGAAGGGGAGCTATCGAGATTGGCAACTAGATGCACAGCTAGATTCACTCTCAAGCCAAAAAATCCTCGCACTCTTTGGTATCCCACAAGTCCTACAAGCCTCTGTGTCTGGCACTTTTTCATACAATACACTTGGCTCATTTGGCACACTCGCACTCTCTGGCAAAGAAGGCAAGCTCACAGCAAATAAGTTAAGCACCGATGCGATGCGGTTTTTGGGCGTGGATATGACAAAAGAAACTTATCAAGACATTTCGCTTTATGCAAAGCTTGATGATGCCAAGCTTAATGCAGAATTTCAACTAGATTCACCAAACACACACCTTAGCTCCAAAAAAACACAGCTCAATTTGCAAAATAGACTCATAGATGCCCTTATGGTGTTGCGTATCGGAAAAAACGAGGCGAATGTATGGTTGAGCGAGGAGCTTGCAAATCCCAATGTGCGCCTAGAGATAAAAAACCTCATTATTAGAAGTGATGAGATTCTCAAAGGACTTGGCAATATTTTAAATAACAAGCGATAGAGTCTATTATTTTATTGCAATTTGCTACAAGCAAATTGTTATCGCTCGGCTGGAGTGAATCCAGCCTTGCTCCGCTTACGCGAGCATACACAGAATCTAGTGCGAGATTCTAGAATCTTTTGGTGTCAAAACATCATTAACGCCACTTGGGCTAACACCTTTTCTATCAATCAAGCTAGATTCTATGTTTTTATTGCAAGAGCTTCGCTCTTGTTATCGCTCATGGAGAGTGAATCCGCCTCGTCTGCGCTTCGCGACCATACACTGCCTGAATCTAGTCCTTGAGATTGTCTAGATTCTATGATGTCATTGGTAGTTTTAGATTCTATCAATCACACACTGATATTGAGTAATCCGTCATAATATTCTTTGTATTCTTGCCTCGCCTCTTGTGTGTTACGCTCGCCTTGCTTAGGCTTTTTAGAATCTTGCTCAAAATTCTGATGTGCATTGTTTGAGCCATCTTTATCCACTTTGGGCGAAGCTTGGGTAGGGTTAGTTTGGGCGATTTCTTGGAGTTTGCGCTCAAACTCACCCTTGTTTGCTTCTAGCATCACATCTGGACGCGCTTGTGCGGCGGCGTGCTGCACTGCACTTGTTTGGGAGTTTTGGTTGATATAAGTGATATTTCCTACTAAGCTCACTGCCATTGCAAACCTCCTATTGTCATTTTCTATACTCTAGGCTTTGGTATTTGCCATACACTACATTTGCACCTTGCACGATCTTAACGAACTTGCGTCTTGTATAATCGACCCTAAAATTCCCCACTTTAACACCACATAGCCCCACCAAAATCTCCCCTGCCTTGCCTATGACCTCATCGCGCACCTTTGCCTTGCCACAAAAAATAATCATATGTGAGCTAGGAATATCGCGGATATGTAGCCACATATCATCGCCACTAGCACTTTTTAGCAACTCGAGATTCTGTGAGGCATTCTTACCTACACCAATTTTCATTCCATCGATGAAAAACACTTCAAAATTTTGCTGTTTTTTGAGCTTATTGCGAGATTTTGAGGGGCTAAATATTTTAATATCCGCGAGTGTTTTGGCTTGGGCAATAAGTGCCTTTTGGGCTTGAAGAAAATGCAGAGAACTCTCAAGGTTTTGAATCTGCAAATGCAGATTTTGTGCCTTTTTGACGGACTTTTTGCTTAAAGCAAAATATTGCTGGGCAAGCTGGGAAAAGCTCCTTGTATGCTCTAAAATTGGGATTTGCACATCGGTATGATCCTGTGGGTTTGACAAAATAAGAGACTCCCCTCGCATATCCTTGCTATCTAACTCGTGTAGATGTGCTGTGAGCGTGTGTGCATAGAGGCTATAAGCCTTGGATTGCTCTTGTAGTAGATTGATTGAGGGAATTTCTTGTAAGAGATGTGAGAGGTTTGCCTCTTTGGATTCTATGGCTTTGAGCTGCTGTGCTTTGGCGGTGTGCAGGAGTCGCTGTGCGCGCTCCTCATACAAATTCTCCAAAAGCTCCTCATTCACTGCTAGGATTTGGCTAGGCTTTGGGTTAGTGGGCTGTGGGAGCGGCTCTAATGGCTTACCCACACGCACTGGGCGTCTGGATTCACTAATATGACGCAAAGCCTCTATCACTACGCGTTTGCTATCTAGCAAAATCGCATTGGTATGCTTACCGGTAAATTCTAGCTCGAGGCTAAATTCCTGCTTCTTATACGCATTTTGCGGGGCAAAATGGAGCTGCAGGATTCGATTATCCCCATCGACACGGCTATCTAGCAGATGTGCATTGTGGCAAAGTCCTAGCTTGACATCAAAAGGCGCGTGATAGCTTTTTGTGCCTAAAATCGCTTCTTTGGTGCAAAAAATCGTGCTACAAGAACGCGTGAGATCGAGATAAAACACCCTACCCTCAAGATTCAAAGCAAGGAGAGCATCATCAACTCTCCTGCACCCATATATCTTGCTAAAGCGTGAAAAATACGCGCTTATACCCTTTAACAACCCAAGATTCATACCTTGATACCATTTTTGGCTAACACCCCTTTAGCAAACTCCAACGCTTCTTTGGTTACTTGCGCCCCACTAATCATACGCGCGATTTCTTCAACGCGCCCCTGTGTATCAAGGAGTCTCACATCACTAAGTGCGCCATTTTTATATACAAGATAGTGATGATCGGCTAGAGTAGGCATATGTGGCTGATGAGAGATTGCAAAAATCTGATAGGAGGTTGAGAGTTTTTTGAGGATTTTTGCCACACCCTCGCTCTCCTCGCCACTCAAATTCGCATCGATTTCATCAAGCACCAAAAGCCCAGCGCGTGGGCTGATAGAAACATCTAAGCACATAAGCCCAAGTCTTGCACGATTGTATTCCCCTGCGCTCAATGTGCCTATCGCACTGCTACCCAGCATAAGATTGCACATACTAATCCCGCTACTATCAAGCGGCTTAGTGTCGATTTCTATATGCAGCTCTTTTAGTCGCAACTCCTGCATAATCGCACCTAACTCTTTTTCAAAGATACCTTTAGATTCTACGCGGTTTTTGTGCAGCTCTTGCGCGAGAGATTTTAGCTCGCTTTGCAAGTGTGCTTGAGACTTTTCTAGCTCCTGCTTATCAAACGCCATACTTTCATATTGCGCAAGCTTTTGCTTCTGTGTAGTAAGGTGTGTGAGTGCTGCCTCTATGCTGCCGTATTTGCGCAATAGCTCCGAGAGATCGCCGATACGATTGAGCAAAGATTCGGGATTAATATCTTCGAGTGAGTGGAGCTGCTGTTCTTTAGATTCTATAAGTGCTTCTAGCTCACTAAGCCCCTCAAAAAACATCGGACACTGCTCATCAACAAGCCCCAAAAAGCTATCCACACAGCCTAAATTTTGCAAAGTTGTGCGGACATTTTCTATCTCTTGGGCGATTTTTTCTTGACGCGAGAGCGTTTTTTTGAGCTCTAGGAGTTCCTCGTATTCGCCCTCTTTGGGCGCGATAGATTCTATCTTGGTAATCTCAAACTCCGCAATCTCCCTAAGTGTCGCTATCTGGGATTCTTGAGTGTTGAGTTCGTTTAGCTTGCGTGTAACTTCTTGCAAGGAAGCAAACTTTTGCCTACATTCTGTGAGAATACGCGTGTGAGCCAAATCTCTGGTGGCAATAAAATTATCTAAAATTCGCAAAACATTAGCTGGCTTCAAATCCTCATCGCCCTTAGCACTGATATGCTTACCAAATCCCGACACAAGTTCGCTTAGACGTTTTTTGGAGCTGGATTGGTGATTGAGAAAATAGCGCACCTTATCTTTGCGCAGGATACTTAGCACAATCTCATCATCGCCCTCCTCTAGGAGACCCTCAATCTCTGGGGGGATTTGCACCGAATCTAGTGTGATGTTTGCCTCAATCAAGTCGGCGTTAGAATCTTTAATCCCAAAAATCGCAAGCAGAGATTCCATAAACACCGATTTTCCGCTCCCGCTACTTCCGCTAAAGACATTAAACCCTTTAAAAAGCTCAAGCTCTAGGAGTTTAAAAGCTGGAGAATTATTAATCAAAATCCGCCGTATCATAGCTCACCCCATTTGAATTTCTCACGCAGAATCTGAAAATAATTGCGCTCTTTGGGATAGATGAGATGCGCGTATTGGGGCGATTGCTGGATTAAGATTCTATCTTGTGGCAGAATATCAATACTCTCTTGTCCATCAATGATGAGCAATGCCTTTTCACGCACGCCAAATTCTAACTTCACGCCACTATCTACAATCAGCGGGCGTTGGGTTAAAGAATGCGGAGCAACAGGCGTGAGCAGGATATTTTTGCAATGTGGATACACCACCGAGCCACCCACCGAGATATTGTAAGCTGTGGAGCCTGTGGGAGTCCCCACGATAAGCGAATCACAAAAATAAGTATTAAAGCTCCAGCCATTGATTTTTGCTTCAATATCGATAAGCCCAGAGAGCGTTTGCTTAGAGATGAGAAATTCATTGAGCGCGAAAAGGTTGCAGTAAGGTTTCTCATCACGCACGATACTGCACTCAAGCATCATATGTGCCTGCAAATCATAAGTAGCATTTTTGAGATGCGGTAGGAAAGATTCTAACTCGCTTGGCATAATCGCTGTCAAGAAGCCAAGTCTGCCGGTATTTATCCCCATACACGCGATGTTTTTGCCATAGCACCGCCGCACCATCGCAATCAATGTGCCATCACCCCCAATAGAGAGCAAAATATCACTCCACTCCACAAGTGTAGCAAACTCCACCCCCCTAAGCCCTATCATCGCTGCGCTAATAGAATCTAGCTTCACTTCTATGTCGTGCGTGGCAAAAATTCCGCTAATAGATTCAAAGATTTCTTTCAAATCTGGGCTTGATGGGCGTAAGATTACGCCGACCTTAGCGACTTTGACCAGCTCTAGCATACAATCTAGTTTTTTACCACATAATACGCTTTTACGACAAATCCGCGTTTGTTTGGCACCTGCTGGGAAAGCCCCTCAAACACTGCAACATTTGGCATATTTTTACGCACAAAAAGTATGGCTTCTTTTGCACGAAAGCTTGCTAAGCCCTCTTGTTTAAGCTCTGGGCTACTGCCACCATAAGGACGCGTATCGACAATCCCACTCACTTCGATAGCTACGACTTTTTTGTCCTCCAAGGCGTGTTTTAAGCCTTCTATGAGCGTTTGTTGGCATTTTTTATTGAGATTCCATTTGCCCACAGGCATAATGCCACATTCACTCACAAGCGTTTCTTGGGGCTTAATCATATAATTGAGTGTTAGAGATATACTATCTTTCTCGCTTCTTAATGCCCTTGTTTCAGATTCTAGTCGCTTGATTTGTGCATCTTTGGCATCATCTTGGGAACGTTCTAGCGAAAATCCTAACCCACCTTGCTCCAATATCGCACTTTGTGAGCCAAGCAAAATATAATAAATCGCGCCAAGTATGATGAGCAAAATCAACGCTGCAAGCGTGAGGTATAGACCTGCTTTACCTTTTTTTCTTTTTTCCATAGCTTTCCTTTTATGTGAAACTCCGCATATTGTAGCAGATTTAGATGTAAAGCTAGATTAAAATTCTAGCTTGCTAGACTTTTTGCACAAAGCTCTCAAGTATCACGCGCTCATTGCCGCCAAAATTTATCTTCAATGCCACCTTCCCGCCACTATCACGCACCTCACATACGCGCCCAGTGCCAAAGACTTTGTGTATCACCATATCATTGACTTTAATATCTTGAGTTTGATTACCATTAGGTATGGTATTTGTTGTGCGAGAGAGATTTTGTGTGAGTTTAGATTCTGTCAAAAATCGCGAAGGACGCAAAAATCGCCGCTTACCATGGACAAACCTACTCTCCACACTACACAAATAGAGCTTATGTCTTGCCCTTGTGAAAGCCACATAGCCCAGCCTGCGCTCTTCTTGTAGCTCATCACCACCGCCATATAGTGGGAACATCTCCTCTTCAAGCCCTATCACAAAGACATTATCAAACTCCAAGCCCTTAGCACTATGTATGCTCATACAGCTCACACACTCTCCACCCTGCTCATCGCTACTTGAGCTTAGCGCGATGGTGTTTAGAAAATCCTGCAAGCCCTCATCGGGATTATGCACCACAAAATCACGCAAAAGCCCATAAAACTCCTCTATGTTTGCGATTCTATCCACCGATTCTAAAGTGCTAAATTCTTTGCTAAAATCTAGCCACTCCTCTAGCGCGTCTATAAACGCAAGCTTATCAGAATCCACCAACGCCCTTAACTCCGCGATTTTGGCAAAAAATCCCTCAAGTGTTTTAAAGTTTTTTTGCCCGAGGGCTTGCGCGCATTCTTGTTTATACGCGCCAAAAGTCTCTGCGATGCTCATTTGCTTGACTTTTGCGAGAGATTCTAAACTCTCTTGAGATTTTTTACCAATCCCACGGCGAGGCTTATTGATAATACGCAAAAGTGAATAATCATCGCTAAGATTATGCACAAGACGCACATAGCTTAGCAAATCCTTCACCTCCGCGCGCTCATAAAAGCGCATAGCTCCGATGATTTTATAGGGGATCTTGGCTTTGTTAAATGCCTCCTCTATGCCACGTGAGAGGGCATTTAGCCGAAAAAGCACGGCGAAATCTTGCGCTCTCTTGCCTTGAGCAAGCTCTTTAGTGATAATCGTAGCGATCGTGCTTCCCTCTTGTGCTTCATCTTGAGAATGCACAATCTCTACCTCTTGCCCACTCTCCTTAGTGCTTTGGAGGTTTTTGCCCAAACGCCTTGTGTTATGTGCGATGAGGGCATTGGCTACTTGCAGGATCTCGGGCGTGGAGCGGTAGTTTTGCTCGAGTTTGATGAGCGTGGCGTTGCTAAATTGTTGCTCAAAGTTTAGGATATTATTAATATCTGCCCCACGCCACCCATAGATACTTTGGTCATCATCGCCCACCACACAGAGATTATTATGCGTGCTTGTGAGATAAGAGAGAAGCCTGTATTGAATCTCATTGGTATCTTGATACTCATCAACCATAATGTATTGATAATGCTTGCTTGTTTCATTGCGCAAATCCTCGTTTGCAGCGAGAATCTCACAAGTGAGATAGAGCAAATCATCAAAATCAAGCATATTTTTGCTACGCAAAAACTCCTCATACTCGACATACACGCGGTGCAGGGCTTTAAATTCTGGTGTGTGGGCGTGTGCGGCGGCAGATTCTGGACTAAGCGAGGCGTTTTTACAACTACTGATATAGCCTAAGATTCTCTGTGGTGTGAGATTGGGAGCGAGCTTTTTGACAATGCGTTTGCAATCATCAGAATCTAGGAGTGTGAAATTTGCACTGCGCCCCAAATGATGTATGTGGAAGCGCAAAAAAAGCAAGCCGAATTTGTGAAATGTGCAAAGCAAGGGTGGGGTTTGCGTGGTAGATTCTAAAAGTGCCATTGCACGTTCGCGCATCTCTGCAGCGGCTTTGTTGGTAAAAGTGAGGGTGAGGGTGTGCTGGGCTGGTATGCCAATCTCCTCGATGAGATAGGCTAAACGCGTGGTGAGGGTTTTGGTCTTGCCACTGCCCGCTCCTGCAAGGATTAGCAACGCCCCATCGGTATGCTCTACCGCTTGACGTTGCTGGGGATTGAGCGAATCTAGGCTGCGTGAGAGTTTGCTCATTTAGTATTCTTAGGTTTTTGAGGGATTTTTAGCTCTTTGAGTGCATGGATAAGCCTCGCAAAGCCCTCATCAATCTCGCCTTTGGTGATATTTAGTGGGGGCAAAAACCGCAAGACATCGCCTCCAGAACGCAATACAAGCACACGGTGCTGCAGACACACACTAATAATCTGTGTCAAAATCTCTCCATTACGCACTTGCAAACCACACATAAGCCCTAAGCCCACGCGTTTGCTAAAAATCGCGGGATACTGCTTCAATACAGAATCTAGCTTGGTATGAAAGTATTTAATCGCCACATCAAGCACTTTGTCCTTGCGCATTTTTTCTAGGGTTTTTAGCACCGCTAATCCTGCGTTGGTGCTTAGGAAATTCCCACCAAAAGTGCTACCATGATCGCCAGATTCAAACACATCGACAAGACGCGTCATACACGCACCAATAGGCACGCCACCAGCCAAACCCTTTGCCATTGTGATGACATCAGGCTCTATACCATACACCTTAGAGGCAAAAATCTCGCCACTGCGGTAAATTCCACTCTGCACCTCATCAATGATGAGCAAAATATTTTGCTCTTTTAGAATCTTGGCAAGATCTTGGACTTGCTTTTTATCTAGCGCATTAATCCCACCCTCGCCCTGCACAAGCTCCAAAAGAACTGCTATGGTTTGAGAATCTATCTTGTTTGGTATATCAGCAAGATTTTTGGCACGCACAAACCCATCGGGAAATGGCGCGAAATGTTTGTGAAATTTATCCTGCCCTGTGGCTTTGAGTGTGGCTATCGTGCGTCCATGAAAGCTAGAATCTAGCGTGATGATTTTGTAACGCCCACTTTTCTCACCAAACTTGCGTGCGATTTTGATAGCGCACTCGTTTGCCTCTGCTCCAGAATTACCAAAAAATACACGCCATTGGGCTTTATCGCTACTACCTCGCTTATAGTATTCCACGAGTCGTGCAGCAAGCTTGGCTTGAGGCTCGATGTAGTAGAGATTAGAGGTGTGGATAAGCGTCTTTGCGCTCTTTTTGAGAGCTTTTTGCAGGGCTTTTGGGCTATGTCCTAGTGATGCCACGCCTATACCACTACCAAAGTCGATATAATCCTTACCTTGTGTATCCTGCAGCCTCGCACCCTTGCCCTTGACAAACGCTACATTTGCACGCGCATAAGTGTGCAGCACATATGCCTTATCCAATGCTTGTATTGCCTTAAATCCATGCTTTGCCATACAACCTCCTTTAAAGTTACTTTATCATTGTAGCAAAAGAGGGCTAAAAATAACCAAAATACAAGGATTGCCACAAAAATTTGATAAAAGCTACACCAATGAGCGATAAAAAGATAGCTTTTGCAGTGAAATATGGAGTGATTTTTGCTCTATGGCTTACTTGATATTTCTCTAAGGAGCTCTCTTGCAAATCAATGCCTTTAATACCCAATACCCAAGCCCACAAACATTCTATGATAAAGAATCCAAACCACTAGCTAAAAATGCTCAACAAAACCAAGAATATAACACCCAACAGGCAGCGACACAAAGCCCTCTTGCCACGCAAGAGACACAATCCCCCACATATACCAAAGAGACACAAATCTCTCCAGAGAAAACTTCTGCCATAGTCGCCACACAAGAGGATTTAGACAAAGACACACAAGGGCAGTCAAAAATCGATGAAAATCCTCACCCAGAGCGTATAACCTATGGTTTAAAAATCCTAGAACTTATGAGCAATGAAGAATACCGCGCCTTTGTGTTTGCCTCACAGGGACTAAGTGAATCCCAAAAAATGCTTATGGCACAGGGTTTGTATAGATTCACAGACTTTTATCAAGGGCGCAAAGACGGCGAATCTGGGCAAATTGATGCGACTATGCAGCAACAACTCAAAGCCTTTGGTGCGCAAAATAGCCAAATTGAGAGCTTCATCAATCGCTACAAAAACGCGTATGCACAAATTTTGAGTGAGGGGTATTTGGGATAATCCCTGAATAACCCTCGTTTTTCAATGCCTTTTAAGCAAAGTTTTTTTACAATGCGGATTTTTACTCGCCCAAAATTGCGATGTAGTCAGGGTAGCTCAGCTGGTTAGAGCGCTGGTCTCATAAGCCGGAGGTCGGGAGTTCAAGTCTCCCCCTTGACACCATACACAATTTTTCCACTCCCATACAACCCTTAAGTTAAAATACAATACAATGTTTGAAACACCAAAAAAGGAAACATATGCACTATTTGTGGCTGCTAGGACTTTTTATACTCCCTTGTTTTGCTGCCCTCAAAGAATGCAAGAGTGATGAGGATAAAATACAAGGTTGTGTAGATAAAGAATATTATGAAAATGGAAAATTAAAGGCAGAGGGCATATTCAAAAATGACGAACCTGATGGTCTTGCAAAAATGTATTACCAAAGTGGAAAGCTACAGCTTGAAATGCCCTTTCAAAACGGGAAATTGCACGGCTTAATGAAAGAGTATTACGAAAACGGGAAAACCAAAGCAGAGATTCTGTGGGAAAATGATAAACAAGAGCGTATCAAAATGTATTATGAAAATGGCACACTCCAAGAAGAATCATCAAGGAATGGGGCAAGAAAAATGTATTACCAAAGTGGAAAGCTTGAATTGGAAGGAACACTCAAAGATGGAAACCCAATCGGCATAACCAAGGTATATTATGAAAGTGGAAAATTAAGGCGAGAATTTATTATGGACGATGGGGGACAAGGAGGTGTGGCAAGAGCATATTATGAAGATGACAATCTCAAAGAAGAAATGCCCTTTACCTACAACCAAGATAAAACCATGAATGGCATTGCCACGATGTATCACAAAAATGGAAATATCGCCAAAGAAACCCCATACAAAAATAGCAGAATCGAGGGTGTCGTCAAGAGCTATGATGAAAAAGGCGAACTCTTTGAAGAAACAAGCTATAAAGACAATCTCAAACACGGCACGATGCGTATGTATTATGAAAATGGAGATGTATTTGTCCAAGCAGAATTTGAAAACGATGTGCCAAAATCTGGGCAGTGTGGCAATGGCAAACAGCTCACCAATGCACATTTACTCAAAATCCAAAGATATTTTAGTGAGGGAAATGCACTGCAATATGCTATTTGCGAATGACACACATTCCCACAAACACCATCGCAAGCAACGCCTCATCATCAAGATTATCCATATTTGCGAGATTTCTTGCCACATTAAGCGGTATGTTTCGTGTGTGTAGATACGCTCTGCTCTTGTCTATAAGCCTTGGCAAAACCTCTGTGATATGATACATCTCTAGCACATCATAGCTATGGAAGCGCATTTGGGATTCTATGAGAGCCAAGGTAGCAGAGTGGCTCTCGCGCGCGTCCAAAAGATTTAGTATCCTCTCACACAAAGGGGTGATTGTGAGAAATTTATCCAAAATCTGTGGCGTATGCGCACCAATCTCATAGCACAGAATCTGCGCCAACACACGCCCAAAAGCCTCGCTATAAGATTGTATGTCTTCTTTGAAAAATCCAAAGTCCCTCCCTACCAAGACTCCAAAGCTTTTGAGTGTATCAAGATACCCAAGCTGGATATGCGTGCGTATCGTATCACTATCAAAATCTAGCATACCACCCAAACGCTCTCTAGGTTGGATACAGCGCACAAGTGGGTGATTGGTGTAGGTATGGGGCTTGGGATTGAGCGCAATAGCGATAATCTCTTGCGCACCAAGTCTAAAAGCAAGTGAAATAGGCAGATTATCATAATACCCACCATCGATATAGCCCTCACCCTCAATCTCATAGATAGGAAATGCCGGGAAGCATGAGCAAGATGCCATAATCCAATCTTGCAATTGTGCCTTAGGGATAGAATCTTTGCATTTGAGAATGGGCTGCATAGAAGGGAAGCGCACACTCACAAGCCCATAATCCACCGATGAAGCAAAAAACCGCTCTCTATCAATAAAGCGTCCCAAAAGATTCACAAAAGGTGTAGTATCCATACCTTTGTTGTTTGTATAGGTTTTTAAAAATCCCAAAAGTTTGTCGCTATGCTCCATATAGTAGCTAAGGTCGGTGCGTAGATTCAATCCATTAAGCACAACCTTATCAATATCAATACTCTGCCATAACTCCAATGCACGCTCGTAGTCTCCTTGCACCATAAGCGCACCATTGCACGCCCCAATGCTTGTGCCTGTGATGATGTCATACTCTATCCCAAGCTCCCGTAATGCCCTCCACGCACCAATTTGATACGCCCCTTTAGAGCCACCACCTCCTAGGACAATCGCGCGCTTCATTATTGTCAAAGACTTTCTAGCATTGTGCTAAAACTTTGTTTAAACGCCACAAGCCCTTCATCTAGGAGCTTGTCATAATGTATTATGCGATTTGGTTCTCTTGTTTCTCCACAAGTTTGCTTCACAATCCTATCATCAACACGCAAAGCTTCAAATTCTGGCGTGTGTAATCTCCCTAAAAATGCCTTAAGCGCATCAAGAGGCGCGGTATTGATAGCATTTGGCAAAAGTAATGAATCTATATAATAAGTCGGTGGCAAATCCCCACCTTTCACACCCGTAGAAGCAAACAAAGCGCGTGAATTATGGTCATCAAAGTCTTGGATACACGCATAGCACTCCTTTGCGTTTGCAATCCCCAAGGTAGCACCACCATAGGCGCGATCAATGCGTGAGACAAAGATGCTTACCACTGCTTGGGCTAGAGAATGCTTGCGTGCTAGAGCAAAAGCCTCCATACAAGCCTTGGCTTGATCTGGAGAAAAAATCAGTGTAGCATTTACCGGAATAGAGCGTGCTAAGAGTGCGCTCATCACCTCATAACCCGCCTGTGTCGCTGGAACTTTTATCATCACATTTGGTTTATTGAGGGTTTCAAAAATCCTCACACCCTCATCAATGCTCCTTGGTGCATCATCACACAAAAATGGATCAATCTCAATACTAACAAATCCATGATGTGCGTTTTCTCTGTGCAATGGCGCGAGAATATCTGCAGCTTTGGCAATATCAGCAAATGCGAGATGCTCATAGATACTTTTAGAATCTAATCCGCGCAAGCTTTCTTTTTGTTGTGCGTATTGGGGCGATTGCAGGGCAGTGGCAAAAATACTTGGATTGCTTGTCGCACCATTTAGCAAGCTATCTGCTTGAGCAAGAAGCGCACTAAATGTGCAATCTAAAAAATCCCTTTGCACAAAATCACACCATAGACTAAAATTCATTTCTCGCAACTGCTTTGGGGTCATTAGCTTATCTCCTACCTACTTATATGTTTTTCCGCGTGGATTATAGCAAAACCAATACAAAGATTTTCTTATAGTAATATTTACTTACAATAATATTTTTATGCTATAATCCCAATTCTTTTTTATATTTTTACAAAATCTAAGCCACCTACTACCTAGAGCTAGTATGCTTACATTTACCTAGATTCTGTGGCTATTTTATTTTGGAGGACTATCTATGAAGTATTGCAAATATGCAAGTTTTGTAGGATTTTTGTTACTATTGCTAGGCTGTGGTTCCCAAGAGCAACAATCACAAAAGGCTGCATTACCAGTAAATACACAAACAATCACCAGTCAGGACACTGAATTAAGCTTCGAATATCCTGCGCGTCTAAAAAGTGTGCAGAGCGTGGATATCTACGCGCGGATTGAGGGAATTTTGCTCACTCAAAACTTCACCGAGGGCGATATTGTCCAAGCAGGGCAAACACTCTTTACCATAGAATCTACACGTTATAAAGCCCGAGTAAGTATGGCAAAAGCCCAATATGACACTGCACTTGCTAATCTCACAAAGGCAAGCAAGGACTGGAAACGCACCGAGAGGCTTTATAAGCAAGGTGCGCTCACGGTCGATCAATACGATAATGCGATGTATAACTACCAATCTGCCCAAGCAAATGTCGATAATGCCAAAGCTTCGCTTGATGATGCACTTGTGGATTTGAAATATACCAATATCACCGCTGATATTACCGGAAGAATCGGTATGAGACGTTATGATGTGGGTAACCTCGTGGGAAGAAATGGAGGTGGGGGCGACACCTATCTCACGACACTCACACAGCTCACACCTATCTATGCAGAATTTTCTATCCCTAGCACGGATTTTTACTATATGCGTGATTTGGACAAAGATAATGTCGTCGTAGAGTTTATCCTCGGCAATAACAAGCTCTACGACAAACGCGGCAAGCTTGATTTTCTTGATAGTGTGCTAGATTCTCAAACTGCTTCTATCAAGGCAAGAGCTATCGTCAATAATGATGCGTATATACTCCTACCTAATGAAATCGTGCGTGTGAATCTCAAAGGTTTCAAGGCACAAAAAGCTATCGCAATCCCACAAAATGCTCTATTACAAGATTCTCAAGGGAGTTATGTGTATATCGTCAAAAATAACCAAGCCCAAATTACACGTCTTATGCTAGGTAAAATGCTCAAAAACGGACAGGTCATCGTATTGAGCGGATTACAAGATGGCGATATTCTTATTACTAATAATCTCACGAAATTGCGACAAGGTAGTGAAGTTAGCCCACAAACAGCACCTCAAAATACGCCACAAAACGCTCATTAGGAGGTTTTGATGTTTTCAAAATTTTTTATTAATCGTCCAGTATTTGCTATAGTAATGTCTATCATCATCACGCTTGTAGGCGTGTTAGCAATCATTAACCTCCCAGCAGAGGAATATCCGCAAGTAACGCCCGTAGAAGTGGTTGTATCGGCTAACTACACCGGGGCAAGTGCGGAGGTTATCTCAAGCACAGTCGCAAGCGTGCTTGAAAATAGTATCAATGGTGTGGAGGGAATGATTTATATGAAATCCTCTTCTTCTTCAAGCGGTAGTGTATCAATCACGGTGTATTTCTCCAACGATACTAATCCCGATATGGCGACTGTCAATGTCAATAATCGGGTGCAAGCTGTGATGAGCAAACTTCCCCAAGAAGTGCAGCGATTAGGCGTAACCGTGCGCAAACGTAGCTCGACTATCCTTGCAGTTTATACATTGTATTCAGACAATCCCGCACACGATTCTATTTATATAGCAAACTACGCAACAATCAATGTTACCGATGAACTCAAAAGGGTGCCGGGCGTGGGTGATGCCTCTGCTTTTGGCTCACGCGATTATTCTATGAGAATCTGGCTCAATCTTGATAAACTCTCACAAAACAACCTCACACCTTCAGAGGTCGCACAAGTGATTCAAGAGCAAAATGCGCAATTTGCGGTGGGGCAGTTTGGGCAGGAGCCAATGCGTGAGGATATTGTCTTTACCTATTCTATCAACACGCATGGGCGACTTATCAAGCCTGAAGAGTTTGGTAATATCATCGTTCGCTCCAATTCCGATGGTTCAAGCTTGAGACTAAAAGATATTGCCACGATAGAATTAGGTGCAGAAACTTACACCGTTGGCAATAAATTTAATGGCAAGGACGCGGTGGGATTTGGGGTGTTTTTACAGCCCGGAGCCAATGCACTACAAGTAGCACACGATGTCGAAAAAAAAATGCAAGAGCTTGCCCAAAACTTCCCACAAGGTATGCATTATGGTGTCGCGTATGACACGACAAAGTTTGTAACGATTTCTATCAAGGAAGTGATAAAAACTTTTATAGAAGCAATCGTGCTTGTTATCATCATTATGTATTTTTTCTTGCAAAATTTCCGTGCGACTATTATCCCGGTTATCGCTATCCCTGTATCTATCATCGGGGCATTTGCAGGTATGTATGCGTTAGGATTTTCTATAAATCTCCTTACACTTTTTGGACTTGTGCTGGCTATTGGTATCGTGGTAGATGATGCGATCATCGTGATTGAAAATGTCGAGCGGATTTTACATAGCCACCCAGAGATTTCTGTCAAAGATGCTACAATCGAAGCTATGCATGAGATGCAAAGCCCTGTTATTGCTATTGTATTGGTGCTCTCATCAGTCTTTATCCCTGTGGCATTTATCGGAGGTTTTGCTGGGGAGATTTATAAGCAATTTGCAGTAACTATTGTCGTTTCGGTGGTTATTTCTGGATTTGTGGCGCTCACTCTCACGCCCGCACTTTGTGTTTCTATACTCAAAAAGCAAGAGCCCAAACCCTTCTTAGCCGTGCAAAAGTTTAATATCTTTTTTGACTGGCTTACCGAAAAATTCACGCTAAGTGTGAGTAGATTTATCCGCCGTGGATTGCTACTTTTGCTACTTTTTGGGGCATTTTTGCTCGCTACTGCTGGAATCCTTGGCAACCTCTCTAGTGGCTTGGTGCCTTCAGAAGATAAGGGTGAGCTTATTGCCTTTATGTCCCTACCACCTGCTAGTTCGCTAAGTCGCACCAAACAAGAGGGTGAGAAAATGATTGAAGCCCTAAAAAACAATCCCAATGTAGCATCTTTTATGCTCATTCAAGGCTATGATATGATGGCAAGCGCACCTAGGACACACGCTACCACAGCATTTGTGAATCTCAAAGACTGGAGTGAGCGTAAGGGCAAGGGGGAAGATTCTTTTAGTGTGGCTGGGGCTCTCACAGGCGCACTCAACCAAAAAGTCGATGCGAGCGCGTTTGTGGTCAATCCACCTGCAATTATGGGAATGGGGCTTGCCGGAGGTTTTGAAGTCTATCTCCAAGATAGGACTGGAGGTAGCACAGCAGACCTCAATAACTATGCGAATTTGCTTGTGGCAGAAGCGAGCAAGCGTCCAGAACTTAAAGGCGTGCGAAGCCTCCTAAATGCTAATATCCCACAATATTTCGTAACGCTTGATAGAGAAAAAGCAAAGGCTTTTAAAGTCAATGTCAATGATGTCTTTACCGTGTTGCAAAGCACTTTTGGTAATTACTATGTCAATGATTTCAATCTCTACGGACGCACCTACAAAGTCTTTGTGCAAGCACAAAGCCAATTTAGAGAATCTCCAGAGGATTTTAGCCGCGCATTTGTAAAATCAAGTGATGGCAATCTCGTGCCTATAAGTTCGCTTGTAAATTTTGAACGCATTGTCAATACTGATATTATCGATAGATTCAATCTTTTCCCAGCAACTAAGCTTATGGGTGATGCTAAAGAGGGCTATTCTAGCGGTGATGCGCTAAGGGCGATTGAAGAAGTAGCAAAAGAGGTGCTACCTGAAGGCTACACAATCGCGTATTCAGGTATATCGTATCAAGAAAAAGCTAGTAGTGGCACGGGTATGTTAGCCTTTGTGTTAGGCTTGGTATTCGTGTTTTTGATTCTAGCAGCACAATATGAGCGATGGCTTATGCCATTTGCGGTGCTTTCTGCCGTGCCTTTTGCGGTATTTGGCGCGGGGTTAGCAACCTTGCTACGAGGACTAAATAACGATATTTATTTCCAAATAGGACTTGTAACGCTTATTGCCATAGCGGCTAAAAACGCGATTTTGATTGTGGAATTTGCGCAGCACAAACGCGAACAAGAAGGTTTGGGTATTATAGAATCCGCTGTCGAGGCAGCTAGACTTAGATTTCGCCCCATTGTGATGACTTCTCTAGCCTTTGGGATTGGGGTATTGCCTTTGGCAATAAGCAGCGGTGCGGGAGCAGCAAGCCGACACGCCATAGGCACAGGAGTAATTGGCGGAGTGCTTGCTACGACATTTATCGGGACATTTTTTATCCCACTATTTTGGACATATTTTGCGAGGTTGAGTGAGTTTTTAAAACGCAAGTTACACTAAATCTTGTAGTGTTGCATATCACTTTTAAAAATCTTCACATCGTCCATACCAAAGGCTTGCAAAAGCTTGTTGGCTAAGAATTTTGCATTATCCTCGCTCAAGGCAATCTTAAACATACCATAATCCTGCCTACCACTCACTTGCTCCATTGAGCTGTGGAGCATTGAGCTAGAGGCGTATTTAGAACATCTATGATAAAAAAAATCATCAAATCCATCGTCTAAAAGCATATCTACTATAGAATCTTTGAGATTAAACCTAAAATAGATTTCTAGCACTATTTCCTCGTTCATAATCCCTCCTCAAATCTCATACATCAAATTTACGCGCCACAAATCTAAACAATGGTGGCAACATCACAAGCGTGAGGAATGATGAGGTTACCAATCCACCCAATACCACGACAGCAAGTGGCTTTTGCACCTCGCTTCCCACACCGCTTGAGAGTAACATCGGCACAAGCCCAAGCCCAGCAATACACGCTGTCATAAGCACCGGTCTTAGACGCCTCCTAGCACCGATGACTACACACTCCTCTAATGTCCTGCCTTGCTTGAGTAACTGCAAGAAATACCCTACCATTACCACGCCATTAAGCACCGCGATACCAAAGAGCGCGATAAAGCCCACAGACGCAGGCACAGAGATGTATTCTCCTGAGATAAAAAGTGAGATAAGCCCGCCGGTAACCGCAAAAGGAATATTGAGCAAAATAAGGAGCGCGAGCGGTATGGACTTAAATGTAAAGAATAAAATAAAGAAAATCGCCAAGATACTAAGTGGAATCACGGTTGAAAGTCGCTTTAAAGCACGCTGTTGATTCTCAAACTGCCCACCATAGACGATGCTATACCCATCTGGGAGCTGGACTTGTGCAGCAATTTTTTCTTGGGCTTCTTGCACGAATCCACCCAAATCCCTACCTCGCACATTTGTTCGCACGACATTATACCGCTGCGCCCCTTCCCTTTGCACCTGGACAGGACCATCGACTTCGATAATCTCGGCAATCGAGCTAATAGGGATTGGTGCGCCATTTTGCGAACTCATCTCTAGGCTTTTTAACTTGGTAATATCGCTGCTTAGTTCTTTGCTCTGTCGGATAATCACTGGGATTCTCGCTGTGCCTTGCGGGATATACTCGACCATAATGCCTTCCAGCGAACTTTTCATAAATTTCGCAAACTCGTTACTTGGGATTCCCATATTTGCCATTATTGGCGAATATGGCGTGATATGGAGATAATTCACACCCTTATTAAAAGTCGTGAAAGTCTCTTGCGCTCCATCAATGCCTTTTAGAATCTCCATAATCTGCTCACTTAAATCATTTAGCTCACCAATCTCTGTCCCAAATATCTTAATCGCCAAATCTCCGCGCACCCCTGTAAGCATTTCAGAGATTCTCATATCAATAGGCTGAAGCACGGCGAGATTCATTCCTTTAATATCAGCAATCACTTCTCGGATTTGATCACGAATCGCATCAAGATCCTCTGCTTGCCACTCTTCTTGGGGTTTGAGCGAAATAAACGCATCACTTTGGTTAGGTCCCGCCGGATCTAGTCCCACTTCATCAGCCCCTATACGCGTAACTACACTCTTAATGTCTGGCACGCGTTCTAGGAGCTGTTTTTGGAGCGCGAGCATAATCTCTTTATTTTGATCCAAGGAAATAGATGGTGGTCCCTCAATATTAAGGACAATATCGCCTTCATTGAGTGTGGGCATAAACGCTGTCCCAATGTATGGGAAAAGCGAGAGGGAAAATACCAAAAAGGCAATAGCACTCAAAAACACAATCTTGAAATGATTGAGCGAAAACTCAAGTAATGGATCATAAATTCTATGTAAAAATGCGATGAGCGCGGTTTCTTTATGCTCTTTAACCTTAAGCACATAGGAGCTTATGACCGGAATTACGGTCATAGAGAGTATGAGACTACCTAGCAGCGCAAATACAATTGTTTGGGCAAGTGGCACGAAAAACTTGCCTTCCAAGCCCTGCAAGGTCAAAAGTGGCACAAAGAAAATGATAATAATCAAAATCCCGCTAAACACCGAGACTGAAATCTCTTTGCACGCACGATACACCGTGTGAAGTTTGGGCGAGTTTTTGTTTTGGCTTAGTCGCTCAAAGGCATTTTCTACCATTACCACCGCAGAATCCACCAAAATACCTATAGCTATGGCTAAACCTCCAAGACTCATAAGGTTTGCAGAGATTCCATACTCTTTCATCATCACAAATGCTACCGAGATTGAGAGTGGCAAAATCACGCTCACTGCTACCGCGGCACGCACATCGCCCAAAAACAAAAAGAGTGTGATGATGATGAGTATTACCGCCTCTGCAAGGACCTTGACGACATTATTCACTGCCTTTTGGGTAAGCTGTGAGCGATCATAAAACACACGTAGCTCCACACCCTCTGGAAGATTTGGCTTGAGAGCTTCCATTTTTTGCTTGATACCATCGATGGCATCACGCGCATTCGCTCCTTTGAGTGAGAGCACAAGCCCTTGTGTTGTTTCGCCCACACCATCGATCACCACAAGCCCGAGCCTTGTCATATGAGATTCTATTACATCACAAAAATTCCCAATTTTGACAAAGCCATGTTTGGTAATTACAGGGATTTCTTTAATCTTTTCAATCGTGAGTGAGGCGGTTTGCACTTTGACTAAAAATGTCTGCCCATCACGATCCACACGCCCAGCACCTTCGTTTTTGAGATTTGCGCTCAAAGCATCTTGGAGTTGGGAAATACTAATCCCAAGTCGTGCCATATTGTCAAAATCCGGCACGACTGCAATCGCCCTCGCATAACCTCCAAGCCTATTGACATCAGCCACGCCTTTGGTATTTCTAAGAGTGGGGCGAATGGTAAAATCAAGCAACAGACGCTTCTCCACCTCACTCATATTACCCTCAATAGTGAACATAAACATATCACTAAGTGGCGTAACGATAGGAGCTAGCCCGCCACTTACCTCTGCAGGCAAATCCGCCATAGCCATGGTAAGCTTTTCATTGACCATATTGCGCGCAAGATAAATATCCGTGCCATCATTGAAATCAATTGTAATATCTGCTAAGCCATACTTTGAAAGTGAGCGAAGGCTTTTTTGGTTTGGTAAGCCCAAGAGCTCTAGCTCTAGCGGTCTTACCACTCTGTTTTCCACCTCCTCTGGTGCCATACCCGGAGCTTTGAGAATGACTTTTACTTGTGTAGAAGAAATATCTGGAAACGCATCAATGGGGATTGTCAAGAAACTATACGCACCAAAAAACAAAAGCCCACACGCACAAATTACCACCATCAAACGTTGGCGGAGTGAAAACTCAATAATGCTAGTGAGCATGCTCACCACCCGAACCAAGTCCGCTTAGCATACCTTGCAAGATGATAATCGAGCCTGTGGCAATTTGCATATTTGGCTTTAACACACCTTTGGTAATGCCAAAGCTATTATCGCGCTCCTCGGTTACATTTACCTTAGTGGGTAAAAAGCCATTTTTGGTGCGCACAAACACTACATAATCATTGCCGATTTTTAACACCGATGATGAGGGGATAAGCATACTATTTTCAGGGAGCCTACCACCTATATATACTTCAACCATCTCGCCTACTTTATATTCTTTAGCCGTAATCTTTGCCACTGCTAAAATCGTGTTGGTATCCCTGTCAATAGCTACCGAAATTGTATCAATGTAGCCGATATTTTTTCCAGATTGGTCAAGCAGTGTATCGCCCTTTTCCACCGTATGAGCGAGATGTGCGGGTATGCGAATACGTCCCAAAAAGCTATTGTCCTTGAGTGAGATTCTCACATAAGGAGTAAAGGCATTGATTTTTTGTCCTATTTGCCTTGGGGCGACAGAGAGCACACCGGAAGCACGCGCTACGATAGGAAATCCATATTGCCCCTGCTTACCACTCTCCATAAATGCCCTACTCACACCCAATAAATCAAGCTTGGCAAAAGTTTCATTATATTTGAGCTTTAGCTCATTCATCGTGAGATAGCTTAGTTGATATTCCCTACGCGAGATCACCCCGCTTTTGTAGAGCATTTTATCTTTTTTTTCATTTTCAGAGGCGATTTTTAGTCGCTCTCGCGTATTAGTGAAGTCAAAAAAGAGGGTATTAAGCTCATTGGAGCTAATGTCGCAGATCAAATCGCCCTTCTCTACATACTCACCCTCTCGTTTGTAGATATTAACCACCACGGTTTCAAAACTCGAGCTTTGTGCCACAGAGGTTTTGTCATCAAAATCAATAAAGGCATTAAAAGGTATGCCACGCGTATCAAAGTCCTTGCTCCCTACGCTCACGACTTTAATACCATTTGTTTTCATCTCGCTCTCACTGATGACAATCTCATCATAACCCCACAAACAAGCACACAAACTACACATTAGAGCAATTTTTCGCATACCCTCTCCTTACTCTTGTTTTTGATTCTCTAAAGTCAGCACTTGTGCGAGACTTTCCTCTAGCATAGCCATAGTGTTGATATAGTCTCGCTTTGCTTCAATAGTCGCTATCATAGAATCTAAATAATTATTCTTCACTAGCAAATACTCAAACACACTCGTTTTACCGGCTTCGTAGCCGATTTTGCTAATTTCTGTAAGATTTTTTTTGTTCTCCTCATCGGCTTTTGCCACACTGATAGCATTTTTTTTCACTTCAAGCTGTGTGAGGTAAGAATGGGCATTGTTTTGCAAAGTATTTTTTAAAATTTCACTCTCTCGCACAGAACCACTCTGCAAGGCTAGATACATTGCCTTTTGATTGCCGTATTTTGTCGTGAGTGGGAGAGGGATTTTAACCTTAAAAGCTGCACCAGTGCTAGATTCTGCGATATTGGCTCCAGCCCCCACCTCTAGGGAATCAAAACGGCTTCTTGATGCAAACTTTGCGCTATTAGAATAATCCGCGATGTCTAACGCCACAATCTCTAAATACAAAGAGTTTTGGAGCTTAGATTCTATATCTGTATCGCTTAACCCAATATAGCTAAACGCAAGCCCATCGACTTGGATATCCACGCTACTATCGATGATTCCAAGCCCAACTTTGAGGGCATTAAGAGTGTTGAGGAGGTTTTTTTTAGAATTTTCATACATCACCTGCACGCTCAAAAAATCACTGCGAAAAAACAAATATTGCGAACGCGAGATTCTCCCCGCATCAAAACGAATCTTTGCAATATCTAGCTGCTCTTTAGCATTTGCTAACCTATCCTCATAAACTTCAAACTGCTCTTTTTGTGCAAGATAATCTAAATACAATCGTTTAATACCAATCACACTAAGTCGCTTGGTAAGCTCATAGTTTTTTTGCGCCCTGATATGACGAGTTTCATACATTTGACGCAATATGCTGCTTACCCAAGGCAAACGTGGAGCAAGCATAAAATACGCCTCTGTTTCTAGCTCCTTACCACCGCTTGGGGAGCGCACTTGCATTGCGCTCACATCGGCATAGGGACTATTCCACGCCCTAGCTGCTTTGCCTTCATAAATAAGTGATTTAGCATAAGCTTGAGATTTGGCAAGCATCACAGAGTTTTGCTCTATGCGTTCCAAAAACTCCGCAACACTCATTGTATGCACAGCCTGTGAGTTTGCAGGAAGCGAACCTAGAGCCTTTTGTGTGGATTTCCCGGGAGTTTTGGCACACACAAACATACTCACACAGCAGGCACACAACACGATTCGAAAGATTGTTTTCATCTGGATATTGTCCTAAATCATAAATCAAAAACGAAAGCTACCTTATAAAAAACCTTCTTCTTTAAAATATCCTAAAACATTTTTATAAACACGCTTCTTAAAGTGCGTAACATAATAAAAAATTTCCTTATATTTGACAAATTTATACGCATCAAACTCTGGAGTGTGAGTTGTGAGATTGATCTTTGCACTTGGCTTTAGTCGCACAAGAAAGTATTTTTGAATCTGCCCATCAAAAGGATACATCTTTTTGCTAATTGTTTCTGGAAAATCGTATTTAATCCACTGCGGACATTCCGCGATGATTTCAATCTCACTTGTGCCTATCTCCTCACTAAGCTCCCTAAAAAGTGCCTCTCTTGGATTCTCTCCCTCATCAATCCCTCCTTGTGGAAACTGCCACGCACCCTTGATGTCATTGCGTTGGGCGATGAAAAATTCACATTCACTCGGATATTTTGGTGAGAGTATCACCGCAGCGACATTTGGGCGGTATCGTTTTTCTCTCTCTTGTGTCTCTTGCATACTATTTGTGTCCCTGTGTTAGATTCTCTTACCTCTAAGAGCTCTGCCCTTAAATGTGCTCACATTATACACTAGCCAAAATAACAATCCCTAACTCAACCATACTGCCAACTCATCAGCTAAAAACACATCATTAGCGACGACATACTCACCCCACACACCCCGAGAATCTGCGTGTGTAGTTTTTGTGAGTTTGCCAGAATCCAGCAATGTAGCGAGTTTATGAGCAGAGCGCACAATCTCGTAACTCACGCCACTTTTGCACCTAAGTCCTAGCATAATCGCCTCTAATCTCAAATTTTCTAAACTTAAATGCTCTTGTGTGCGATGATGTGGATTGGCGATATAGTTTCTTGGGTTTTTGAGTGCCATAGTGCGCACCTCTCCCACTCGCCCAAATGCTCCAGCACCACACCCTATATACTCTCGCGATTCCCAATAGCCGAGATTATGCCGACAATACGCACCATTTTTGGCATAGTTTGATACCTCATATTGCTCAAAACCAAGAGCACCCAATATCTCACGCACTTCATAGCTTAGACTCTGTGTCGGTAAGCAGAGATGTTTCGCCCCAAACCGCGAACCCTCATCGACACTCAAAGAATATGCTGAAATATGTGATAGCGGTAGTTTAGCGAGATTGGCATATTCAGATTCTAAGCTCTGTGCGCAATCTAGGGGTGTGTCATATATCATATCACAGCTTATGTTCCTAAATCCTGCTTTTTGGATAGATTCAAATGCCCCAAAAATATCTTCTGTGCTATGCTCGCGTTCCAAAAATACGAGTTTTTCACTATCAAAGCTTTGCACACCAACGCTAATACGATTTGTCCCAAGATTATAGAGATGCTTACACCAATCGTATGTGATGAGATTGACATTAGATTCTATACTGATTTCACACTCCCCACTCACATACCCCCAAAAACTCTCAAAAATCCGCTCATAATGCTGCGCGGGCAGGATATTTGGTGTCCCTCCGCCGATAAACACACTCTCTATATCCCCACGCATAAGTCCATAATCCCGCAATGATGTGCTAATATCTGCACACAACGCTTCCACATACGCCACATATATCTCTTGTGAATCCACCACAGAGTTAAACGCACAATATCCGCATTTACTTGCACAAAATGGTATGTGGATATAGAGCAACATAATCGACCCTTTATTTTATTACAAGTTTTGCTACACACAGATTTAGCTTGTAGCACGCATACCACGCACTCCGCTTATGTCCATTTTCATCTATCATCGGATTCTATAACTTGGTATTGGCATACCACTGACCCAAATTGGGCAAATACACTTTAAAAACCTAAAATTTCACGCCATTATACTGCATTGCCCTTGCTTATAGCTTGAATCTAGGATACAATCTTGCGACACTTTATAGGAAAGGCTATGACAAAACACTTGCGATTTTGCTTGATTATTTTTGTATGTTGTGCTACGGAGGTTTTTGGCGCACACGCAATAACACTCTTTGGCACACCCAAATATCCTAGAGATTTTAGCCACTTTGCTTATGCAAATCCACAAGCCCCCAAAGGTGGCACATTAAAAAGCTTTGAGCTTGGCACTTTTGATTCGCTCAATCCCTTTGTCCAAAAGGGCAATGCCGCCCAAAGTATCACAGCACTTGTGTATGAGACATTAGGCGTGGGAAGCCTTGATGAAAGCGCGACTGAATACGGACTGATTGCGCAAGAGTTTATCCTTGATCCCAAGGGCTTTTTTCTGGAATGCCACCTAAACCCCAAAGCGACCTTTAGCGATGGTGTGCGCGTGAGTGCAGAAGATGTGAAATTTAGTTTTGAAACATTAATGAGCCTTGGTAAAATCGAATACCGCCGATATTATGCCGATGTGGAACGCGTAGAAGTGCTAGATTCTCACAAAGTGCGCTTTTATTTTAAAACCAACCAAAATACCGAACTCCCTCTAATCCTCTCCCAACTCCCCATTTTACCAAAGCACATTTTTATGACACAAGGGAATAATACCTTTGGGCAAAATCCCTTGGCACTACCGATAGGAAGCGGTGCGTATTTGGTAGATTCTTATGATTTAGGACGCAAGATTATCCTAAAACGCAACCCAAACTATTGGGCAAAAGACCACCCCACACGCAAGGGTTTTTTTAATTTCCAAACTATTGAGATAGAATATTATAAAGATCCCGTAGTAGCGCAACAAGCCTTTATGGCTGGAGCGTATGACTGGCGTATAGAATCTAGCGCGAAAGTTTGGGCAAAAGACTATGAAAGCCCCAAGCCCACACTCCAAAAAATCGTGATACCAAACAACCTTCCAAGCACTTTGCAAGGATTTTTTTTCAACACCAAAAAGGGGGTTTTTGCTGATAAACTCGTGCGTGAGGCGATTTTTTATGCCTTTGACTTTGAGTGGAGCAACCAAAACCTTTTTTTTGGGCAATACGAACGCACAATCAACATTTTTGATAATTCTCTCTTTGCTTCTAGTGGGATTCCAGCTGGGCGGGAGAGGGAGATTCTCACAGGACTAAAACTCACAGATTCTCGAATCCTCACCCAAAAATACCTTATCCCTCGCACCGACTACAAGCTCCCACCGCGTATAGAATCTGGCTATCGGGATTGGCGTGGTATCACACACACCGATAATGCCGCGATTTTCGCACAAGATAAACGGCAAAATCTCAAATACGCTGCTTCACTCCTAACCCAAGCGGGGTTTAGATTCAAAAATGGCGTGCTCGTAGGCACAGATGGCGCGCCGCTAAGTTTTGAGATTCTGATTAATTATGAGGGGTTTGAGCGCATTTGCCTGCCCTTTATCCAAAACCTCAAAAAACTCGGCATACAAGCTACACTGGCTAAAGTCGATGACACACAATACACCAATAGATTGCGAAATTTTGACTATGATATGGTAATTGAACTTGTAGGACAAAGCCTCAATCCTGGGAATGAGCAGCGATTTTATTGGGGGAGTGAGGCAGCAAATAATCGCGGAGGACGCAACTACGCACGCATTGATGACCAAAATGTAGATACACTCATACAAGGGCTTATAAACGCGCAAGATTCTAACGAAAAAATCGCCTATGGCAGGGCATTAGATAGAATCTTGCTTTGGGGCTTTTATGTAATCCCACATTTTCACGCACAGGGCTATCGTGTGGCGTATTGGAGTGATAAAATCGCTATGCCAGAGGTTACACCACTCTATGGTTTTGACCCGTATCTATGGTGGGCACGATGAAATACCCAAATCCCACCAAACCCCCAAAAACCGCGATTTTTGGGGGAAGCTTTGACCCGCTACACAACGGACATTTGGGTATTATGCACTCTGTGCTAGGGGATTTGTGTATAAAAAGACTTATCATCTTGCCCACATTTTGCTCGCCGCTGAAATCTAGCTCGCTCCTTAGCCCGCAGGCTCGGCTAAGTCTGTGTGAGGTAGCTGCAATTCATCTAGCCCAATGTTACCCAAAGGCGCGCATTGAGGTGTGTGATTTTGAGATTGCACGAGCAAAACCCACATACAGCATTGAATCTGTGCATTATTTACAATCCCAACTTAGGGGAGATTGCGGGGTGGATTTTGGAAGAGATTCTAAATGTGATGGGGATTCTCTAAGGCTAGGATTTGTGTTAGGGTGGGATAATTTCGCGCAGTTTCACTTATGGAGGGATTATGCCCTACTAGCGCGAGATTTACACTTGCTTGTATTTGATAGAGGTGGGCATAGCCAAAGGGAATTTATGGCTCTTGCGGAGAGTTTTGAGCTTCCCCAACTTTGTGCGCAATTTGTCCCTTTTGCACACACAATCTCCTCAACACACATTAGGGAGCAGCTCTTGTATGGGGATTTTAGCGAGATTCCATCATTTTTGCTCCCCACTCTCAAAGAGTTCTTACAAAAACCCTGCTATAATGGCACGCAAAATTCATCATAAGGAGTGTGTTTGCAGAGCCTTGCACAAGAAATTGTAACAATCCTAGAGGATAAAAAGGCGGAGAATGTCGTATGCATTGATGTGAGTGATAGGGAATACCTCGTGGATTGTGTCGTGATAGCTACAGCAATGGTGGGCAAGCATTCTTTTGCCCTGCTTGACTATCTCAAAACTACGCTTAAAACTAAGGGTGTGGAGTTTTATGCCACTGATGAGGAGAGTGAGGATTGGATTATCGCAGATTTAGGAAGTGTGATGGTGCATATTTTTACACAAAATCACCGCGACAAGTTTAATTTGGAGGAATTTTTGCAAACACTGCCTAAACGTCTTGTTTAGAGCCTAAAGGTCGCAAGACGTTTATAAATAAGCTGATAAAACACAATAAACACGAGACTAATGCCAATAAGTGCAAGGCTGTGGTGGGCAAACACTACGCTCAAAACCACAAAAGGTGTATAAAGTGTCAAAATCCACAATGAAGTCTTGGCATTGCCTTTAGTAAGGCGTTTGTAAATCAGCATATGGAAATGCACACCATCAGGTTGCATCGGCGATAAACCTCGTTTTATCTTTTTGCGAAAGATTGAAAAGAGCACTTCCCATACTGGATATATCATTAGACTTAGTCCAAACCAAGCACTTACGCCATTTGAGGTATTTTGTGTCAAAGATACGAGTAAAAATCCTGCCAAGAATCCCAAAAAATATGCACCACCATCGCCTAAAAAAATCTTCCCATACGGAAAATTCAACACAAAAAAGCCCAAGATAGCTGCTGTGGTCAAAATAGCAATTTGAAAAATATCCCAATCCTGCACCTCATACGCAACAACCGCAATAGCAACAAAAATCAGCAGACACACACCGCTTGCTAAGCCATTGAATCCATCAATAATATTTGTAGCGTTTGTAACCCCTACTAGCGCGAAAATGCTGAATAATATTCCCACCACATACGGAAATTGAAACCCAATTGATAAGTCGCTGATGTAAGTGTGCATCGTGTAGCACGCCAAAAATGCTCCAAAACACTGCAGTAGAAGGCGAAGTTTGGGACTTAATGCAGAGCTAAAGTCCTCTGCCAATCCACTTAAAAAAATGATGAGACTCCCAAACAAAAGCCCCAAAATAGGCTTATCAAAGCCAAAAAATATGACACAGGCGCACACACACGCAACAAAAATCCCAAGACCGCCAGCACGAGAAGTGTTATCTGTGTGGAATCTCTGGGGTTTATCTGAAGTCGCGGAATCTACAAAAAAATGCAAGCGCGAGGAGAGAGTAATAATGCCAAAACACACACCTAAGCTTACTACAAAGCCTATGAGTGCGCTAATAAACAAAGTATCGTAAGATTCCAAGTATCGCTCCAGCAGATTGTATAAAAGCCGTTATTATACAACAAAAAGCGCGTTTTTTTTTTTTTTGTCATTGAGGGCTAGTATTGTCGTGTATTAGGTATTTTAAAAGAATTTATAAGAAAAAAGATTGAAAAGTGCTCTTTTCAATCTTTCGGCGAAAAAGACAAAATGCCTATGCTATGCAGCCAGATTCACTACATTTGCACACGCTTATCTTTGCACATCTTAGCAGACGCAACAAGACATTTGCAAATGCCAAAACCTCACTCTTTATCATTATGTGTGTCGCGCCATTTATGCTTATAAGCGTGCTCTGCTATCAACACACTTCACTACTTATTGCACTCTCACTTATTTTTATTATCATCTACACTCTGCTCTATCGTAGCTTTAGTCTTATTCCCACATAAATTGCGCATTAATCCTAAAAATAGCTTTTCCACAGCACCAGCACAAGCATCACACCAAGCCCAGCCACAAACCCAGCCAACGCATCATCACCAACTACGCCAAGCCCACCTTTGACTTCCCTATCAATTTTTCCGATAAATGAGGGTTTCCAAATGTCAAAGATTCTAAAAAATACAAAGCTAAGTGCCACCGCACCAATCCCCTCATACACACTTAGTGCCTTGAGATTGACAAAACTCATAGCTATCCACACGCCCACAAGCTCATCAATCACGATACTTTTATCATCGTGCATACCACCATTTTGTTCATAAATATTGATTTGTTTAACCGCAATGCCTCCAAGCAAAATAGCAAGCAAAAACAATGTCTCTTGTGAAAAATACAAAAATGGCAATCCCAAGAACACACTGACTAAACTCCCCCAAGTCCCGGGCGCAAAAGGAATCTTCCCACTATACAGCACGCTTAAAAACACTACCCTCAACATTGTATTTATAGCTCTTTTGAAGCTTTATTACGCAAAAGTCCATATTTTTTGCGTTTTTCCCATAGGCTTTTGCGACTCATACCAAGCTTTTTGGCAAGCTCTATGTCTGGATAGCGACTCTCAAACTTTGAGATGATGATTCGCTCATATTCTTTGACTGACAAAATATCGCCCCCAAGCTCCAATGTGCTAGAGCAACTCGAAATATCTACAACCTGTGGGAATGGGACTTTTTCATTTGAGATGATAGACACAACACAGCTATATTTTAAAATTGTTTCCAAAAACTCTTTCATCTCATTTTTTCTAAGCTCCTCAAGATTGGTGATATAAAACACCTGATTTTTGCTTGGTTGGGATTCAAAAACCTGCTTCCATTTATCCTCTTTGAGTGTGAGAAACTCAAAGCGAATACCCTTTCGGCGCGCATAACGCATAGCATAGATATCTGCACTGCGTTGGGAATTTGTCTTGATAATAAATGGGGGATTATAGGCTATGGGATTGGGGGTGGAGAGCTCTTTTTCGATAAAATTAAAATAATTACAATAAAACTCTATCTCTTTTTTGAGATCTCTATATGATTTGTAATGCATAATTTTTCGCACAAGCTCATCAATCACAAATGGCTTGACGATGTAATCTGTAATCCCATTTTGCAATGGCTTAGTAACCGTATCATCATTGATATAAGAAATCATAAGGATAATGATTGCTTCCTCATAGTATCTTGTAAGCTCTTGGTAATTACCACCGATACTCCCTAGTGACGCAATCACTACATCATAATCCTTATACTCCACTTTTTGGAGATTTTCAGCTATCGTGCATTCTAGCTGGAAATCGCTAAGCTTATTCATAATGCCTTGTGCTAAATATGTCTCATTCTCAATTATCAATACCTTCAAAGTCTCTCCTCAATTTAAGATACTATCCCATTGGATATAGCCAAGAGTTACATTCGCACTCACTGCCACGCCTTCTTTTCGTCCGATAAATCCCAAAGATTCTGTAGTTGTGGCTTTGATACTCACGCGTGATTTTGGGAGTGCCAAAAGTGTAGCGACACAATCTCTAATCTGTTGCTTATAGGGCGCAATTTTGGGGATTTGTGCCATTATGGTAATATCCACATACCGCACCTCAAAACCTACGCTTTTGGCGTATGTGTAGATGTATGCAAGGAGCTTTTTAGAATCTGCTCCTCTAAACTCCTCGCTTGTATCTGGAAACCACTGCCCTATGTCTCCCGCACACATCGCGCCCAATATCGCATCACTAAGTGCGTGCAGCAAAACATCGCCATCACTATGAGCCCTAAACCCTAACGGAGATTCTATACTCACGCCACCTAACACCATAGGTTTGCCCTCCTCAAATGCATGCACATCAAAGCCACTTGCACAAAAGCTCTCTTTGCTAGGTGGCAAAAGCCCAATCCCACGCAAATCTTCACCTAGAGTAAGCTTAGAAAGTCGCACGCTACCAAGCACAAAATCTATGCGTTTGCCAAGTGCGTGTATTGCTGAACTTTCATCGCTAAAATCTCCCAAATCTAGAGCTTTTCGCAAAGTTTGTGTATGACTAAGCTGTGGAGTTTGAATACGCTTAATATCCTCACGCACAAGATATTCACCTTGATAAAAAGTTGTATCAGGCACACTTACAAAAGGCACAGCACAAGCAAAATCAGGATTCTCTAAGCATGCAAAAAGTCGCTCACACACCGCTCTATCTACATACCAACGCGCCACATCACTCACAAACACAAACTCTGCATCAACGCACTCAAGCGCATTTCTTAGGCTTTGCGCGCGCGTATCACCACCTTTGACGACAGGAAAAGGACTCACACACTGCATATACAAAAAATCCGATGCCGAAGCAGCGATGATGATTTGACAAAATGGATAGAGTGCGCTCAAATCCTCCGCGACTTTTTGCCACAATGGCTTGTCTCCAACCCGAAGCCATTGTTTTTTAAGTGAAATATTTGTGCTAGCACAAAAACGCGTAGAATCTCCAGCAGCCATAAGAATCAAGGCTATACGATGAGACATTTATCTCCCTGTGTATGACGAATTTTTTAGAATTGTAGCGACAAAAACACAAAAAATTGCTGAAATTGTTACAAAATTCTACATTAAATGTTTTGACGCAACTTTTGCACTCTAAAGTTTTTTTGCTATAATTTTCCGCTATTGCTATGGAAAGGATTTTTATGCTTTTTTCTTTTATATTTGCCCACACGACATTACAAATATTACAGACTAAGCCTCTAGGCAAATTGGGGGGGGGGGCAGCACAAAGATTGCCTAGATTCTAACCCTCACGATACGCAGCCTAATCCTCCACAACCTGCCAATACGTCTCATCAATGCTTTCTAAAGCGTGTCTTTCACACTATATTCACTCCCCACAAAGATTTAGATTCTAAGACTTACCTCACTTACCGCAATATCTCTATCTTTGCGCTCTTAAATATCTTTTTTCTCATCTTTGTGTTTTCGCCATTTGCAGTGTATAGCTCTGATGTTAGTCAATTTGACCCATCTCAAACCTTTCAGACATTAGGCGGACTCTTTGGCTTTTTCTTGCTCTTTAGTTTTTTAGGGATTTATACTACTAGCTTTTTTTACCACACGCGACTTTTGAAGCTTGGGGTATATGGTGTGAGTGTGATACTCTGCATAGGGCTTGTATATACATTTGTGCTGGATTATAATGTTGTGGTGGGCGAAAGGTATCCAGCAATGGAAAATATGATGTTTCTAACTGCCCAAAGTATGCCACAGAGGCTCAACAAATATATTGATTTGTTTGTGGGGATTTTATCATGTCTAGTTACCTTGATAATTTTTATGAAATTTAAAAATATTTTTTTAGTAGCCTTAAAAATTGCATTGGTCGCTTTTGCTTGCTCTAGTTTGATTTATGCCTATACTGCACTGCCAACAAAAAGATTGACTACAAATGTTGTGAATGACAAAGCAACAACACAGGTAACAAACCCCAATGCAAATCTCGCTGTATTTTCAAAAAATCATCTTAATATCGTTGTTTTGATGCTAGATGCCTTTACAGGTTCTCACTTAGAAATTTTACTCGAAAATAACCCAGACTTGCAACAACAATTAGACGGCTTTGTGTATTACAACAACACCACAACTGCTTCAAGCTTTACATTCACTTCCTTGCCTTCCGTGTTTGGGGGAGATTATTATAGTGCCTACCAAATCAATACACGAATGCCAGAAAATCTCAACAATGAACGAGCTATGGCTATTGCCAATATTAGCAATGCTTTTTTACATCATGGCTTTAAGGTCGGCGTAGATGTCTATTTGATTGACAAAGACTTCGTAAATACCCAAATTACGCCAAAATATAAGGATAATTTTATATTTACTAGAGATGATACATATTTTATCAATCTATTTGAGCAAAATCACAATTTTAACCTATCAGCCTTACGCCAAGAGGCTAAACATATTTTTATGTTAGATTCTTTTATTGCCTATGGGATTTTCAAGTTTTCTCCCTACACGATTAGAATGCGAGTCCTAAACACAGAATCCTTAGAGTGGAATATACAATTTGGAGCTACAAAATCTTCTCTGACCTCTATTAATAAAGCGACACAACACATAGCACAATTAAGCTATCTTGCTGATGTATCAACCCTCGATACCGATGATAAGCCGACTTTAAAGCTTATAGCCAACCTCACTTCTCATGATTCTTTTGTGCTGGACATAGATAGCTGCAAACCAAGCTTGTATGTAGAACCAAAATTACCAAACTCTTATAGAGATGTTATACCAAAAATGTTTTGGGCGAAATATAACTCCGAAGTTTGTGCTTTTAGGGAGATACATCGGTTTATTACCAAACTCAAAAATCTTGGTGTGTATGATAATACACTTTTTGTCATCGTGAGTGATCATGGAAGAGACGACAGCTATCCACAACTAAAGCTTGTTGGCAAAAACAAATTTCCCGGATATTATACAGACACCTTATTGCTCATCAAACAACCAAACACAAGAGGGAGTCTCACAACAGATTCTAGACTTATGATTAATTCCGATGTAGCAGGAATCATTTGTCAGCATATAGGTGGTTGCACAAACATTGCTCCAAGTGTGCTTAGCAATTATCCACAAAACCGAGAAGTTATACATTTTTATCCTGAATTTTTTGAAAGCGATAAACACCCAAAAACACACTATCAAATGCACAGCTTATGGAAAGCAAAAGACAATATTTACGACCCACGCAACTGGAGAGACATCACCAACACAGAATCTAAACTCAACAATGGTGGCAAAAAATAAATATCTAGTAAGGAGCTTGATGTCCGATAGAGATAGAGTCTGCCCTAGATTCTGTGTCATGATGTATGCGTTTTGTTTTGGATTATCCTTGTGGTGGGTATATTTTGGGCAAACAATGGAATACACAACACTCAAAGCCAAACAAATCGATTTGCTCTATGCGCATAAATACTGGCTCTTTTCACTTGCTGGTGGGATAGATTGCGTGATAGAAGTAGCCCAAAAATCCTTTAGCGAATGGGAATAAACAAAATTTTG
>DXIN01000023.1 GCA_019112865.1 Candidatus Helicobacter avicola
AAAAATGCGTAAAAGTCTTGACATTTGCGTAAATCTTGCTAAAATATGCGCGTTTTTAAAATCTTACTCAAAAGGGGTTCATCATGAATAAGGCTAGTTTTGTAGATCTTGTTAAGACTACAGGAAAATTCGAAACTAAAAAAGACGCTGAAAGAGCAGTAAATGCTTTTACAGAAGCTGTAACTAAAGCACTTGCTAAAAAAGATAGTGTTGAGTTAGTTGGTTTTGGCAAATTTGAAACTGCTATCCAAAAGGCAAAAAGCGGTAAAGTTCCCGGAACTAACAAAACTTACACTACAAAAGAAAAGAGAGTGCCTAAGTTTAGACCTGGTAAAGGTCTCAAAGATCTAGTAAGCAAAAAATAAGCTTATTAGTGCCTCTAAGAATCTTCTTAGAGGCTTCCCTCCTAATCAATTCTTCTTTTCGCACAATTTCTTTAATTTTTTGTTTTATTTCATAAGCGTGTTGAGGCTTTCTTTGATATTTTTGCCATTAATGATTGCACACACCTCATCGGCAATAGGCACATATATATGCTCTTTTTTTCCTATCTGCGTGATAGCTTGAGAAGTCCTCACGCCCTCTGCCACTTCCCCTAGCTCGCACAAAATCTCTTGCATACTTTTGCCTTGAGCAAGTCCAAGTCCCACACGATAGTTACGAGACATCGTGGAGTTTGAAGTCAAAAATAAATCTCCAGCACCCGAAAGTCCCAAAAATGTTTCCATTTTTGCCCCAAAATGCTCCCCAAAACGATTCATCTCTACAAGTCCGCGTGCTAATAATGAAGCCTTGGCATTTGCCCCTAGATTCAAACCATCGCATATCCCTGCAGCAATAGCTATAACATTTTTATACGCTCCAGCTATTTCACCACCTATCACATCAGGACTTTCATAGGTTTTGATAAAACTTGGCATAAGCGCACCAAACTCTCTGGCAAGCACAAGATTGCGTGCGTGAATCACAAGCGCACAAGGCAATGATTGCAAAACTTCCGAAGCAAAGCTCGGACCACAGAGATATGCGACATTTTTTTGCGAAGTAAAATGCTCATAAATATCACTCACAAAAGCATTGTGTTCTGTCTCTATACCCTTAGAAGCAGCGAGAATCTTACATTCTTTAGGGAGATTTATACCCTCTAGCCACCCTCTTAGCGCATTTGTCGCAATGGCTATTACAAAATACTCATTCGCTAATGCCTCTTTGAGTTCGACTTGTCGGATATTTGGCGCAAGGAATTGTGTAATATTGCGTCTTGAGACGATACACACTTCATTTTTTTGTGATAGTCCAAAGGCTAAAGCCCTGCCCCACGAGCCACCACCAAATACACTGACGCGTGCCATAGTTATTTCCAACACTCTGTGTTTGCAATCCCCACATCAGCAGCTTTGAAATGCGGATCTTTGCCTTCTTTTCGTTGTTTTTCATAGTCTTTAAGCACGCGCAAAGCAATATTGCCAAGCAGCACAATTGCCACAATATTAATGAGTGCCATAAGTCCCATAAAAATATCTGCTAAATCCCACGCGAGTTTAAAATCTATCTGTGTTCCAGCAAATACCATAGCCACTGCACTTGCGCGAAAAACATTGAGTGCGATTTTGTTTTCTGTGATAAATTTAAAATTCATCTGTGCATAGAAGAAATTACCAATAAGTGATGTAAAAGCAAAAAGCACCACTGCAATGCTTACAAAATGTAGTCCAAACTCCCCAAAATACCCTTGCATAACTTTTTGCATAATCGCCATACCCTCTAAGCCCTGAAGATTCTCTTGTGAGCATAGCACCATAAGCGCAGTAGCGGTGCAAATGATAATCGTATCAATAAAAACAGAGAGTGTCTGCACCATACCTTGTTTAGCAGGGTGCGTAGTGTGCGCAGCAGCAGCAGCGTTGGGAGCAGAGCCCATACCCGCCTCGTTAGAAAACAACCCGCGTTTAATACCTATCACCATCGCACTGCCTGCAAATCCTCCAAAAATCGCCTCGAAATCAAAAGCTTGTTCAAGCACATGGGTAAATACACGAGGTAGCTGATCAATATGACTGACAATTACCACAGCAGCTACACCAAAATATCCAATCGCCATAATAGGCACAAGAATCGAGGTAATAAATGCCGAGGATTTATTTTTACCATAAAAAAGCCCCACCACAAGCACCGCAAGCAAAATGCCAAGAAAGATTCGAAAATAGCCATTTTGGAATGAATCTGCGCCGACATAGACCTCAAACACAGAGGTTAGCGTATAAGCCTGCAAGCCATTAAATCCATAAGTAAAGCATAAAATAAGCGAGATAGCAAACACAATCCCAAAACTTCTTGAACCCAGCGCACTTTGTATGTAATAGGCAGGACCACCTTTGTAATTATACGCACCATCTTTGCGTTTATACACTTGTGCAAGTGTGCTTTCTACAAATGCACTAGCTCCACCAAGTAGAGCAGTTATCCACATCCAAAAAAGTGCGCCTACACCTCCTAAACTCATTGCCACAGCAACACCTACGATATTGCCTATGCCTACGCGTGAAGCAGTGGAAATCATCAATGCTCCAAATGGCGAAACATGCTCCTCGTGAGATTTTTCACGCAAGATCTTAAAAACCTGTGGCAAAAACCGAAACTGAATAAATCGTGTGCGGATACTGAAGTAGATTCCACACGCAAGAAGTGCAAAAACCAAAACATATGTGTAAAGATATGTGTTAGCTTGGTCTAGTAAAGTCAATAAAAATTTGGACAATACATTCTCCATAATTCCTCCTAAAAATCAAAAATCATAGCCAAAAAGCCCTTAATCTCATATTTTTCTTAGACTAACTGCCCCCAAAAGCGCAAAAATTACCACACTAAGTCCTAGAAAAAGCTCCAAAAGTCCATAAGTCCGTATAAATGGCTGTGTAATGAGTGGAGAGGCAAATTGTCCAAAAAACATAAAAGAGCTCATAATCCCCATGGCTTTGCCTCTTTGGTGAGGTTTGGCGATGTTGAAAAGATAGGAATTGTTATTCACGAGGATAAGTCCCCCACCACAACCAAGCAAAATAAGCCCTACAAGCACTACCCAATATGTATGAAAAGCAAAAAAAAGCAAAAATGCACTGCCCATTGCTGCTAGGGCAACCATATACACCTGTTTAATGCTAAGATAGATTCTGATGCGTTCATAAAAAAGTGCAATGATACCAAATGCCACGGCAGAAATTGCCATAGAGATTCCCACGATTTTGGGACTTTCGTGGAGATATTGTGTGATAAAAAATGGCAAGCGCGTAGGTGAGACAAAGTAAGTAACCATCACAAAAAATCCCATAAAATATACGGGGATAAATGCCCAGATTCTGAAAGGTTCATTGCTATGAGATTCGTGAAGTGCGTGCTTAGGAGTTTTTGGCTCAAAGAGATATATGCTCGCTAGGATAAAAAACACAAAGCCCAAAAAATACACCAAAAACGGATATCGCCAGCTAAGCGCGGAAAGATACCCAGCCAAACTCAAAAAAACTGCGCTTCCGCCCGCGGTAGCAAAGCCCTGCACACCAAGCATTTTTTGTCGCTCATTGCCCGTATAGTAGCTCGCTACCAGCACCGAAGCAGAGGTCATCACAAATGCCGTAGCTATACCAAAGACTGCACGCGAAATCAGAATATAATAAATATCATCAAGCCAGAATCCAAGCACTCCCGAAACACTCCAAATCACCATTGAGGGGAGTAGAAATCGCAGTTTTCCAAAGGTATCAATAGCAATCCCGGCTATGGGTGAGAAAAACATCACAAAGAGTGATGGCAGAGTAAGGATAAGCGGCACCAGCACATCAGCATGAGGGATATGAGCAAAATGCTCATTGAGTGCGGGAAGTGATGGAGCGATGACGACATTGCCTAACACCGTCATTGAGGTGCTAGCAAACAACGCCACCAAGAAAAGAGGTTTATGAGTTAGCGTATGTATCTTTTTTTCAAGCTTTGTAGGCGCATTCAAAACCACTCCTTTATGAACAATAACCTTGGGAGCAAAATCCAAAAATTCCCGATTCTACACTCCCCTTACATCTCTATCGCAACCAAGGCTGTAAATGGCAAAGTTTTAAGCCAAAAAAACTTGTTCTAGGTATTTTGTATGGATTACGGAATCGTGAAAATCTTTGTTTTCCATCATTTTAATATGGAATGGAATAGTTGTCTTAATCCCTTCTATACAAAATTCTTTGAGTGCGCGGCGCATTCTGATGATGGCTTCTTGTCTGTCATTACCCCATACGATGAGTTTGCCTATCATAGAATCGTAATGCATAGGCACACTATAACCACCATAAGCGTGGGTATCAAGGCGCACATTAGCTCCACCCGGACTTACCCATTTGGTAATCTTACCCGGACATGGATAAAATTTCTCGGGATCTTCAGCAGTGATACGGCACTCTATGCTATGTCCTTTAAAGCTAATGCTCTCCTGTGGCGGAAGTTTCTCACCTTCGGCAATGCGTATCATCCACTCTATGAGATCCAATCCACTTATCATTTCGCTCACAGTGTGTTCGACCTGCAAGCGTGTATTCATCTCCATAAAATAAAAATCCTCATAGTTCGCATCAAGCAAAAATTCAAATGTCCCCGCACCCACATAGCCAATGTATTTTGCTGCCTTGACGGCTGTTTCTAGCAGTCTCTGACGCACTTCCTCTTTGAGCACGACTGCTGGAGCCTCCTCGATGAGCTTTTGCTGTCGTCTTTGTGCCGAGCAGTCTCGCTCACCGATGTGCAAAACATTGCCGTGTTTATCAGCAAGAATCTGCACTTCTATGTGTTTTGGATTGCGAATAAATTTTTCCATATAAATTGTGCCATCGCCAAATGCGCTCACAGCTTCAGATTCAGCAGCGAGATAGAGATTTTTGAGAAGTTCTGGTTTTTCCACCACACGCATACCACGTCCACCACCACCTGCAGCAGCTTTGAGAATCACGGGATAGCCTATTTCTTCAGCGACTTTTTGGGCTTCTTTGTAGTCTTTGAGCGCACCATCACTTCCCATAATCACTGGCACACCTGCCTCTTTCATCACATCTTTTGCCTTAGATTTATCGCTCATTAGCACCATTACTTCACTGCTTGGTCCGATAAACTCAATATTGTGGTGCGCACAAATCTCGACAAAATTTTGATTTTCGGACAAAAACCCATAGCCCGGAAAAATCGCATCAGCATCAAAAAGCTCTGCTGCACTCATAATCGCTGGGATATTGAGGTAACTTTGGCTTGATTTATCCCCACCCACACAGATCTTGGCATCAGCCACATCAAGATAATGCGTGTTTTTATCAGCAGTAGAATAGATGGCAATAGCTTGCTTGCCCATCTCTTGAATCGTTCTAATAGCTCTTAGTGCAATTTCCCCGCGGTTTGCTATCAAGATTCTTTGTAGTTTTTTTGCACTCATAATATTGCCTTAGAGTTTTTGGATACGCACGAGATTGGTGCTAAACTCCACTGGTGTAGCGTCATCTACCTCAATAGAGAGAATCTTACAATCACATTCCGCTTCAATTTCATTCATAATCTTCATCGCTTCTATGATACCAATTGTCTGTCCTTTTTTGACCGTATCACCGACATTAATGTAAGGTGCTGCACCCGGACTAGGACAGCGGTAAAATGTCCCAACCATAGGGGAAGTGATGAAATCCCCACCTTGTGCTTGTGGTGTGCTTACAGGAGATTCTGTATGAACTGGAGCTTGTGGGACTTGGGCTGGAAGTGCTGGAGTAGCAAGTGGAACTTGCGGTGTGCTTACAGGAGCGGGACTTGTGTATTTTTCGAGCTTGAGCTCAAACTCACCATCTTTGAGATTGAGCTTTGCGATTTGACTATTCCCAAAAATTTCCATTAGTTTTTTGATTTCTTGTAAGTTCATGATAACCCACCTTTTGACTTCAAAATTTAATCTGCTATAATACCACATTTTCAAATAAAGCAAGGTTATTTCTTAGCTTGTCTTGTAACTTTGCTAAAAATAGGAGCATTTATGGGTCTAAAATCAGATACTTGGATACGACAGATGAGCTTACAAAATGCGATGATAGAGCCGTTTTGTGAAAAACAAATTGGCAGAGAGACGATTAGCTATGGGCTCTCTAGCTATGGCTATGATATACGCGTAGGTGAAGAGTTTATGATTTTTAGTAACATCGGTGCCACCCTCGTAGATCCTAAAAACTTCAAAGAAGAAAATGTCGTGGTTAGGCGCGTTAAGGATTATTGCATTATTCCGCCAAATTCTTTTGCGCTTGCCCATAGTATTGAGTATTTTAAAATGCCGCGCGACACGCTTGCAATCTGCCTTGGCAAAAGCACCTACGCACGATGTGGAATCATCGTCAATATTACACCATTTGAGCCGGAGTTTGAGGGGCATATCACCATCGAGATTTCAAACACCACACCACTTCCGGCAAAGATCTATGCTAATGAGGGTATCGCGCAAGTTTTATTTTTACAAGGCGATGAGGTGTGTGAAGTCAGCTACAAAGATAGGGGTGGCAAATACCAAGGGCAGAGGGGCATTACCCTACCAAAAATTCTCAAACACTAATTTTACAAATCCACGAGATAGGTCGTGTGAGCCATATGAGATTCTATCACAAGGAAATGTGTAAATATCTCGCCCTCAAACACCACCGCGCAATCTTGCTCCTTAGCAACCTCTACAAACATATCCACTACTTCGCGCGCTAGGCTATAACTTAGCCCATATACATCAAGCCCACCCACACAATACGCAAGAGCGACACTAAGGGCTTTTGCAAAATTCCAATTATATCCGATTGCTCTCTCCCCTTGCCCAACTTGTTGGATAGATTCTTGCTTGAGTTTAAGCCCAAAAGGACTGACATAAGGAAATCTACACTCCTTAGCAAGCTTAAGCAAATCTGTCGCATTAGCTTCCCGCACTCCAAAGAGCATTAGCGCACTCTTGAGCGCATCATAGAGGTTTGCACTCATCACGCTTGTTTCTTCAAGGCTATCAATCCACGCAGCATTATCTCCAAAAGTCTTGCAGTAGTTTTGGTAGAGACTTTGCCCTTGTTTGTTTTTGGACTGGATAGATTGCAAGAGAAGCTTGGGGTTTGTCTCAAAGTTTAGTGTGAGAATCTGTGTCAAAGCACCATCGGCATACAGATACATCGCACTAGATTCTGGGCTAGATTCCACAAAGAGGCATTTGCTAAGATTGTGTTGTGTGAGAAACTCTTGCTTTGCCTCCCGCGTCTTTAAGCTATGAGACAAGAGAGTAGGCGTATTTTTGGGCTTGGGCATACATTTGCTTTGGTAAGTGAAAAACGACTGCTTACTCATCGGAGATTCAAGCGCACCAAAATTATCCCAAAAGTTTGGCTCACTACACGCTATACAGCCGTGCCCTGCACGTACAGGCCAACTTGTCTTAGCGTTAAATTGCACCTTTGGGCAATTATTAAACGCATAGGGTCCCTTGCAGCCGACTTTATACAGGCAGTATCCCTCCTGCATACCTTCATCGTTGAAATCCTGTGCAAACTTTCCAGACAAAAACGCTCCCTTACGCTCACACAAATCATGCACGCTCTTGCCATACGCCCATAGTGGTCTATGGAGATTATCTAATGCTGGAGATTCTAAAAAGAGATAGTAATACAATAAAGTAGCGATGATGTTTTTATCACTCGGTGGGCAACCCGGTATATGGATAACTTCGCGATTGAGCACTTCAGAGAGGGCGTGAGAGCGACTAGGATTTGGCGCGGCACTTTGCACACCACCATAGCTTGAGCAGGTGCCTATGGCAAAGACTGCTTGGGCATTTTGAGCGATATGGCAGAGATCTTCATAACCATTGCGCTCGCCTATAGTGAGGTAGTTTTGCGCGCCTTCCATAGGCACACTGCCCTCCACAAGCAAGATATAATGCTCATTTTGCACCGCAGATTCTAACACCTGTGTAGCTTGATAACCACTAGACATCATCAAGGTATCGTGATACTCGATGCGAAAAATATCAAAAAGAAGCGTCTCAAAGCTTGGATTCTGTGTGCGTAGCAGACTTTCAGTGCAACCCGAGCATTCTTGCAAATGCAACCATATGATTTTCATATCACTCATATGCTCAAGTATCTCCACACACATATCAAGGTGTTGTGTAGGAATACCAAGCAAGGAAAGATGCTCACCTACCCAAGTGTGTAGATGCACAAGGCTTGTTTTTGTGCGCGTTTGCCGCACTGAATCTAGGCGATGTGCCAATTTTTGTTCAAGAATTTGCATTGAAGTAGGTGCTTTCATTGTCTAACCTCCGGTTTAAATGCCCAAAAACGACTTACCACATAGCCCACAAGCGTATAAGCTACCTGCGCGTAAATAAGGGCTATGTATTCATTGATGTTTAAGATTCTATGCGTGATACCAAGCACTAACATACTCGCACCATACGCTATGCCCATAGCGATAATAAAACGCACAAAATCCTGTTTGTGAGAATTTTGGGATTTAAAAGTAAATTTTTTGTTGAGCACATAGGAATTGAGCACTCCAAAAATCGTGCCTATGGTTTGAGAAAGCTCCACCAACACACCAAAATAAGTAAGCAGCAAGGCACAGCCAAATCCCACACAAGTATTTGCCACACCTACGCAAATATAGAGAACAAAAGAATGCGAAAGGAACGTCTTAAGTTTTGCGCCCATACACACTCCTTAGGGTTTTGGAGTCTGTGGTTTTTGCGGGGTTGGTGTGGTAGCAGAGGTGTTTTGTAAATCCACCTCTTCTTCTGATGTCTCCTCCAAAGAATCTTCTACATTTTCGTCATTTTCTTTATGCACATAACGTTCATAGCCCTTAAATTCTATAATCGTGCAAGCACGATAGGTCTCAATCTTGTGGTAGAAATTATCGACAAGCTTAAGTCGCTTACCTGCGGTCTCTGGGTTGCATCGTGGATCGCTTTTGAGCTTATCCCAATCTTCAGATTCTGGAATTACCTCTAGCTGCTCCTCTGGCACATCACCCCAGCCGTAATGCTTCATTGCTGTGCGTATCCACCATTTACCATCAGTGAGTGATACGAGCCGCTTCATAATGCGATTACTCTTTGAGGAATTTTCTAGCACGGGCGAGGAGGTAATCCAACCCTTGATTCTAAAAAGATAGTCTTTGGAAGCAGCTTGTTTGGGGACTGCATTTGCCAAATCACTTAGCAAAATCGTAATCCGAAAATTTTGGTATTCGTTTTGTTTAGAAAGTGCGTTGCCATAGGTGTTTGCAAACACGACAAGCGACCATGAAAAAAAGCCCACCACAATCGCAGAAAAGACAAAAAACACTCGCTGTCCATTGTTTCTTATAGCAAGCTTCTCGGAATTTGTGCGCTTTTGGTCTTCTTTTTTATACGCCCAGCCTCGCCACGCGCTCACAACATAGATTGCCAATGCCGCGGTAAATACACCTATCCCAATGAATGCGCGCGGACGCGTGAGAGGTTGGGAAAGCACAAGATATGTGCCATAGGATAGACACACACCAAGCACAAGCGCGACAATAGCGATAAGCAGTGATACGCCTTTGTTGATTTTAGATTGCACCATTGCAGAGAGGAGGAAAAACGCCACAAGGAGCAAAAAGCAGATTTTAATCCCACTCCACCCAAAGTCATGCCATAAATAATCAAGATAAGTATCAAGATTGCGTATAAATCCGCTGACAAGCTCGTCTTTGGGGAGCATACTTGTGCTAGCTTGAGAATGCGACATAGGATGCATAATAAAGACTTTGAAAATCCCAAGAGCAATGAGATAGTTGGTAAATGACACCGCAACAAAAACAATGGTTTTTTTCAATCCCGCATTGGTTTGATTGAGCATCAAAAACGCAAAGAATAATACCAAAATCACTTCTATCCCACTGCTTGCTTGATAAGTCATACACATACCTAGTGAGCAGAGAATCCCCACAGGGATATATGCGCGCACATGGTGGATAAACACAAATGGTATCACACTAAAAAGCACAGAGAGTGCCATATACGGCGAATCATAGCGAAACGAGAGCTCCTCTAAGAAATACGGCGAAAGTCCAATAGGCAACGAAGCGATGATACCTAGCACGGTGAGACGCTTTTTGTGTGGGACTTCGCTAGATTCCCAAAGGCTGTCTTCTTTTTTCCAAATCACCTCACGAATGCTCCACACCAAAATCGCCGAGGCAAAACTCAAAAATCCAATAGCCACCAGCTGCGTGAGCGGCGCGACATCAGCAAGCACGGTATCCATATGCATAAAGGTAGCCAAAAACCAGCTGATATAACGCGAGAAGTTATCCCATTCTTTATAGCCAATAACCGCACGATTCCAATCATCGATGTAATACACATCGGCGCGGATAATGGTCATAATCCCCACAAGATACAAACAAAATGCTATAAGCACATATTTCCAGAATCCTTGTGTGTGAAAAAACGCCCACGAAGCGACGACAAACTCCCTTAATGCTCGCGAAAAAACATTCCTACGCATTACTACTCCTTGTAGATTGTGTGGATTTCTTAGAATCTGTATTATTGTTTTTCAAATCCTCCAAGATATAAATGGGACGCATTTTGACTTGCTCATAGATTCTAGCGATATACTCACCGATAACGCCTAACAGCATAAGCTGAATCCCGCCAATGAAGCTAATAAGCACGATAAGGCTTGGATAGCCCGGCACAAGATTGCCATAGAGTAGTGTGAAAACAAAGCGATAGATTCCATACCCAAAGGCAAAGAGAGAGATGAGTGAGCCAACTACAAAGGCAATTCTAAGTGGTGCGGTGCTAAAGCTCACAATCCCTTCAATCGCGTATTTAAAGAGTTTCCAAAAACTCCAGCTTGATGCCCCTTTAAAATGCGGGATATACTCATACTCTAGGCATTGCCGCTTAAATCCCACCCACGCAAACATCGCTTTTGAGAATCTATGATATTCTTTCATCTCCAGCAATGCATCAATCACCTCTCTATCCATCAGGCGAAAATCCCGCACGCCAGATTCAATCTTGACTTCTGAAATGAGATTAGAGAGTTTATAAAACATCTCACTTAATGCCGCGCGTATCTTGCTCTCTCCTGCACGCGTGGTGCGGCGGGCATACACGACTTTTATCTCGCGCTTAGAATCTAGCCAAATGCGTATCATCTGTGGTATGAGACTTGGGGGGTCTTGCAAATCCGCATCAAGCAGTATCACGCCCGCGCCCTTAGCTTTTTGTAGCCCAGCTAAAATCGCGGCTTCCTTACCAAAATTGCGTGAAAAGGAATACACATTAATCGTATAGTCCGAATCTGTGTGGCAATCCTGCATATTGCGCAAAATCTCTAGGGTCTTATCCCTGCTGCCGTCATTGACAAAGATAATCTCATAAAAGGGCAAGTTGTTTTGGGGACTGCTTTGAGGAAACAGGCTTTTTATGCCACGCATAGTTTGTGTGATTTCCTCCAAAAACTTTGGGAGAGAAACCTCTTCATTATAGCAAGGCACGACAATAGAGATATGTGTAGTTTGTGTAGAATCTAACTCCTGCATTTCACGCCTCCATCAAAAATGTGATTGTAAGAATACTCTTTAAGATTCTATACTTTTTTTGCTAACCTTTTTTTTAAGTGCGTAAAATTTTCACACACTTATGCAAACTCTCTATAAGATACTCTATGTCCTCAATGCTATGCGTGTAATGCAAACTTATGCGGAGCCAGCCGGGGCGTTTGTGGGGGTTTTGGAGTAAATCACAAAGAGCGGCTTTAGATTGAGCATCATCAAAAGCTAGTGAATCTAACTCCATCAAATAATGCCCATAAGGTCCCGCGCAGCTACACCCAGCACGCGTTTGTATGCCAAATTTTTGGCTAAGGAGCATACTAAGCTCAAATGGCGAAACACACGCGATATTGAAACTAAAAATACCTAGATTCTCCTCCACTCCACTCCAGTCCCCATACAGAGTGAGTGCGGGGATACTTCGCAATTCTTTGAGAAAAATACGACTTAGCACCCTCTCACGTCGCCCAATGTGCTCCAATCCGATTTCATTGCGGAGTTTATAAGCAAGTGCTGCCCGCAAAAATCCGATGATATAGGGCGTGCCTGCCTCCTCTTTGTGCGCGAGATTCTCGACATAGAGTTGTCCATTATCACTTGCGTATTCGATTGTGCCTCCACCACTAAAGCTTGGTATTGGATTTTTGCAGAGGGATTTACGCACCGCAAGCACGCCACAGCTTTGCACACCACCTAGTAGCTTATGAGGAGCGAGAAATAATGCATCAAAGTAGCGCGAAGGAATATTCATATATGGTGAGCTGCTTGCCGCGTCAAAGGCGAGTATGCCCTCACTCGCGTGTGTCTTAAAAATCGTGGCAATGTCTGCAAAGGGCGAGATGATACCGCTGACATTGGAAGCAAGGGCGATAGAGGCTATGACTTCACGATGTTTGCTGTTTTGGAGCTTTTGGCTAAAATCCTTGAGACAAAACCGCCCTTGGGAATCTAGCGCGATTTTTTCTACCTCACACAAACCCTCGCGTAGGCTGATTTCGTTAGAATGATGCTCATAGCTACTGATGAAGACCTTTGGCATATCGAGTGCGTGTGAATCTAGCTCAAGGCGCGTGCGTGTCGCGGGTGGGAGATAGATGCCTGTGAGTTCTTGGAATTTTTTAATCGCCCCACTCGCACCAGACCCACAACCTATAAGCACGAAGTCCTCATCAAGTCCTAGGGCTTGAGCTAGCGCAAATCTCGCCTCTTCATACAATGCCCCCATCGCCCGCGCGTGTGTTGATGAAAAAGAATGTGTGTTGGCATAAAAGGGCAAGATTTTTTGTATGCGGGATTCTATACTCTCATACGCAAGCCCTGAAGCCGTCCAATCAAAATATCTGCTCTGTGAATCTAATATCGTGTGCTCTCGCAATTCCTCTAAAATCTCATCAAAGCCCATACCCTCACGACTTAGCAATGGTGCGAAAAAATCCCCTATGAGTGATTGGGTGTTCATCTTGTGTCTGCGATCACTTAGATTCTATGAGATATGGCACACTATGCACACCAGCTTGTGCTACTGCTTTGCTGATTTCTAGCACTTTTGGATTTTGAGAATCTTTGGGTTTATAATTTTTATCGTAGATTTTTTTAAGCAATGCGAGGTTTTTGCTCTCATCGTTGCTTTTTTGAGAGAGAATCTCGCTAGCTTTTTTGAGAGAATCCTCGCTCAAAAAGCCCACCACAAGCATTTTAACATTGCTAGATTCTAGACGTTTGGGGAGATTTTCAAGCTCTTTTAGGCAGTAGGGACACATTGGGTCAGAGATGATGTAGAGGGTATTTGTCGTGGATTTTTTGGCTTTGAAGCTTATCACTTGATCTTTGTGGGATTCAAAAAGTTTGAGTGCTTTGGAATCCACCCTAGCCTTTTGGGTTTTTTCAAACTCCGCTCTAGTGCGCTCAAGCTTACTCAAAAACGCATTATCCCCACTCCACATAAATTCACCGATATTAAACAGCACCGCGCCATCACTTGAGCTAAAAAGCAGAATCTGCTCGCTATTTTGGGTATGCTCCAAAATCACTGCACGTAGATTGTGCCCTAAATCTTGCGTGCTAATAACCTTGGCAGGGATTTTTTTAGAATCTAGCAGGGATTGGATTGTTTCTTGTGGGCTTTGTGCGCCCCACATCACGCATATTGCAACGATAAGTATTGTTAATGTTCTCATCTCTAGTCCTTACATCAAACACAAAATAACAGCAATTATAGCACAGAGATTCTAAGATTGGGTGCTTTGATTATCACATCGACAGCCTCATAAATTTTTGGTGTGTTAGCCTAATAATTTTTAGAACTTAAGAGATTCTAAAGCAAGCAGTAAGAAGCGTTGAGTATAATATCGCCAAATTTTCTCATACAAGGAGCGTATTATGCAAAGCACAAAAACTATCAAAAAAGTCGTGTTGGCGTATAGTGGTGGGCTAGATACGAGTGTGATTCTAAAATGGCTAGGCGATACTTATGGGTGCGAGGTGGTTACTTTCACCGCGGATATTGGGCAGGGTGAGGAGGTCGAGCCTGCGAGGGCTAAGGCATTAAAACTTGGCATACAACCCCAAAATATCTTTATTGATGACTTACGCGAGGAGTTTATACGCGATTTTGTTTTCCCGATGTTTCGGGCAAACACGATTTATGAGGGCGAGTATCTGCTAGGCACGAGCATCGCACGCCCCTTAATCGCTAAGCGACTTGTAGAAATCGCTAGAGAAGTGGGCGCAGACGCCATCGCACACGGCGCGACAGGCAAAGGCAATGACCAAGTGCGCTTTGAAATCGGTGCGTATGCGTTAAATCCAGATATTAAGGTTATCGCCCCATGGCGCGAGTGGGAGCTAAATAGCCGTGAAAAACTCCTAGCCTATGCAGAATCTGCCGGTATAGAGATAGACAAAAAGCCTAATAAATCGCCCTACTCCATGGACGCCAATCTCTTGCATATCAGCTATGAGGGACAGATACTAGAAGACCCAAATGTCGCACCAGAGGAGGATATGTGGCGGTGGAGTGTCAGCCCTAAGAGCGCGCCTGATACACCTACTATCATCACGATTAGCTTTGAGAGGGGCGATGGCGTGGCGATAAATGGGCAGAAGCTAAGTCCAGCGGCATTTTGGGATACACTCAACAAGCTAGGCGGGGCAAATGGCATCGGACGCTTGGATTTAGTCGAAAATCGCTATGTAGGTATGAAATCGCGTGGGTGCTATGAGACGCCCGGCGGGACAATCTATCTCAAAGCCCACCGCGCGATAGAATCTCTCACCCTTGATAGAGAGGAGGCGCACCTCAAAGATTCTCTTATGCCAAAATATGCCGAGCTCATCTATAATGGCTATTGGTTTAGCCCAGAGCGAGAGGCACTGCAGGCTTTAATCGACAAAACCCAAGAGCAAGTGAGTGGCGCGGTGCGACTAGAGCTGTATAAGGGCAATGTAACGATACTAGGTAGGGAATCCAAAAACTCACTCTTTAACGCCGCATACAGCACCTTTGAGGAAGATAGCGTGTATAACCAAAAAGACGCCGCAGGATTTATCAAGCTAAACGCCCTAAGGTTTATCATCGCAGGGAAAGCGAAAAATAAATAAACAACCTCGCAATAAACAAGAAAACCTATTCAAAATCCCTGCAAAGCTCTAGGATAAGCGTAGAATCTAGCATAGCAGGATCGATGCGTATGCCTATCTCGGAGCTATACCACTGCTCTATGGGTAGCCATTCTAATTCATCGGCTTTGTTGCTTCTGGATTCTTTTTTGTAAGGAAGATGATAGGAGGGTAGTTCGGTGCGTATCAGTCGGCTGGTATGAGGGACAAGCTGCTCAATATGCCCAAATTCTTTGAATCTTAAACAAAAATTATTCACAAGCCAATGGTCGCCCTCATACACGCCATTAAAATCTTTTTGAATCTCAACACGATTTTCTCGCACCAAAAAGTTTATACGAGAATGTAGCACCATATCCCATATATGCTGCACTGCATAAAAACTCTTATAAAGCTTATCTGGTAGATAGAGATGATCTACATCGATTTTCACTAGCCACTCACCCTCTGGTATCACACTTAGCACATAGTTATAATACATATAGAGTTTGTTCTCCTCTGCCTTTGGCTCATAAATATCCACACTATAAGGATATTTCACCGCGATAAAGCTCGGAAATGCCTCACAAAACTCCAGGATAATCTCCTCACTCCCATCATCACAATCATTATAGCCTATCACACCTCGCTGAATCGCTGGCAGTATAGAATACAAACTCGCTCGCAAGGTATGGGCTTCATTGCGCACGCGTATGTATGCCCAAGGATTGCGTGGAGATTTGGGATTTTTGGATTGGCTATCGTAGTCAAAATACCCTTTATGAACTACTTTAGTATGGGCTAGTTTGGCTCTGGCTTGGAGCTCTTTTAGGCTACAAATTTGGGGGGGGGCAAATAAAGAATGATTTGCCACAATGGTGGCAAGTGGTGTAGGATTGAGATGAGTTTTGTAGGTTTGTAAAAATGGATTGGGGGTGTAGATTCTATGATGCGCACAATCTATATGGGCTGTGTTTGTGCATTCATTCTTTGAATCTAGCAAAGCCTTATCATTCCAAGCCAAATGCCTACCCAAAAGCGCATTGATAGAATCTAATACGCATTTTGGCACAGACTTATCCACTTCTTGCAAGGTGATAATCCTCTCCCCAAAGCCTAACTTTTTGCCAAGCTCTATACGCCATACTCGTTTTGGGATAAACCAAGATAAGACTTTGTAAGCTAATCTTTTGTAATAATACTCTAGCATTG
>DXIN01000024.1 GCA_019112865.1 Candidatus Helicobacter avicola
ATGATTTACAAGCCTATGCAGACAAACTCCAAACACTTATGCGTGATGAAGCCCTACGAGAGAATCTAGGCAGACAAGCCAAAGAGAGAGTGGCAGAGTGCTTTAGTAAAGAGGCTATTGCGCGTGTGTGGGAAGAAGTATTAGTAAAAAAATCCTAATGATAGTCCAAAAATCCATCTTGTGGCAGAGTGAGTGTGATGTTTTTGGGCAAAAAACCTAAAATGCGCTCCAAAAATATACTATGCCCAAACACATCGCCACACAGCAGGACTTCGAGGCTATCCCCAAATGCGTGATTGGTCTGTATGTCGCGCACAAGCGTGGCGAGAAACTCGCAAAAACTATCTATAAAGCCATATGCCAAAATCACATTGTCCATATCCGCACATTTAAAGCTCATAGAGGATCGAAAAATACGCGGATAATCAAGTGTGAGTGTGTCGTGCTCGCGCTGGAGAATGTAGTCAATCCGCGGTCCTTTGGCACGCAAAAACTCATTCGCACACGCAAGGAGTGAATCATAGGCTTGTGGCAAGCTCTCTAGCAGTGTGTCCGTGCTAAGATTGCTGCTTGGGTGCATACCTAGTAGCAATGCGGCGATACCAAAGATATGCGTGAGATTGTCTGTGCGTATGGAAATATCTGCGAGATTCTCAAAAAGTGTGATGTCTTGTTTGTGCGCGAAATTACCCACTAGCTCCGCACCGCTTGAGTAGTTGGTGCGGATAGATTCTATGAGGTGTTTTGGGTTTGCTTCAAAGCTCGTGTTTAGAATTTGTTGGAAATTCCCTCCATTTTGTAGCAAAATCGCGCTAGGGTGCTTAGAGCTGATGTAGAGAATCACGCTAGGTTGCGTGTTTTGTGCATTGGTGTGATGAGAGAGGTTGGTGTGCAAAAGTGTCTTGAAATCACAATACGCGTGCGCAGTATCTAGGAACAATCCGCTCTCACTCACGCACAATGTGTGTGAATCTATGGGAGTGTGCGCGAAGATCCTCTCTGGTGTGTGGCTGGTAGAGCGCAAGAAAAAATGCGTAATTTCCTCACGCAAAAGCAGTGCGCTAAAAAGCTGGAGGAGGGGATCATAGGGGAGGGAAGTAAGCACAAGTCCATGAGAATCTTTACAGAATCTCTGGGCAAAAACCTCCTTGGGTGCGAGGCGCACAGAGGGTTTTTCAAATGAGGCGAGGACATCACTCTGTGCATTGTGAATCCGAAAAAAGGTCTTGAGGCTAGAAATATCGCACATCACACACACACAATCCCCACTATCGTTTTCAAAGGGCTTTAGTGAGCATTCTTTGAAGCCTCTTGCGGTATCAAGAACTACATTTTTTTGGGATTGAAGCTCGTGGATTATGGAGGTGAGATAGGGGAGTATCTCCTCTGTGTGCGCAAGGGGTTTGGCAAAGCAAAAAAGGCTAAAATCTCCAAAATGCTCATCGGAGAGGAAATCCCGCGTCTGTGTGGCGGTGCAAAAGTGCGTGTGCGGAGTGTAGGGGAGTATCCCCTCTGTGTGCGCAAGGGGCTGGAGAGATTCTAGGCTATCGCACACATTAAGCGTAAGGAAGCAAAAACTTAGCGAGAGTGGTAAAGTGTCGGCGATAGATTCGGCAAAATCAAGCACAGCTGGTGCGTGATTGGTCTGTATGATGAAGTGCAGGGTGGATTTAGAATCTCGCGCAAAGTCCGCACTCGTGTAGAATCCATACTCAAAAGTAGCGGGTTGTGGAGGATTAGAATCTTGTGTGTGAGAATCCATAGGGGATTGTGGTGTGTGAGATTCTAAAGTATGCTTTGGTGTGAAAGTGGTATCTGTGAGATTTTGTGAGATACATTTTGCTTGTGTATTAAGAATATGTAGAAAAAACAGCTGGGTTGGGGAGAACAAAGGGGGTTGCAGAGAAAAACTAAAATCATAATATTGTGTCATAGTGAGCCTTGAGGGGGGAAATCTAGAATCCACGAAAAGAGAGATTGGCAATCTCTTGGAGGTCGCGATTAGCGATTTTGGTGGCGGTTATGCCATTTTGGGCGAGATAAGCGATAGCTTGAGATTCCATAAGTTGTGCGCCTTTTTTGACATTCTCACTTAGGCTAAAGGCAGTGTCCTCACCGATAACTTCAGGCACGATACCGATGATATGCACGGGTGGCAAATCACCATTAATCTCCACAAGACGCAATGTTTGGAGCATTTCCACCTCGTGCGCACTTCCCGCCCAAGTGATGATATTGGGGACATTGTCAAAGTCAAAGGCATATACATCGCCTATCTGCGCGTCATCGACACTCACACAATCAAGGATTAGCACCTTGTCATAGGAAGTGATAAGCGGGATAAGCATCTGCGCCAGCGTCCCGCCATCGACGATTTCTACCTCTACAGGATTAGCAGGATCGCTGGGGGCGAAGGAATAATTGACTTTGAGATAGTTGGAGAGATGCACGCCAATGCCTTCATCTCCAAACAAAATATTACCAATGCCAAGTATGAGAATCTTCATCTAAGTGCGAAACTCACACTTTGACTTCATCAGTATAGCGCATACCGCTCACAATCGCATCTACGCCACCATTTGGGTATTTGAGTGAGTTCCACACTGCCATATAGATATGCACAGGAATAAAAATCATAAATGCCCAAGTAAGGATATGATGAAGGTCTCGCACATTTGCCAATCCCCCACACATCACTTCAAACCAGCCAAAGAGTGCTCCACAGAGTGCCCCCAAACCATCGTCATAGGAATTGTAAAATAGCACCACGCCACTAAGTGAAATAAGCAACACAAGGATAGCCAACACGAAATAAGTAGCAAACTGCAAGGGGTTGTAAGCTCCATCGATATGAGGGTGCTTACCAATAAGTAGATAGACCTTGATTTGAGCTATCCAGCACTTTGGAGATATGGCTTGTTTGAAAGATATGCGCTCGGGTTTGGATTCTTTGTCAAAAAAGAACAAATACACCCTAAAAAACGAGACAGCAATAAGACAGAATCCCAAGATGATATGAAAGCTACGCATATAGGCATTGAGATAGCCCACAAATGCTCCCACATCGTGTGAAGCTATCTCTGGGTTGCCGATAGTAACCACTTCATAAGAGCCTAGTGCGTGCAAAAATGGGTAGGCGATATAAAATCCCGTGGCGATGAGCAAAAATATGCTAAATGCCCGAATCCAATGGAATATCCTTGTCAATCCGGAAAATTCCTTATGGACATGGAACTCTTTTTTTTCAAAAGGAATTGTGTTTTCCATAATATCTCCTTTCTAGCGTAATCCTGAAGCAGAAGGCTGGACTTTATACTCGCTAAGCTTATTGCCCTTGGTATCCATAACATGCACCGCACACGCGATACATGGGTCAAAGGAGTGGATATGTCTCACAATTTCTAGTGGCTGTGTGATGTCTTGGACTTTAGTGCCAATGAGACTCATCTCATAGGGTCCCTTTTTGCCATTTTGATCCATTGGACCGGCATTCCATGTGCTTGGAACTACGGCTTGGTAGTTTTTGATCACACCATTTTCGATTCTCACCCAGTGGCTTAACATACCGCGTGGCACATTGCCGATGAAATGCCCTTTGTAGCTTTTATTTTTATCAATGCTATATGGTGCGCAAGTGTTTTTGTCAGTTTTGAGATTCTCAACAAGTGCATTGAAAGCTTTGATACCATAATCTGCGATGACTTTGCACTCAATCGCTCTTGCAGCAGTGCGTCCTAGCGTGCTAAAGAGATGTGCGGGGGTAAGCCCAGTTTTTGCCAAAAACTCATCAACTACGGCTGTGATGTAGGGATTTTTCTTTGCATAGCCCACTACCACACTCGCTAGAGGTCCTACTTCCATAGGTTCGTTGTCATAGCGAGGAGATTTAATCCACGAATATTTGCCTTTTTCATCAATGAGCGGTGTTTTGACTTCTTTGCCATCGATTCCTATGGAGACACCATCGACAAAACCTGTATAGTTAGGGTTTGTCTCACCATCGTATGGGTGCAAAGGACCATTGTCTTTATACCATGAGTGTGTGGCGTCCTCGGTAATCTTGTCGGTATCGACTTCATAGACTTTGCTTAGATCGCCATTTTTGACGATACCGCTACTTAGTAGCCACTCATCAGCTCCCACCTGAATCTCTTGGAAGCTAAGGAAATTTGTAAGCCCACAGCCTTTGAGCACAGAATCTTCGACTTTATAAGCCTCTGCCGCCATAATGATGTCTGCCCAATACGCGCGATTGACAAAATCCACCACTTCTTTGTATTTTGAGAGCCACTCGCCAAGTCTGCTAGGGTCGGTAATATCCATTACACAAGTTACTCCACCGACCGTGAGACTTTGTGGGTGTGGATTTTTAGCACCAAAAATAGCCATCATTTGCGCAACCACGCGTTGGACTTCTAGGAGTCGCAAATAGTGTGAGAGCACTATGAGGTTTTGTTCTGGGGTAAATCTGTAAGTTTTGTGTCCCCAATATGCGTTAGCAAATGGTCCTAGGCTACCTTGTGCCACAAACTTGCTCACGCGCTCCTTAACAGCTTTTAGCTCGTCCTCACCTGTGTAGATTGGGTTTTTTGTGTATTTAAAAGCAAGTTCGGAAGCCTTTTTCTCATTTGCCTTAAGAGCTGAAGTGATGTCGCACCAATCAAGTCCGTGCAAGGTATAAAAATGCACTGCGTGATCGTGCAAAAAGAGTGAGATATTCATCAATGTTCGTGTAAGGATTGCGTTAAGAGGTGGGGTGATACCAAGAGCCTTTTCTACCGCGACAATCCCAGCTTTGTAGTGTGAAAAGGTGCAAACTCCACAGATTCTCTGCATTAAAAATCCTGCATCACGCGGATCGCGGTTTCGCACGATTGTTTCTAGTCCGCGCCAAAGTGTCGAGCTAGAAAATGCGTCTTTTATGACATTGTTTTCATCTACGATTACCTCTATTCTCAAGTGCCCTTCGATTCTTGTGATTGGATCGACTACGATTCGTTTTGTCATCATTCCCTCCTAAAAATTAGTCTTGTTTCTTTTTGATAGCACTAATCACAGCATGAGCTGCTATGCCTATGGCTGCTGCGCCGAGTATCACGCTACCGACATTGTTTGCAGTCTTATCAGCACCTAAGCCATCAAAGCTTGTGGCATAAAGCTTGTTGCCGATTGGCTCCTCAAATGGACGCATGGTATCCCAAAAGTTTGGCTCACTACAACCTATGCAGCCATGCCCCGCCTGGATAGGCCAGCTCGTGTGTTGATTAAACCGAAGTTTGGAGCAGTTGTTGAAAGTGTAGGGACCTTTACAGCCCATTTTGTAGAGGCAGTAGCCCTTTTGCGCGCCTTCATCGCCAAAAGATTCTACGAATTGTCCAGCATCAAATCGCCCGCGTCTTTCACACAAATCGTGAATCCTTAGTCCATAAGCCCATGTGGGGCGATTATACGCATCAAGGCTTGGGAGTGTGCCAAAGAGGATAAAGTGTAGCACATTGCCCACGATATTTTTCTCGCTAGGTGGGCAACCCGGGACATTGATCACGGATTTGTTAGTGATTTTTGAGAGAGGTTGGGCATTTGTGGGATTGGGATATGCAGCTTGCACACCACCAAAGCTTGAGCAGGTCCCGATTGCGAAAATCGCTGCAGCGTTTTTGGCTGCTTCTTTGGCTTCTTGCGCTCCTGTCGTGCCTTGCGCACCTATGGTGAGATAAAACTCACTTTTACCCTCTGGTATGCCACCCTCTACCATAAGGATATAGCCACCTTTATGCACGGCATCATGGAGTGATTTGCTTGCTTGGTATCCCGCTGCTGCCATCACGGTTTCGTGGTAATCAAGACTGATGTAGTCAAAGATCAGTGAATCTATGCTGGGTGCATCACTCCTTAGGAGACTCTCACTACAACCAGTGCATTCTGCCATATGGAGCCATACCACTGGGATTCTGTTTGCAACTTCTGCAGCTTTTGCTGCTAGAGGTGTGAAGCTCGCAGGAAGTGAAAGTGCTGCAGTCATCGTTCCCGCCCATTTCATAAAGTCCCTTCTTGAAAATCCTTTGGATTCTAATTCTTGGATTAGATTTCGTTCTGCATTATGAGCAGGAAGGGATTCTAAATACTCAAGCCTTGTCTGTGCCTTTTGGAGCAATGCATCGCTAACGATTTGTGCTTTCATAGACAATCCTTTCTTAAATGATGTTGTTGTGCAAAAAGCCTTAAAACTTTTCTGTCGAGATTATATAGCAATATTTTTTAAAAAATCGTATAAAAACGCAGCATAAGAAAAACTAATATTACAAAAAGTTACTTTTGGTTTTACTTTTAGCTTTCTTAAAGCGTGATAGGTAAATTTTATGTAAAAACTTTGTAAAATATAAGGGTTAAGCATTTGTCATCAAATGCAAGCTCACATAAGGGGTCATTAGATGGATATTAAAACCATAAAACGCATAGAGAAGGCTACGCAGGGCAATATCGGAGATAGTATAAAGATTGCTATTGTGCTTGTATTTTTTATCATCGTGTGCATTATAGCAAGTATTTTTGGAGCAACGCAGAATATTATGCTCTTAGCCTTTGCTACGGTCATTGGAGCATATATGGCGATGAATATAGGTGCGAATGATGTGGCAAACAATGTCGGTCCAGCTGTTGGTTCTAAAGCTATCACGCTTTTGGGAGCAATCGGTATTGCGGCGTTTTTTGAGGCATTTGGGGCTATTGTCGCTGGAGCCGATGTGGTTGATACGATTAAATCTGGTATTATTGATCCCGCAAGTGTGCGAGATTCTAAGGTATTTGTGGCAGTGATGCTTGGGGCATTGTTTTCATCAGCGATATGGCTACATTTAGCTACCTTTTTGGGCGCACCTGTCTCGACTACGCATTCTCTTGTCGGTGGTGTGCTGGGAGCTGGGATTGTTGCAGGTGGTATGGAGGTTGTCAAATGGGCAGAGCTTGCTAAAATCGTTTCAAGCTGGGTTATTTCGCCTGTGATGGGTGGGATTTTTGCAGTGTTGTTCCTCGTGCTTATCAAATATACTATTACCTACAAAGAAAACAAAAATGAAGCTGCTAAGGTGGTCGTGCCGTTTTTGGTATTTTTTATGTCGTGGGCATTTGTGCTTTATCTTATCATCAAGGGTTTAAATCGTGTGATTCCTATGCACTTTGGCGTGGCGTGTGCGATTTCGCTTGTGATTGCGTTGGCGATATTTTTTGGGACACGCCCACTTATCGTGCGTAAGGCACAAAAACTCTCTAACACCAAAGAAGATATTGGCACGCTTTTTACAATACCACTTATCTTTGCTGCAGCAATGCTAAGTTTCGCGCATGGGGCAAATGATGTCTCAAATGCCGTAGGACCATTAGCTGCTATCAATCAGACGCTTGAGAGTGTGAGCGATCAGGTGCTTAGCAACAAAGCCGGCGTGCCATTTTGGATTTTGCTCATCGGTGGGCTTGGAATTTCTATAGGTTTAGCACTCTATGGTCCTAGACTTATTCGCACTGTGGGTAATGAAATCACAGACTTAGATAAAATTCGTGCATTTTGTGTGGCAATGAGTGCGGCTATCACCGTGCTTGTAGCTTCACAGCTTGGGCTTCCTGTGAGTTCGACACATGTAACCATAGGAGCGATTTTTGGGGTAGGTTTTTTGCGGGAGTATCTTAAGAAGCGGTATTATGAAATGCAACAGACAATTATCCAAGCTCATAGAGGTAAAGATTCTATCGAAGTGGAGAAGTTTTTGGATCAGTTTAATAAAGCAAGTGTGAAACGCAAGGGCGAGATTCTAGAATCCCTCAAACGCAATGAAGTCAAAAATACACTTAATTTTAGCAAAAAAGAAAAAAGAAGTCTCAAAAAAGCCTATAAGAACGAGCTTGTGAAACGTAGTGCGATAAATCGTATCATCGCTTCGTGGATTGTTACCGTGCCTATTTCTGCGTTGCTTGGGGCGTTTTCGTATTTTATGATTATGTGGATAGGCATTGAGCTTTAGGAATTTTTAAACAAGCCTTGCTACAATTAGGTTAATTTTAAAATTTAAAAGGAGCATTTTTGGATCCTTATCATTCGGGTTTTTTCTTTCTTTTGGCGTTAGGATTGGTGTTTTTGAATGCCTTTTTTGTGGTGAGTGAGTTTGCGATTGTCAAGGTAAGAAGGACGAAACTTGAAGAGTTGTCAAAAAATGGTGTGAAAAATGCAGATCTAGCACTCAAAATTACACAATCCCTCGACACATACTTGAGTGCCACACAGCTTGGGATCACACTCGCTTCTCTTGCGCTTGGGTGGGTGTCCCAAGATGGTATAGGGCGTCTGATTTTGTATGCTTTTGAAACTCTTTTTGGTAATCAACACGCGCTTGTCTCCATTATCTCTGTAACGATTGCTTTTATTGTCGTAACACTTTTGCATGTGGTGCTAGGCGAGCTTGTGCCAAAGTCGGTAGCTATCGCTAAGACGGAGAGTATGGTGCTTGCAGTGGCTAAACCTCTACATTATTTTTGGCTGACTTTTTATCCATTTATCCATCTTTTTGATTTGCTTGCAGCATTTTTTTTGAAACTCATCAAAATTGCGCCAGCAAAGGAAAGTGAGCTTGCACATTCTGATGAGGAGCTAAAAATCATTGTAGGAGAGAGTCTCAAAGAGGGATATATCGATTCTATAGAGGGCGAGATTATCAAAAATGCCGTAGATTTCTCTGATATTGTCGCAAAGGAGATAATGACTCCACGCAAGGATATGATATGTCTGTGTGCCGAGCATAGCTATGAGGAAAATATGAAGATTGTGCTAGAGACAAATCACACGCGTTATCCGTATTATCGAGATTCTAAAGACAATATCATCGGTATGGTGCATATCCGAGATTTGCTAAAAAATGCGGTGGATAATAGCCAAAAGGATATGCTAAAGCTTGTGCGCAAGATGATTATCGTGCCAGAGAGCGCACATATATCCGAGATTCTCAACACGATGAAAAAACAGCAGGTGCATACTGCACTCGTGATAGATGAGTATGGTGGGACAGCGGGACTACTCACGATGGAAGACATCATAGAGGAAGTGATGGGCGATATAGCCGATGAGCATGATTTGAAAATCGTGGATTATCAGCAGATTTCTGAAAATGTCTATGAGGTTAGTGGCAAAATCGATATTGAAACGATTGAGGATATGCTAGGGATTGTCATAGAGGAAACTAATGATCATGTAACTATTGGTGGATATGTGTTTGGGCTTTTGGGCAGATTGCCAGAAGTAGGCGATACATACAGGGATTCACAATCTCAGTGTGAATTTGAGGTTTTGCAAATGGACAATGCGCGTATCAAAAAATTAAAAATTACCAAAATTCTACAGGGTCATACCGATGTCAAGCCCTAGAAAATGTGCATTTTTTGATAGAGATGGTGTGATAAACCGCGATTATGGCTATGTGTATAGGCAGGAGGATTTTGTCTTTAACGAGGGGATTTTTGAACTTCTGGATTTTTTAAAAACTCATCATTTTTTGCTTATCGTAGTAACTAATCAATCTGGGATTGCGCGTGGATACTATACGCAGCGAGATCTTGAGGTGTTACATAATTTTATGCAGGAGAAATTAGAAAAACGGCTAGGCTTTGGATTTGATAGAATCTATTTTTGTCCGCACGCGCCACAGGAGCAATGTGCGTGTCGTAAGCCAAAAAGCGGTATGATCACACAAGCTTGTGAGGATTTTGTCATAGATTTAGCACAATCTTTGCTTATAGGAGATAAGGTAACCGATATGCAATGTGCGCGCAATGCCGGAATAGCACAGAAGTTTTTGCTCCGATGTGATGAGGCATTGCCACAGGACTTGGCAATATCTAATGTGTGCAGAGTGCAGTCCCTTGCGCAGATTCAGAGTGTATTAGAGCAGAATGTAATGCGCAGCGGAGCGAGTGGAGATTTACTCTCTGCGAGCGATACGCAAGTTTGCTTTAGCAAACTTGCATTGAAATAAATGAAAAGGAGCTAGGCATGAAATACATCTATGACGATTTGGCGGACAAAAATATCCTCATCACAGGTGGAGCTGGGTTTATTGGGAGTAACCTCGCGTTGTATTTCCAAAAGCACCATCCACAAGCTAATGTTTGTGTGTTTGATAAATTTCGTGATGACACATACTTCCCTAGTGGCAATCCTACAAGTCTTGGGCATTTTAAGAATCTCCTTGATTTTCGGGGAGAGGTGATTGTGGGAGATATCACAAAGAATCTTGATAAGATTAAGGATCGGGATTTTGATTATATTTTTCATCAAGCAGCTATCTCGGACACCACAGCGATGGACCAAAAACTAATGCTAGAGACAAATTTTGAGGCATTTGTGAATCTCTATGAGATTGCTAAGCAAAAGGGGGCTATGCTGATTTATGCCTCATCGGCAGGAACTTATGGCAACTCTCCAGCTCCTAATAGTATAGGAGTGGGCGAAGTGCCAGAAAACATCTATGGGTATTCTAAGCTCCAAATGGATATTTTTGCGCATAAAGTCTTAGAGCAGGATTCAGAAATCCCGCTTATTGGTTTGCGGTATTTTAATGTCTATGGTGAGCGGGAGTTTTATAAGGGCAAAACCGCCTCGATGATATTGCAATTGGGCTTGCAGGCATTAGAGCATAAAAAAGTGCGATTATTTAAGCATGGTGAGCAGTTGCGTGATTTTGTGTATATCAAAGATGTGATACAGGCAAATGTCAAGGCTATTGAAGCGCGTGAGAGCGGAATTTATAATGTCGGTGCAGGCGAAGCACGGAGCTTTAATAACATCGTAGAAATACTCAAAAAGCACCTTGGGGATTTTGAGGTGGAATACATTGATAATCCCTACACATTTTACCAAAACCATACACAGGCTGATATTGCCTTAAGCAAGGAGTTTCTCTCCTATACGCCGCGTTTTAGTTTAGAGCAAGGAATAGAATCTTACATTCCAGAGATTGTGCGGATTTTTGAAACACAAGTGCGTGCGAGGTAAGTGATGTTTGGCTTGGAGCAGAAATCCCCTAAAATCCTTGTTATTGGGGATTTGATGATTGACCATTATATTTGGGGGGATTGCAACAGAATCTCGCCCGAAGCTCCTGTGCAGGTTGTGGAAGTGAAAAATGAAAGCAATAGGTTAGGAGGAGCGTGCAATGTCGCAAATAATCTTCTAGCTCTTGGTGCGCAGGTGTATGTGTGTGGTGTGGTAGGTGATGATGTCGATGGCAAGTGGCTTGTGGGCACACTGCAGGATTTAGGAGCAGACATCAGTTATATTTTTGTAGATTCTACCCGCCCTAGCACGAAAAAAAGTCGTGTGGTAATCTCTAATCAGCAGGTTTTGCGTGTGGATAGGGAGAGTAGGACACGCGTGGATTGTGCGCTACTACAAAAAGTGCGTGAGAATCTTGGCACACTCATAGCGCAGGTGGATTGCGTGATACTTTCGGATTATGACAAGGGGCTTTTGGATAATGCTTTTACTCAAGAGATTATTGCTTTAGCGCGTAGTGAGCGTAAGTTTGTATTGTGTGATCCTAAGGGAAATGATTATAGTAAATACAAAGGTGCGACTTTACTCACACCTAATAAAAAAGAAGCAGCCCTTGCCACAGGCATTGAGATTAGTGATGAGACGAGTTTGCTCCAAGCTGGCAAGAAGCTTAAAGAAATGTGTGCGTTAGAGATTTCGCTTATTACATTGAGTGAAGATGGGATAGGGATTTTTGATAACGGCACATGTAAAAAAATCCCAACATTTGCACAAGAAGTCTATGATGTAACCGGTGCAGGAGATACCGTCATAGCAGCGTTGGGGTTTGCGCTAAGTGCGGGATTAGATATTTACAAAGCAAGTGAATTTGCTAATAGTGCGGCTGCAGTAGTCGTAGCGAAGGTAGGAAGCGCGAGTGCTACACATATCGAGATAGAGCATTATCTCCACGCACATGGGCAGGATTTGGGGAATGGTAAGGTTTTAAACAAAGAGCAAATGCGCTATATGATAGAATCTTTGCGTCAAAGCAACCCAAGGACACGCATTGTCTTTACAAACGGGTGTTTTGATATACTGCATAGGGGACACGCGCAGTATCTGAAGCAAGCACGGGCATTGGGTGATATACTGATTGTGGGGCTCAATAGTGATAGCTCTGTGGCGCGACTAAAGGGTATGTCTCGTCCGATAAATACGCAAGAGGATAGGGCATTTCTGCTCGGAAGTCTTGAATGCGTGGATTATGTCGTGGTGTTTGGTGAGGACACGCCAAGTGATCTTATCGCATTTCTCACACCTGATGTGTTGGTTAAAGGTGCGGACTATGAGGGCAAGGAGATTGCAGGAAGTGAATTTGTCAAAGAGGTGCGACTTATAGACTTTGTAGAGGGTAAGTCTAGCACCAACATCATAGAAAAGATAAGGAGAGGAGAATGAAAGATTTTATACAAGCAGAGTTTTTAAATCATATTGAGATAAGCTCGCACGCGCTTAAATGTATGTTAGATTCTATTGAGCAGAGTGCGCATATATTGCTAGAGTGTCTCAAAAATGGTAATAAGGTGCTTATTTGTGGTAATGGCGGAAGTGCAGCAGATTCACAGCATTTTGCTGCTGAACTCACGGGGCGATATAAACGGGAGCGAAAAGCACTGGGAGCGATTGCTCTAAGCGTGGATACTTCTGCACTTACGGCTATTGGCAATGATTATGGATATGAATACACATTCTCAAGACAAGTTGAGGCATTGGCTCAAAAGGGCGATGTGCTTTTTGGAATCTCTACAAGTGGAAATTCTAAGAATGTCATCAATGCCCTCAATGTCGCGAAATCACTAGGGTGCAAGACAATCGCGCTAAGCGGTCGTGGTGGTGGAGAGATGAAGTCGCTATGTGAGAGTAATATGATTGTGCCAAGTGATGATACGGCGAGGATTCAAGAGGTGCATATCCTTGTGATACACGCGCTATGTGATATTATCGAGCGCGAGTGTGGGGGGAATGGGTGATAGATTCTTGTGAGAATCTTGATGAGCAATACAATGTTTGAGCAGACAATTAGGAGTTTAGCAAGGTTTGGGGATTTGTCTAACCAGCTAAAAGAGATGTTTCACACTCAAGGGCTTAGTGCAGTTGCAAATGTGCTAGAAAGCAAAGAAGGCATTAATTATGTGGGCTTTCCAGATGGAGCATTTTTGCATTGTTGTGCCTATGTCAATCGTATTTCCTATGATGTCTTTAATGCTAGTGGTGCGCCGTTATTGCATTTTTGTGCGTGCGAGGAGTTCCAGAGGATTTATCAATCTCACAATCCCCATTTGTTGCTTATAGCCCCTAAACATAATGCGTTTGAGTTTAGTGTGTATCGGGGACATAATATGGTGGGTTGGTATGCGGATACGCCACTGCGGCTTTGTCCTATGTGCAAGGAGATGTTTGTAGCCTTATGGCAGAGCGGTAAGGATAGAGAGCTTTTGCAATCCCTGCAGAGTGCATTAGAGTTGCCTTTAGAATAATTTTGTATTTACAGCCGCTAGCGACATTTAGCAACATTACAGAATCTAAGCAATCCCAAGAGGTGCTCAATGTATGAATATGGGCGCAGAGTGAGTGGTAAGCAGATTGCAGTGATAATGCTAGTCTCTATAATTCCCAGCAGGAGGCTTGCTCATAGTCACTTAAGGTTTTGGGACCACCATTGGCGCAGACACGGCATTGTGGGTTTTTGCTTATGTGAATTTTGCGAAACTCCATATTAAGCGCGTCAAAACTTAGTATCGTGTTATAGAGCGGTTTGCCTATACCTAAAATCATTTTAAGCACCTCGGTGGCTTGGATACTACCAAGTATTCCCGCGACCGAGCCAAGTATGCCAGCACTCGAACAAGTAGGCACAGAATCTGGTGGTGGAGGGGAGTGAAACACGCACGCATAGCACGCACTCTCACCGGGATTCACACTCATACTCTGCCCACTAAATCGTAAAATTCCACCATATGAGTATGGTTTTTTGAGCATTACACACGCGTCGTTTATGAGGAATTTTGTGCCGAAATTATCCGTGCCATCGACTATGATGTCATAAGATTCTATAAGTTTTGCGATATTTTGCGCGCTCAATCGCTCTTGGTAGGTATCTATTTGCACATTGGGATTGAGCGCGTGGAGCTTAGCTTTGGCACTTTGCACCTTTGGTGTGCCTACCTCGGGCGTGGTGTGGAGGATTTGTCGTTGTAGATTGCTTAGATCGATTACATCATCATCGATAATCCCAATCCGCCCCACGCCAGCGGCTGCGAGGTAGAGCGCAATAGGCGAGCCAAGCCCACCAGCCCCAGCGATAAAAATCTGTGCTTGTGCGAGTTTTTTCTGCCCCTCTACGCCGACATTTTGTAGCACAAAATGCCGCGAGTAGCGTTTCATCACTTCATCGTTAAATTCTAGCATTTTCCCTCCTTGTAGATTTGGCAAACCTAATCCACCTTAAGCACTGCCAAAAACGCCTCTTGTGGTAGCTCTACCTTGCCGATAGCTTTGAGGCGCTTTTTGCCCTCTTTTTGCTTTTCTAGTAGTTTGCGTTTGCGCGTGATGTCCCCGCCATAGCACTTTGCGGTTACATTCTTGCCCATAGATTTGATGGTTTCGCGGGCGATGATTTTGTTGCCAATACTCGCTTGTATTGCGACTTCAAAGAGTTGGCGGGGTATGAGTTCTTTCATCGCTTCTACTAGGGCTCTACCTTTTTCGTAGGCTTTGGAAGTATCCACGATGATAGAGAGTGCATCGACCACATCGCCTGCTACGCGCACATCGAGTTTCACGAGTTTGCCCTCGCGGTATTCGATAGGCTCATAGTCAAAACTCGCATAGCCTTTAGTGCAGGATTTGAGCTTGTCATAAAAATCCATCACGATTTCATTACTTGGCAGGGCGTATTCGAGCATTACACGCTCTGGTGTGAGATATTCCATTTTTTCTTGCACGCCGCGTTTATTAGATAGGAGTGTGATGATATTGCCTAGATATTGGCTTGGTGTGATGATATGTGCGCGCACATAGGGTTCTTTGATACTTGCGATTTTTTGCACCTCTGGAAGTTGGCTAGGGTTTTGCACGAGGGTAAGTGAGCCATCGGTGCCATAGACTTCATAGATCACCGTGGGCGCGGTGGCGATGAGCTGGAGGTCAAACTCGCGCTCTAGGCGTTCTTTCACCACTTCCATATGCAAGAGCCCTAGGAAGCCCACGCGGAATCCAAACCCAAGCGCAATGGAAGTCTCTGGCTCAAACTGCAGGGCGGAGTCGTTGAGCTTGAGTTTATTGAGTGCTTCGCGCAGATCCTCAAATCTATCAGTCTCAATCGGATAGAGCCCGGCAAAGACAAAGGGCTTGGCGGGTTTGAATCCCTCTATGGGCTTTTCTGTGGGGTGTTTAGAATCTGTGATGGTATCGCCCACAGCAAGCTCTGTGAGGGACTTTAGCCCCAAGGACACGATGCCTATCTCTCCACAAGCGATTTTTTGCGTGGGGATTTTTTGCACTGGGTGGGGATAATAGAGCCCTAGCACCTCATATCGCTTGCCACTGCTCATTATGAGAATCTCCTGCCCCACGGATATATCGCCATCTTTAAGCCGCACGAGTGCTAGGGCACCTAGGTAGTTATCAAACCAAGAATCATAAATCAGCGCTTTGATAGGGGCGTTTTCATCGCCGCTTGGTGGGGGGATACGCGTGATGATAGATTCTAAAAGCTCGTGTATGCCTAGCCCGCTTTTTGCGCTCACTTCTAGGGCATTATCGCATTCTAGCCCGATGGTAGATTCTATCTCGTCTTTGACTTTTGGGGCGTCTGCGGCGGGTAAGTCGATTTTGTTAATCACGGGGATAATTTCGAGATTGTTATCAAGTGCGATATAGACATTGGCGATGGTTTGGGCTTCCACGCCCTGTGAGGCATCCACCACGAGCAGCGCGCCCTCACACGAGCTAAGAGAGCGCGAGACTTCATAGCTAAAATCCACGTGCCCGGGCGTGTCGATGAGGTTTAAGATATAAGTTTGGTTGTTGTAGGTGTATTCTAGGCGCACGGATTGGGCTTTTATTGTGATACCGCGCTCTTTTTCGATATCCATAGTATCCATAATCTGGCTTACCATTTCTCTTTGGGTTACTGCACCACATTCTTGGATTAGGCGGTCAGCAAGCGTGGATTTGCCATGATCAATGTGCGCGATGATAGAAAAGTTTCGAATATACTCCTGCATATTGCTAACCTTGTGTTAAGAGATTATCTGTCAAAGTGGGTATTGTAACAAAGCAATACTAAAAAAGCACTTTTGTTGTGCTGTTTGTTGGGCATAAAAAGGCTATATTGCCTACTTGCTCCCATTTTAGGATATGGGATTTTGTGAGCGTGTCAGCTAAAGCGAGCGTGTTGTCGCAAAAAAGTGCCTGCATATCTTCTAATGTCAAAGGACGCATACTTAGGGTTTGGATTAATTCTTCTTTGTTTAATGTGCGTTTGGGGGTATTTGAATCTTGTGATGTGCGTCTGGGGATATAGACACAAAGTCCCTCAAAATGCGAGACAAAGGTTTCAATTTCCTTAATGCTTAATGGCGTGGCTTTGTGTGCTGGCGGACGATCAAGTGTGCCTATGTCAAGGCGTGAGATGGGAATGCGTGAGAGGAATTGCGCAAGTTCTTTGGCATGAGCGGAGGTGTCATTCACTCCCTTGAGGAGCAAAATCTCACCTATGAGCTTGCCATTAGTTTTTTGAGTAAATTCTGTGGCAAAAGTCGCAATACCTTTTTTGATAGATTCTAAATGTAGGCTTTTGTGAGGGCGATCTATGCGGGCAAAAGTTCGAGGATTTAGTGAATCTAGTGAAAACTTAACCATATCAAATTCCAAAAGGGCTTCGCGTACAGATTGTTGCCAAAATAGCGAGCCATTACTCAATATAAGTGTTTTGATATGTGGAGGCAGGGAAGGTTTAAGCGTTTTAATAAGCTCTAAAAGATGTGGGTAAAGTGTCGGCTCGCCATTGGCAGTGAAAGTTAGCACATCAATTTTTTGCTTTGGATTGCTAGCAAGATACCTTGAGATAGAATCCACATATTCGTATGCTGGGATCACTTCGCGCATAGAATCTTGAGGTTTTGCACCTTGTAGTTCGCAATAGAGACAATCAAAATTACACTGCTTTGTGTTAGGCGAGAGATCTATCCCTAGAGAATACCCAAATCTACGGGATATTATAGGACCAAAGATAAGGTTTTGCATAAGTATCAAATGTTTAGGTAGCTCCCAAAGGGAGCTTTAGGATTATTTGAGTAGCTCATCAACGGTTTGGGCAAGAGCCTTTGCTGCTTCTTGATCGATTTTTTGGAGATTAGCAAGGTTTTTTTGCAAAATTTTGTTGTCTATCTCTCGTATTTGCACTTTCGCAAAAAGCATACCACCTTTGCTAATCCATGTATCTGTGCGACTAGCACCAGGAAGTAGGGCATCGACACTTTGCCTAATAGCTATTACGGTTTCCGACTCGCCGTTAGTCTCCAAACTACGGATTTTTTGCTCAATTCTGCCTTGGAGAGTAGTTGCTAGTTCTGCTCTGGCTTTTAGTGTGGCTTCTCTAATTGCCCAATCCACCTTATTGTTTTTGATTTGTGAGCTACCCACAGCATAAAGCTCTTTTTCTGGCTTACCTAGCACCCATGATGGCGCACCCTCAAGGTCAAATCCAGAAGTATTGCCCAGCTCATTTTTGCTAGGACAGCCTAAAAAACCAAAAGCTATCAAGCCACTTATAAGTAATGTGCATAGTTTTTTCATCAGAAACTCCTTATACAATGATTGTAGGTGCGTATTATAACACAAGAAGAAAATAAAATATAAATTTTATAATTTTTTGTGAATAGGTAACAGCAAGATTTTAAATAATAAAAATTATCGTTTATTACAAATTTATTTACAAAATTTCTTTAGAATTTTCTCATCTTAAAAATCTTTAAGAAATTAATTTAACCAAGGAGGATACGATGAGTAAGATTATCGATCAACTCAAACAGATTCAGGCGGACGCACAGGTATTTTATGTCAAGGTGCATAATTATCATTGGAATGTTAAGGGTATGGATTTTCACCCTACACATAAAGCAACAGAGGAAATTTATGAAAACTTCGCTGATGTGTTTGATGATATGGCAGAGCGTGTATTGCAATTAGGTGGTGTGCCATATGTAACACTCGCTGATATGCTAAAGAATGCAAAAATCAAAGAGGAGAGTGCTCATAGCTTTGATTCTAAAACAATAATCAAGGCAATTTTGGCAGACTATGAGTATTTTCTTAGTGCATTCACAAATCTTTCTAAAAGTGCTGATGAGGCAGGAGACAAAGTAAGTGCAGCTTATGCTGATGATAAATGTGCGGAGTTACAAAAAGCCATTTGGATGCTTAAAGCACAGCTTGGCTAATCCGCCCTCGCCCATTGGCGAGGTATTAATAGCCTATTTATTTTTCGACTTTAAACCTCTGTAATTTGCAAAACTTCTACAATATTTACACATTTACACAAAATTTTAAAGAATCTCGCGACTAAAATACCGACTAAAGCCATCGGCAAAAATCGTTACGATTGTGCTATCCCGCACTTCTTTGGCAAGCTCTAAACACGCATGAATACACGCTCCTGATGAAATACCCACAAGCACGCCTTCCTTGCGTGCAAGGAGCTTTAGCCCAGCATATGCTTGCTCATCACTGATTTTATAGACTTTGTCAATGAGTGAAGTGTCCATAGTCCGCGGTATGAAGGTATTACCAATACCTTCTATGCGGGATTTTATGTCGTGTTTATTGCCTCCGATGAGTGAGCCTAGTGGGTCAGCTAATACAGCTTTAATCCTAGAATCTTGCTCTTTGAGATAACGCGCTATTCCGCTAAAACTCCCACCGCTCCCCGCACCGCATACAAAATAATCAATCTTGCCTTGTGTGTCTGCGTAGATTTCTTTGGCAGTGGTAAGGTAATGGGCTTGTGGATTGTGTAGATTCTCAAACTGCCCAAAGGCTATGGCATTTGGCATACTCTCTAGGAGTTCTGCGGCTTTTTGCATAGCACCTTGCATACCTTGCTCTTGTGGCGTGTTTATCACCTCTGCACCAAGCGCACGCATAAGAATCTGCTTTTCGATAGAAAAATTATGAGGCACGATGAGCAAAGCTTTGCACCCCACCTCAATAGCCGCAATCGCTATGCCAAGTCCGGTATTGCCCGCGGTCGCTTCGACAATCACCGAATCTGCGTGTAATCTACCCTCGTCTTTAAACTTGCGTAGCATATAGAGTGCCACGCGGTCTTTGATACCACCAGCGGGGTTAAAAAATTCACATTTGGCGAGAATCTTGTTGTTGTTTGGGATTGTGAGTTTATTGAGCGTGAGGAGAGGTGTATCGCCGATAAGCTCCGCAATGCTGTGATAGAGCATAGAATCTACTTTTTGGCTTTGTCTATGGCTTGATGCAGGTCATCAATAAGATCATTGACGTATTCTATACCTACTGATAGGCGGATAAGATTGTCTGTGATGCCAACTTTAGCGCGAATCTCTGCTGGAATAGAGGCGTGTGTCATCGAGGCAGGGTGGCATAGGAGGGATTCCACACCTCCCAAGCTTTCGGCAAGGACGATGAGGCGGGTGGAAGCAAAAAATTTCCTGTAGTCATAGCCCTCTTTAAGCTCAAAGCTTATCATTCCGCCACCACCACGCGCTTGTTCTTTATGGATAGTATAGCCCTCATCGGTGTGTAATCCGGGGTAATACACCTTTTGCACACCATTATGATGGCTTAGAAATTCTGCAATTTGCAGGGCATTTTCGCAATGTCTTTGCATTCTTAAACCCAAGGTCTTTATCCCGCGTATGAGTAGGAAGCTATCAAAAGGGGCAAGCACACCACCTATACTATTTTGCAAAAAACCTATTTGTTGGGCAAGTGCCTCATCAGAAGTTACGGCTAGTCCTGCGACTACATCGCTATGTCCTCCAAGGTATTTGGTGGCAGAATGCACGACTATATCAATCCCAAACTCTAGCGGACGCTGGAGGTATGGTGTCATAAAGGTATTATCCACGATAGTGAGTATGTTTTTTGCCTTAGCGATTTTGGCGATTTTCTCTAATGAGATGACACTCATAAGCGGATTAGCTGGAGTTTCGATAAGTAGGGCTTTGACATCGGTGGTTATAGCAGATTCTAAAAGGGTAAGATCACGCATATCAAGGATTTCGTAGCGGATATTGAAATTGCCAAAGACCTTATCAAGGATTCGGAAAGTGCCACCATAGACATTGTGTGAGATAAGAATCTTATCGCCACTTTTAAAAAGACTCAAAATCGTGCCAATAGCCGCCATACCTGAAGCAAAAGCAAAGCCAAACTTCCCACCCTCTAGCTCGGCAATGAGGCTCTCAATACCATCGCGCGTAGGGTTTTTGGTGCGTGAGTATTCATAGCCGAGATTTTGCCCTAAGGCTTTTTGGGCATAAGTAGAAGTCTGATAAATAGGCGTATTGACTGCACCGGTTTTGGAATCTGTCGTAAGTCCGCCATGGATAAGGAGTGTATCAAGGGAGTTTTTCATCTGTTGTCCTTTTGTAAAGTTAGTGTTTAGTGTGAATGTGGGGCATTTTAGCCTAAAAATTTACACATTAACAAAACAAAAATTTCAAA
>DXIN01000025.1 GCA_019112865.1 Candidatus Helicobacter avicola
AAGAAGTAAGCTATACTCTTAAAAATCCTAATTTGCCCTTAGTAAAGATTACCGCGCGCGGGGTGAGACAAGAAGATGTGCGAGATGTGTTTGAAAAAGTTTTGGCTCATATTCAAGCAAAAAATAGCAACAGAGTTCAGAGTCAAATCGCCAATACAGGCGCATTGATTGCTAGTATTGATGAAAGGATTACAGATATACAGCATACTACCTTGCCCTATTTAGAATCTAAAATTCGTAGTTTCAAAGAGGATTATTTGGAATTAAAAAAGAGGATTAATCAAAATCCAGCTGTTTTAGATTCTCTAGTTCAGCTACAGGTCTTAATAGACAATACTGAAAACACCAAAAATACGCTCCAAAATCAGACATTGCTTGAGCTTGATGTGCAAAAAGCAAAATACGCTTTAATGCTTGCGGAAGGAAGTATCAAAAATGCGGATTTTGTGGCGAGCAGTATTGCTCCTAAACCAAGTTTTGGTGTGAAAATATGGATAGTTTTGGTTTTAGGGCTATTTTGTGGTGCTATTTTGGGTGTGTTGATAGTGTCATTTAGAGAGTTGTATTGTGAATTTAAGCGATATAAAAGATTAGAATTTACATCTGTCAATAACGCGACACAATCTCACTAAGACAGAGCTTATTCATACAGATAAAAATATATTGCTTGAATCTCTTTTGGTGTAAGATAGTAGCGTGGCATAACATTAAGTTTTTGTGAGCTTAGGGCTTTGGTAAATGCGCTAAATTCTAGTTTGTTGATAGCGGGTGCATTGAGTGTCTTGGCATTGCCTTTGTGTTTGTAGTGTGCGATGATGCTTCCCTCTCCTTTTGTGCCGTGGCAGTGGTTACAACCTATGCCGCGTGGGTTTTCATAGAGGTTTTTGCCATATTCTTTAAATGTGATAAATCCTTCGTTATCAAAATCTGGTGTTTTGGATTCTGTGAGAGTGTTTTCATCTGGGCTTTGGGATTGTATCCTTTGAGCATCTTGAGATGCGAGGGATTGTCCTTGTGTTAGAGGGGGGTTTGGGGGTGTATCTTCTGTGAGGGTTTGTGTCGGTGTGAGTGTTGCCAAAAGGCAAAAAAGTGCGATTTTTTTCATAAGAGTGCCACCAAAATAGAGTTTTTTAATCCAAAATATTATAATATACACAAAATTAAAAACTCCACAAAAGGAAAGCAGTGATACTTTTAGATGGTAAAAGTTTGAGTGATAAGATTCAGCAAGATATTGGCAAAGAATGTGAGACTTTAGGGCTAAAGCCGGGTTTGGCAGTGATACTTGTGGGTGATGATGCACCAAGTCGGGCATATGTCAATATGAAAGAGCGGGCGTGTCAGCGCGTGGGATTTGCCTCACGCAAATACGAACTACCCCAGAGTTGCACACAAGAAGAGCTTTTGGGATTGATTGGGGAGCTTAATGCAAATTCAGAGATTCATGGGATTTTGGTGCAGTTGCCATTGCCAAAGCATATTGATACTTCTGTGATTTTAGAATCTATTGCTCCACACAAAGATGTCGATGGATTTCACCCTTATAATGTCGGACGGCTTAATACAAACCTTGATGGATTTGTCCCTGCTACGCCTTTGGGTGTGATGAGCTTGCTCAAAGCCTATGAAATTAGTGTGCGTGGCAAAGATGTGGTTATCGTGGGTGCGAGCAACATCGTAGGCAGACCGCTCGCGACCTTAATGCTTAATGGTGGAGCGAGCGTGAGTGTATGCCACATCCTCACAAAAGACGTGGGAGAATACACACGCAAAGCGGATATTGTGTGTGTGGGTGTGGGCAAAGTCAATCTCATCACAGAATCTATGATAAAACAGGGTGCAGTCGTGGTGGATATAGGGATTAATCGTCTGGATTCAGGGGTATTGGCGGGTGATGTGGATTTTGAAAATGTGAGTAGGAAAACTTCGGCTATCACACCCGTGCCCGGAGGTGTAGGACCTATGACGATTGCTTCTTTGCTCCAAAATACACTCAAAGCAGCCAAACAGATACAAGGAGTGGCACAATGACAATAAAGCGGTTTTGGCAGGGACTCTGTGCGTTTTCATCAAGCTGGAGTGGGACGATTATCATCGTGCTTTTTATTATATTTTTTATTGCACAAGGCTTTATTATTCCGACACGATCAATGGTTGGGACATTTTTTGAGGGGGATTTGCTCTTTGTCAAGAAATTTAGCTATGGTATCCCTACGCCGCGTATTCCGTGGATTAATACGCCAATTTTACCGGACTTCAATCACAATGGGCGTTTGTTTGAGGGTGAGCGTCCTAAACGCGGAGAAATTGTGGTGTTTATCCCACCCAAAGATGATCGGACATATTTTGTCAAACGCGTGTTTGGCGTAGGTGGTGATGAGGTGATTTTCACACAGGAGGGATATTATTTGCGTCCCAATGAGGGTGATGCCGGGATTGAGGCATTGAGGGAGCAATTAGGCGAGAATACGCAAATACGCGAGTTTTTGGGCAGGAAGTTTGTCAAAGATCCTTTTATGCCACAATATGCTGGTATCTCGTATGTGCCGAGATGGTGGCATATCAGTGAGGCTAGAGATCCTAATCTCACACCGCTTTGGAAACGCGCGTATTTTCGCGATGATAAAGGGTTTTATACCAAAGTATGTAAAGATGAGGGTGTGATCTCTGATGCGGATAGGCGACTAGATTGTGATTTTGTTGAGAAACAATACAGCAATTTACCCCAAGATGAGTTTGTGTATGTGCCAAATATCGGTTTTGAGGATATGAATGCACGCAAAGATATAGCAATGGACAAACTTCGTGATGATCGGGGCGAGGTGTTTTTTTATACCAAGGTTGCCGAGGATTCATTTTTTATGGCGGGTGATAATCGTAACAACAGCTATGATTCGCGATTTTGGGGTAGTGTGCCATATAGCAATATTATAGGACAGCCGTGGTTTATTTATTTTAGTTTTACCAAGGCTAATAGTGAGGAAGCAGGTGCAGATATGGATAAATCAGAACGTTATGTTGTGCGTTGGGAACGTATGTTTAAGGGATTAGATGGTGTCGAGAAATTAGCAAGGAGATATGCAGAGGATAAGGCTGACATTGTGCAAGAGCATAGTAGTGGAGAATCTAAAGATCTCAAAGAGGGTGTAAGCCATCAGTAGGAGTGTCATAATGCAAGTATTTATCGCTTCAGATCACGCAGGTTTTGGACTCAAGGAGTTTGTCAAAGAGATACTTTCTAAGCTAGGTTTGGAAGTGTGTGATTTGGGTGCGTATTCACAAGATCGCGTGGATTATCCGGATTTTGCACAGAAGCTTTGCGAGAGTGTCCTCGCCACTCCAGAATCTAGGGGTGTGCTTATCTGTGGAAGTGGCATAGGTATGAGTATTGCTGCCAATCGCTTTAGCGGCATACGCGCAGCGCTTTGCACTGATTCGTATTTGGCAAAAATGGCGCGCCTACACAATGATGCTAATGTCCTTTGTATGGGTGAGCGTGTGATAGGGCAGGGTGAGGCAGAGGAGATAGTGATGCAGTTTTTTGGTGTAGAGTTTGAGGGTGGGAGACACCTTGATCGAGTGCGTAAGCTTGGGTAAGATAACATAGGTGGAGGCGAGAGTATGGACTTTTTTGCAAAATGGTTTTTTCTTACGGGGTTTATACTTTTTGTGTTGTATATGATTGTGCGGACATTTTTTTACAAAAGTGTCGCACGCAAAGAAGAAAAAAATTCCGCTTCGATGAAGCTCACACTAAGCGAGGCAGAGATTCTCGTGCGTAAGCACCAGCTTCAGCTCCAGCGAGCTCTTGGCAACATCGATAATATGCAGCAAGAGATGAATGCGCTCAAAAACGAAGTCAAAGTGTTAAAAGCACGCAATTCGCAATACAGAATCGAGACAGATAAATACAAAGCGCGTATTAAGGAGTTAGAGCAAAAAATCGAGGCACTACTCTAATATAAGCAATCACACAAAGGAGCAAATTATGGATATACAAAAACTAGCGCATTCTATACGCAAGATACCAGACTATCCCAAACCCGGAATCTTGTTTTATGATATTACGACAATGATAGGCAATGATGAGGTGTTTTCCGAGCTTATAGAATCTCTAGCTACGCGTTATAAAGATCGTGAAATTGATTTTGTCGCAGGTATAGAATCTCGAGGCTTTATCTTTGGTGCGGCATTGGCGTATGCACTTGGCGTGGGCTTCGTGCCTATCCGCAAAAAGGGCAAGCTTCCTTCCACCACAGCGAGTGAGAAGTATAGTCTTGAATATGGTTTTGATGAGGTGGAGATTCACATAGACGCGTTTGAACGCAAAAAAAATGCGCGCGTGGTGCTTATCGATGATCTTATAGCTACCGGTGGCACAGCACAAGCAGGTGTGAAACTCATCAAGACGCTTGGTGCGCAATGCGTGGAGGCGGTATTTATTTTGCATTTGCGAGAACTTGGAGGAAAGGCAAAGCTTGAGGAACTTTGTGATGTGCATTGTGTGCTAGATATTTAGAGGATTGTGTATGCATTCGGTATGGCTTTTTATCAAACAAAAACCCAAAAAGGCTCTCACTTGGGCATTTGTAATCCTTGCCGTGATTGGGTTAGTGGTGTATTATCGTAGCACAGGGTTTTCGCTTGAAGAGTTTATCAAGGCATTGTGGGAGGAGCATGTCGAGACTTGGGGCTATGTGATTTTGTTTTTTTGGGGAATTTTGGAGGGCGAGTTGGGGCTTATCTTTGCTGGACTTGCCGTGCATGATGGCAAGATGCAACTCCTAGCTTCGATTTTTGTCGCGGGACTTGGGGGCTTTGTAGGCGATCAGATTTATTTTTATATTGGGAGATTCAATCGTAAGGGGATTCAAGAAAACTTCAAATCCCAGCGACGCAAGTTTGCCTTGGCGAATCTCTTGCTTCAAAAATACGGCTGGTCTATCATTTTTATCCAACGTTATATGTATGGTATGCGCACAATTATTCCTATGAGTATCGGCACGACACGATATAATGCGATGAAATTTGCTATTATCAATCTTTTGAGTGCGCAGGTGTGGGCGGCAATCACGATTTTGCTCACTTGGTATTTTGGCAAGGAGATTTTTATCGTGCTTGATTGGTTTAAAGACCACCCATATTTGCTTATTCCACTAGCAATTTGTATCGGTGGTGGTGTGCTTTGGTATTTTCAGACACAGACAAAACGAGTTGATAAACGCATTACTAAATTACAAAAGAAAGGATAGTGATGATTGAGATTAAAATCGTAGATTCTAAGCAGGGCGAAGCATATGTCGAGTTTGTGCTAGATTCTAAAAAAAGCACAAGTGCGAACCTTCAAAGAGCTAAAGAGTTTGGCTTTGATGGAAAGGGGCAGTTTTTTTTGCAAGAGGGGAAAGTCTTGCTTGTGTGTTTGCAAGAGTGCAATGCGGATTTTGTGCGTGAGGCAGGTGCAAATATTGCAAGATTTTTTAAAACTTTGAAGTTTGAAAATATCGGTATAGAGGCGTTTGGTGAGGGGGAATTAGACTATGCGCTAATGCTTGGAATCTTGGCAGGATCACAAGATAGTGCGCTATACAAATCAAGCAAAAAAGAATCCATACTAAAAAAAGTCTATATACAAGGTGCGCGCACACTTGAGCAGGAAGCCAAAAAAGCAAAGATTATAGCAAAAAGCCTGCATATCGTGCGGGATTTGGTCAATACGATGCCACAAATTGCCACACCATCGTATCTTATGCAGTATTGTAAAAAACTTGCACAAAAAAAAGAGCTAGAGTGCAAAGTCTTAGATGAAAAGGATTTACAAAAAGAGCGTATGGGCGCATATCTAGCAGTAAGTAGGGCATCAAGCAATCCACCATATCTCGTGCATCTAAGCTATAAGCCCAAAAAGCCACTAGCGCGTATCGTGGTAGTAGGTAAGGGATTGACATACGATAGTGGGGGACTTAGCCTTAAGCCCAGTGATTATATGGTAACAATGAAGGCAGATAAAAGCGGTGCGTGTGCGGTTATAGGGATTTTGAATGCTGTGGCGGGACTTGGGGTAAATATTGAGGTGCATGGGATTATTGGTGCAGCGGAAAATATGATAGGTGGTAATGCGTATAAGCCTGATGATGTGCTATTTTCGCGTGAGGGCAAAAGCATAGAAGTGCGCAATACTGATGCGGAGGGGAGATTGGTATTGTGTGATTGTCTTAGTTATGCTCAAGATCTCAAGCCCGATGTGCTTATAGACTTAGCAACACTCACAGGTGCGTGTGTCGTGGGACTTGGTGAATATACAAGCGGGATTATGGGCTATAATGAAGAGCTGAAAGAGGAATTTGAATCTTGTGCGTTGCGCAGTGGCGAGTTAATGGCGCGTTTGCCATTTAATCGTCATATCAAAAAACTTCTAGAATCTAAAATTGCCGATCTTTGCAACATTGGCTCAAGTCGCTATGGTGGGGCAGTGAGTGCTGGAATGTTTTTGGGAGAATTTGTACGTGATGAGTATAAAGACAAATGGTTGCATATCGATATTGCTGGACCTGCGTATGTGGAGAGAGAGTGGGATATAAATCCAAGTGGTGCGAGTGGAGCTGGGGTGCGCGCGGTATTGGCATTTATACAGAATCTAGAATCCAAAGGGGATTTCAAAAGGGAGCGTAGCAAAGATTCTAAAAAGACACGCAAAAACCCAAATACACAGAATCTAAAAGCCCAAAAATCCACAAAAAAGGCGTGAGAATGGGGCTATCTATCGGTATTGTGGGACTTCCAAATGTAGGAAAATCTACGACTTTTAACGCACTTACCAAAACCCAAAATGCCCAAGCGGCAAATTATCCATTTTGCACCATAGAGCCTAACAAGGCAGTAGTGAGTGTGCCTGATGCGCGTTTGGGAGAGTTGGCTAAGATTGTTAATCCACAGAGAATCTTGCACTCCCAAGTGGAGTTTGTGGATATTGCTGGGCTAGTGCGTGGTGCGAGCAAGGGCGAAGGGCTTGGCAATCAGTTTTTGGCAAACATCAAAGAGGCGGATGTGATTTTACATATCGTGCGGTGTTTTGAGGATAGTGATATTACGCATGTAGAAAATCGTATTGACCCATTGGGCGATATTGAAATCATTGAGTTAGAGCTGATTTTGGCAGATATTGCGACATTGCAAAAGCGCATCACTAAACTAGAGCGGGAGAGCAAGGCGCAAAAAGGTGCAAATACGACACTTGAGCTTGCAAGAGCGTTGCTTGCGCATTTAGAATCTGGTAAAAGTGCTAAGAGTTTTGAATCTCGTGAAAGTCAGGAATTTTTGGGGCTTGATAGGGAATTGCGGTTTTTGAGTAACAAAGAAGTAGTGTATGGGGCGAATGTCGATGAAAATGCATTGGGTGTGGATAATGAGTTTGTAAAAAAAGTGCGTGCGTATGGGGCAGAGCAGGGAAGTGAGGTTATCAAACTTTGTGCTAAGATAGAGGAAGATATGGTGGGTATGAGTGATGAAGAGAGAGCAGAGTTTTTGGGTGAGCTGGGAGCGGGTGAGAGCGGACTTGCGCAGATTATCCGTGTGTGCTTTGCAAAGCTTGGGTTGATTAGCTACTTTACCGCTGGGGTGCAGGAAGTGCGTGCTTGGACTATCAAGAAGGGTGATAAAGCACCACAAGCTGCTGGCGTGATACACAAGGATTTTGAAAAAGGCTTTATCCGCGCAGAAACGATTAGCTATGAGGATTTTATCAAATATGGTGGCGAACAAAAAGCTAAGGAGGCTGGAGCTATGCGAAGTGAGGGCAAGGACTATGTCGTGCAAGATGGCGATGTGATGCACTTTAGGTTTAATGTATAACTTGAAAGCAAGAGCAATAAAATGGTTAGTGTTGGTATTTCAAGATTAAATCTATCTTTTAGTTATTTTTGTGCATTTTTGCCATGGGCTGTGCTACCATTTAGTGCACCTTTAGCATTTTATGTTGGTTTGCTTGTATTGTTAGTCTTATCTTTCTTTTATCCATCACAATCTGTGCGTGTTATTTTGGCGGTATGTATCATCATAGGTGGTGCTGTGGGATTTGGAGATAGTCAATTTACAAGTGATATGGAAAATTATCACGGCACTTATACGAAGCTTTTTAATGGGGATTTTGAGGCAATTTTTGATTATGGACGTGGTGTAGAAGTTATAATGCCGCTTTTTTGGGTTGTGCTTAGTTTTTTTGATGGATTTTTGAATTATACAGCATTTGGGGTATTACATGCTCTGTGTGCTGGGATTTTGTTCTATATCTGGCTTGAAAAGTATGCTCTTGAGGGTTTTGATACTAAGAAAGTAGCAGTATGTGTGTTTTTCTCGCTTTTGATGTTTGATTATTGGATGCCACAATGGCTTTTGCGGCAAACATTTTCTTGTATCTTTGTGCTTTATGCGCTAAGCCAAAATACGCGTTTTAAGACATTTGTGTTTTTGTTGATTGCAGTTTTTTGTCATGTGAGTGCAATTTTGTTTTTTGCTTTGTGGTATTGGCTAAGAAAATATCCAAAATTTGGTGCAATGTGTATAGTTTTTTTGTGTTTTATGATGTTGGCAAACTTTTTATTTCCTTGGTTGTATGCTTATGCTTCGATGTTGCCAGAGAGTTTTAGTCATAAACTTGTTTTTTATCAGTATAGTTTGAACAATACTATCAGTGATGGCTTTTCTGCATCGCTTTATGTGTATATTATAGCCATTGTTTTTTGTGCGTGGTATTTCCGGGATAGCGTGGATCGCAAGTGGTTGTGGATTATCATTTGGTATGGAATTTTGTGTTTGTGTGCCAATGCAGTGTGGAATCACTTTTTTATACGCGTGAGTATTTTGTATTTTTACATTTCATTAGGGTTTTTTATGTTTGTAAGTATGCAAAAAAACACTTTCTTGCTCTATATTTGGGGGAGTTTATTATTTATAAATCACATACGAACAGCATATGCTAAGGGAGTGGCAAACCTTAGCAATATCCAATACCACTTTCATAGTTATGGTTTGGGTGGAGAGTGGTTTTATTTTATTCTAAATTAGTGCTACAATCCTTATGGGTTCCCAATCGCTTTTGCGATGAGGCTACCCATTTCTTCACAACCTACGGCTTTGAGCAAGGGATCGCTAGGGTTTAGAGTATCTAGTGTGCGGTAGCCTTGGTTAAGAATTTTTTCTATCGCATATTCTATGTTTTGTGCCTCATCGTGTAGTCCAAAAGAATGTCTTAGCATCATTGCTGCGCTTAAAATCGTGCCGATAGGATTTGCTTTGTTCTCTCCGGCGATATCTGGCGCGCTGCCATGGATTGGCTCATACAAGCCTTTGCTTGTGTGTGCAAGTGAAGCAGAGGGGATCGTGCCGATACTGCCCGTGATCACACTCGCTTCATCGCTCAAAATATCGCCAAACATATTTTCAGTCAAAATCACATCAAACTGCCACGGCGCGCGGCAGATCTGCATAGCGGCATTATCGACATACATATGGGTAAGATTCACATCAGGATAGTCCTTAGCCACTTTCTCGGTAATCTTGCGCCATAGTCGTGAGCTATCGAGCACATTTGCCTTATCCACAGAAACCACCTCTTTTTTGCGTCCTCGCGCGATGTCAAACGCCACGCGCGCAATGGATTCTATCTGTGAGGCACTATAACGCATATCATCGCTTGCTACGAGCTCGCCGCCGATCTCCTGGGTCTTGTGCTCGCCAAAATACACGCCTCCGATAAGCTCACGCACGATGATAAAATCAATGCCTTTTTTGAGAATCTCCTCTTTGAGCGGGCTTGCGCTTTGGAGTTGAGGGAGGAGCAGGGCAGGGCGGATATTGGCAAACAATCCTAATTCTTTGCGAATCCGTAGTAGTGCCTTTTCGGGGCGATTGTGGCTTGGCTGATTATCCCATTTAGGACCACCCACCGCGCCCAAAAGCACACTATCGCTCTGCTTACAGATCTCTAGGCTCTCTGCTGGGAGGCACTCGCCGCACGCATCGATCGCACAGCCTCCTGCTAGCACTTCTTTGTATTCGAAGCTGTGATTATATTTTTGCGCTATCGCATTGAGCACCTTGAGGGCTTGTGTGATAATTTCTGCGCCGATTCCATCGCCGCGCACTACTGCTATGGTTTTTTGCATATTTTATCCTTGTATTTTAGATTCTATGCTTGCTTTCGCTTAGCAATCCAGTTGAGGTAGCCATTGGCATTGATGATTTCTTGGATAAATGGCGGGAATGGTGTGGTTTTGAATCTCGCATTTGTGGTGAGGTTGGTGATCTCGCCTTTATCAAAATCAATCGCTACTTCCTCGCCCTGCGCGATAGAATCTGCTATCTGGGGAGATTCTATAATTGCTAGTCCGATATTGATAGCATTGCGATAAAAGATACGCGCAAAGCTCTTGGCGATGATACACGATATGCCACTTGCCTTAATCGCGATAGGTGCGTGCTCACGGCTTGAACCACAGCCAAAATTCCACCCACCCACCATAATATCGCCTTCTTTGACTTTATGCACGAAATCTTTGTCTATATCTTCCATACAATGCGCGGCAAGCTCCTTGTGATCAGCGGTATTGAGGTAGCGCGCGGGGATAATCACATCGGTATCGACATTATCGCCGTATTTATGGACAAAACCTTGAGCTTTCATAATCTCTCCTTTAGTGTAAATCTTTATACTATCTTAGAATCTCATAGCACAGATTCTGGCGCACTAAGCATACCTGTAATCGCACTTGCTGCTGCCACTTCAGGCGAAGCGAGATACACCTCGCTGCTCACATGCCCCATACGCCCCACGAAATTGCGGTTTGTCGTGGCGACGCATTTCTCATTTGCTGCTAAAATCCCCATATGTCCGCCCAGACATGGACCACAAGTAGGTGTGGAAACGACACAGCCAGCTTTGATAAAAGTCTCCAAATAGCCTCTTGCAATGCACTCTAGGTAGATATTTTGAGTCGCGGGTATAACGATACAGCGCGTGTTTTTAGCAATTTTTTTGTCTTTTAGAATCTGTGCGGCGATCGCCATATCGCTAAGGCGTCCATTGGTGCAAGAGCCGATGACGACTTGATCGATCTTGACTTCGCCCCATTTATCGCGCTCTTTGGTGTTTTCTGGCAGATGAGGGAATGCCACGGTGTGATCAATCGCGCTTAAATCAATATCAAAGACCTGCTCATAATGCGCATCTTTATCCGGTGCATAGATTTGAAACTGCTTGCTTGTGCGTGCTTTGGCGTATTCTATGGTGATGTCATCGACTTCAAAGATTCCGTTTTTTGCCCCCGCTTCAATCGCCATATTAGCGATACAGAGCCTATCGTCAATCGTAAGATTCTTAAGCCCCTCGCCACCAAACTCCATACTCTTATACAGCGCACCATCAACGCCGATTTTGCCGATGATATGTAAGATGACATCTTTGCCGCTCACATATGGGCGCAGTTTGCCTTTGAGATTAAAGCGCATTGCGTGAGGGACTTTAAACCACGCTTCGCCTATCGCCATACCAACCGCCATATCCGTAGAGCCTACACCGGTAGAAAACGCCCCCAACGCCCCATAAGTGCAAGTGTGTGAATCTGCACCGATGATGAGATCACCAATAGTTACGATGCCTTGTTCGGGCAAAAGCGCGTGTTCTACGCCCATATTGCCCACATCGTAGTAGTGTGAGATATCAAAGTCTTTGGCAAAACATCGACACTGCTGGCTTTGGGTAGCGGCTTTGATGTCTTTATTGGGCGCGAAGTGATCCATTACTAGCGAGATTTTATCTTTGTCAAAGACTTCGGTGAATTTGGCTTGTTTGAAGGCATTGATTGCCACAGGTGTGGTAATGTCGTTGCCTAGCACCATATCAAGCTTTGCCATTATTAAATCGCCGGGTTTGACAGATTCTAGACCTGCCTTGTGGGCGAGGATTTTTTGGGACATTGTCATACTCATATTTACTCCTTTTTATGTTGTGAATCTAACGCAAGGCACGATTAATCGCACTTATTAAACCATAAATACTCGCGGCGATAATATCGGTATCAATCCCTACGCCAAAATATTTACCCTTTGTGTTTTGAATCTGCACATACGAAATCGCTTGAGAGGCGGAACCCTCTTTGAGTGCGTGCTCACTATAGTCTATAATGTCAAAATCTAAGCTAAGATTCTCACGCAGTGCGTTTGCCACTGCGTCTAACCGCCCATTGCCACTACCACCTATCTCATAGTCTTTGTCCTCAAATTTTACTTTGAGATTCACACTTAGCACATCATTAGTGCGGGCAAAATGGTAGTCCTTGAGGGCTAGGGGGGTTTTTAGATTCACAAAGTCGTTTTGAAAAATATCACAAATATCTTGTGGCGAAAGCTCCTTGTGTGCTTTGTCGGAAATGTCTTTAACATAGTAAGAAAAATCCTCTCTAAAAAGCGCGGGTAAATCAATGCCAAATTGGCTATATAGCACATACGCGATCCCACCCTTGCCACTTTGGGAGTTTATGCGGATTACATCACTTTCATACACGCGTCCGATGTCTTGAGGATCGATAGGGAGATATGGCACGCTCCAAGTGCTTAGATTGTGTTCTTTGTGGTATGCCATACCCTTGGCAATAGCGTCTTGGTGGCTACCTGAAAACGCTGCAAACACGAGTTTGCCAGAGTATGGTTGTCGTTCATACACATGCATTTTGGTAACCTTCTCATACAGATCGCAAATCGCAGGGATATTGCTAAAATCAAGCTTAGAATCCACCCCATGTGAATACATATTCATCGCAAGTGTGATAATATCGACATTGCCGGTGCGCTCGCCATTGCCAAAGAGCGTGCCCTCAATCCTATCTGCCCCAGCGAGTAGTCCTAGCTCCGCATCAGCGATCCCACAACCTCTGTCATTATGTGGGTGGAGCGAGATAAGCACGCTTTGGCGATTGTTAAGATTTTTGGAGATGTATTCCACTTGGCTTGCATAGATATGTGGCAAACTCATCTCAACGGTTACGGGGAGATTAAGTATTAGCTTATTTGCTGGTGTGGGGTTAAAGACTTCTATCACAGCATTACACACTTCAAGCGCGTAATCCACCTCCGTGCCACTAAAGCTCTCTGGTGAATACTCAAAGCGGAAATTCCCCTCTGTTTGTGCTGCCATTTGCTTGAGGTAGTTTGCGCCATCGATGGCGATTTGTTTGACTTGCTCTTTGGATTTTTTAAACACCTGCTGACGTTGGGCAAAGGAAGTCGAGTTATACACATGCACGATGGCGTTTTTGCAGCCTCTAAGACTTTCAAAGGTTTTTTTGATGATATGCTCACGAGCCTGGGTCAGCACTTGGATACAGACATCATCAGGGATCAACTCTTCCTCGATGAGCGTGCGCAAAAACTCGTATTCCGTCTGGCTTGCAGCAGGGAAGCCCACCTCAATTTCTTTAAAGCCGATTTTGACAAGCAGCTTAAAAAACTCGATTTTCTCCTCAAGACTCATAGGCGTGATGAGTGCTTGATTGCCATCGCGTAAATCCACGCTACACCAAATTGGGGCTTTTTCTATGTATTCTTTACTTGCCCATTCCAAACACTGCGTAGGAGGCATAAAGTAACCTCGCTGGTATTTTTGGTGATTCATATAAGCTCCTAAAATATTTCTCACTTCACTAAATTCATAGCGGACAAAGTGTAAGATTTCGATACCCCTGTATTATAGCACTAAAAATTAATAGGGTGATTATGGATTTTAAGTTTATTCTAGGTTTGTATGCATTACAATGCGGAGTTTGTTTTGCCTAGGCATAAATCTCAAGCGCAAGGGGCGTATCGTGGTGTGGAGAATTTTGGTATTGCTGTCTTTGGCGTATGTTCCTGCGTTTGCGTATTTGGATCCGGGCAGTGGTTCGCTTTTGCTCTCATCAGTGGTTGCGGTGTTTGCCTCTGTCATATTTTTTCTCAAAAATTTATTTTACAAACTCACTTCGCCAAGTGCTTTTCTAAGCGGTGGTTTTAGCTCTCGGGGGGGGGGGAAATTATACCCTAAAAGATCATCTTGTTTTTTACTCTGAAGGTAAGCAATACTATCATACTTTCAAACCCATTTTAGATGCGCTAGATTCGCTCAAACACCCTTACACCTATCTCACTTCTGGACAAGATGATCCCGCGTTTTTGCGTGAGGGTGCGCGGTCTTTTGGCACATTTACATACATTGGCGAGGGTAATAAAGCCTATATCAAGCTCAACACGCTCAAAGCTGATATTTGTGTGCTGACCACACCGGGTTTAGATGTCCTGCAGATTAAGCGCAGTCGTGGAGTGCGCCACTACTGCCACATCGTGCATTCGCTCACACCGATGACTTATCGAGCATTTGGACTGGATTATTTTGATTCGGTGTTGGTGGCAAATGAGATTCAGAGGGATTTTGTGCGTGAAGTAGAAATGGCGCACAATGTGAAGAGAAAGTATATAGGGGTGGTGGGATCGACCTATCTTGATGAACTTTCTCAATTAAGGCATTCAGTCTTGAGCGATAAAAGCGGGAATCTGCACTCGGATTTTCGGTCACTTACGCCTAGTAAGCTCCCTCAATCCTCGCTTGATAACCCACTTTTCTCATCTCAATCCTTAGAATGCCAAGAGGGCAAGCCAAGCGCAGAATCTAAAGAAAATCTAAAAACTCAAGTGGATTCAGAATCTAGCCTCACAGAATCTATAGATTCACAAAAGCCTGAGCTTGCACACAAAGAGCAGCACGAACTTCTAGTCGCCACACACAGCAATTCTAAGATTTTCGATGAAAAATGTGGGTTGCAAGGAAAACACGAGGGGAGTTACCTTAGCGGTAATGACCCAAAGTGTTTTTCGCCGCTCCCGCATTTGTCGCGAAAACGAAGTTTCTTTAGAAAAGCCGAATTGCCAAAAGACAATGCACCACAATCTACACCAACAATTCTCATCTCTCCTTCGTGGGGACCTGAAACCCTCCTCACCAAATACGGACTAACCCTCCTAGAACCACTCGCTCAAGCGGGCTTTAGTCTCATTATCCGCCCACACCCCCAAAGCCTCATCGGCGAAGCAGAATCCAAAAACATCGCCCACCTGCAAGAATCTTTACAAAAATATAAAAATGTCGTATGGGACATCGGCACGCCCAATGTCTATGCCTTTGCCAAAGCTGATATGATGATTTCGGATTTTAGCTCGGTGATTTTTGACTTTGTCTGTCTTGAGGCTAAGCCCGTGCTTACATTAGATTTTGCCTTCGATCCTGCTGGTTATGATTTGAGCGACATTGATATGGAGCATTTTTATACTTTTGAGACGCTAAAGCGTATAGGTGGGAAGCTAAGAGAGCAGGATTTTGCCCACATTGCTAGCATTATCACACAGATTTTAGAATCTAACAAATCCCAAGAAGCCAAAAAATGCAAAGAAGAGCTGTGGCGATACCCACATCACGCTGGACTTAAAGCTGCACAAGAGATTCTAAAAATTGAGCGTGAGCTACTAGAGCATAGTCTCAAAGCCTATATGCCACAAGTGCGTAGGATTCGCGAGATAGATTCTATGCTAGAGAGGGGTGTGTGATGAGTCTAATAAATTTGGCTTTTACACCAGAAAATGGCTCCTTGGGTAATCATTGCACAGATTTGGCAGATTTGGGGGCAGTCATTACCGCTAAGGTAACTCCTACCCCCGCACCTACCAAAAACTTCACAAGCACCACCACAATGACTAATTTTTTTGTGGGCGATAGCGTGCAAAGTGAATCCATACCAAGCCAAGCGCAAGATTCAGAGACAAATTCAGAATCTATCAAAGGTTTAAAATCCAGATTTGCAAACTTAGATTCTAATGTAGATATAAAATCTAAAGTATTTGCAGAATCCGCCACCTTGCAGAATCTAGATTCACAAAAATCCGAGCTTGCACACAAAGAGCCACACGAAATTCTAGCATCTTGTGATGATTTTGTGGGTTATCAAGTGAGGGGTGCAGGGAGCTACCTAAGCGGTAGTGACCAAGCACCGAGCGCAGATTCCCGCAAAATCGCGCAAGAGGCGAATTTATCAGAGATGCAAGGATAACTAAATGATAACACAAACACTTTATTATATCTTTATCTACCCTATGCAAATTCTTCTTGGTGCGGTGTTTGATTGGCTCTATACTACCACACACAGCTATGGTGTGAGTATTATGCTTTTAAGTCTTTGTATCAATGTCTTTTTGCTCAAACTCACTAATCTTGCGGACAAAAAAGCGCGAGCGACCAATGCACTAAAAAATGTGTGTGATAAGAAAATTGCGGAGTTTAAGAAAGTCTTTAAGGGCGCAGAGCTGCACGCCTACACACAGACACTTTTTAAGCAAAAGCATTACCACCCTATTTATAATCTTTTTTCACTCGGTGGTTTGGCATTGCAGATTCCCTTTTTTCTTGGTGTGTTGTTTTTGCTCCAAGATTTCGAGGGCTTGCAGGGTTCGAGATTTGGCGTGATAGAGGATTTGAGCAAGCCCGATACCTTGCTTTTTGGCTATGCACTCTTGCCGTTTGTGATGAGTATTTTGAGTTTGATAAGTGTCTTTGTGAGTGCTAAAGAGCGAGGTGCGCGCATACAGGGGAGCCTTATCGCACTTATTTTCCTCGTGTTGCTGTATGCGATGCCAAGTGGGCTTGTATTATATTGGAGTGTGAGTATGGGGTTTTCACTCATACGCACTTTGTGGAAGCTAAGGCATTCAGCTTTTGGCGATAAATCAGGGAGTTTGTCGCTCGCTTCGTCGATAGACGCTCCAGTCTTATCTCCTCGCTCGCGACTGCACAACCCCGATTTCTCATCCAAAATCTTAGAATGCCAAGAAGGCAAGCCAAGCGTGGAATGTAAAGCAAGTTCAGAATCTAGTGTAGGTTTAGAATCTAGCCCCACAGATTCTAAAGATTCACAAAAGCAAAGTATAGAATCTAGTCTAACAGATTCAGAATCTAAAATAATTACACAATCCACCACTTCAAAAACCCTTAACGAGGCTTTGCCAAATATCAATAATAATGGGCGCAGTAGCGCAAGTCGAGCAGAATCTAATTTTGCAAAATCGCACACAAATTCAGAGTTTGCACACACAGAGCCACACGAAATTCTAGCATCTTGCGATGATTTTGTGGGTTATCAAGCGAGGGGTGCAGGGAGCTACCTAAGCGGTAGTGACCAAGCACCGAGCGTAGATTCCCGCAAAAGTGCGCAAGAGGCGAATTTACTTTCAAGATTTAAGAATGTTTTACACGCCATTTTCACACCCCACAACGATTTAGATTCTAAAACCTACCTCACTTACCGCAATATCTCTATCTTTGCTCTGCTCAATATCTTTTTTCTTATCTTTGTGTTTTCGCCATTTGCAGTGTATAGCTCGGATGTGAGTCAGTTTGACCCAAGTCAGACTTTTCAGACATTAGGAGGGCTTTTTGGCTTTTTCTTGCTCTTTAGTTTCCTTGGGATTTATACTACTAGCTTTTTTTACCACACGCGACTTTTGAAGCTTGGAGCATATGGCGTGAGCGTGATACTCTGCATAGGACTTGTGTATACATTTGTGTTTGTGGGAGATTATGGTTCCATGAATCACTTTGTGTTAGAAAAGCTCAATTTTGCCAACCCAGACTTGAGAGCGCAAAAATATCTTTTGTTTTTTGTGGTGTTTTTTGGAAGTATGATGTTTGTTGGGCTAGTGTTGCGATACTTAAAGAAAGTGTGGCAGTTTTGTTTTATTGTGTTTGTTGCAACAACCCCGATTTATTGCTTTACGATTATAGACACCACACACAATACATTCCAGGACAATGGCACAGAATCTTTCCTAAAACCCTATGAGAACGAGTTGTTTTCGTATTCAAAAGTTCATAAAAACATTGTTGTTTTTTTGCTTGATATGTTTAGTGGCTCACACGCGCCTTATATTTTTTCACAATTTCCAGAGATTAGGGAAAATTTTGATGGTTTTGTGCTATATGACAACACGATTTCTACGACAGATTCTACTATCCATAGTATTTCTAGTATCATAGGGGGAGAATACTACACCGCATACAATATGAATATTAGGGGAGATAATCTCGCTCAAACTATCACAAAAGCTTTTGGAGAAAATGGGCTAGCTTTTGCCAATAATGGCTATCAAGTGGGCTATTTTCTTAGTGTTAGCTCCCAAGGGGCTAATGCTATCAGAGACTATGCAGCTAACAAGATATTTGCCACAGACAATATTGCCTTGTTTCAAAATTATTATTACACATCTTTAGGGCTTGTAGAAAAACTTAACGAAGTCTTTCAGACAAATAAAGATTCTACAATCATTCGTTTGCTAAGCGTAGGGCTATTTCGCTTCTCTCCTGAATTGTTTTTTAGACCTAGGATTTATAATTCAGGGTTGTGGCTTGTAAGAGATAAATACACACAAGATGCGCTTATTTCATCGCAATATCTCTCAAGTCTCTATGCCTTTAGTCATATCCATAATACAAACGCCACACAGCCTACTTTCAAGTATTTTCACTCTTTGGCGACTCATATGCCTTATGGGGTATTGTATGAAAATGGTAAATGCGTGCATTTTAGCCGACAAACCGCTTGGGACAACAAACAAGCAGAAATGATATATCCAACACCGCAAGATAAAGAAATATATTATCAGCACTACGACACACAAGCCTGCGCTCTTTCCTATATTGCAGATTTTATACAATGGCTCAAAAATGAGGGAATTTATGATAATACACAGATTTTTATCGTAAGTGATCATGGTGGCAATGATGGTATCAATATTTTGAGTTCCCGAGCTGATGCGCTTTTGCTATTTAAAGACTTTAATGCAAAGGGTGTTTTCAAAATGGATTCTCGATTGATGGCAAATTATGATATTGCTAGTATTTTTTGTGAGAATCTCCCTCAAGGCTGTGCAAATGTGGGCAAAAACATTTTGGAGCATTACCCAAAAGACAGGGAGATTATCCATACAAAGCCAATTTCTTGGATGCTCCAATCGCATAAAAAAAACCAATGGATACTAGAAAAAGCCTATCGTGTCAGGGACAATGTCTATGAGCCAAAAAATTGGCACGAGATTGACCCCAAGATATTCAGCAAGGAGCGCTAAATGGATTTACACTATTGGAACAACTACTACAAATCCCACCGACACAATGCCACAAACTCCCTCTTTAGCGTGTTTGTGTGCGAAAACTATCTCAAGCCTCACGCACGCCTCCTAGAGCTTGGCTGTGGCAACGGGCGCGATAGCGTGTATTTCGCCAAATCCGCCATACACACTACCGCAATCGATCAAGTCCAAAGTGAGATTGACTATCTCAACACCCACTTTGGCAGTGAATCTTGCACTTTTGTGTGCGGGGACTTTAGCCAGCTCTCACACTTAGATTCTCTCACACCTCCTTATGATTGTATCTACTCACGTTTTAGTCTGCATTCTATCACACACGCGCAGCAGAGCGAGCTTTTCGCACAACTCCCACATTACCTAAGTCTTGGTGGAATCCTCGCCATTGAAACGCGTGGTGTGCGCAATTCCCTCTACCAAAAGGGCGAACGCGTGAGAGGCGAAAATAATGCGTTTATCTATGAGTCGCACTATCGGCGGTTTGTCGCACTAGAGGATTTGCTCGCTGATATACGCGCGATCAATACAGAATCCAGCACAATACCCAATGCCAAGCCTCCGACAAAGCCCCACACAGAATCTACTCTAGATTCTCAAGCACGTCTTGTAGAATCTAGCACGCACCCTAAAGCCTTTGAGATTCTCTACGCACAAGAATCTCGTGGCTTTGCGCCATTTACGCAAGGTAAGCGATACGAAGATGATTACTTTATCCGTGTTATCGCGAGATTTAGAGATTCTCTCGGGGGGGGGGTAAATAGATATATCATAATAGTATATTTCTCTCCTAAAAAGCCCCATACAAACCACCACCCTCGCCACCCTCGCACACACACCCGCGCCGTGTTTGTAAGCGCGCGCAGCATAGACAAGGAGGCAGTATGAAAACGCCCATCGTCTATGTCGCCATGAGTGCAGATCTCCTCCACCCCGGACATATCAATATCCTAAAAATCGCACGCGAGTATGCGGACAAAATCTCTGGTGAGGTAGTCGTAGGATTGCTCACAGATTCTGCTATCGCCTCCTATAAACGCGTGCCATATATGAACTATGAGCAACGCAAAGCCGTGATTGAGAGCCTCACATACATTGATCGTGTGATTCCTCAAACGAGCCTAAGCTATGAGCCAAATATCCGCACACTAAAGCCTCGCTATGTCGTGCATGGCGATGATTGGAAAGTCGGTGCGCAAGCCAAGACGCGTCAAAATGTCATCGACACACTCAAAGAATTAGGGTGTGGCGAACTCATCGAGCCAAGCTACACCGAGGGTATCAGCTCTACACAGCTCAACGCCGATGCGCGTGCCATAGGGATTTCAACTAATGCTAGGCTTTCGACATTGCGCCGTCTTATCGCTGCTAAAAAGCCTTTACGGATTTTAGAAACACATTCGGCTATCTCTGCGCTCATCGCCCAAAATGTCTTCGTGCAAAAAGAGGGCGTAAAGCTAGAATTTGATGGATTTTGGAGCTCAAGTCTGACAGATTCTACCTCGCGTGGTAAGCCAGACATCGAGGCAGTGGAGCTCACAAGCCGCCTTAATACGATTAATGAAATTTTTGAGGTAACTAGCAAGCCGCTTATCTATGACGCCGATACGGGCGGGAAAATCGAGCATTTTACCTTTAGTGTGCGAAGTCTTGAGCGCACGGGTGTGAGTGCGGTGATCATCGAGGATAAGACGGGGCTAAAGAAAAATTCTCTACTTGGCAATGAAGTGGCACAAACCCAAGATAATATCGAGGATTTTTGCGACAAAATCACAGCGGGCAAGCGTGCGCAGATAACGCAGGATTTTATGATCATCGCGCGCATAGAATCTCTAATCCTAGAAAAAGGGCAGGAGGACGCCCTCAAACGCGCGCATTCCTATGTGGAGGCAGGGGCTGATGGCATAATGATACACTCGCGTCAAAAATCCCCTGATGAAGTGCTGGAGTTTTTGAAGAGATTTCGCGCGCGTGATACGCATACGCCTATCGTGGTCGTGCCTACGAGTTTTAATACAATTACCGCGCACGAGCTGGGCGAAGCTGGAGCAAATATCATCATCTATGCCAATCACTTGCTAAGGGCATCGTTTATAGCGATGAAAGAGGTGGCAGAGGGGATTTTGCGATACGATAGAAGCGCGGAGATTGAGAAGCAGTGTATGAGTGTGGGAGAGATTCTATCACTAATCCCGGGGACGATATAAAGGAGTGTTATGCTAGATACTTATGCGTTTGGGGAGGTTTTGGAGGAGAATGGATTTAGGGACTTTAGTGGAGTGCCTTGCAGTTATCTCGCGCCGCTGATAAATTATGCGATTAATGAGGGGCGGTTTGTGATGGCAAATAATGAGGGGGAGGCAGTGGCGATAGCGAGCGGGGTAAGTCTTGCAGGAAATTCGTCTTTGGGCGAAAGGCATTCAGCTTCGAGCGATAAATCGTTGAATCTACACTCGGATTTTCGGTCACTTACCTCTAGTAAGCTCCCTCATTCCTCGCTTGATAACAACGATTTCTCATCTCAAATCTTAGAATGCCAAGAAACAAGCCAAGATTCTAAACTAAGTGCAAAATCTAAAAAACACACCTTTGGTGTGGTGCTTATGCAAAACAGCGGTCTTAGCAACGCCCTCTCGCCCCTCACAAGCCTCAATCACACCTTTGGTATCCCGATTCTTGGCTTTGTGTCTTTGCGCGGGGAGCGCGATGAGCAGGGGTGCAACACTGATGAGCCACAGCATGAGCTTCTGGGAGTAATCACCGATAAGCTTTTGGAGACTTGTGAGGTGGCGTATGCATTTTTGAGCGCGGATTTTGATGAAGCAAAAAAACAGGTGCGACACGCGCGAGAAGTTTTAGAATCTCACAAAAGTTTCTTTTTTATTGTGCGAGATAAAACTTTTAGCAAGGTTGCTTTAGATACTAGAATTTCCGGCAAGCTACGCGCGGAGTGCAGGGCAGATTCAGAATCTAATGTAGGCTTAGAATCTAGCTTCACAGATTCTCTTAAAGGCGCGAAAAAGACAAGCCAAGACAACGCGACACTACCCACGCGCTTGCAGGCTTTGGAGACAATCCACACTATTGCCACAGATTCACAAAGTGTGCTACTCGCCACTACGGGCAAATGTGGGCGCGAACTCTATGAACTGGGGGATAGGGATAATCAGCTTTATATGGTTGGTTCTATGGGCTGTGTTGGGGCTTTGGGGCTTGGGATTGCTCTCAAAAGCGACAAGAAAGTTATGGTAATTGATGGAGATTCAGCATTGCTTATGCGACTTGGCGCACTTAGCACCAATGCGTATTACGCTAAAATGCGTGATATGGGGAATTTCTGTCATATTTTGCTAAATAATGAGAGCCATGATAGCACTGGTGGGCAGTTTAATCTCTCGCCATTTGTGGATTTTTGCGCGATTGCACGAGCGTGTGGATATGAATGTGTATATCATATGTGCGATGTGGGCGAGCTTGGTGAGGCATTGCGTGCGTTTGTGCGTTGCAAAAGTGGTGGTGCGTGGTTTGTGTATCTGCGGATTGCAAAAGGGAGCAAGGAGCCTCTAGGGCGTCCCAAAATCACTCCAAAGCAAGTAGCGATGCGCTTGCGTGGGTTTCTTGCGCGTTAGATAAGGAGAGAATATGAAATTTTGCTATCACAATCCGGTGCGGATACGATTTGGTGTGGATTTGCTACAATCCTGCAAGGAGCTAGAATCTGATCATATCTTGCTTGTAACTTCACGAGGATTTAACGTGCGCGGGCTCACTGCTAAGGTGCAGGAGGTGCTAGGCAAACGCGTGGTGGCATTGCTAGATTCTATCACGCCAAATCCGGAACTAAAGGAGCTTACAGCACTCAAAAACACACTTGTGCGAGAGAATCTGGCGTTTGATTCTATCCTTGCCATTGGTGGCGGGAGTGTGTGTGATAGCGCGAAGTTTTTGAGCGTGTGGGGCGATGTGGTGGTGCGTGATGGGGGATTGTGCATAGAGGGTGTGGAGCAGGGCACTCGTCCTATTTTTGCTGTCCCTACGACCGCTGGCACAGGGAGTGAGCTGACCAAATGGGCAACGATTTGGGATAGTAAAGCAGGGGTGAAGTATTCGCTCCAGAGTGATAGCCTCTACCCACACACTGCGATATATGATGTGAATCTCACGCGCACCTTGAGCCGCGAAAACACCATAGCCACAGGGCTTGATGCGCTTTCACACGCGTGTGAATCGATTTGGAATAATAATGCTAACCCTATCTCCACGCGTTATGCGCTAGATTCTATCAATCTTATCGTGCAGACATTGCCAAGCCTTGTAGAGAATCTAGGTGCGTTCAGGCTGCGTGAGGATATGATGCGTGCGAGTATGTATGCAGCCCTAGCGTTTTCTAATACTCAAACCGCCCTAGCACACGCCATAAGCTACCCTATCACAATGCGCTTTGGCGTGCCGCACGGGCTGGCGTGTAGCTTTAGTATCCCATTGCTGCTAGATTGCCTGCCACAAGGAGAGGCGCGGGAGATTCTAACGCCTTTAAGTGCGGCGATAAAAGAACTCTTTATCACATTAAAGATAAGCACAAATCCAAAAGATTATGGGCTAGATTCTGTGAGTTTGGAGGAGATTTTTGCCTCACTCAATGCACGGGCAAAAAATGGGATTTTTGAGCTAGAGGCGGTAAAACAAAAGCTATGTGAATCGATACATCATTAACGATACTAAAAAATCTAAAGCAACCAGCGACATTGCTTTAATCCAAGTAATCTTTAGATTCTAAAAGGACTTGTGTATGTGCGCGAAGCGGAGCAAGGCTGGATTCACTCCAGCCGAGCGATAACAAGAGCGAAGCTTTTGCAGTAAAATAAATAATTAATTTTTGGGTAAGCTTGTGTAAAATTTACCACTTGTAGTGTATGAGGGTGCTAGAAAATTTGCGTTTTGGGCTAACACGCATTATAATTTCAATGTATTAAAACTGAGAGTTGAACAAAATACAGGAGATTGTATGGCAGAGATTTTTCTAACTCCAGATTCGCTGATTACTTCTAAAACGGATTTGAATGGTAAGATTACTTATGGAAATGATGATTTTGTGCGTTTTAGTGGGTATAGTGAAGAGGAGTTTTTGTATAAACCACATAATCTTATCCGCCACCCCGATATGCCGCGCATAGCTTTTAAATTGCTATGGGATACGATTAAAGGTGGGCAGGAGTTTTTTGCATTTGTTAAAAATCTCAATAAACATCAACAAGCTTATTGGGTGTTTGCTAATGTTACGCCATCGTATGATAGTAGTGGCAAGATCATTGGGTATTATTCTGTGAGGCGATGTCCTAGCAAAGAGGGTGTAAAGACACTAGAAAATGTCTATAAGCAGCTTATAGAGGCAGAAAAACGAGGTGGTATGGAAGCCTCACTGCGAGCGTTGCAAGAAATTCTCAGGCAAGTCAATATGACCTATGAAAATCTCTGCATTCACCTCCAAAAACAAGGCAAAGTTAGTGGTTGGTATGGAGTGTAGTGTTATTTTACCTTTTCTACATATTCGCCGGTTTCGGTATTGACACGGATACTCTCGCCCTCAAGCACGTGGAATGGTATCTGCACCACCGCGCCGGTTTCTAATGTAGCAGGCTTTTTACCAGCACTTGAGGTATCGCCTTTGAAGTTAGGTGCAGTCTCAATGATTTTTAATTCCACGACTTGCGGTGCATCTACGGAAATTGCCTTGTCATTGTGGAAAAGCACTTGCACGATTGTGCCATCGATGATCCACTTGGTTGCATCACCCACTTGATCTTGAGTAAGCGCAATCTGCTCATAACTCTCATTATCCATAAATTGGAATAAATCCCCATCTTGATACAAAAATTGCATTGTCTTTTCTTGGAGATTTGGTTCATCGCATTTATCTCCTGCGTGAAAGGTCTTCTCAATCACCTTACCATCAAGAAAAGATTTGATCTTTGCACGCACAAATGCCGCACCTTTGCCGGGTTTGACATGTTGATACTCGACAATCCTATAGGGGATTTTGTCGATTTCAATCTTTAAGCCTTTTTTAAGCTCGCTCATACCTATTGCCATCGTAACTCCTTATAGAATCTTGATTTAGATTTTTTGTGCAGAGCCTAGGATCTGCATACGCTCTACTATCACTTTTTGCATCGCTTCCATACCCGGTGTGAAAAACTTGCGCAAATCAAACTGCGTCGGATCGGCATTAGCCACCTTGCGCACTTCCGCCATAAAGGCTATGCGCAAATCTGTGTCGGTATTAACCTTATTAATGCCACCCCTTACGGCTTCTTGCAAAAATTCAAACGGCACACCCTTGCTACCCTTGAGGTCTCCACCAGTGCTTAAAAAACTTTCTCGCACATAGTCGGGTATCGCGCTTGCTCCATGGAGAACTAATGGGATATTTGTTCTACGTTTTACTTCTTGTAGTCGTGCGAAGTCTAGCTTTGGCTCACCTTTAAACTTAAATGCCCCATGGCTTGTGCCAATGGCAGGTGCGAGATAATCTACTTGTGTTTCCTTGACAAATTCTTCTGCCTCATCGGGATTTACGAGCACAGCATCTTGCTCGCTCACAGAGATATTATCCTCAATCCCCATAAGCCTCCCCAATTCTGCTTCTACGCTTACGCCCTTGCTGTGTGCATAGGCTACTACCTCTTTGGTCATCTTGACATTTTCTTCAAAGCAGTGATGTGAAGCATCAATCATTACCGAAGTAAATCCTGCATCTATGGCTTTTTTGCAGGATTCAAAGCTTGTGCCATGATCAAGATTGAGCGCGACAGGTATATGTGCATAGCGTGCGCTAAGGATTTTGACAAGTCCCACTGCCATATCGATTCCCATATATTTGATAGCTCCCTCACTTGCTTGCACGATTATGGGTGAGTTTGCTTCATTAGCAGCGTTAAAAATTGCGTTGAGCATTTCGAAATTTACAAAGTTAAACGCCCCCACTCCATAGCCCTCTTTATGGGCTTTTAGCAAAATATCATTCCCACTTACTAGCATATTCCCTCCTTTTGATATTATTTGTTAATTTGAATCTTAGCTTTTTGGCGCAATTCTTGGACTTTCGCCCCTATGGTTTGTCTCATTGTCTCCATTTGTATGTTTTGTATAATCATCTGCTTAGCCTGCTCGTAGCCTATGGTTTTTGGCTCGGTTTTGTTCTCCAAATAGATGACATGATAGCCAAATTGTGTTTTTACAGGAACTTTTGTGTATGTTCCGGGTTTGAGATCAAAAGCGGCTTTAGAAAATTCTGGCATCATCGCAAAGCGATGAAATGTCCCCAAATCCCCACCATTTTGTTGCTGTTTGCTAGCTGGATCGATGGTTTTTTGGTTTGCCAAATCAATAAATTTAGGCTCCACATTCCCTTTGACTTTGTTGAGTTCTGCAATAATTGCCTTTGCTTCATTTTCAGTAGCGACCAAAATATGGCGCGCCTTGCCTTCTTGATCGATGAGATTGTCTTTGTTTTGTTGGTAGATTTGCTTGACTTGGTCTTCGCTAATATTTGGCATTGGGACACCTTGCATTTGTTTTTGCTGCCACGCTCTAAAAAGTAGATCTTTTTTGAATGCCTCAAGTGTGCTAGTGTATTCTTTAGTGGTGTCAAGCTTTTGGGCTTTGGCTGCTTCTAAAATGAGTTTTTGGGTGATAATTTCATTGAGAATCATTTCGCGTTCTGCTGCAGGAAGCTTGTCAAAATTCATATTGGGATTTGCTTGCTTGAGTGGTTCGAGATCTTTTTCTGTGATGGGGCTTCCATTGACCGTAGCATAAGTCTTTGCTTCAAGCATAGTCAGAGAACATACACAAGCCAATGTCAGGGCAAAAACAATCTTTTTCATAGTCTAACTCCAAAATAGTGAAATATCTTGTTTTACAACAAAGATTTAAGGCGGTATTGTATCGCTTAAAAATTAATTAAATACTTAAAATTATCCCCAAATGCTATCTGTGATATTTTTGTTGCTATATCGTGGTTTAGAAGATCGTTTCTTGCCATTTTGACGTTGGGTTTTGGTGCTAGATTCACTGCTTTGACGCACTTCAAGCTTTGCGATTTCTTCTTTGCTTAGTCCTATGGTTTTGGCGCATTGGGTTTGGATAAAGTGGCTTAGAAGCTTTAAGCAAAGCTGTGTAGGATCTATGTGTCCTTTGAGATTTTCAAAATGCTCTAAGCTTGATTGTGAGACTCCAAGTGCGGCAATTTTGGATAAAAGCGTATCAGAATCTATGTCGGCTTCCCCCTCTATATGGCAAAGCTCAAGTGTGGCTTTAGTGCTTTGTTTGATTTTGTGAATCTCTTTAAACTCCAGCGGTGTAGCAAGTGTGATTGCTACACCTTTTTTGCCTGCCCTGCCAGTGCGTCCTATGCGATGCACATAGCTTTCAGGATTGAGTGGTATGTGGTAGTTAAAGACATGGCTCACATCACTGATGTCAAGCCCACGAGAAGCGACATCAGTTGCTACAAGAATCTCAATAGTATTTTGGCGAAATCGCACCATCACATCGCGTCTGTCGCGCTGCTCCATATCACCATGTAGTGCAGCGGCATTGAAGTTAGATTCCATGAGTTTTTGGGCGAGGATATCGGCTTCTTTTTTGGTGCGTGTGAAAATAATACTTTTTACAGGGCTCTCCAACTCTAATAGGCGCAAAATCGCCTCATCGCGTTCGTTTTCATTGATGATGTAGTATTTTTGGTCAATATCTTGGTTGGTGATATCTACCGGTGAGATTTTTACAAATTCTGGTTCGTGCAAAATCCGCATAGCAAGGTCTTGGATAGCTTGGGGCATTGTAGCAGAAAAAAGCAGAGTTTGTATATCACTTGGCAAGTAAGTAAAGATAGATTCTATATCATCTAAAAAACCCATATCAAGCATCTCATCGCTTTCATCAAGCACCACGACTTTTGGTGCAAAATCTTTGATGCGTCCATTCATTAGGTGGTCAAGCAATCTACCGGGTGTGGCTATCATAATCTTTGGTTTGTTTTTGAGCAAGTCGCACTGACGTTTGATACTTTGCCCACCATACATACAGATGGTTTTGATACGCGCAAATCGCCCAAGTTTGAGAAATTCCTCACTGATTTGCATCGCAAGCTCACGTGTGGGCGTGATGATGAGTGCCTCGATACTATCATTACGTTGGATTTTGTTAAGGATTGGGATTGCAAAAGCTGCTGTCTTGCCTGTGCCTGTTTGGGCTTGGGCGATAAGGTCTTTGCCTTTTAGCACGATAGGAATACTTTGGGCTTGGATAGGGGAAGGCGTGCTAAAGCCTAGTTCATTAATGCCACGCAAAAGATAGCCACGTAAGCCAAAAGATTCAAAGCTAGGTTGGGATTGTTGTGTAGTAGAGGATTTGTTGTTGTGTGTTTGCATCATAAGCCTTTGAAAAATAATAAGCATATATTGTAGCAAAATTCCGCAAAAACACATATTATAATTTTATGATTGTTGGGATATAATACCTCGCTTTGCTTGAAATTTGTAGCTGATATGAGAATCTATCTTAAGGCATTGAATATATGGAAGAGACACTCTATAACACGATTTTTACTTCTGCGCCGCTTATCGCAAGTTTTTTGGCTGGGATTTTGACATTTCTAAGCCCTTGTATCCTACCTCTTATTCCGGCGTATGTTTCTTATATCAGTGGTATTTCACTGGAGGATTTGCGTGCCAACCTCCCACATCATCGCGTTAGTATCGTATTAAAAACTTTGAGTTTTATTCTAGGGTTTTGTAGTGTGTTTGTGATATTGGGAGTTTTTTTTGGGAGTGTAGTGGGGCGATGGCTTCAAAGCACGATTTTTAGCTATATAGCTGGTGGGATTGTGATAGCATTTGGATTGCATTTTTTGGGAATTTTTCGGATACGATTTTTGTATAAAGTCTCGCCCAAGCTTTCTTTTGCACATTTAGAATCTCTGCCATTTGTATCGCCATTTTTAGCATTTCTTGCACCATTTTTGCTTGGTGTGAGTTTTAGTGCGTGTTGGACACCTTGTGCTGGACCGATTTTGGGTGCGATCCTCGCGCTTGCTGCGCTTAAAAACGATATGGCTTTGTGGTATATGCTAAGTTATGCAGGTGGTTTGGGGTTAGCATTTTTGCTCACAAGTCTGATTGTAGAACGTGCGTTAGAGTTGTTTGCGCGGCTGAAGGCTTTTATGCGTATTATAGAGATTGCTTGTGGCATCTTGCTTATTGGTATAGGTGTGCTGATTATGCAAGGCAAATTGGATTCACTAGGTTTTGATTCATTGGTGGTTTAGATTCGCAAAGGAGGTGTAAAAATGATTTTTGCAAATGCGATGGGCTGTGATCACAAGCAGTATCAAAGAATGTGTCTCAAAGTCCAAGATGGTGTGATAACACAAATTACCAGTGAGCTAAGCCAGATGAGCGATGTGGATTCTCATCAAATCGTTGATGTGGATTCTAAACTCCTAATGCCAAGCTTTATAGACTGCAATGTCTATCCTAAGGGACGCACACTCTCACGCAAGACACTTACCTCACTTTCGCAAAAAGCCTTAAAGGGCGGTTATGGCACGCTTTTGCTTTTGCCTGATACATTGCCAGTGATTGATAGTGAGGCGATTGTAGAGCTTGTCAAAAGTGTGGATAAGGATTTGGAGGTGCATATCTTGCCTTGTATCAAGCCGATATTTTGTGATGATGATAAACTCAAGCTTACTGATGTGAGCAAACTCTATGGTAATGGTGCGCGTGGAATCTATTTCCAAAGCGATATTGAGGGCAATCTCATCTTGCGTATCGCCCAATATGCTAAAATGCTCAAAACTCCGCTCATTTGTTTTGCACAAGATATTTCACTAGCTCAAGGTGTGATTAATGAGGGGGCATTGGCAGCTAAACTTGGGTTGCCTACCATTCATCACAAATCCCAAAGTATTGAGGTGGCAAAGATATGCGAAATGCTCTTGCACCAAGAGGTCGAGGTGCTTTTTAGTGCGATAGGGTTGCCTCGCTGCATTGAGATTATCCAATCCTACAAACAGCAGGGCTTGAGGGCATATACTGAAGTGAGTTTGCACCACCTTGTGCTTGATGAGACAATCTGCGATGATTACAATACCGCTGGCAAGCTCAATCCCCCTTTGCCTAACAAATCCCAGCGCAAAGCCCTTGTAGATTCGCTACAAAGCGGGCAGATTGATGTGCTGACAAGTTTGCAATGTGCGGATTTTAATTCCCAAAAGGATCAGGTGTTTGAGTTAGCGAGTTTTGGGATTGATAGCATAGCTTATGGGTTTGCTCTAGCATATGATAGGCTTTTTAAGCCCCACAATCTTAGTCTTAGTTTGCTTTCAAAGCTTTGTAGCTATAATCCTGCACAGATTCTAGGGCTAGATAGTGGGAGCCTTGAGGTGGGTAAAAGAGCGGATTTTATGGTGGTGGATTTGGCTAGAGAGACATTTATTAATGATAGTTTTTCGCCATATTATGGAGCTAAATTAGAATCTAAGGTCGTGATGATGTATAGAGATTCACAACTCTATGAGATAGATTAGGATTTGTGTATTTAGGAGAGTTTATGTGGCAGGATATACTAGAGATTTGGGATAAGGCACTGCCCTTTATGAAAAACTTTGGGCTTATTGCACTAAAAATTATTATTTTACTTGTAGTGGGGTATTACCTCTCACGATTTGTGGCAAAAAAAATTAGAAATGCCTTAGAATCCAAAGACAAAATGTTAGCAAATTTTTTAGCTCAAGTGGTGTTTATCGGGACTAATATCGCAGTTATCATTGCCGCACTTGGCACAGCTGGGGTGCAGACACACTCTATCATTGCGGTGCTTGGCACAGCGGGTGTAGCAATCGCACTGGGGTTAAAAGATTCTCTGTCATCGGTAGCAAGCGGGATTGTTTTGATTATCTTGCGTCCGTTTGTGCATGGTGATACGATAGAGGTGGGATCATTGCTTGGAAAAGTTGAGGCAATCAATCTTTTTAACACTACAATTCGCCTACCTGATGGCAAACTTGCTATATTACCTAATAGCAATGTTTCCCAAGCCAATGTGATAAACCACACAGACATTTCGCTAAGGCGCATTGATCTTGTCTTTGGGGTAGGCTATGGGAGTGATATTAATGCAGTAAAAATCATTGCCATTAATGTCTTAGAGCATCAGCCTTGCGTGGATTTAGCGCGTGGATATTTCGTGGGTGTGCAGGATATGGGAGCGAGTTCGCTAGATTTTTTGTTACGTTTTTGGGTCAATATAGATTATGGAATCATTGAGGCAAAGGCTTGTATTTTGGAAGCATTAAAAGTCAATCTCGAGGCAAATGGCATAGAGATTCCCTTTAATAAACTTGATGTTAATGTTTTTCAAAGCCACGATACAGCTACTCAATCCTCGCTTGATACTCTTGTGTATATTGATAGCAAAGATTCTCATCTTAGTACAAATACCAAGCACTCCAAGCAGGAGACAAAAAGCAAGGATCGCACGATACTTGCAGCATTTGCGGATAAAATCAAACACAATCTAAAGGATAATGGTGCGTAGTCAGAATCTTATCGGAGCAAGCAGGGTTTTTGTGTGTGATGAAGGGTTTTGTGTCATCAAAGATGGTGGTGTGCTGTATGAAAGCATAGAGTGTGATGAGACATCAGGACACAAGAAGCACTCTCAAGAGGCAAAGATTCTTGCAGTGGGTAAATATGAGGATCTTGTGCGTGAATATCCTAGTGCAGAGAGGGAATTTTGGCACGATAGCGTGCTGCTTCCAAGCCTTGTGAATGCACATATACATTTTGAGTTTAGTAACAACACGACAAGCTTTGTGTATGGGGATTTTGGGCGGTGGTTAGATTCTGTGATTGCTAAACGCGATGATGTTTTAAGTGATATTACCAAAAGCGTGCAAGAAGCAATCGCCCTGCAATTTGCTAATGGCGTGGGACTTGTGGGGGCGATTAGCAGTTATGGCTATGATATGGAGACGCTTAGTGGTAGTGGATTGCGTGTGGTGTATTTTTCTGAAGCGATGGGGAGCAATCCAGGTGCTATTGATGCGCTTTTTAGTGATTTTAAAGCGCGTCTAGGGCAGAGTATAGCGCACAAAAGCGAGCTTTTCACCCCAGCAGTAGCCTTGCATTCGCCTTATTCGCTACACCACATCTATGCCAAATATGTATTGCAGGAGGCAAAGAATTTAAAAACCCCTATAAGCGCACATTTTTTAGAATCCACATACGAGCGAGAGTGGCTGATGAATGGAAGTGGGTATTTTTATGACTTTTTTTCTCGCACTTTCAAAGTCCCAAATCCCAAACCTTTTTATAGTATTGAGGGATTTTTGGAGCAATTTGTGGATTTTGACAATGTGCTTTTGACGCATTGTCTCTTCGCAGGTAAGTCTGAATATAAGATAATGGCACAAAATGCCTACAATATCGTAACTTGTCCGCGCTCTAATCGCTTACTCAATAATACCTATCTATCATTTTTGCATATGCAGGGGCGCAAGGATAGTGATTTTGTGCCAAATATCGCACTAGGCACAGATGGTAGAAGTTCAAATGCCGATGTGAGCTTGCTTGAGGAAATGCGCTCAATGCTTTTTGCCTGCCCACAAGTAGAGCTTGACAGCCTAGCCCAGCAGATTCTCAAAATGGCAACTTGTAATGGTGCGCAAGCACTGGGGGTAAAGAGTGGAATCCTCAAAGATGGCTATAATGCAGATATAGCGGTTTTTGAAATCCCACATATCACACATTCTTGCCAAGAAGCCCTGCAGTTTATCCTCCACGCCAAAGAGGCTAAGCGACTGCTCATCAATGGTAAAGGAATTATTTAATCGCGTATGGTAGGCACATTACAGAATCTAAAAATTATACGTTTTAGTCAATATGGTGCGTTTTTGCAGGGGGAGATTCAGGGAAAGGAGATTTTGCTTCCTAAGAAATTTGTGGATTCTGCTATGCGTATTGGGGAGAGTGTGCGTGTGTTTGTCGCGTATGATTCAGAGGATAGGATTGTCGCTACCACACAGATTCCCAAACTTTTGCTTGGCGAGATTGGCGCATTAGAGGTGGTGGATAGTAATGAATATGGTTATTTTGCAGATTTGGGCGTGGATAAACATCTCTTTATCCCACACAAATCCCCAAAACGCACGATGATAGGGCAAAAGCTTGTAGTTTTTCTCACGCTTGATAAGCAAGGACGCCTAATCGGCAAGCTTGGAGTGAAAGAGCGTTTGCGTCCGTGTCGCGATAAGCACTTGCTAGGGCGTGAGGTAGATGCACTTGTCTTTGAACGCACGCCGTTAGGGTTTGGGTGTGTGGTAGATGCGCTAGATTTAAAGACGGCAGGAGTGAGTGCGCTAGATTCAGAAATGAGCAAAAGACAGGTGCAAGAGTGCGCACATTATGGGCTTTTGTATGCAAGTGAGGTGGTTTGCACACCCCATGTGGGAGAGAGAATCGCCGTGCGTATCAAACATATCCGTAACGATGGCAAGCTTGATTTAAGTGTCGTGGCACAGGGAGAATCTGGCTTGCTTAAGGCATTATTGCGACATAATGGACGAGTGGAGATTGATTTCAAAAGCTCTCCACAAGAGATTGCGAGTTTGCTGGGTATGAGCAAAAAAAATTTTAAAACACTGGCTAACAAACTTGTGCGTGAGGGCAAGGTGCGATTTGTGGAGAGTGATGTGCGTGGCGGACACAAGGCACTTGCGCTAGTTTAAATCAATTATGAGATTTGATAGAATCTATATAGAACTAAGCGATATATGCGCTCTTAATTGTAGTTTTTGCCCACATAGTGAGCGTGAGAGTCATCGTGGTGTGATGAATCTGGGGCTTTTTGAAGAGATTTTGAAGCAGCTTACCACACCCAAACGCCTCACAAAACTCGTGCATTTACATATCTTAGGCGATCCGCTGGCAGTGAAAAGTCTTGATGTGTATATGGAGATTCTATCACATTATGGACTTGTGGTTGATTTGGTAACAAGTGGGAAGTTTTTAGATTCTTGGAATTGGGATATGTTTCTTGCCAAACCCGTGCATCAGATTGCCTTTTCGCTTAGCGCGTTTTTGGACGCACCACAGAGATTTTCTCCTAATCATCTTGAGCGGATTTTGGAGTTTTGTGTATATCATAGGGAGATTCAAAGCGAGGTATTTGTGCATTTACGCGTGCAGGATAGGGATAAGGATAGGCTGATACAATATCTACGAGGTGGTAGTGAAGCGATGAAAAATCTTGCTGAAGCACTCTGCACTCAAGAAAGCGGAGTGTATAGGTTTGGCTACAAGGTGTTTTGCACGACAACGCGTTATCATCGTTGGAGGGAAGATTCTAGGGCTGATATAGAATCTCGTGATAGGCTTTTTTGTTATGGTGCGACTGAGCAACTTGGGATTTTAAGTAATGGCGTGGTCGTGCCTTGCTGTATGGATTGCTTTGGGGAGATAAAACTTGGGGATTTACGCACCCAAAATCTTAGAGAAATCTTAGATTCTGTGCTCTATCGCAATATCGTGGCGGGTTTTAAGCAAGGTATAGCCTATCACCCAAAATGTCAAAGATGTGATTATGCACGGGGATTAGCACATAATCTTTAGTTGTATCACTATGGTGGATTGGTTTGTGTAGAGAGGCAATGTGATACATAAGTGGAATCGTTTTTGCTAAAAGTCTTTAAAATCATAAAAAAGCAAAAGGATTTGGCTTGAGATTATGGATAATACTTGCTTGCGTGTGTGTATGGAATCTAGGGGCAGTAACATTAGGAGAGTATTTCTTGATGGGTAAGCCTCGAGGGCATTTGGGGTTGTATTTTCAAAATATGACACAAAGAACATCAAATTTTGCCGACATCAATGCGTCCATAGGGTATGATACACCAATAAGCAGAAGTGGTATTAGTTTTGGTGGGTCATTTTGGCTTGCTGCGCGTATGTATGAGTTTTCTAGAGGAGATTTTAATTCTACAAAAGATAGCTTTATTTGGACAGAAGCCTATGTGCGCTATGACAACAACGATCGTCTAAGAGTGGAAGCTGGGAGATTTTATGCTAATACCGAATGGATTAAATATTATAACCAAGGGGTAAGGGCAGATTATGCGGTTTCGCCGAATATGTTTGCTAGTTTTATGTGGGTCAATAAAAACGCATATGTAACAAACTATCGTATGTCTAATTATCGCAATCCCTTTGATACAAGTGGGGTATTTTATGGCTCTTTGAATATTATTCTCGCACAATCTCCAATGAAAATTGCTCCATATATCTACATAGCACCCAATCGTTTTAATGCCTTTGGTGTCAGAATCGAAGTGGAAAAACCATCAATAGGAGATTCTCTCTTTTATGCAAAAGTGCATTTACTCTCGTATATTGGTAAAAATCAGCTTATTGAGCAAACTCGCACTGATGGCGATGGTGGTTTTGTATGGGTTGAGGGTGGTGTCAAGTGGTCTGGTGTCAAATTTGGGGGTGGTATCATCACCGTATCCGAAAAGGGTGCGAGTGGTATTGATGCATTTGGGCAAAGCACACCATTTGAGCGTAGAGAGGGATTGTTTTATGCAGACGCAAATACATTCTATGGCATATTGGAATATACCTTTAAAAACCACATCGTCTTAGAATCTGCAATTCGCTATACAGGCATAGGATCTAAGCAGGTCTTTAACTGGGAGGCAAATGCTAAGTTAGCCGTGGCACCAGATATGTGGGTAGGCGGTGGCTTTATAGGAATGCTCAATAATGCTAACATTAGGCTTGATGATTATATTTTTGCAAGCGATGGGAGAAACTATCTCTTAGGCAGGGCTTATTTTCAATTTAATTTTTAGATAAGGACGAGTGTCGATGAAGGGGATTTATTTTTTTTGGTTGGTATTTTGTTTTACTTTGTATTGGATTTATTATCTTTATGAAGCATTTTTGATGAATCTACTTGTCGCACTTTTGCTTTGTATGGCGACTTTTGGGCTCAAAAATATGCTATTAAAATATGTCAGATATGAGATTTTAGCAGCATTATTTAGCACGGCGATTTTAGTGCTTCTTTTGATTGTGCCGGTGGTTTTTGTGTTTAATTCTCTTCTAGCACTTATACAGGGTGCGGATTTGGCAGGGTTTAGTAATATCATTGATACGCTTAAGGGTAGGATTTTGGAGTGGAGCAGTGATGTGCCAGAGATTCAAATGCGTCTCAAAGAGGCATTAGGTAAGATTTCTGGTCCTGAAATTTTTTCATATATGCTTAATTTTAGCTCGGTTGTAGGGAAAAGAAGCCTAGAATTTGTTGTTGATACGGGTTTTATTGTGGTATTTTTGTTTTTCTTTTATTTTTATGGAGTGCGTTTGTATGGCTATATGCTCTCACTCATTCCATTTGATAGACACCAAGTCCAAAATATTTTTAACGAAGTGCTTGGTGTGCTTAAGGTTGTGTGCTATACATCAGTTATCAATGTCGTCTTGCAGGGATTGAGTTTTGGCATTGCTATCGCATTTTTTGGGTATGATGGGATTTTTTTTGGTGTGTTGTATGGTTTTTGTTCGCTTATTCCGGTTGTGGGTGGATCGCTAGTGTGGATTCCACTTGTGGGTTATGAGCTGTTTTTGGGTGAATACAACGCAGCAATCTTTATTGCATTGTATAGCTTGATTTTTATCGCATTTGTGATTGATAATCTTGTAAAGCCGCTTATTATCAAGATTATGACAACTAAGATATTGAAAACTCCATTGCAAATCAATGAAATGTTGATATTTTTTGCCATTTTGGCAGGCTTGAGTGCTTTTGGATTCTGGGGAATTGTGTTAGGACCTATTATCACAGCATTGTTTATCGCACTTTTGCGTGTGTATAAAAAGATAATTTTTCCATTTAGAGAAGATTTTGAGCATAATACTATAAAAAATTAAGCATTTCTAGGCTAAAATCGAAACACAAAATTTGAAAGTAAGGGTAGTTTTGGAATGAGAGTGAATCTTGACAATATGGACTTTGGCGAAGAGGAGAGCTTCGCACAGCTTTTGGACGCAAGCGAGAGAAACGCTACAAGTGGGAGCTTGCAAAAAGGGAAGATTATACAAATAGACAAGGATAGAGATCTTGCAATGATAGCATTGCCTTATAGCAAATCCGAAAGCACACTTTCTTTGAGTGAGATAAGAGATACAGAGGGAAATCTCCTTTTTAATGTGGGTGATGAGATTGAAATTTATGCTAGTGGAAGCGATAACCGACCCTACATTTCTTACAGGAGAGCGCAGAGAAGTAAAAAAATTAAGCAAAAGATTGAGGAATTAGAAGGGAACTTTCAGGATAAAGTCATTGAAGCCAAGGTGCTAAAAAGAAACAAGGGCGGATATGTGATGGATTATGATGGGGTTGATGTATTTTTGCCACGGAGAGATTCTGCTTTTAAAGAGGGAGTAAAAGTGGAGGGCAAAACCTATAAGGTCGCCATCACACACATAAATCCACAAGAAAACACGATTGTTGTCTCAAGGAAGCGATTCTTTGACATTGATAAAAGCACCAAAAAAGAAGTTGTAGAAAAGATGCTCTCCGGTGATAGAATCTACGATGGTGTAGTGAAAAAAATTACATCATTTGGGGTATTTGTGGATATTGACAACATAGAAGGATTAGTGCATTACACAGAGATTAATCATAGAGGCGTAGCAAATCCTCAAAAAAGCTTTAAGGTTGGACAGCAAGTAAAAGTAAAGATTTTGGACTATGATGCGCAAAAGCATAGGTTTTCACTCTCTGTCAAAGCACTAAGCGAAGATCCATGGAAAGAAGTGGAGAAGGAGCTAGAAGTAGGCTACACCATCAAAGTAACAATCAGCAATATTGAGGAATATGGTGCGTTTGTTGATTTGGGTAATGGTATAGAAGGATTTTTGCATATTTCGGAGATTTCTTGGGATAAAAACATCAAGCATCCTAGTGATTATCTCAAGGTTGATCAAGAAATTGATGTAGAGATTATTGAGATTGATAGCAAAAATCGTCGCTTGCGTGTTTCGCTCAAAAAACTTATGCACAAACCGTTTGCTGCATTTGCCAAGGAACACAAAGAGGGCGATGTGCTCAAGGGAAAAATCGTTACCATTACAGATTTTGGTGCATTTGTCAATATCGGTGCGGTTGATGGGTTGCTCCATAATGAAGATGTTTCATGGGATAGGGGCGTAAAGTGTAAGGATATATTTAAGGTAGGCGATGAAGTCGAGGTAAAGATTCTCAAAATTGACACACAAAATGAACGTATTTCTCTTAGCAAGAAGCTTTTGAGTGATTCTCCAGCAGCAGTTTTTGCCAAAACACATCGTGTTGATGAAATAGTGGAGGGTGTGCTTTCGGAGCTTAAAGATTTTGGTATTTTTGTCAAACTTGATGGTAACGAAGTGCTTATCAAAAACGAAGATATTCCTCAAGAAATGAAAGAAACACTCAAGGTAGGAGATAGTGTGAAATGTGTGATTTTTGCCATAGATGAGAAAACAAACAAGATTCGCGCTTCTATCAAACGCCTACAAAAGCAGCAAGAAAAAGAGAGTTTGCGTGCCTTTAATCAAGCAAGCGAGCAGAGAATGACACTAGGAGATAAGATAAAAAATCAAATGTAGGTGTAGATGAATGAAAAAAATCCTCACAACGTTTGTTTTTCTTTTTAGCCTCGGTGTGTTAGCTAGTGGGGCTTTTATCGTATATCAAAAAACCAATCTCATAAAACCTCCTTTTGTTGCCTCCAAACTAACAGATGATATACAAACAACCGAAATTGAGCATAACGATATGTGGCTCAAGGACTTTTCTGTTTCTTCAAATGATTCTTTCCAGTATCCTGCCACAGAGCTTTTTGTGAAATTTGACTTTGCAAAAAATCCCCAAGATAACGCAATCAGGAGTATTGAGATTAAGGACTTAGATGAGTATAAATATTTTTGCGTTGCACAGGTTTTGAAGCAAAACAAGCTTGAGAGCACTTATTATAAAAGTGGCGATGTATTGCGTCTTATGGTATTCATCGATAATGATGCAGTGTTGCAAAAATTTCTCCAAGACTTACAATATTATAGAATCCAATATATTCTCAAGTAAGTTGTTATATAATATCCCAATTTTTACTTTAAGGAGTGCGAAATGGCATTGAAAATCGTAGTGTGCGACCATATCCATCAAAGCGGTTTGGATTTGTTGCAAGCCCAAAATGATATTGTATTTGAGAATCTCGCTTCATTATCCAAAGATGAATTGCGCCAATCTATCAAGGACGCAGATGTCGTGATTACGAGGAGTTCTACCGATGTTGATGAGGCATTTTTGGAAAATGCACAGAATCTAACAAGTATCGTGCGTGCCGGTGTGGGTGTGGATAATGTCGATATTCCAATGTGTAGTAAAAAAGGTATTGTGGTGATGAATGTCCCCACAGCAAACACGATTGCAGCGGTGGAGCTAACGATGGCGCATCTTATTAGCAGTGTGAGAAACTTTCCTGGGGCGAACCAGCAGCTCAAAAATGAGCGCAAATGGAAGCGAGAGGATTGGTATGGTACCGAATTAAAGGGTAAGACTTTGGGGATTATTGGCTTTGGAAATATCGGAAGCAGGGTGGGCAAGAGAGCTAAGGCATTTGAAATGGAAGTTGTTGCATATGACCCATATATTGATGCTTCTAAAGCTATTGATGCAGGCGTGCGCTATACAAGTAACTTTGAGGATATTTTGCAGTGTGATATTATCACGATTCACACACCCAAAAATAATGAAACCAAAAATATGATTACCGCTAAAGAAATTGCTAAAATGAAAGATGGTGTGATACTCATAAACTGCGCGCGAGGCGGATTGTATAACGAAGACGATTTGTATGAAGGCTTAAAAAGTGGCAAGATTCGTTGGGCTGGGCTTGATGTGTTTAACAAAGAGCCGGCAATCGACAATAAGCTCCTTGATTTACCAAATGTCTATGTAACACCACATATAGGTGCCAATACCTTAGAATCTCAAGAAAAGATTGCCATAGAAGCTGCTCATGCCGCCATAGAAGCTGCACGCGGCTCAAGCTATCCTAATGCACTCAATCTCCCCGTTAAAGAAGTGGATTTGCCTCATAATATCAAGCTGTATCTTGAGCTCACACAAAAACTATCTTTTATTTGCACACAGGCGAACAAAGGTGTATTTAGATCGCTTGAGATTACTGCATGTGGCGAAGTGAGTCATTATGGAGATTCACTAAAGACTTTCGCGCTTGTTGGTGCGCTAAGTGCGAGCTTAGGGGATCATATCAATTATGTGAATGCACCTTTTGTGGCGCAAGAGAGGGGCGTGGAAGTGAAGTTTGTGGGGCAGGAACTCTCTCAAACATACAAAAACCACATTAAGATTACTTTAAGCACGCAACAAAATATCTTTAGTATCGAAGGTGCGGTATTTGAGGATAAGTATTTGCGTATCACGACAATTAATGGTTTTGTTTTTGATATTGAGCCAACAGGCAAAATGATACTCTTTAGAAATACTGATGTGCCCGGTGTGATAGGAATGGTTGGGAATACTCTTGCTAAGCATAAAATTAATATTGCAGATTTTCGTCTCGCACGCAAAGACAAGGAGGCTCTAGCGGTGGTGATTGTAGATGATGATGTCTCCCAAGAAGTTTTACAAGAGCTAGAATCTATCCCTGCGTGCTTGGGGCTTAAATATGTCGTGATATAAATACGGGATTGATGTGATGAATGAGCATAATCAATACATTCAAGACATTACCAGACGAAGCTTAAGAGAAGTTTTTGCTGAATTTATCAGGGCAGAATCCTTTAGTGGTATTTTACTCTTTTTGTGTGCGGTGTGTGCGATGGTGGTGGCAAACTCACCGCTATCAGAATGGTATTTTTGGCTTTGGAACGAGAATCTGGGCTTTAGCTTTGGTGAGCATTTTTATGGTTTTAGCCTTCATCATTGGATTAATGATGTCTTAATGGCGATTTTTTTTCTTATGGTTGGTTTAGAGATTAAACGCGAAGTGCTGTTTGGCGATTTGTCTGGATTCAAAAAAGCTGCGTTTCCTGTGATAGGAGCATTAGGTGGTATGGTGGTGCCAGCTATCATTTATTTTAGTCTCAATGTCGGCACTTCGTCATGGCATGGATTTGGAATCCCTATGGCGACAGATATTGCCTTTGCGCTTGGTGTGATTTTGCTCCTAGGCAAACGTGTCCCTATGGCATTGAAGGTATTTTTGGTAACGCTTGCAGTTGCCGATGATTTGGGAGCTATTGTCGTGATTGCGACTGCATATCCTTCTCCAGAGGGCTTGCACTTAGGTTGGCTTTTAGGGGCGGCTTGTGTGATTGGTTTTTTGGTTTTGTTAAACAAACAAGGCGTGCGAAATCTTAGTGTATATCTTGGTGTAGGTGTGCTGCTGTGGTTTTGTGTGCATCATAGTGGCATACACGCGACTATTGCCGCGGTTGTTTTGGCATTTTGCATTCCGATTCAGCCAAAGATTCAGAGTGGGGATTTTATCTCGCTACTTGAGGCATTGCCACAAAGCTTTAAGAATATTGACAAAAATCATCGCACAAACATTTTGCTTACCAATGAACAAGTGCAGCTCGTGAGCACTTTGGCTAAAGATTCCCTTGATGTGCAAAATCCACTTTTGCGCCTTGAGCACGCATTGCAACCTATTTGTGCATATGGGATTATGCCACTTTTTGCGTTTGCAAATGCTGGTGTGGATATACGCGGTGATATGCAATTTGGAATTGACCACATTATGCTTGGTGTATTTTTGGGACTTGTGGTGGGCAAACCTGTGGGGATATTTTTATTTACATTTGTGTGTGAGAAGCTCGGTGTGGTAGCACGTCCTCAAGGTGTGAGTTGGAAACATATTTTTGGTGCGGGTATGCTAGGGGGCATAGGCTTTACGATGTCGATTTTTGTCTCCAATCTCGCTTTTGAAAGTGTGCATTCTCAAGATGTGGCAAAAATCTCAATTTTGCTTGCTTCAAGTGTGGCGGGAGTGCTTGGAGCAATTTTTTTGACATTGCAAAAAAACGAAAAGGCTTTATAATTTTTGGGTATTTAACCCTTTAAAAGCTTTAAAAGATTATAATCACACTTTCATTTTACACCAAAGGATTGTTATGGAACAACAAGCACAAGTAGCACAGCAAGCAGGTGGTTTGCAAGAAACTCTGATAGGTTTAGCACCTATTTTATTTTTTATCGCACTTATTTATCTCCTTATTATTCGTCCGCAAAATTCAAGACGCAAAAAACACCAAGAGATGATCAGCAATCTCAAAAAAGGGGATAAGATTATCACAACAGGTGGTTTGATAGTCGAGGTAGTGAAGCCTGAAGAGAATTTTTTTAGTGTTAGACTCAATGATGAGACGATTGTAAAGCTTTCTAAGGAGTTTGTGGCTTATAAACTCGATGATGAAGAAGTGAAATAATATTGAAGTTATCCGATGAAAAAGGCTTTTAACTATCGGTTATGGACACTTATTGTCGTGGCACTTGTGGGGATTGTGCTTAGCATTCCTTCTATTTTTGGCACACAAGGGCGTAAGATTACTCTAGGATTGGATTTGCAAGGTGGGCTCAACCTCTTGTTGGAGGTTAAGACTGATGAGGCGATTAGAGCGCGACTTTCGTCTTTGGCTTCTAGTATTGCTTATGAAACCAATGATAAAAAAATTCTCATAGATTCTGTAAGGATTTTGCAAGATCGCATCGTCTTTGAGATGTTTGATAGAAAAGAAAAACCACAGATTGAACAGATTCTTTCAAAATACGAAGGAATAAGTGTTGTTGAGGAAAATAACATCTTTAGTATTGCCTTTACACAAGAAGAGATTCCCAAAATAGAAGAAGATGCGCTCAATCAAGCTATCAGCACCATCAGAAAACGACTAGATATTTTTGGTTTGCAAGAACCAAGTGTTACCAAACGAGGAAAGCAAAATATCCTCGTGGAAGTGCCGGGTAAAAATACACCAGAAGAAGAGGAACGTTTGCGTGGGCTTATTTCTAAGCCTTCACATTTGCAGTTTATGGCAGTTGATGAGGATCGTAACGCGCGTGTGAATCTGATGAGTGAGAGTGAAGCAGAGAGCTATGGCGATGTGATTTTGCCTTTTGCTCAAGATGAGGGTGAGGGTGCATTTTTGCTCGTCAAAAAAGTGCCTATTTTAGATGGTTCTGCGATTTCTAGTGCCTCACCAGCGCGTGATAATAATGGTAGGTATGTAGTGAATTTTACTCTTAATTCCGATGGGGCACAGCAGTTTGGCAATTTCACGGGCAAGAATATCGGCAAAAGGCTTGCAATTGTGCTTGATGGCAAAGTGTATTCTGCCCCTGCAGTGCGTGCTAGAATTAGTGATAGCGGACAAATAAGTGGAAATTTTGATAAAAATAGTGTAGCAGACCTATCTATCACGCTTAAAAGCGGTGCGCTTCCCGCATCTATGGAGGTTATAGAAAAGCGAGGTGTGGGTCCAAGTCTAGGAGCAGATAGTATTCGAGCTTCGCTTATTGCGCTCGTGAGTGGTTTTGTGATGGTCGTTGTCTTTATGGTGTTGTATTACAACATCGCTGGGCTTATTGCAGTGAGTGCGTTGTTTGTCAATATTGTATTGATTATAGCGGTTATGTCATTATTTGGAGCAACACTTACATTGCCGGGTATGGCGGGAATAGTGCTTACCGTGGGTATGGCAGTCGATGCAAATATCATTATCAATGAACGTATCAGGGAGGCTTTGCGACTTGGTAACAATATCGCTAAATCCATAGAGATAGGCTATGCAAACGCTTCGCGTGCGATTTTTGACTCAAATATCACGACACTTTTGGCAGCGGTTTTGCTCTATGCTAATGGCACGGGTGCAATACAAGGGTTTGCAATCACTTTGAGTTTGGGGATTGTAGCATCAATTCTTACAGCGATTGTTGGCACACATGGTATTTACCTCGCACTATTATCTCAAGCTAGCAAGAGCAAGAATCTCTATCTTTGGTTTGGAATCAGTAATGATAGCGTTGCGCCAATCCAATCTAAGCCCAAGAATGCAAAATAGGAGTATTTATGGAAGTCTTTAAAAAAACAAAAATTTATGACTTTGCTACATATAGTTCTTATGGGCTTATTGTGTCGGCTATCTTGTGTATTGGGGCAATAGCACTTATTGTGATTAAGGATTTTAAGCTCGGTATTGATTTTGCAGGTGGGAGTGTCGTGCAGATTCAGTATGATACGCAACCACAAGCACCATTATCAGAGATTCGTGAGATTCTCTCGCAATACGAGGTTTTTAAAGGCTTTCAGGTCAGTGAATTTGGTGCTCCCAATGAAGTGCTTATCAAGCTACCTATTGTAGAAAATCCTAAAACTTCAACTTTGCAGATGGTGCAAGAGGTCTTGAAGCCCACAGGAGATTTTAGCATACGACGTAATGATGAGATAGGAGCAAAGGTTGGTGATGAGTTTAAGCGCAAGGGGATTTTGTCGCTTGTGCTCGCGTTTATCGCAATGATGGTGTATATCTCGTTTCGCTATGAGTGGAGGTTTTCTCTAGCGGGTGTTATGGCATTGATACACGATGTGATATTGGCATCGGCAGTGGTGATTATCGCCGATATTGATTTTAATCTTGAAGTGTTGGCAGCACTTTTAACACTTATAGGATATTCTATTAATGATACGATTATTATCTTTGATAGAATCCGTGAGCAAATGCTCTCAAAACGTATCAATGATATGAAATATGTTATCAATGAGGCGGTTTCACGCACGCTCTCACGCACATTACTTACTTCACTTACGGTGTTTTTTGTGGTTTTGACATTGTATTTGTTTGGTGGGGAGATTATCAAAGGATTTTCGCTTCCTATGCTTGCTGGTGTGATTGTGGGGACATATAGCTCTATGTTTGTCGCTCCGCGTCTAGCCCTTGTTTTTGGCTTTAGTCTTGAAGAGTATTATCAAAAAGAAATGAAAAAGCTTAAAAAGCAAGAGGAAAAGAAGCGATTAAGGGCTATGTATGAAAATGGCAGAGTATAGACTAAGAAGCTAAAGGAGAATTATATGAATTGGGGTAGAGTGTTTTTTGTATTTTTTAGTATGTTTGGATTGACGCTTAATGTAGTGTTTTTGTATGAAAACAATGTCGTGATTTTATTTTTAGCAGCTTCGGTAAATTTTGTGTGTGTTACATTAAGAATTGGTGTAAAGAGTTCTCTATCGGCGGAGATTCTGGCTACATTGCTTGTTGGTGTGCTGCATCTTATAGCTGGATTTATTGTCTTGCAAGTCTTTGAATCTCTGCACCTTGCGTATGCGATTGTCCTAGGTGCAGTCGTGGCAAATGCGGTGTCATTACTCCTATTGGTGCTTGAGAGCACCAAGGATAATCAAGAAGATATATAAGAGGAGTTTGTGATGGACAAAGAGGTTTTTCGTAAAAAGATTTATAATCCCGAAAGCACCGAAAGTGTGAATGATCGTAAAATTTTTGGGGGCAATCCTACAAGTATGTTTGATCTCAATAAAATTAAATACCAATGGGCATATACCTTGTGGAAAAAAATGCTTGCTAACACTTGGTTTCCTGAAGAAGTGAATATGAATGCCGATAAACGTGATTATAATGGTGGTCTCACGCCTCAAGAAAAACTTGGTTATGATAGGGCATTGGCACAACTCATTTTTATGGATTCGCTGCAGACAAATAACCTTATAGATAATGTCAATCCCTATATGACCAGTCCAGAAATCAATCTTGTGCTTGTGCGTCAAGCGTATGAGGAGGCTTTGCACTCTCAAAGCTATGCAGTAATGGTAGAATCTATTTCGGCAAATACTGATGAAATCTATGATATGTGGCGCGTGGATATGCAGCTACGGCGCAAAAATGACTACATCGCAAATGTGTATTTGGATCTTGCCAAAAATCCCACGGAGCATAATCTACTCAAGGCAATGTTTGCCAATCAGATTCTAGAGGGGATTTATTTTTATAGTGGGTTTTGCTATTTTTATACCCTTGCACGTAGTGGTAAAATGCTAGGAAGTGCGCAAATGATACGATTTATCCAACGCGATGAAGTAACACATCTCGTGCTTTTTCAAAATATGATTAATTCCGTGCGCAAAGAACGCGATGATCTCTTTACTAATAGCCTTAAAGAAGAAGTCATAGAGCTGTTTAAAAAAGCAGTAGAGGTAGAGAGTGCTTGGGGAGAGTATATCACACAAGGACAGATTCTAGGACTTACAAGTGAAATAATTGGGCAATACATCCAATACCTAGCTGATGAGCGTCTGCATAGGGTAGGATTTCCTAAGCTCTATAATGTTTCACACCCTATTAAATGGGTCGATCAGTTTAGTAGCTTTAATGATCAAAAGACAAACTTTTTTGAAGCTAAGGTTACAAATTACGCGAAAGGGAGCATAGACTTTGATGATTTCTAAAAAACTATACGCACTGCAAGTGAAAATCGGGACAGACTTTGAGTTGAATCTAAAAAAGGTGCTCACTCTCTTAGAGCAATGCCAAGAAGATTCTATTATTTGCACACCGGAGGTGGTATTTAGTGGATTTGCCTATCAGCGTATGGAGGAAGCAGCGGAGTTTTCCAAAATCGCTACAAAAACGCTCTTAGATGCTACCAAGCACCATACACTTATCACGACAATGATAGAAAAAAATCATCAGCATTTTTTTAATAATCTCAAGGTTTTCCACAAAGGTGAGATTATCCATAAACAATCTAAAAATAAGCTTTTTGCCTTAGGTGATGAACAGCTGCATTTTCATGCTGGGTCAGAAGATGAGATTGTGCCTTTTTATGTAGATTCACTCAAATGTGCTGCGCTAAATTGTTTTGAGTTGCGTTTTATAGATTTGTGGAAACGGGTGCAGGGGGCAGATATTATCTTTATTCCAGCACAATGGGGTAAGCAACGCAAGGATCAGTTTGAGACACTTTGCAAGGCTCTAGCGATTGTCAATCAAAGCTTTGTGGTGGCAAGTGATGGGGCAAATGATACGATGGCAAAGGGTAGTGCAGTGATTACCCCCTATGGTATGGTCTATAAAAACGACAAGAAAGAATCTATCTCGGCACAAGTGGATTTGCACGAGACTTCCAAAATGAGAAAATACATACAAACTGGCATACCAATCAATCTCTAAAGGATTTTGATGTATGCAAATGCAAAGATGGTGGCGGAGATTCAGAAGTATGTCAAAATCTCGCCATCAGTGGCTAAGGCTTTGGGTAGCGTGGATAGGGCATTTTTTGTCCCTCCGAGCTTAAAAAACAAAGCATATAGTCTCGATCCTTTGCCCTTGGAAGATTCTCAATGGATTAGCTCACCGCTCACGGTGGCTATTATGAGTGAATCTCTACTGCCCGATGGTGGAGAGAGTGTGTTAGAAGTGGGTTGTGGGAGTGGCTATCAGGCAATGGTGCTTTCACATCTTTTTAAGTATGTCTATACCATAGAGCGTATTGAGCCATTGATTATTGAAGCAAAACGTCGCTTTCATCTGCTCAATGCGCATAATATCTTTGCAAAGCTTGATGATGGGCAAAATGGCTGGATTCAAAACGCACCTTTTGATGCAGTGATATTTAGTGCGTGTGCGAGAGAGATACCATCTCCTCTTGTAGCACAACTCAAAGAAGGCGGCATACTCCTCGCACCGATGTTTGATAAATATAATGCGACACAGCAGCATATCACGCGTTTTGTCAAGCAAAATGGTGTCTTGGGTGCGCCTCTTGTGATTACACAATGCTCGTTTGTTGATGTGTGTGATGGTATCGTGTCTTCTCGCTCAAATGGAGTGTGAGTATGGGCTTTGATTTGAATCCATTAGCTGTGAGTGTGGGCTGTGTTTTTGTGTTGTTTGGTGTGTGTTTTGGAGTTTGGTGTATGCGCCGCTATTTGCATCTCTCATTTGTATGGGCTAGCACACTTTCATTTGTAGCTAATCTCGCTTTGGTTGTCTTGGTATTTTCTCTGCGATTTTATAACTCCCCTGAATCTATGTGGCTTAATACATATCATATCTTTTGGATTCTACTGATATATCTTGTGTTGTCTGTGCTTTTTGTGATGGCGTATTTGGATTATGTGTATTTGGCATTGCCAGATTCTGTATTGGTGGCGTTTTTTGTGCTTGGGTGTGCGTGTGCCTTTAGTCTTCCTATGCCTACTAGCTTTGTGTGGGCGCATATACGCGATGCGTTTGCACTTATGGGTGGGGTATTTGTCTTGCGACTTTTTGGCGAGATTGTGTGCAAAAAGCCGGTGCTTGGCGAGGCGGATATCATCGTGCTTGGTGGTATTGGGCTTGTGTTTGGAGCGTTTTTTGCTCTTGTGAGTGTGTTTGTAGCGAGTTCTTTGGCATTGGTTGCTACGCTTTTTAGATTCGCTAAGATGCGCTCTCAAGCTATTCCATTTGTGAGCTATCTTTTTGTGGGTGTGCTGATAAGTGATGTAGGGAATCTAAAGTATCTAGTGCGCACGATGCTGTATGGAGGGTGAGTATGTTTAAGCGATATATGTTTTTGTCGTTTTCGCAGCTATTTTTTCCATTTTTTTTGGTGCTTTTGTTTATCGCCTCGGTGGTGCTTATTATTAGTATTGCTGGGAAAACCTATGTCGTCAAAATGAGTTTTTTTGATTTGTTTGCGTTATTTGCCTATTCTCTACCTGGTAGTATGTTTTTTATCATTTCTATTACCTTTTTTGCTTCGCTCACACTTGGGATTGCACGACTTTCGTATGAGTATGAGATGATGGTATTTTTTGCGCTAGGGATTAAACCTGTGGATATTCTTAAGACTTTTTTGCCTATTACAATTCTTGCTACTTGTATTTTGCTTGTATTTTCACTTGTGCTTGTGCCGCTTTCCAATAGCGCATCTAAAAATTTTATTGCCCAAAAACGTGCGGATATTGATGTGAATCTAAGGGCTGGTGAGCTTGGGCAAAAGCTTGGAGAGTGGCTGGTGTATGTCGATGAAGTCAAAGATAGAAAATACAAAAATCTCATTCTCTATTCCCAAGACACAGATTCTGAAAGCTTCGTAGTCGCACAAGATGGCAGGACAAGAAACCAAAATGGACTTTTTGAGCTCCTGCTGGAGCGCGGCGATGTGTATTTTGCCCAAGATGACGAAATACGAAAAATTGTTTATGATCATATGAATGTGCGCCAGATTCTAGGTGAGCCACAGCTAAGCGGATATGATTTGTTAAGTTATTGGCAGGAGGCTTTTACATATATTATCACTTCTTTGCCGCGCAAAGAAATCCCTCTAAGTGTGCGTTCCAAAGAGCGCAAGATTTCACAAGCAATTTTGGTTTCGGTTTTTCCGATTGTGTCGTTGTTTTTGGTGCTTAGTTTTGGGATTGCTAATCCACGTTTTAAGTCTAATATGTCGTATTTTTATGTGATTGGTGCTACGGCTTTGTATTTTGTGATGGTGTATGTCGCGGCAGAAAACTTCCCGTTTTTAGGGATACTTTTTATCCCTACGATATGGCTTTTGTGCTCCTATCTGCTGTATGCTAAGAGTATTAAACGTTATTATTAGAATCTAGCTGTGAATTTGTGATGAGGATTTTAGCAAGAATCGCCTATGATGGCAGTGCTTTCAGTGGATTTGCGCCACAAAAAGAATGTGGCATCACCAGCGTGGCAAATAGACTAAAAGAGGTTTTAGGAAGTGTGGGTATAGATTCAGAGATTTTGGCTGCAGGACGCACAGATAAAGGCGTGCATGCCACGGCACAAATGATTAGTTTTGATGTGATACGTTTGTGGGATTTGGGGTATTTGCGCACTTTGCTAAACAAAAAGAGCTATCCACATATTTTTTTTGTGTCTCTGCGCTATGTGAGTGAGGAGTTTCACCCGCGATTTTGTGCGGTATGGAGGGCATATCGTTACCTTGTGAGCTTGCAATCTCCAAATCCTTTTGTTGCACGCTTTGTGAGCTATGAGCAATATGGAGATTTTGCTCGTGTATGTGAGGCTCTGGAACTTTTTAGGGGACGACACAACTTTATGCTCTTTCAAAAGCAAGGCACACCTAGCAAAGACTATGTGCGTGAAATCACACAGAGCTACGCGTATAGCTATCGTAAGCTACTTGTTATTCACTTGCGTGCTAATGGATTTTTGCGCGCACAAGTGCGACTTATGTTAGGCGCGGCATTTAGCTATGGACGCGGAGAGCTTTCTAAACAACAATTACAAGACCAAATAGAAGCCAAACATCGCTCATACACAATGCCTCTAAGCCCTAATGGCTTGTATCTGTGTGGGGTTGGCTATCCTTTTTTGGCTGCTCCTCAATGAGCGTATCGACAATGTTATCAAGTGGCGAGAAGATTCTATGAAGCATTTTAAAGGGCGCATTGACAACATCTTCTAGGAGGCTTACTTCGGTTTTAGGATTATCAAGACTGCCTGAAACAATGATATTTGTCGTTACCTTGCCATCACTGCCGAGTATGACATAGCCTACAATAGGGATATTTGAGAGGATATTTGAGAGTGCTTTCATCGTGCTAGCTTTGAGAAGTAAGTCTATCGTGCGTTCTTTGAGATTGACAATCCCATTGCCATTGATGTCAATTGCACTGCCTATGAGATTGATAGATTCAAACCCCAAATATTCATCATTCATAGAAAATAAGAGAGTCCCTCGCTTAATCTCATAGCCATCGTTGCTAAGACCGGGTTTTTTAAACATAATGAGTGAGGGAATCGTATCAATAAGCCCCACGATATTTTGCACAATGGCAAAATCTTTAAAAGTCGTATTTTGTATGTGGATTTTTCCCTGCAAAACATTGTCTTTAAGTATGCCAGAGAGGTCAAAAAGCCCTCCAGAGAAGAGATGTTTGGAAAATATTTGATTGATAAAATTTGAGCTGAAGTTATCAAGCGAGATTTTTGTCTCACCATAGGCGATGTCAATATCAGCAATTCCGTTGCCATAGGCTACGTTAGCATTGATTTGCTTATCACGCATTGTGATTGTCGCAGAATCTGTGGGTATGATAAAGCTTCCATATAAAATATCCATATCATTAGATTCTAGATACAAAATATGTGGAGCTATATTATGCTCTCGCTCAAATTTGCGTTTTTGTGCGACAAAGCTCTTGCGCTTAGCGATTTCTTCTGGTGTATAGGATTTGCTTTCGCCCTCTTCGTGAAAAATTTCATACAGCATAGGTATGTCGCTATTGATTAAATGATCAACATCAAGATTATAGTTGTTAAACACAAGTGCTGTGGTGTTAAACCTCTTTTGGAGCTTGATGTTTTGGTCTTTGGTATTGAGCAAAATATCATCACCATCAAGCACGCCTTCAATCTCTAGTGTGCTAAGCACTTGGTTATTTTTATCATAAATGGGATAGGCGAGATTTTCTAGCTTTGCGTCTAAGGTAATGGCACTCGATTTTGAGGGTTGGTTATGGAGTGTGAGGTTGCCTTTTTTGATTCCAAAGTATTGCAGGATTGGGGAATAGGGATAGAGAGATTCTATATTGGCAAGGCTAATGTGAAGCGCAGAATCTTGCTTGATAGAGAGCGAAAGCTTGGGAATAGAAAGGTTGATATTACCATCTTTGAAGCTACCATCAAGTGTAATAGTGCGCAAAGGGTGAGTTTGTGATGTGCTAGCTTGTGAATCTAGCTGTGATGATTGTGTAGAATGGGCTTGTGCTTGGGCATTGGATTGGGTAGATTCAGTATTTTGGGTTTGCTTGAGTGGTGGTATCTGCAAAATACTTGGAAGACTTGAGGTATTTTCCTTTAGTATTACTGCAATGATGTTTTTAGTCATTGGGTCGCTTGTGTCTATGTTTTTGAGATGTGGATATTTGAGATGTGCTGGGAAAACCTTAGAGAGGAGTAGGTCTGCATAGTTGATTGCAAACTTGCCTTGAAGTGTATGTGCAAGTGCGTCTATATCAAAAGTAAGCTGTGCGGAAAGTATGTCAATGTATTTGGCTTGCGAGCTTGTGATTGAAATCAGTCGCTTTTTGTCGCCATCAATATCAAGTGTGGCTTGGATATCTTGTGCGAGGATTGGCTGCCCAAAAAGCGTGAGGTTAGTATTTTTTCCACTGATTGTGCCTTGAACCTTTGGGTTTATTTGGTGTTTGTGATTGAGCTTGATAGTAAAATCCAGCATAGCCTCTAGTGGGCTTTGGGTCTGCACAGGGAGATTCACACCAATGAAGGTATGCAAAAGATCGACAAGCGACTTATCAATCGCGATTTGCTTACTTCTTAAATGCACAAAGACTTCCAATGCTCGGTTGATAGGAAGTGCAATTTGTAGGTGAGAATCCTCTAGGTCATAGTTTGAAAAACTTGGGGAATCAAAGCGGATATCCAATGCTTTATTTGCAAGTGTGATAGTGGCACTTGAAGCGATGATAGGTGTGGTTTTTGGGGCAAGATAGACTTTGGGATTTTGTATGAGGAGCGAGCCTTGCATACTTGAGAGGAGATTAGGGATAAGGTTTTTGTTAAACGAAGTCTTTAATGTGAGGTTTTCAAGCTGCACAGATTCAAAGTTGATTTTTTCAAAAAGCCACGATTCAAGAGTTTTGTTGTTTAAGAGTGCGATATAGGGCTTTAGAAATTGGACTTGTTCCCATTTGGAGGTTTTGAGTGTGAGTGAGGCTTTTTTAAAATCTGTGTTGCCTGTGATTTGCACATATGCGGGTATATCACTATCCTTGGTAAAAATCTTAGTGTGGGAGACTCGGAGTGATTGAATATCAAGCGTTTTTTTATTTATGTGGTATTGCATATAGCCCTCAATCTGTAAAGAAAGCTTTGGTATCACAAGGGACTGAATCTCTAAAGCAATATCTTTGTTGCTTTGGGCGGTGTTTAATATCGCACTAAAATGTGGGTCGAAGATTCTATAATCCGATCCATCATAAAGAAGTGCGCGTCTTGTGCCATCAGGAAATATTGCTTCGTGGATATTGAGAGTTTGGAAGTAGGAGAGCACCCAAAAAACATTTTGCACCCAATCCATCACAGAATCTACAGAATCTTCAAGACTCTGTGCGACATCGTGTGTCTTATTGTCGTCATCTTGTGTGAATAGCTCGCTTTGGGAAAGATCGATTTTTTTTATATCTACAATAAATTTATTTTCTAATTTAAGATACAATCCCTCAATTTCCACGAAACCAAGAGAAATTTTTTGGTTATAAATGCCTTCGTGAAGGATTTTATACCCAAGAAAAAAAAGGACAAAAATCGTGCTACAAAAAACAAAAAGACTAACAAAGGTTTTGTATTTAGGCTTTGGTCTGTGTTTTGCCACGTGCTGTTGGGTCATATTCTATCTCACTACTCCTGTTGTGATGCCTCAAGTAATCAGTGTGCCAAAGGGCTCTATAAAGTCTATTATAACATATCTTAATGGAATCGAGGGCATTCCACCCAATCAATTTGGTCGATTCGATGCGTTTTTGATTGGGGCTATTGGGATACCACAAAGCGGCTTTGTGGATTTGGGTGTAGAAAACCCCACGCGTTTAGAATTTTACAAAAGACTAAGCACTGCTAAGGCGGCGACTAAAGAGATTACGCTCATTCCCGGTGAGACATTGCACTTTTTTTTGCAAGATGTGGCACGAGTGTATGGGCTAGATGCTCAAAAGCTTCAAGAATCTTATGAGAAATATTTTCATTTACCAGAGGGTGTGATTGTCCCAGAGACTTACAAGCTCCCAATGGGTTTAGATGAAGATTCGTTGATGAAGACTTTGGCACAAATTTCTTACAAATGGCATGAGGACACCGCCACAAAGCTCCTAGGTGCATATGATAGGGATAAGTGGTTTTATTATGTCTCTATTGCTTCTATCGTGCAAAAAGAGGCAGCCAATATTGAGGAAATGCCTATTGTGGCAGCAGTAGTGTTTAATCGCTTAAAAATTGGTATGCCTTTGCAAATGGACGGCTCACTCAATTATGGAATCTACTCTCACCAAAAAATCACACCAGAGCGCATACGCAACGACACAAATCCGTGCAATACTTATAAATACAAAGGTATCCCACCCTATCCCTGCACAAGTGCGAGTGTGCAAGCCCTAAAGGCAGTGCTAGATCCTGCAGATGTGGAATATCTTTATTTTGTGCGCAACAAAAACGGCACACATACCTTTAGCAAAACCTATCAAGACCACAAGAGTAATTTCTAAATTTATGTTTTATTGAGAGTATTGCATTGGTATTTTATGATTTAGAATGGGCGATAAAGAGTAAAATTTATACAAAATGTAACAAATACTTTTACTTTTATGTAAAATTACGCATTATTTAAACGAAAAGGGATAATATTACTAAAACAAAAAATCTTAGAGAAAGGAAAGGAAATGGGATTAAAACAAGCTCCAGAGAATACTCCGGTTTGGATTGATGAGACGAGGTGTAAGGCGTGTGATATTTGTGTGTCGCTTTGTCCAAGTGGCACATTGGGTATGAGAAAAGATGAGCATAAGATTTTGGGCAAAGTCATCAGTGTGGCACACCCAGAGAGCTGCATAGGCTGCTATGAGTGTGAATTGCATTGTCCGGATTTTGCGATTTTTGTCGCGAGTAAGGAGGAGTTTAAATTCGCCAAGCTCACTCCAGAATCCAGAGAGCGCGCCCAGCGTGTCAAAAACAACAAGTTTATGGTTGTTGATTAATCTTAGATAAGGAGAAAGAATGCGAGAGGTCATTACAGGTGGAAATGAATTAGTAGCACAAGCTGCGATTGACGCGGGTTGTAGGTTTTTTGGTGGGTATCCTATCACACCTTCAAGTGATATAGCTCATGAAATGAGTGTGAATCTCCCTAAAGTAGGTGGGAAATTTATACAAATGGAAGATGAAATCGGTGGTATTTCAGTCGCGCTTGGGGCTGCGATGACAGGGAAAAAAGCGATGACAGCGACTTCTGGACCGGGTATTTCACTCAAAGCCGAGCAAGTGGGTTATGGATTTATGGCAGAGATTCCATTAGTGGTGGTTGATGTGATGCGTGGCGGACCTTCTACAGGTTTGCCCACGCGAGTTTCACAAGGCGATCTTAACCAGGTAAAAAACCCAAGCCACGGGGATTTTTGCTCCATAGCTATTGCAGTTGGGAATCTCAACGAAGCCTATACGCAAACTATCCGCGCCTTTAATTTGTCGGAGAAATATATGACTCCGGTGTTTTTGCTCCTTGATGAGACGGTGGGACATATGCATGGTAAGGCACTTATCCCTGACCTTGAGGAAGTCAAAAAAATGGTGGTCAATCGTGAGGAGTTTAAAGGCGATCCTAAAGACTACAAACCCTATGGTGTGCCACAAGGTAAGCCCGCGGTGCTTAATCCGTTTTTTAAAGGCTATCGCTACCATATCACAGGGCTTCATCATGGACCTACGGGATTCCCCACAGAAGATGCAGTGCTTTCTCAAGAGCTTATTGATAGGCTTTTTAGCAAGATTGAAAACAATGTCGATGACATCGTGGAATATGAGGAGTATCAGCTTGATGATGCGCAAGTGGCGATTATTGCGTATGGTTCTGTGTCTCTAGCAGCCAAAGAAGCGATTAATACCCTCCGCAAAGAAGGTAAAAAAGTGGGTATGTTTAGACCTATCACGATTTGGCCAAGCCCACAAAAGCAACTCCAAGCACTTGGCAAAAAAATTGAGAAGATTCTCGTCATTGAGCTTAATAAGGGGCAGTATTTCCACGAAGTCGAGCGTGTGATGCAGCGCAATGTAGAGTTTTTGGGCAAAGCAAACGGACGAAGTCTCTCACCTCAAGAAATCATCAACAAAATACAGGAGCTATAAGATGGCATTTAATTACGAAGAATATTTACGAATGGACAAAATGCCCACACTTTGGTGCTGGGGCTGTGGCGATGGTGTAGTGCTTAAATCTGTCATTAGGGCAATAGACAGCTTGGGCTGGAAAATGGACGATGTGTGTATCGTAAGCGGGATTGGTTGTAGCGGGAGATTCTCATCGTATGTGAATTGCAACACCGTGCATACTACACATGGTAGGGCGTTAGCGTATGCCACAGGGATCAAGCTCGCCAACCCAGATAAAAAAGTCGTAGTGATTTCGGGCGATGGGGATTCTATGGCTATTGGTGGTAACCACACAATCCACGCGTGTCGCAGAAATATCGACATCAACCTCGTGCTTATCAATAACTTCATCTATGGCTTGACAAACTCTCAAACCTCTCCTACAACTCCTAAGGATTTTTGGACTGTTACCGCGCAGTATGGCAATATCGACCCAAGCTTTGATCCTTGTCAGATTGCTATGGCGGCGGGTGCGAGCTTTGTAGGTAGAGAATCTGTCATCTCTCCCAAAAAAATCGAAAAGCTTCTTGTCGAGGGCTTTAGCCACGAGGGCTTTAGCTTCTTTGATATTCATAGTAATTGCCATGTGAATCTTGGGCGCAAAAATAAAATGGGCGATGCCACAAAAATGCTCCAATGGATAGAATCTCGTCTAGTTTCTAAAAACAAGTTTGATACACTAAGTGATGAGGAAAAAGTCGGTAAATTCCCTACCGGTGTGTTAAAACACGATACAAGTCGCATAGAATACTGCAAAGCGTATGATGGCGTGATAGCCAAAGCTCAAGCTAAGGGAGGGCATTAAGATGGAATACCAACTTCGTTTTACCGGTGTGGGCGGACAGGGCGTGCTGCTCGCGGGGGAGATTCTCGCAGAGGCTAAGATAAAAGATCACGGCTATGGTGTCAAAGCTGCTACCTACACTTCCCAAGTGCGTGGCGGACCGACAAAAGTGGATATTTTGCTCGATAGTGAGGAGATTTTGTATCCATATGCTAATGAGGGTGAAATCGACTTTATGCTTTCCACCGCACAGGTGAGTTACAACGCTTTCAAAGGTGGTGTTAAAGCGGGTAATATCATCGTCGTAGAGCCAAATCTCGTAACCCCAAGCGATGAGGATAGAAAAAAATTCAGAATCTATGAAATCCCTATTATCACTATCGCTAAAGAAGAAGTGGGCAATGTCGTAACGCAGTCTGTCGTGGCATTAGCAATCACGGTAACAATGACAAAGTGTGTCAATAGAGACCTTGTCTTTGACACTATGTTAGAAAAAGTCCCAGACAAGGTCAAAGACCTCAACAAAAAGGCTTTTGAGCTAGGTGAGAAATACGCCCTTAAAGCATTGGGATAGAATCTAGCGCACTTGATGTTTCCTTTTATCGATCTTGCTAAGATTAATGCGCGTTTTGACTTGCACTCCGCGTTTGAAGCGTTTGTGCAGAGCGCACAATACATTCAAGGTGAGGAGAGCGCACATTTTGAGCAGGAATTTGCCACATATTGTGGTTCTAAACACTGCATAGGTGTGAGTAGTGGCTCAAGTGCGCTTTATCTTATCCTCAAGGCTTATAAGCACCTAGGCAAACTCCACGATAATGACGCTGTTATCGTCCCTACTAATACCTATATTGCAAGTGTATTTGCCATCACCCAAAATAGCCTCACACCGATTTTTGCCGAGCCCAATGTGCAGGATTTTTTGCTTGATAGCTCTAAGTTAGAATCTCTCCTTACGTCGCGCACAAAGGCGATTATGCCTGTGCATTTGTATGGGCAGCTGTGCGATATGGACACAATCAATGCCTTTGCCAAAGCGCATAATCTCCTTGTGATCGAGGATAGCGCACAGGCACATGGAGCGTATTTGCGAGATTCACACACGCGATCGGGTGCGTATGGCGATGCAGGGGGCTTTAGCTTCTATCCTGCCAAAAATCTCGGTGCGCTGGGTGATGGTGGGGCTATCACGACGAATGATGATGAGCTGGCTGCGACTCTTAGATGTCTTGCCAATGCTGGTAGCACGAGCAAATACACACACACGCTTGATGGGATCAATGCGCGCCTAGATTCACTCCAAGCCCTTGTGCTGCGCACTAAGCTCGCGCTTTTAGATTCTGATAATGCCCATAGGCGTGAGATTGCTAAGACTTATGCAAGTGCAATCACGCATAGTGAGATCATACTCCCGCATTATCGCATTTCTACTCCACATTCGCATGTGTGGCATTTGTTTGTGATCCGCACCAAAGCGCGCGAGAAATTACGCTCGCACCTCACGCGATATGGTGTGCAGAGCATCATTCACTATCCTATCCCCGTGCATAAGCAGCTAGTTTATGCGCGTTATAATCATTTAGAGTTGCCCATCGCCCAGAGTTTGCAGAATGAGATTCTAAGTCTGCCTATCAGCCAAGTCCAGAGTATTGAGGACACATACAAAATCGCGGAGATTCTCAATGCCTTTGTGCTATAATACCCACTGGTTTGGAAATTTTCACAAAATCATAAGATAAAGGAGTGTTTGTGCCAATTTTACCCCAATACAACCACTGCTGTGGGTGTAGCGCGTGCTATGCTGCTTGTCCGCACGATAGCATCACGATGAGCCCTGATAACGAAGGGTTTTTGTATCCTGCTGTGGATTCTGCTACTTGCACAGAGTGCAAGGCGTGCGAAGCAGTATGCCCAAGCTTGCCGTTTTTGGATTTCGCACCCTATGATACCGTGCGTAAAACCTCCAAATTTCCGCACAATCCCAAGCTCTCTTGCGCTCAACTCATCGAACAATCAGCACAGAAAAACTTCATATTGCCCCCCCCCTTAATGGATTTTTAAAATTTTGCCACAACCCTCACGACATTCCCACACAAACTTTTGCTACTGAAATAATAGAATCTAAAACCACCAACGACATTATAGAATCTAAAAAATCTAAAGCCTTAAATTCTGACAATGTATGGTCGCGATATTGTTTTGCGTTTAAAGCCAAAGACACGCAACTACGTCTTAATTCCTCATCGGGTGGCATTTTTAGTCTTTTGGCACAATCTGTGCTAGCAGAGGGTGGCGTGGTCTTTGGTGTGGGGTATGATGAAGATTTGCGCGTGGTGCATAAGGCTGTGGAGGGGCATTCAGCTTTTAGCGAAAAGAGTGGGAATCCGCACTCGGATTTTCAGTCATTTATGTCCAATAAACTCCCTCAATCCTCGCTTGATAACCCACTTTTTTCATCTAAAATCTTAGAATACCCGAGCGATAGCTTAGAATCTAGAGCAAACACAGAATCTTTTGGTGACTTAGAATCTAGCCATACAGATTCTAAAAACAATACAGAATCTACCATCGCCACAGAATCCCAGCCATCTACATACGATGTAATCAAACAAAAGACAAGCCAAACAGATTCACTAGATTCACTACGGCGATCGAAATATGTCCAATCCGACAAGGGTGATAGTTTCCGAGAAGCTAAAGCATTGCTAAAACAAGGGCGCAAGGTGCTTTTTAGCGGTGTGCAGTGCGAAATCCAAGGGCTTTTAGCCTATCTCAAAAAGCCCTATGATAATTTGCTAACTTGCGAAGTTATCTGCAACTCTGTGCCAAGCCCAAAGGTATGGGAAATCTACAAGCAAAGCCTACTTAAAGAAGAGCATCGTAGCTCTTGCGATAAAATAATAGACTTTAACTTCCGCGGCAAAGACTATGGCTGGGATAAAGGTGCGTTTATACTCAAAACGGATTTAAGGACAAAGATAATCCCACATTCCGAATCAACCTTTATGCGTGGGTTTTTGGAGCATCTTATTACACGCCCAAGCTGTGAAAACTGCTATGCCAAAGATGGCAGAAGTGGTGCAGACATCACACTAGGGGATTTTTGGGGTGTGGGTAGAGCGCACCCAGAGTTTAGTGATAATATAGGGGTAAGTTGTGTAATAGCTCATAATGCAAAGGCGTTGGGTGCGTTAGAGGCTATTAAGGAGTATGGAGAATGGGAGTTAAGTAGTTATGAATCTATCGTGGCGGGCAATCGTGCGCTTATCCACTCGGGCTTTGCCAATCCCAATCGCAAGCAGGCTCTAAGTGAAATCCTAGGCACATACGCCACTAAGGGTGCGCGAAAATCTATGCAAGCCCTAGAGCAATATCTCCGCCCCAAAGCCAAAAACAAAACTTTCAAAAAAATAAAAAAACATTTGAGAAATAAAAAACCTCCTAAACGCGTTAGGGTTGCTAAGATAGGAATTGTTACTTATGTGCATAGTCACGATAATTATGGTCAGATTTTGCAAAACTATGCCCTATGTCAGTATTTGTCTCAAACATACCCAAAAGCAGATATTAAGACATTTGCTGATGTGAGGTGGTTGCTTTATACACCGCTTAAAAGATTCTATAAGGTTCTTGAGAGAAATATCAACGCATTTTTTGGCAAGAGAAAGGGTGTGCCAAGCAGACTTGATGCTAAACGTCGTTTTGCAGAGTTTAGATCACAGCATATCAAAATGTCGCTTCCACGATTTTGCACAATCTCTAACAAGTCTCTTGCGCAAGATGTCTTTATCGTGGGGAGCGATCAGGTTTGGAATGATTGGGGAATGCGAAATTTCAAAAAAATCAAAAGAACTGCATTTTTTGCGTATTTGCTTGGCTTTGTGGATAGAACTAAACGCGTATTTAGAAATGCCAAAAAGGTAGCCTATGCTCCTAGTATTGGTTCAGTGGATATACCAAATGGGCTCAAGGAGATTTTTAAACAATATTTGAGTTCTTTTGATGCGCTCTCGGTGCGTGAAGAGTGTAATGTCGCCACACTCAAAAAGCTAGGACTAGAATCTATCTGCGTGCCTGATCCTACTATGCTGCTCTCACGAGAGGATTATATGCGTATTCTCAAACCTCTTCCGCGCAAAAATGAGGCGTTTGTGTATATGATAGGAAGTGAAACAATGATAGAGAAAGATATGCTTTTGGATTTTGTCGCAACTACACATAAAATCCTCTACGCAAATGCAAATGTGAAAAATCCATGTTCTTATGACACACATACGGATTTTTATCCCACACCACAGGAATGGCTGGGTGCGATAGCAGATTCTGAAGTGCTTATCACTAATTCCTTTCATGGCTGTATTTTTGCAATTATTATGAACACATCATTTTTTGCGCTCAAGCTTGGAGGCAGTAGTGAAGCGACAAATACGCGCTTTGAGAGCTTGCTAGAAATTTTTGGCTTGCAGGATAGACTATGCAGTGATTTAGAGGAGTTTAAAGCAAAATATAGCACCAATACCCCAATAGATTGGCAAGTAATCAACACGCGACTTAGGCTTTGGTCGCAGGTGGGCAAGGATTATTTGGCTAAAAATGTGGGGGCATATGTCGTTTGATTGGGCAAATAGATTAAATGTAGCTAGTAATAATACAACTCCATACTGACACGGATTCTGATGAGCACCTTGCTAATGGGGTGTGGATAGTCCTTGTAAGCAATTTCTATGGTGCGCTCGGAGTTCCTATCCAAAATCACATAACCCGATGATTTAATGAGTCTAAGGTCTGTGATGTCGCCATTTGGGTGGAGATAAAACTGCACGATATTTACGCCTTGCTGTCCTAGACGAATTGCATCGGGGGGATATTTGAGGTATCGTCCTGTGATGCGTCCTATATCACGAAGATTGTTAATGATAAAATCCTGCTCCACAAGCCCATAGTCCCCAAATTCTTCACCATAGAGATCACTCACATCACGTTTTGTGATACTATCAAGCCTTGGATATTGTGCAAAGATTGCTGCTAGCGAGGGAGAATCGCCTTTGTTGGGGCGTGAATCTGTGGGGTGAGGGTTAGGATAGGGATTGTTTAGTGTAAGGGAACGTAAGTCTATGTCGTTGCTATTGTTTGTGGTCTGTGAATCTTGTGTGCTAGGTTTGGGACGAGGCTTAGAATCTTGTGTAGAAGAATCTTGTCTGTTTGTTTGGATTTGCTTAGAATCTCGTTGTTGCTCCATTTGTGATGAGCTACTTTGTGGTGGCTTGGCTTGGGAATTTGGCTTGGATTTGGCTTGTGTCGGAGGCTGGGGCAAGAAGCCTGAAATTTTTATTTTATTTGGAATCTCCCCCGTGCCTTTTTTGAACTGGAGGTTTTGCCTCTCAAAAAGCCAATATGCTACAATCCCCACAATGACAATATGAACGACAAGTGAGCAAAATAGGGCAAATCTCAAACGCTCTTTTTCGGTGATATTAAATGTTTTGGTCATTTTTTAATCGCTGCAAACGTTGTGCTTTTTGCTCCAAAAGATTAGTAAATTGTGAATCTTCTATGATGAGATTGTTGTGCAAAAAATGCTGTTGGGTTTTGTGCTCATGGTGTATAGCATAGCGATCAAGCAATGTATTAGAATTACCCACAAGCACGACATAGCGGTAGCCATTGGTCTCGATAGTGAGGATTTTGTTTTTAGAATCCACGCGTTTTTGGGCAATGATTTTGATTGTAGGGTCAAAGGGATTTAGCTCGAAGTGTGTGCCATTAGGAGAATTTGGCGCGAGATAAGAAGCAAAGGGCTTGGTGTTTTTGCGCAACGAATTTCTTGTCCATAATAAAATAACAATAAGTAACACCATAATCCCCACAAGTGCAGCATAACGCCATAAATCCAAATCACCACTTTTCAGGGGGAGAGGCTGTGGAGATTCTTGAGCATTTGTGGGTGTATCGGCTTTGGTGGGTGGTGTGTTATTGTCCATTGGCGATGATTGAGCAGTGTTGGTAAAATTTGCGCTATCGGGTTTTGGGAGATTTGCAATATCACTAGAAATCCCTGAATCTAGCGGCGAGCTTACTGGGAGATTGAGGGATTTGTTCATCAAAAGTTCCAAATGTGAGGGCTGGGCTTTGAGGAAAGTGATTTTGAAAGTTTGTCCTGCCCTGCTTACTTCAATGTGAATCTGTGTGGAATCACCCACACCCAATACATACAAATCGCTATTGATATTAAAGACTTGTATTTCGGTAAGGAGCGATCCACTCACGCGTTTGTTTTGAGGCTGCGCGGTAATGTTTTTGAGGATTACGCCTTTGTATTCATCTTTGGTTGTGATTTGTGGTGTGAGCTCATAAGCAGTGTCTAGGTAGAGTAAAACTTCGTTTTTTTCTTTGGCTGTGTTGATTTCTACCTTTTGTGCTTGTGTGGCAAAAGCAAGACCAACTCCACACAATAATCCCAAGATAGCACGCATATCCTATACTTTCTCGCGTGTGAGATAATACACAATCGCATTAGAATCCAAAATCTCATTGATACGAATTGCGAGGTTTTTTTCATACACCATTACTTCACCTTTGCCTATCACGCGTCCATTGACAAATGTCTCGATACTCTCACCCGCGGGCTTACCCAAATCAATGATAGAGCCTTTTTCAAATTTTAAAATCTCATTTAAAGGAAGTTTTGTCGAACCCAACTCGGCTTCAAAGAGCACTTCCATATCGAGCAAACCATTGTAGTTTTGCATCATATCCTCTAGATATGTCGCAAGCTCAATTTCCTTGGGTGTGTGGATTCGTTGTTTGTCGAGGATAGATTCTCCGCCCATACTCACTCCTTATTTTTTAATGCAATTTGCTGTTGGCAAATTGGTATCACTCGCAGGGAGTAAATCCCTGCTCGCTCCGCTCCGCGAGCATACACCGCATTTTTTGGCGAGATTGCGTAGTTTTTTGGTGTGAGCGTGTCAGGAACGCGATTTGGGCTAGCTACCTTTTTTATAAACCAACTAGATTCTATCATTCCGTTGCAATCTGCTGTTGGCAAACTACTATCGGTAATGAGAGCAAAGCTCCCATTACCTCCGCTTCGCGAGCATACACTGCCTTTTATAGAATCTAAAGATCTCTTAGATTCTATAATGCCACTTGTAGCTGTAGATTCTAGCATTTCACACCTTTCTGACATAAATCCCACAATGCCCTCTACCGAGCTTAAAATGCAGACCGCTATCGTAGTCCTTGATGAGCTTGTAGCCTAGATAGCTAGGCACGGAAATATTAAAGCTCTTATTGCCTTTAGCAATGACTTTAGCGTGTCCTACAATGAGGTTTGCGAGCTCCTTTGCCATATCTTCTAGGGTAGCTTTATCTGGGTTTGTATCCTCTAGCAATGCCTTTGCAACGATTTTCAAAAATGCCTTATCAAAAAGCAAAAACACATCTTTATCTATCACATCGCCTTTGAGCATACTTATCTTTGTCAGATACCCTTTTTTTATCGGCAAAATAGAATCTTTTGGAAGTTTGTTGATACTCTCCTGCACGACCTCCAAAAAACTTTGGTGAATGATGTCAAAACTCTGTTGATTGGTGTCCATATCACGCCCTTTGTGTTTTTAAGATTCTTAAATTATAGGCAGTTTTTGCTTATCTTGGCTTAAAGTTTTGTGTGCTTTTGCACAAATGTTGCACAAAGCATTCTTGACAAAGTGGTTTTTGCGCCTTACAGATATAGCGACCAAAAAGCACAAAAGCTTGATGAAGCACACAAAGATGATCTTTAAAAGCTTTTGTGAGTTCAGATTCTGTTTGTAGGGCGGTGGTGGCATCGCTCAAGCCCAATCGATGAGAAGTGCGAAACACATGGGTATCCACTGCCATAAAGTTTGCTTCAAAAAACTCTATCAATACGACATTAGCGGTTTTTTGTCCCACACCAGCAAGGCTTTTTAACGCTTCTTGCGTGGTGGGAATCTCTCCGCCATACTCTTGTAGGACTTGGGTTGCCATTTTTTTGAGATTCGTGGCTTTGTTATTAAAAAACGAGATAGATTTGATAAGCTCTTTAATCTCCTCCAATGGAGCGTTTGCGAGAGTAGTAATATTTGGGAATCTCGCAAAAAATGCGGGTGTTACGATATTGACGCGTTTATCAGTGCATTGGGCTGATAGCATCACACACACAAGAAGTTCGTAAAGATTATTATAGTGTAGCTCGGTTTTGGCATTGGCATAGTGTTGTAAAAAGAGAGATTTTATCTCTGCTATTTGTGCTTTGGTGGCTTTTTTGATTTTGTGAGTTGGAAGATTGTTTTGGGTTTTTTGTGGCATAGCTATCCTTTGTGTATGTATGGAATGTGGCATTATAATACTTTTTATAGCTTTTTGGCTATAATCCTAATAGTTTAGATTTTGTGTGGAGTGCAATATGGATACAATTATTAATATAGAGAGAGCCGTGCTTTCAGCGATTTTGTATGCCCCGAGCAATTATGAAGAAGTCGCGGCATTTTTAAATCCCAAGGATTTTTTATATCCCACACACAAAAATGTCTTTGAAGTGATGCGTGAGTGCGATGCGCTCAACCTCCCACTTGATGAGCAGATTATCTTGCAACGTTCGCAAGGCAAGGTGCGTGAAGAGGAGATTGTAGAGATAGCTAGTGCGAGTCCTATCGCCAATATTGAGGCTTATACCAAAGAGATTAAAGAAGCTGCGCTCAAGCGAGAACTCCAAGAATTAGCCAATCTTTTGCGTGAAAAATCTCTAGATTCACACACCAGCTCACAAGAGATTATGGAAATTGTCGAAAAACGCGTGAGCGACATCGCGCTAGGCAATAGCAATGGTAAAGACTTTATTGATAGTCCCACACTTGTGGCAGACACGATGAGCTATTTGCTTGAACTCAAAAATCGTGGTAATGAGATTCTAACGGGTGTTACCACAGGATTTTATGAACTAAACGACATCACCACAGGCTTTAACAATGGTGATTTGGTCATCATCGGTGCGCGTCCATCAATGGGCAAAACAGCATTTATGCTTAGCATTGCACAGAGTATTTTGCACACCGATGTGGGCGTGGCAATTTTTAGCCTTGAGATGCCAGCACTGCAGCTAATGATACGTTTGCTTAGCTCACTTAGCTCCATTTCTATGCAGAATCTCCGCCGTGGCAATCTCAACGATGCCGAGCTTGAGCAGTTAAGCATCTGCACCGACACGATGGAGAAAAAAGAGCTTTTTATTGACGATGGTAGCGTGCTTAATATTGCCCAGCTCCGCTCCAAGCTTCGCAAACTCAAACGCCAACACCCAAATGTAGGTATTGCGATGATTGATTACCTCCAGCTTATGGTGGGCGATAGAAACCAGGGCAAACAAATCGAAATTAGCGATATTTCGCGTGGGCTTAAGACTTTAGCGCGAGAACTGCAAATGCCTATCATTGCACTCTCCCAGCTTAATCGCGAGCTAGAAAAACGCGATGACAAACGACCTATTCTTTCGGATTTGCGAGATTCGGGAGCGATAGAGCAAGATGCGGATATGATTTTATTTCTTTATCGCGATGATGTGTATAAAAAACGCGCCGACAAAGAGCGTAAAGCGCGTTTAGAGAAAGAAGGCAAAGGAGCGGATTTCAAGCCAGAATATGAGGAGCGCGATGTGGAGCCTGCCGAAGTGATTGTAGCCAAAAACCGCAATGGTGAGACAAAGACGATTAAGATTCAGTTTAGAAAGCGATTTACGCGTTTTGAGAATCCAAACAAGACACAAGAAGAGCATAGCGACACAAAACTCGATCACGATGAGATTAAAAATATCATTTCCTCCTACTAAAAATAATCACTAAAATACGCTTTGCCCTCGGGAATAATATCCTCTAATATATCGATACTCGCCTCATCGGCGTCTAAACGCTCAATCGCTCGGAGATACGAGGGGCGTTTGTAGCCAAGAAGCATTGTTGTGAGTGTTTGTATAGAGAGTGTGGCATAGTATTGTGTGCCACATTGCTTAGAATCTAGCACTTTGAGATTGACATTATTTCCCGCAAACTCCAGCACAAAAGCTTTGTTATTCCACTCTAGTATGGTGTCTTCTACAATGAAGCAAAATTCTGTATCAAATGCAATCGTGTCAAAAGGATATTGGCGCAAAAACTGCTCCACATCAACTATGCGTGCCATAATATAGGGCTGTATAGATTCGCTAATATGTCCATCTTCGAGCAAAAACGCAAGACTCTCGTTGCTATAATTCGCCCCTTCAATCCTATCAAACATCGATTGATGGGCGTTGATAAAATGCCAGATTCCATAACGTGCCTCTTGATTGAGCCAAATCATTTCTTTGATCTTAAACACATCATTATCTAGCAAATACACGATATAGCCGTTAGCATGCCCCGTGGTATCATAATAGAGTGCAATAGAGATATCCTCCACTTCCCAGCGCCAGTATTCTTCCCAACTTAGAGAATCTCGCAACAGCGCGCCATGTGTGCCAAGCGCAAAGGTATGGTAGAGATTCAAAAAGTCTTTATTATCTGCATTAACCCTGCGCATAATACCCTCGACCCTTGGGACCTTTGGCACTTGAGAATCTTTAATGGCAAAAGTGATTTTATCACTTACAATTTCCCAGCCCTTAGAGCGATAATAGGGGATTGAATAGGGATAGAGACACGATATACTCTGCCCACATTCACGCATAATGCCTAATACCTTTTTGATTAAATCATTCATTAATCCTATGCCGGAGTATTCAGGATAAGTCGCCACACCTGTGATACCACCCATTTTGTAAATGGTATTGTAGATATTCATCTGCATAGGATAGAGCGCGATTTGGGAGATGAGATTAGTATCATCAAACCAGCCAAACACCCGTGCATTTCGCAATATAGGATATTTGGCAAGCTTGATTTCTTCACCACTCCAGCCTGCATTGAGCAAATCACGTTCGGTTACTTGGAAAGCGTAACGCAAAAGTTTATTGAATTGTTCCAAATGACTATCATCAAGCTCTTTTATACAAAACTGCTCTTTTAAAGTGCGCGTATCCATAGGATTCCTTTAAGATTTTGGTAATTTCTTAAGTAATTTTAGCGTATAATGGGCGGATTTTGTGTTGTGATTATCCCAAAAACATCGGGAGCGTTACAACAAACTTGATTTTAAGGATTTGCTATGAAGACTGCACTTATCACAGGTATCACCGGACAAGATGGCGCGTATCTCGCGGAATTTTTGCTCAAAAAAGGTTATGAGGTGCATGGGATAAAACGCAGAAGCTCACTTTTTAACACTGATAGAATCGATCATCTCTACCAAGACCCCCATGTGGCAAATCGTAATTTTTTCCTGCATTATGGAGATTTGACAGATTCACTCAATCTCACGCGTATTATCCAAGAGACTAAGCCTGATGAGATTTATAACCTCGCGGCGATGAGCCATGTGGCAGTGAGTTTTGAGACACCAGAATACACTGCTAATGCTGATGGTATCGGCACACTTAGAATCTTAGAGGCAGTGCGCCTACTAGGGCTGATAGAAAAGAGCAAGGTTTATCAGGCTTCTACCAGTGAGCTTTATGGGCTTGTGCAGGAAGTTCCACAGAGCGAAAAGACACCATTTTATCCTCGTTCTCCATACGCGTGTGCGAAACTCTATGCGTATTGGATCACGGTTAATTACCGCGAAGCATATAATATCTTTGCAAGCAATGGAATCCTCTTTAACCACGAGAGCCCTATACGCGGCGAGACATTTGTAACGCGCAAAATCACGCGTGCGGTGGCAAAGATCGCACTTGGATTACAGGACAAACTCTATTTGGGCAATCTTAGTGCTAAACGCGATTGGGGTCATGCCAAGGATTATGTGCGTATGATGTGGTTAATCCTCCAAGCTCCTAAGCCCGAGGATTGGGTCATCGCCACAGGCGTTACTACGGAGGTGCGTGAGTTTGTCAAGATGGCATTTGGTGAGCTTGGTATTGAGATAGAATTCCGTGGTGAGGGTGTAGAAGAGAGGGGCTATATCAAGGCGTGTAGAGGTGATTTCAAGCTAGAGGTTGGCAAAGAAGTGGTAAGTGTCGATGCGCGGTATTTCCGTCCTACTGAAGTGGATTTGCTCATTGGTGATGCGAGCAAGGCACGCGAAAAATTAGGCTGGGTGCCAGAATACGATCTCAAGGCATTAGTCCAAGATATGGTGCAAAGTGATTTGAAACTTATGCAAAAGGACAAATACCTCAAAGACGGCGGTTATGAGGTATTTAGCTATTTTGAGTGATTTTGGCAACGAGAGGTCATTAAAGCCATTGTAAAAGCAAGAGTGCATACACCCTTAGAATCTATTTGATTGCACTCCTAATGCTTTGGGTGAAAGAGCTCAAGAGGGACTTTAAGCACAACCTTTTGGGGTTGGAGTAGGGGAGTTATGGGATTGGCATTCAAAACCGATGTGGGTGTGCTAGATTCTGTATCATACCTCAAACCACCAGCATGCACATCTTCTGGGAAAAACACTCCCAAAATTCCGCTATGAAAAAACAGGCGATGTGGTGGTGTTTTGGGATTATGGTAGATAATAAGATCTTTGAGTGTGTCATAGTCTGCAAGTGGTGTAAAATCTGTGATATGCCCTATCTCAAAATATTCCATTCCTGCTACACATAATTGAAAATCCACAAAGACTCTGTGGGATTCATAAAAGGCTTCTGTATGAGCTTTGAGAGGGTAGGTTTGCTCGATAGCGCGTATGCCTCCTCCTAACTCATAGCTCACCTCTACACGTTCATTAGTTACATTGTTTTGGAGTGCGATGATGCGTTTATGCACTGCTGAATCTGGTGTGAGGGCTTGTGTGAGATACTCCTTTGCTTCCATAAGTGCAGGGTAGTGCGCAAAAAAAGCATTAAACTGCTCCAAATGTCCTATAAGTGCCACATAAACTCCTTAAATTTTTGCCTATGATTATAACATTTTGCGCTATTGTATTAGACAAAAGATAGTAAAATGTGGGTTTTGTTTAGAAAACAAGGATAAAGGTTAGATTTGCTAAGATGTCATCTAGTGGTATTGTTATTGACATATTGCTTGTTTGCACAACCAACGATTGATTATGGCAAGCTTGAGTTGCATACAGATTCAAAGCCAAACGCACCCTATGTAGCTTTGAGTAGTGGGGTAGTGTTGCTAGGATCTGTGGGCGGTGCGATGGTTTTGTATCTTATGCCAGAGAGTGTTACGAATTGGAACAAAGAAGATATTTATAATCTCGGCACAAATTGGAAGGATCACATTTCAAACGCGCTTGTAGCCGACAGAGACGATTGGTTTTTGAACTGGGTTACGCACCCTTATTGGGGAGCGGTGTATTATATGCAACCTAGAAAAGCAGGTTATGGGTGGTTTGAAAGCACACTTTTTGCATTTGCGGCAAGCACACTATTTTGGGAATTTGGCATTGAAGCTTTTGCAGAAGTGCCTAGCTGGCAAGATTTGGTTGTTACCCCCGCTTTTGGCGCGATTTTTGGCGAGATGTTTTATCAAGCAAGTATGCACATCTATGCAAACAATCGCACATTGCTAAATTCTCGTTTCCTTGGGAATTTTACCCTGCTCCTTATGGATCCTGTGGGAGCACTTATTGATCTTACAAGACTTGATGAGCGACTTGGGATTAATAAAAATGTTTTCTACACACGACTTAGCCCCACACGCTCGCGACAAGGCGATAATGGTGTGATGCTAAGTTTGCACTATTCATTTTAGAACGAAGGAATATTTATGAATTTTGAAATTTCACAAAAAGCCAAACTTCCCACTAAATATGGGAATTTTTGGATTCAAAGCTTTAAGGAATACCCACAAGAGATAGATTCACACACAAACTTTTCTCAATCCCCTAAAGAGCATCTTGTGGTTTTTACCCAGCACCTTGGCAAGATTCCTCTGGTGCGCTTGCACTCTGAATGTCTCACTGGTGATGTGTTTGGATCGCTCAAATGTGATTGTGGGGAGGAATTGGCACATTCTATGAGGGCAATTTATGCCAACAAAGAAGGTGGTATGCTTTTGTATCTGCGTCAGGAGGGTAGAGGTATAGGGCTTTTTAATAAGGTCAATGCCTATGCCTTACAAGATAAGGGCTTAGATACTATTGAGGCAAATCTCAAGCTTGGTTTGCCTAGTGATTGCAGGAATTATGAGATTGTGGGGGCGATTTTTAAGTCCTTTGGCATAGAGGAAATTGAGCTTTTGACCAACAATCCACTCAAGGTAGATTCTCTAGCACAATATGCCAAGGTTAGCAGACAGAGCATCATTGTAGGTTGCAATGAGCACAATAAGCAATATTTAGAGATTAAAAAACATAAAATGGGTCATTTGCTATGAAGTGTTTTGGTGCTTTAATGATAGACTTAAGAGAAATATCTTAGAATATATATCCGTTTTAAGTTCTTAAGGAGTATGGTATGCGCACAATGATTAGCTATGATGAAGCAGTGGAGATCTTGCAAACAACCCCTGTCTGCTCACTTCCTAGCCAAAAAATCATTTTTACCCAAGCACACAATCGCTATTTAGCCCAAGATATTTTTGCTTCCAAGAATGTCCCACCTGTGCCAACTTCTAGTATGGACGGCTATGCGATTGCGAGTGCAGATATAGAAACCTTACGCAACGAAGGACTTTGTATCCAAGCAACCAACAATGCAGGAATAAAGCAAGAATTTCACTTAGAACCTAAGCACACTATCCGCACCTACACTGGCTCGCGAATGCCAAATGGTGCGGATACGATGATTTTGCGTGAGGATATTGATGAGTGGCAATCCCATGGCAAAGAGTTTATACGACTAAAAAATCATAACCAAGTCATCAAACCCAAGCAGTGGGTGCGTCAAGTGGGTGAAAACTATACTAAAGGACAAAAACTCTTAGAATCTGGCACGCGCATTACACCTTTTGAGATAGGGCTTCTTGCAGATTTAAATCAGGTTTTTGTGCAAGTAGTGCAAAAGCCAAAAGTAGGAATTTTGACCATAGGTGATGAAATCATTGAGGTAGGCGAGGAGAGTGAATATAGCAATGTCCTAAGAAGTGTCAATAATCACCTGCTAAACGCCCTTGTAGAATCTCTAGGGGGCGAGGGCATACTCTATCCTAAAGTAGGCGATGATAGAGAATCTATCCGCGTACTCTATCGCCAAGCCCTCACACAATGTGATATTTTGCTTACCACAGGTGGTATGAGCGTGGGGGATTTTGATTTTACCAAAGATATTATGGCGCAAGAAACACAGATTGTGTTTAAAGGTGTGCGTCTAAAGCCCGGAAAACCCATAGCCTATGGAATCTACACCAATGGAAGCAAGCAAACACATATCTTTGGTTTGCCCGGCTATCCCAACTCGTGTGCAGCGACATTTTTGCTCTTTGGACGTATTATTTTCGCACGCTTATGTGGTGCCAAGACACAGCAGCTTATCCTTGAAGCGACCTTGCTTGATGAAGCAGTGCGCACAGATTCTCGAATGGAGTTTCGCGCGTGCGATGTGCAACTGCGTGAAGGTAAATTATATGCGAGTTTTGCACGCAAAAAAACCTTACAAAGCTCAATGATTGAGAATCTCGGCGCGCATACAGCATTTGCTATACTACAAGAAAATGGTGAGAGTTTGCCCAAAGGTGCAGTCGTGCCACTTTTGGTATTTCGCGATTTTTTGTAAGCAATCTTATGGAATAAAGGAGGTAGGAATGATACGAGTAGAGTTTTTAGGACCTTTGAGTATGCAAGCACCGCTTGAGCTAGAAGTAGCCAATATGCAAGAGCTAAAGGATACTCTTGCCCAAAAGCCAGAGCTTAGTAAATGGCTCAAAATCTGTGCAGTGGCAGTCAATAATGAGATTATCAAAGATGAGGGCTTTGCATTCAAAAGTGGTGATAAAGTCATTATTTTGCCTCCTGTGTGCGGTGGATAATGCAGTATTTGAGACTTTATCAGGGTTCTTTACCAACGACCAAAATCTACCAAGAATGGGAAGAATTTGCTAAAGAGCAAAATTGTGGTGCGTTGTGTATCTTTACAGGTATCGTGCGCCAAGAAGAATCCAAGGAGATAGAATCCAAAAACAAGAGTTTGGGTTTTTGCAACGCAGGAGACAACCCAACAACGCACAGCAAAGCGAGTGAGGATTTGCTAAACAATACCGATTTATCGCAGGCAAATCGCACTACGATAGTATCTGCTTTGAGTTTTGATGTGTATGAGCCATTGCTACATAAGTGGTTTGAATCTTGGCAGACAAAAGCCACACAAATGGGTGCGGTGCTACTTATGGCGCATTCTGTGGGTGATGTAGCACATACGCAGAGTTCCTATATGTGTGCAGTGATTTCTAAGCAACGCAAGGCGGCTCTTGCGCTCTATGAGGAGTTTATCGAGGATTTTAAGGCAAATGCACCTATTTGGAAATACGATATTGTAGGTGCGCAGAGAGTGTTTGCGCTTAGCCGTAGCACGCCTATTGAGGGTAGCGGGGTGCTTGGCTAATGCCAAAAATTATCGCCTTTAGTGGCAAAAGCAATAGTGGCAAAACCACTCTTATTTGTAAAATTGCAGAAATCTTGAGAAATAATGGCAAAAGCGTGGCAATCATCAAGCATGATCCAAAGGATAAAGCAGAGTTTGATACACAAGGTAAAAATGAGGGCAAAGATAGTTATAAGTTTTCGTGTGTAGCGCAAAATGTCGCAGTAATCTCACCACGCAAAAGTGTGATTTTTGGCTTTTGCACACAGCCTGATAGTGCGTATGAATTGCGTGAGTTTAGTCGTGTATTAGAGTTTTTTAGTGCGTGTGATTATGTGCTTATTGAGGGACTTAGATACCTGCCCTACAAGCGTATTATTGTAGCGCGCGAGGAGCTTGATTGCGCGTATTTAGATTATGGTGTAGCGATTGCTATGGATAGGAAACTGCGAGAATCCACAGATGTAGCTACACTCAAAAACCTCAAGGTGCTAGATCTCAATAATCCGCAGGAAATTGTGGAATTTATCGACAAGGAGTGCTGATGCAAGTCATCAAAATAGGAATTTTGGTATCCTCCGATAGAGCCTCTAGTGGCGTGTATGAGGATATTTCTGGCAAAGCGATTAAGGAAGTGCTAAATAGTTTCATCGCCAATAAATGTCATTTCGTGTATGAGGTGGTGAGCGATGATTTTGCACCTTTAGAATCTAGCTTGAAAAAAATGTGTGATGAGGATAGGTGTGATTTAGTCGTTACTACCGGTGGCACGGGACCTGCACCGCGAGATATTATCCCTGAAGTTACCCAAAGTGTGTGTGAAAAAATGCTGCCGGGATTTGGGGAGCAAATGCGCGCAGTGAGCCTGCAATATGTGCCTACAGCAATCCTCTCAAGACAGAGTGCAGGTGTGCGTGGCAAAAGCCTCATACTCAATCTTCCGGGTAAGCCAAAGAGTATCAAAGAGTGTTTGGAAGCAGTATTTCCGGCGATACCATATTGTATAGATCTCATAGGTGGAGCCTATATCGAGCCAAATACACAAGTCATCACGGCATTTCGCCCTAAGGCGTAGATTCTGCAAGGAGAGCCAATGCTAGAGTATTATTACAAAAGATTAGCTTACAAAGTCTTATCTTGGTTTATCCCAAAACGAGTATGGCGTATAGAGCTTGGCAAAAAGTTAGGCTTTGGGGAGAGGATTATCACCTTG
>DXIN01000005.1 GCA_019112865.1 Candidatus Helicobacter avicola
TAGGGATAATGCGCGTGGCATTGTTGAGCTGGATAGTTTGGAGCAAAAATGTGTAATTCTCATTTGTGGGTTCAAAAGCATAGATATGTTTATCGGTGTATTTTTGGAAAACCAATGCACTATCGCCCACAAACGCTCCCACATCGATGATGTCTTTGTGTTTCATTTTAGCAAGAGTACTAGATTCCAGCTCACTTAAGCTGTGCTCGTGCCATAGGACACTTATTTCAAAGAAGTTGGTGGGTAATAGATAATGCCCATAACGATATGGTTTGTAGCTCAATTGTTCAATGCTCCCATAGAATCTTTGCCCAATTTGTTCTAGTTCTTGAGATTCTTCTAGAGTTATGTCGGTATATATTTCTTTGCCTTGTGTGTAGGCTTCTTTGCAACGATTGAGTAATGTTTGCACTATAACTTTACTTTTGTTATCTAAGTTTTCACAAAGTTTTTGGATTTTTTCTTGTGTTTGTGAATCTAACATAGCTTTGCCTAAGCTACGGCTTGCGTCATTAACTCGTAATCCTAGGGAAAATTGAGTGGTGTGAGTATAGAGGGTTTGTCCAAAGATTTTATAGGTCGTTACAATTGCCCCCCCCCTTCGTGCCTATAAACAGATTTTTGGTGCGCGAAAACACAGATTGTTTCCACAAGATAAGTTCAATGTTATAGCCTTTAGGGTGGTAGATATTTCCTTCTCGTTTGATGACACAGATATCCATTAATAAGCTCCTTGTTTTGGTGTTAGAGAGTTTGATTATAATACAAACTTTAGTGTTTGTAAATAGGTGCGGTCAAAATCTAGAATCTATACCACAATGTATTTTTGGGTTCATCGCCGATGTAGTAGATTTCGCCAATTTGTGGGACATTGTAACCAACCCCTGCAATTTCGGTGAGTTTTTTGAGAATATCCACTGGTTCATTCCACGCATGACTTCCTGCGCTAAATCTCCCCCAATGTATGGGTTGCACCACTTTGGCTTTCAAATCTTGTGCCGCTTGAAGCGTCTGCTCTGGGAATGAATGTGAGTATTGCCATGCTTTGTTATATTGTCCATTTTCTAGTAGCGCGAGATCAAACCCACCAAAATACTCGCCAATCTCCCTAAAGTGTGTGTAATACCCACCATCACCGCTCACAAATACTTTTTTCTCTCCAAGTTCTAAGGCATAGCTTACCCATAGGCTGGTGTTTGCCTCATAGCCCAGTCGTTTTGTGCTATGTTGGCTGGGGGTAGCAGTGATACATAGGTTATGGGCACTAGAGCGCACGCCTTCCCACCAATTAAGCTCGATGATTTTTTCATGAGCGATTCCATACTTGATGAGAATCTGCGCACTACCTTGTGGCACGATGAAATACGACACACTATCTTTAAGGGATTTGAGCGTTTTTTTATCAAGATGGTCGTAGTGCGAGTGTGTGATAAGCACGATGTCAATCTTGGGAAAATCCTCTTTTGTATAGGTTTTGTGTGCCTTGAACGCACGATTGACAAAAAATACAGGCGAAGCATAGGAGGTAAAGAGCGGATCAATAAGGATATGTAGTCCATTATGCACTATGTATAGTGAAGAATGCCCTAACCACGCAAGCGAGGATTTTGAGGTATGCTGGAGGTTGTGAAAATCCTTATTTGCTATGGGCAGGGGTTTTGGTGGTTTAGCATTTGCCACAGGTGTGGTATAAAACTCCAGCACATCGCTTAATTTCACACTTGGAGGTAGGGCAGCCTTGGGGTTTTGGTTGATATAAATCAGTGCATTTTTGTAAAAAACTTGCTTGGCTTTTGGTTTGGCGAGGGAGAATTTGTGTAGCATAAGTGAATCCTTGGGAGATAAAATCTTTGTGTGCGGAGTAGGGCGAGAGTCTTTGTAGTCCCTAGAAATAGCTGTGATGGTTTCTAAAGAATGGTTTGCTAGGTAGTCTTGCTCCTGCAAATATTCTCTTGAGCATGCACACAAAAACAGCATAAAAACAATAGAAATAAGCCGGTATATAGGAGTTTTCATAGTTTTTTCCGTTTCTTGATATTATAGCATTTTGTGATACAAATCTGCTATGAATCTAATTTATCATACACAAAAGGTTGAAATAAGGTGCAAAACAAGTGGGAGCAGATGAGTAAAAAAGATTGAAAATTATAGTTTTCATAAATCATTGTTTGAAATTACCGAAGTTGCGGTAACAATAACACCCTTTTGTCATTTGATGAGTGTATAGATATTCTCCAAAGCCCTTTCATAATAAGTAAGGTTATCCCCAAAGTCATTTTCTTCCATATCAATAGGATCAATAAGCTCATCAATACATTCTGAGTCTAGCATCCTACACAAACTCACGGCAATCAATCCACTATATAATAACTTCTCTCTGCGGGATTTGTTATGTTTTCTGTAGGCATATTTGCCAAATACGGATCATTGGCGGATATTAGTTGAGAACCCTTGAGTTCATTTAAACAAGAAACAAAATTGCTTTCTACTAGACCGCATTGCTTTATGGCTACGATGATAGCATCTTCGGCTATACGCACCTTACATACATCGATAGCATCCTTTTGTCCGCCTCAAAATTTTATAAAAATCGCCATATGTCTCAATTTTATCAAATCTACCATCCAGAAGGGACATTCCTGCTATTGCTACTTCTGGAATTTTTGCATCTAACCCCTACTTCGCATGTGTATTCAAAATCATCCTGAAGTTTGTCAAAAACATACTTAACCATTTCTGGTCTGATTTGTGTATTTTCCGAGACACTTCCCAATACATCTTTTTTGATTTTGATTACATTATCATCATCAGTAATTATAGTTTTGCTACTAGATATACTAAAAAAACTTATGACCGCAATAACTGCCACCACTACTAAAATTATCTTTAATTTGGATTTATTTTTCATATTCTCATTTTCTGATTTATTTTCAAACAGAGAGTGATAAAGATTGGTTGCGGGGGAGGGATTTGAACCCCCGACCTTTGGGTTATGAGCCCAACGAGCTACCGGACTGCTCTACCCCGCGATATGATAAAACATTGAGAGAAAAAGAAAGATGGCTGGGGTAAAAGGATTCGAACCTCTGAATGCCTGGACCAAAACCAGGTGCCTTACCGCTTGGCGATACCCCATTGCGAGATTAAATAAACTAAAAGCGTGATTATAGTGATTTCAAATATAAAAGTCAAGATTCTATAAAGAATTTACACGATATAATGCGCACCTAAGCTTTGCTGTCGTGCCAATGCAGAGCACACAATATTTCGTGCCACAAGCAATCGTAGGCTTAGCATACGTCCGATGTTAGATTCTAACATTACCTCAATCCCACCAAGCGCAGCATTTAGCTTATCTTTCGTGCGGACAATTCCCACTTTTTCCCACATAATCTTGCGTAGCAAATCCCGCAGATGCGCATCACCCTCTTTTTCCAGCACATTTTCATCAAAGGGAAAATATCGCACTGGATTTTTTCCCACTGCGCCTAATATCTCCATCGCTGCGACTTTGCCAAATACAAGTCCTTCTAGGAGTGAGTTTGAGGCAAGGCGGTTTGCTCCATGCACACCATTATACGCACACTCCCCTATGGCATAGAGATTTGTCATACCCTGCACTCTTGTAGTAATATCGCACAAAATCCCGCCCATACAATAATGAAACGCCGGAGAAATAGGCACGAGGTCATTTGGTATGTCAAGTTTGCACGCACTAAGCTCACGATAAATATTTGGGAATCTCGCGCTAAAGGTTTCTTTGCTAAATGCCCCTAAATCCAAAAATGCCTGCTCATTGTGTGTGCTACAATAATCCACGATAGCCCTTGCGACAATGTCGCGTGGTGCGAGCTCACCGCGCTTATCATACGCAAACAAAAACCGCTCACCTTTAGAATCTATAATCTTGCCGCCCTCTCCTCTCACAGCCTCACTGATGAGATATTTGCGCGCAGTTTTGGTTTGCACATATACACTTGGGTGAAATTGCAACATCTCCATATTAGCGAGCTTTAAACCATGCTCAAGGATAATCCCATGCACATCACCACCGATTGTGTGCGCATTAGTATGATATTTAAAAAGTCCGCCTATGCCACCGCTTGCTAGCACGATATGATCACTATAAATATGCACTAATCCCTTCTTGGTTTGCACGCTCACACCATAGCACCTATCGTCTTCTAGGAGCAAATCCACTACACGCGCACTTTTCCAAAGTGTATGCCCCAGAGAGCGCATAAGAAATGTGTGGAGATTGCGTCCGGTGCTATCTCCACCAGAATGCACGATACGCGCGATAGAATGCCCACCTTCTTTGGTATAGCTTAATGCACCGCTCTCCTCCCTATCAAACCCAAAGCCATCATTGAGTAGTTCCTCTAAGATTCCCAAACTTTCTGCGCTTAGTTTTTGCACACTTTGTGTGTCATTGAGCTGTGAGCCTGCGAGGATAGTATCTTGGATATGGATTGGTATATCATCAATATCCCTTGCTATTGTGATTCCACCTTGTGCATAGAAGGTATTGCATTCCCACGACTGGTTTTTGCATAGTAATAACACACGCAAGTTTTTTGGCAAATGACGCGCACAATACAGCCCAGCTACTCCTGCCCCTACTATTACGACATCATAATGTAATCTTTCCATTCTCTAATCCCCCTCATCTTCACTAAGGCTTGTAGAATGTATGCTCCTTATGCTTTGTGGTGTGGGTTGTGAATCTTGTTTGTCAATTTGGGGTTGCTTATCGCCACGTTCGTAGTAAGGCTTAGTTTTATACCCACAGCCCACCATCACACCGCCTGTGAAAATCACAAAAAAATATGCTATCATTGCGTTATGAAAGATTCTAAGCATATCATCTCCTTTCTCAAATCACAACCAGAGTTTTCTAAACTTTTGCTCAAAGATGAGATTAATCTCTTTAAGGCAGCATATCTCACGCCCTATTTGCAAGAGCAAATCCTCTTTATTTTTGTCAAAAACCAAACGCTTTTTTTTGCCGCCAAGCACCCAGCATTTTGTCAAGAGTTTAATTATACACGCAAGCACATAATACAGACTTTAAGACAATATCCTCAAAAGTTCCCAACTCTAAGCACCCTCAAAGAGGCAAAAGCCTATGTCCCGCGTCATATCCTAGAGCCAAAGCCACTGCCTCGCACAGAATCTAGGCATTATTTTAGCGAACATTCAAAGGGTAAATTTGTCAATCATTGCACCAATCCACGACTTTATGAACTTTTTGAGAAACTTCGCCTTGCGATTTTGCGCAATCAGCCTAGTGAGGAGTGAAGTCATCACACATACACAAGCTAGATTCTGTCTTGATTTGCCTACCACCCTCTTGTGATGGCGTGGCAAACGGTGCAAGAGTGCAGTATCTCTGCGTGAATCTCTGCAGCTTTTAAGATTTTATTTTTTTGCAGAGCTTCTTGGAGTGCTTGGATATTTTCTTCATCGCGTTTAAGGGTGTTAAGCACGATGTTTTCTTCCATACTTTGTGAGGTTTTGAGATAGTCAAACACATTATATTTTTTGAATTCTCCATATGCTTGTGAAAATTCTTTTAATCCCTTAGTAATTTGTGCTTTATCGTTGTAAAAAAAGCCTTTTTGCATAAGATTCATGCTGTATTCCATATCACGCATTTTTTTGGTAACCTCACTAGCTTCTAGCCACGCACTTCCTAGCCCAAGTAACAAAATCCACACATATTTCATCATTAATCCTAATCCTTGCAAATGCACAAAATATCGGCAATTGTTGGTTATTCTATAAAAAATATTGGAATTTGAGAGTATGGCACATAATTTGCTGGATTCTCTATCAAAATTCGTAAAAGGATTGTTATGCAAGAACAAACTTCCACAGGCTACACTGATACGCAAGCTTCTGCACAGGAGCATTTGCCACAATCTGGCTTTGACCTTGCCCAAAGCTTCCCCATACCCTACTCGCTTAAAAGCAATTTTATTATTATATGTGTATTCTTTGTCGCGCTTTTGGGTTTGTGCGCGTTTTTTGCCATAAGTGCGTATCACTCTAGTGCCAAATCTACCACACATAGCTTCACCGATCCACTTTTGGAAAACCAAGATTTGCTTGAACAATTTGATTTTATCGGGCAGGTCTATGTGCGATTAGGAAACCTCCTCCTTGCACCCCAAGATTCTCAAAACAAAGCCCTTATTGTCGCAATGTTAAAAAGCTGGAATGAGAGTTTTGTCAAAAACGATCAAAGTTTGCAGTCCTACTACCAACAGATAAATAAGACACTTGAGATAGAATCCAATGCAGAGTTTATCGCGCAGATTCAAGAAAGCCTCCAAAAAATCTATGTGCTTTTGCTCCAAAAGGCAAACAAGGGCATTACTGATGTGTTGGGGAATTGGCAGGGGGATTCTCAAGATTTCTTGACAAGCACACAGGGCGCGTTTATCGTCTTTGGAATCATTGCATTAGTTGTGTGTATCGTGCTTTGTGTGGTATTGTGGAGAGTATTTGTCTCTCTTAGGCGTCTTAAAGGCGATTGGCAGGGGTTTTCTATACTCCTTAAGGATATTTCTAAAGGCGACACTCCCCACACTTCACAGAATCTAGCAGACTTGGAAACCCGAGATATAGGGATTTTTGAGCCTTTTAAAAAGAGCATAAATTTATTGGGCAGACACACTGCCCCAGAAACTACCCAACCTACTTCGACACCATTGCCTAGTGAAAAAATCTCTACACTCAAAGAACAAATCACAACACTAGAGCAAGATATTTCTAAAAGCCTAGAATCTAGTGCAGGTATTATGCACACAATCACACAATCTATAGAACACAGCACGCAATCTCAAGAGCAAATCACACAAGATAGGGAGCAATTTGAGCATACAAGTCAAAGCCTCCAGAATCTCTTTAGTAAGCTTAGTGAGAGTATTGAGCTTCAAAGTGCGCTTAGTGCAAAATTTGCTGACTTAGGGGGAAGCGTTACACAGATTAAAGATGTGCTAAATTTTATTGATGATATTGCTAGTAGGACTAATCTCTTAGCTCTCAATGCTGCGATTGAAGCAGCGCGAGCAGGTGAGCATGGGCGAGGCTTTGCAGTGGTGGCAGATGAGGTGCGCAAGCTTGCTGAATCTACCCAAAAAAGCCTCAAAGACATTGAGGTGAGTATCAATCTCTTAGCAGGTAATATCGATGAGATTTGTTATAGTGCCCAAGAAAGCTCACAAACCTTTGAAAATCTTATCCAAGAAAGTGAGGATTCAAAGCAAAGCCTCCAAAATGTCCGAGATTCACTTCATAATATCATAGAAAACATTACGACACAAAATGCAGCGACACTAAGCATTTCCACACAGATTCAGAGTATGATAGAATCTTACCAACATATCAATACTCTTGTTGCACAAAGTGCGCAATCTATCAAAAGTATAGATTCTTAAGATTTGTAATGTATGAAAAATCTCCTACTCGCCGCATACAAACCTAAAAATATTAGTTCTAATCATTTTCTCAATAAACTCAAAGCGCGAGTGGGTGAAAAAAAAGCTGGATACAGCGGCACGCTTGATCCCTTTGCTAGTGGGCTTTTGGTTGTAGGATTTGGGCAATACACGCGACTTTTGCCATATTTACAGCTCACGCCTAAATGTTACAAAGCGACATTGTGGCTTGGGGCGAGTTCGCCGACACTTGATATTGAGGGTATAGAATCTGTGTGCCAAATCGCTCCATTTAGCCAAACGCAGGTGCTAGAAGCTTTGGATTCACTCAAAGGTGAGGTGTCTTACACTCCACCACGTTTTAGTGCTAAACATATCAATGGCACGCGTGCCTACAAGCTTGCGCGTGAAGGTGTGGAGTTCGCACTAGAAACAGACACAATGTCTGTGTATGAAATCACCCTATGTGCGTATAATCACCCATTTTTAAGCTTTGAAGTTAGTGTGTCAAAAGGTGCGTATGTGCGCTCTCTAGGTGAGATTATCGCACAAAAACTTGGCGTAGATGGTGTGCTTAGTGCCTTGCATAGAATCTCTGAAGGCAGTATAAGCCTCTTATCTCCCACACAGCCCCTCTATCATATCGAGATAGATTCGGTGTGCTATCCGTTTTTTGTGCTAGATTCTCAAAAAGCTCTCTCTTGTCCTAGCCTTTGGCTACCTAAACACAAGCATCTTATAGCCAATGGTGCGAAATTCTCTCTCCAAAACACAAAAAGTGGTGTATATAAAACTTATTTTGAGGAATTTTTTTCTATAATTGAAGTTTTAGCAAACAAAGAGGTGCGATACCTTTACAATAGGATTCCATATGCTGATACTCTCGAGAAAACAAGATGATGGTGTGATGATAGGCGATGATATAGAGATAAAAATTATTTCTATTGACAAGGGCAGCGTGCGATTAGGGTTTAAAGCTCCTTCTAGTATGCTTATCCTGCGTTCTGAACTCAAAGATGCCATTGCTATGCAAAATCAACAGGCTTCCATCAACGCACCGAGGGAATTGACTTTGCCAAAGGTGGGAACTATCAAAAAGAAATAGTATGCAACCCCTTATCTCTAAGAGTTATCCAAAACTTAATATCTTTCTTAAAATTATTGGAAGACGTGAAGACGGCTTTCATCTCCTTTCATCGCGTTTTGTTATCGCAAAAGGTGCGCTTTTTGACACACTAAGTGTAGAATCCAGCTCTAAGGGTTTTGTGCTAGAGGGAGAATTTGGCTGCAATATAGAATCCAACACGATTTATAAAGCAAAGTGTGCTATGCAGGAACTCGCAAAAAATGGGCGTGTGGATTCTGAAATAGCGGATTTTATACAATCTCTCAAAGTTTGTGTGCAAAAACATATACCAGAGGGTGCGGGACTAGGTGGCGGGAGTGCTAATGCTGCGAGTTTTGTGCATAGTGTGTGTGAGCTTTGTGAGCTAGAGCTAGATGTGGAGGATTATGCCTTTATCGCACAAAGATGTGGGGCTGATGTGGCGTTTTTTTTGCAACGCACGCCAAGCGCGAATGTCGGAGGTGTGGGCGAGGAGGTTGTATCCTTTGTGGAGAATCTCCCCGAGTTTGAGATCTATACACCAGAGATTGTGTGCTCTACACCAGCAGTGTATAGAGACTTTGCTACCAAAAACCGCGCCTTTAGCCCACTTCCGAGAGAATGGCTTGCTACTCCAAGTGCGCAAATCCTCCAAAAACACACACTAGAGGAGCTTAACGACCTCTACACTAGCGCACTATGTATTGCTCCAGAGCTAGAATCTGTGTCTAAAGATCTTGGGAGTGGTTGGTTTTTTAGCGGAAGCGGTAGTAGTTTTTTTCGGATAAAGTTATGAATGTTATTGCAAAAGCGTTGCTTTTGTTTTCTTGCTTTGTTTTGCGTTATGTGGGTAAGTTCGCTCAATCCGTGATGTATGGTATGCTAAGAGCGTGGCTTTTGATAGTGTTGTGCGTGTGTGCAATACACGCCTACCCTCAAGAAGAATCAACCCTCACAATCCGCCCACCAAAGCTAGAGCAGGATTTTGAGTATGGTGGTGGCGATGAGCGAGGGCGCAACTCTAATGCACCCTACACTAATCCAAAAGATGGCAAGTATTTTTTTGGGCGATATGCTCCCTCTTTGCAAGCAGTGTATGAAAAGCTTGAGGAAAATTCTGCAAATGGGCAATATGCGCGATTTAGCCGTAGAATCCTCATCGGACACAAGGCGTATGATGCCCTAGATAAAACCCAAAAATCCAAGCTCCAAGGCGCACTTGTGCTAAGTCGTGTGTATATCAGCGCGTTTCTCAAATACAGCGAGCTTGGAGGCGTGGGGATAGGTGGGAAATTTAGCCCTGCTGATGAGCAAGATAGGTATTTTAGTGTAGATAGTCGGTATTTTAGCGATTTACAAGAGCTTGGGGTGGATCATCTTATTTATCTTTTGTGCGTATTGCCGAGATTTGATAAGTGTTTGGTGCTTGGGATCGGCGAGGAATTTTAGATTCACTGATTCTAGAAATTCGGCTTGCACGCAGAATAAATCCCAGCGGGCAAACCGAGTGCGTAGATTCCCTAAAAAGTCTCCTTAGCTTGCTGTTGTGAGCGTAAGCGAAGCAAAAAGCCGAATGCCTAAAACACTAGAATCTATACAAGCTCCGCACACACATCTCCATATACTCCCCACACTCCACCAACGCCCTCCTCCGATGTGAAATCTCGTTTTTGGTTTCAATCTGTGCGAGAGTTTGGGTATAGTCTTTTGGCACAAAAATCGGATCGTAGCCAAAGCCCATATTGCCCTGTGGAGTGGTGATGACTTTGCCCTCACACACACCTTGGAAGTTTTTATGGACTAAATGCCCCTGTAAAGATCCCATAAGGCAGACATTAGCGACAAAACTCGCGTGAGATTCTCTAAGGTTACGAGATTGTAGCTCATAGACTACACGCGTGAGGTTGCGCTCATCAAGGGAGAGGTTGTGCAAATGTTGGGATTTGCTCTGCCAGCTATTATCTCCAAATTCTACAAAACTAAAACGCGCGCTATATATCCCCGGCATTCCACCTAGCGCATCGACACATAGCCCGCTATCTTCGCTTAACACGAGGTATTCGCCTTCTCCGCGCGCTATCAATAAGGCTTCATAGACCGCTTTTGCTTTGATTGTGGCATTTTGCTCAAAGCTCGTGCCATTTTCTTCTATCTCAAAGGGGCTTAGAATCTCGCTAAAATTTATAATCTCAATATGCGGCAATGTCGTGGCAAAGATTGCCTCAATCTCGGTTTTTTTGTGCGGATTAGAGGTAGCTAGAATGAGTTGCATAAAAAATCCTTGGTTTTGTAGGTAAAAGAAGTCTTAAAGGTGGTGTCCTCGATGCGATTTGAACGCATGACCTCTCGATTAGGAATCGAACGCTCTATCCAGCTGAGCTACGAGGACAAATAAATGTGGGGATTTTACTTAGATTTTTAGCACAAATCAATAAAACTTCATTTTTTTATCTTTTTTCCTTTATAATATTAGGATATTTTCTTAATGTAAAGGAGCATTATGTCGGTTAAAGTCGCTATTAATGGAACAGGGCGGATTGGGCTATGCACGGCGCGCATTATCGGGACAAGGGAGGATATAGAGCTTGTAGCACTCAATACTACGGCATCTGTTGATACCCTCGTGCATTTATTGCGTTATGATTCGGTGCATAGAAGGTATGCGGTGCAAAAAATCAATGATCATACGATACAAATAGGCAATAATCAGGTGGCAATTCTTTCAGACAGAGATCCTGCAAAACTGGATTTTAGTGCATATGGCGCACAAGGCGTGATAGAATGCACAGGCAAATTCAACTCTCTGCAAGCCTCAAGCGCGCATATCAGAGGCAGTGTGCAAAAAGTCATCATCTCTGCGCCAGCTGATGATACACCGACTTTTGTCTATGGTGTTAATCACACGCAATACAAAGGTGAGAGCGTCATTTCAAATGCTTCTTGCACCACCAACTGCCTTGCGCCCATCGCCAAAGTCCTGCACGATGCCTATGGGATAGAAAGTGCGCTAATGACGACTATACATAGCTATACAAACGATCAAAATGTGCTTGATGTCAAGCACAAAGATATTCGTCGTGCGCGCGCTGCTGCGCTCAACATAATCCCCACGAGTTCGGGTGCAGCTAAAGCCGTGGGGTTAGTAATCCCCGAGCTTGCAGGGAGATTCAATGGTTTTGCGGTGCGTGTGCCAACTCCAGATGTGAGCCTTGTGGATTTGAGCGTGAATCTCAACAAGCCAGCTGATAAAGACAGCATTAATGAACTCTTTAGGCAAGTCCAGCACACAAGCATGAAAGATATTATCTATGTCGATGAAGAAAAATGTGTCTCAAGTGATTTTATCGGATCGCCATATAGTGCGATTTTTGTCCCAGATAAAACCTTAGTGATTGGTAAGAGTGCCAAAGTTTTGGCTTGGTATGACAACGAGATGGGTTACTCTACGCGTCTTGTGGATATGAGTGTATATGCTCTCACACATTAATACAAAGGTAATCTATGCTAACATTTAAACAATCCTTTACTCCCACACACAAGGGTAGCGTGCAGAATATCGAACATGTGTTTGAATCTATCAAGCAAGAGCGTCTCCAGCATACAAGTGGTTATTATGAGCTGCCCTTTAGCAAGAAGGCATTGCAAGATTCACAAAACTACATCAAAAAACACAAGGATTTGGTAGCCAAACTCAAAAACCTTGTCATCATCGGTGTGGGTGGAAGCTCGCTGGGATTAAAAGCCCTAGATTCTATGCTTTGCTCACTACCCGAGCGCAATGCTATAAAATTGCGATTTTTAGAATGCACTGATTGCTTTGCAGTGAGTGATGCACTCAAAAAGCTCAAGGTCAAAAATACATTATTTATCGTGATTTCTAAAAGCGGTAGCACGATTGAGACTTCTTCACTTTTTAAGTATGTGCTAGAAAAATATGAGCTTTTAGCACCCAAAAACAAATCCCACCTCCTAGCTATCACAGATACCAACTCGCCGCTTCAAAAATGGTGTCAAAGGCAAAAAATTGCCTTTATCAATATTGATAAAAATGTGGGTGGGAGGTTTTCGGTGCTAAGCAGCGTGGGAATCCTACCTCTTATGCTCTTAGGATACAAGGTCAAAGAGATTTTAGAGGGTGCGCGTGAGCTTGCCTCGAGGTTTTTTGAACGCAAGGAGGATCATATCCTCCAAAAAGCTCTCTATCTTGTGCAAAATCGTGAGCAGTATCCTATAAATGTGCTTTTTTCGTATTCTAGCGTATTTAAGGAGTTTAACGCGTGGTATGTGCAGCTATGGGCAGAGAGTTTGGGTAAGCTCAACGCACGCAAACAATCTGTGGGATTGACACCTGTCGCGCTAGTGGGAAGTATCGACCAGCATTCGTTTTTGCAGCTCATCGTGCAGGGTCCGCGAGACAAAAGCGTAACTTTCATCTCACTTAGCTCCAAACACTACCCCAAGCCACGCATTCCTCAAAAAAAGTTAGAATTTTTAGAATCCAGCGATTTTATCAATGGTGCGAGTTTTGCAACATTGCTAGATAAGCAGTGCCTAGCGACTATGCAAACCCTCCAAGCCCAAGAAATCCCTACAGATTCTATCGTGGTGGATAAGGTGTGTGCATACAATGCTGGAGCGTTGGTGATGTATTATGAGCTTTTGACTTCGTGTGCGGGTTGTGCGCTAGAAATCAATACTTATGACCAGCCCGGTGTGGAGTTTGGCAAAGCGCGTTTGCGAGATATGTTCTAAGGGGCTTTTAGATTCTTACAAGTTTGCATAATTTCCTAGCCCTCATAAATTTCTTGCCCGATAGCGACATAACGCGTGAAATAATGTGCTACAAACGCGCTAACTTGTGGGTGTAGCACACGCACACCTTTGCTTTGCTCATTGATACAAAATTGCTCAAGCCATTCTTTAGCGTCCTTTTTGTCGCGGTAATGTGTGGCGAGATTCACATAGGTGTTTAGATACCATAGTGCCAATTCCACATAACGCGTGCGATTAATCTTAAGTTTGCCAAACTCTTTAGATTCATCAAATTCCAGCACCCCACTCTGAAAACCACCGCACAAATGGATAATCCCCTCGCAGTAATACGGACGCACCTCGAGATTTTCACGCCACGCCATTAGTCTCACTGCTCGCCCTAGGCAATCATCAAAGAGTGCTTCCCATATCTCTTTTTCCACTTCTGTGCTCTGCTCTAGCGCGTTTAGGCACTGCTGTGGGTTAATCTGTGCGAGATTGCATAGGTTATCTCGCAAAATCTCTGCAAGTGGGCTAAAGCTTAGTAGATACGCGACAATTCCTCCGCTTGTCGCCTTAAACTCCTCAATGTTTTTGAACTCTCCGCTTGTATTCATCATGTCTTCACTGCTCTCATCAATCCACAAAATATGCCCAAACTCATGCCCATTGGTGCTGATGTCATACACGCTATGCCACAGATTCTCATTATCAAACAAAATCTCTCTTCCTCGTGCGATAAACTCCTTGCTAAAAAATTCATAGCTTAAGCGCATTTGAGGTTTAGCACGTGCTTGGGCGATGATACGCAAAGGAAAAGCAAAGATTTTCTTGCCCTCTTTGTGGCTTACGACTTCGTCATTTGGCACGACTTGCGCACTAAAAAGCCCATTGTTCTCTGCTCCAAAAAACAAAAGCGGGATAGATTCATACACTTTGCTTTGTTCTAAGCTATGTTCTACAAATGCTCTACTCCGTGCTTCATACCCTAAGCTATCAGCAAGCAAGGCAAAGATGTGTTTAATCCCTTGGGCGACATCAAGTGCATATATGCCTTTATTGTCGTTAGGCACACAAAGGCGCAAATCCCATTCTGGTGCGACTGCATGGCGATACACATCTTCGTAATACTCTAGTGGGTGTCCGATTTGTAAGGGTGCATCGATACGCATCCACGCATAATCCACAGCACGCCAAGATTCTATAAGCTGTGTGCTATCTGTGCAGCTCCACGCATTTTTGAGTGCCTCAAAATATCGCATATAGGCTTGTGCGCACCCAAAGATAGGATCTTCTAAATTTTTGAGGTTTTGCATACTCACTTCTATTGCTTTGATAATCGCTTCTACCTCTTTGGGAAACGCCTCTATGTATGGCACACACGAGAATCTACTTTCGCGCGTGAGCGGTGTATGTGGGTGGCAAGGTAGAGAATAGGTGCGCTGGACATTATTACCCGCACTATCACATTCCATAGTCGGCTCTAAGATTTTTAATGCTTCCTCGAAGCTAAAAAGTTCGCTAAGGCGCACATTTATACCATGGATAAACTCCCTATCCCACAGGGCAAAAAACGCATTCATACAGAGTCCGATTCTGTATGTGCTAGCGAGAATCTCGCGATAAAATGGTGTGAGTAGTTGTTTAGATTCTATAGTGTGCAGTATTTGAGCGTGAGCGGTGGCATAATACGCGCTGACATACTCTAGCAACATAGCGCGTGCGTTTGCAATCTCTTTGGGCGATTTGTTTAGGGATTTGAGCACTTCTAGGATTGCGTCCTCGCGGAGATTGACGATGCGCTCTATGAGCGCGACAAAATGTTCGCGGGTGGGCTGTATATCGAGCCGTGTGCAGAGTTGCATTAGCAAATCCCTATGGCTTGTTTTTTCTAAATATTTTTCATTATCCGCAATCTTATTGCGTTGTAAGCTTGTAGAGATATTTTCTTGTGTGCTAGAAACTACTTCATAAAACGCATAATGCCCCCTCATACTCTCCTCGTATATTTCATACACCTCCCTCATATCTGCTAAAAACTGCTCTCTCACACCGACTCCTTTTGTCATTGTAGTTTGTATGTGATTTGTGCATATACACTTGCCCCTGCCACACGATAAAAATCATAATAGCGATTGTTAGTGAGATTATACCCACTTAAAGAAATATCTATGCCATTTTGCCATACATAGCCGATTTTAGCATTAAGGCTAAATTGACTTTCATAATACCCATAGGTGTTTTTCAGCGGTGGGGAATTTCTGTCATCGCTAAAAAACGCAGGAGCATAATACGCCCACACTACGCCATAAAAGCCACTTTTGGGCAAGTATTTGAGCGAGAGATTGCTCATATGTCTTGGCACGCCTGCGAGTTGTTTGCCCTCTGTATATGGCATAGCACTATTTTGCAAAATACGCGCGTTGGTAAAGGTGTAATTAGCCCCAAGTTTGAGATTTGGACCCAATGCTATCTCTCCCTCCAGCTCCACGCCGTGTATGCGCCCAAGCCCAGCATTGACATACTGCCACGGATTAGTCTGTGTGCCGCTACCAGCGCGATAAATCATATCCCATAACTCTGTGTGGAAATAATACGCACTAAGCGTGAATCTATCTGCATAATACTCGCTCCCCACCTCAAAGCTTAGTGCGCGCTCTTGTGTGAGATTAGGATTTATCGCCCAGATATTGTTTGCGTGTGTGAATTGATACATATCACGCAATGTAGGCATTCTAAAGCCTGTGCCAATGCTAGAGCGCAAAATCCAAGTGGGGGTAATATACCAAGAAATTCCAATCTTTGGGCTTAAAGAGGAAGTGTGAGATTCTATATTGTCGCGGTTTTGCTCTGTGTGGTTAAAGAAATATCCTCCATAGTTGCGCCAATAATCGTAGCGCACACCGATGTTGGTAGAGAAGTTTTGCCACCATTGTGAATCTAGCTGCACATAGCCAGATGCTACAAACGCCTTTTGCCCAAAGCCACGGAAGCTCTCAAGACGTGTGGAAGAATCACGCCAATTTGCCATATTGCGTTGCTTTTGTGTGTAAGTATAGTAGCGAAACTGCACTGCGGTGCTTAAAGTATGTCGTTCTAAAAAATGTGTGCTAAAGAGTATATCAAGATAATTACTGCTAGAATCTATATCTTGTGTAGTGCCTGCACCGCCGAAGCGATTACCTCCTGCATCACGATTGGCATCTTGCCAAAGACTTAGGAGATTGAGACTAGAGAGCGAGACTTTAAGCAGTGAATCTGCACCCAAAGTGTGCGTGTAGCTAAGACTTCCCAAAATATGTGTGTAATCTCCTATGCCACCTAGCCCAGACCCGACAAAATAATCCTTGTCATCAATAAGATGTGTAGGGTTTTGTGTAGAATTGTCATAGAGATAGCTCATAAAATCTCCAAAATCATAAGAATGATTAGACACGCTTGCCATTGCCGAGAGTAGCCCCACATCGCCTATGTCGTATTCTGCTTTGAGGCGCACATCATAGGTGCGATATGCGCGTTTGCCACCAGTGCCAATAATGTAGTTACCAGCCTTGTCGGTATAATACCCACTAAGATTTGGGTTATTAGCGAGGCTTGTATCTGTGGGGGCAAGATATGTGGGGAAGCTCGCATAGCCTCCGCTTTGGGTATAGCCACCACTAAGTTTTAGGCGCAAACGCCCCTCCAAGAGTGCATCGCCCACAGAGGCATAGAGTCTAAGTAGATTGGTATCAGCACTATCACGCACTAGTTCATTACCATAGCCTGCGAGAACTTGGGAAGTAAAGCCTTTGGGCATTGCGGTGATAAACTGCACTACTCCACCTATCGCCCCTGCTCCATAAAGACTAGAGAAGCTTCCCCTAGCCACTTCTACGCGTTCTATATCATAGAGCGAGAGTTGGTTTAGGATTCTGTTTTCGCCTTCTAGGTCGCTAAGGATCACGCCATCAAGCATAATAAGTGTGCCATGATTAATCCCGCGTATGACGATATTTGGACGGGGATTGAAACCCACATCGTTTTGGATTCTCACACCAGCAAGTTTTTTAATCGTATCGGTGAGCTTGGTGTTTGGGGATTGGCGCACATCTTGAGAATCTACCACACTCACATTGCCATGTATATGTGCCACATCAGTTTCTAAACTAGAATTGGTTGTGATAGAATCTTGTAAATATCGTATTTCCTTAGCATATATGAGCGCACAAGCAAAGATATAAAGCAACACATATCGCCCACGAACTCTTAGGAAGTTTGTCATCACAATTCCTCAATATTGGATAATTTTTTTGTTACAATGCTTTTTTACTTTTGCCAAAAAGGATAATACAAAAATGCCATTTTATAAAACCTTATATTGTCTTTTTTTGTGTTGTTTTATCCTTAATGCCCAAAATACATTGCGAGTAGCCATAAGTCAAAATGTCGGCGCGCTCAATCCCCAAGGCTACAACACTAATGCGATGTTTGCACAAAATATGCTCTATGAAGGGTTAGTGCGTTTGGATAAAAATGGCGTGCTTATTCCCTCTCTGGCGACATCGTGGGAGGTTAGTAGTGATGGCAAAGTGTATGGATTTGTTTTGCGTGAAGGCGTGAGATTCTCTAATGGTGAGGTGTTTAATGCCGATGCGGTGGTGCTGAACTTTGAATCTATTCTTAAAAATAGAGTGAGGCATTCGTGGTGTGGGCTAATCCACGCGCTAGATTCTGTAAAGAAAATTGATGATTTTCACATTGAGTTACATCTCAAATACCCCTACGCACCGACAATTTATGAACTTTCACTCATACGCCCTTTTAGGTTCTTAGCCCCGAGTGCATTTCCTAAGGATCTTGACCTTGTCAAACACGATCCTAAACCCATAGGCACGGGTGCGTATATGCTGATAGATTCAAAACTAGGGGTGAGTGATAGCTTTGCCAAAAATCCGTATTATTGGGACAAGGCACATTACAATGGAATCTACTTTGATACAATCTTTATGCGCGTGATTTTTGACCCCAATACCAAGCTTAGCGCGTTAAAAAGCGGACAGATTGATCTCATCTATGGCTATGATACAATCCCCATTGAGATGTTTCAGCAGGTTGCCCACGATAAGCGATTAAAAACCTATCTCTCGCCACCGATTTTTACCACTTCCTTGGTGCTAAATTCCACCAAAATCCCTCTTAATATTCGAGAGGCTATTGCGCGAGCTATTAATAAACAAGAGTTAGTAAGTGGTGTGTATGGAGATATGCAATCTTGCACCGATTGGCTGTTTATCACACGCGATACACTGCCAGAGTTTGATACAACAGCCATCGCCCAATCCAAGCAAACAAGCCAAACAATACAGAATCTAGCACCTACACCATGCCAAGTGCCAGATTTGCCCAAAGCTAAAGCTCTCCTTGCCCAAACAAATCCTGTGCTTCAAACGCCTCTCACACTAGAATTGCTTTATAGTGGCGATAGTCCAGCCCAAAAAATGCTTGCCCAGATTCTTGCCTATGAGCTAAAGAGTCTTGGGATTGAGTTAAAGCTTAGCGCAAGTGAGCCAACAATCTATCGTAATAGACAGCTAAAGGGGAATTTTGAACTCTCTTTTAATGACACTTGGGGCGTGCCTTATGAGCCTTTAAGTATCCTCTACTCTATGCTCACACCAAGCCACATAGACTTTAGCGCGCAAGCTGGAGTCGCAAATATCCAGGAGATTCACCATCTCATCACCAAACTTTTACGCCAAAATCCCCATTCTCGCAACGCTCAAGCTATGTTAAGAGAGATTTTGCATCTTTTGTCTCAAAGCTATGTGTATATTCCGCTCACAGCACAACGCAACAAAGCTATTGCTAGTAGCGATATTAAAGGCATACAAATGGGTGTTTTAAGCTATGAAATACCATTTTGGGAATTGTATAAATGATTTCATATATCATCAAACGACTTGCAAGTCTTATCCCCATTTTGCTCATCGCTTCATTTGCAATCTTTGCTTTTTTGCGTCTAGGTGGCACAGACCCAGTCGCACAATTTTTGTTAAATTCTCATATCCCCCAAACTCCCCAACTCATCGCAGAGCTTAGAGAAGAGTTTGGGCTTGATAAACCGCTTTTGGAACAATACTTTTTGTGGCTAGGTGCGGTGTTTAGTGGGGATTTTGGCACTTCTTATATGAGTGGGAGGAGTGTGGGAGCAGATTTTTTTTATTATCTGCCAAACACTCTACTTCTTGTGTTATTTGGATTTTTGCTCACGCTTGCTCTTTCTATCCCGCTTGGAATCATAAGCGCAATCTATGAGGGTAAATGGCTTGATAAAGCCCTGCAGATTCTCTGCCTCATCGGCGTAAGTGTGCCAAATTTTTGGCTTGCACTTTTGCTCATCGCAATCTTTTGTGTTTCTTTGCAATGGCTACCAGCAGTGAGTGATGGGAGCTTGAGCTCATTTATCTTGCCTACTATTAGTATTGCATTGATGTCAATTTGTATCAACGCGCGTCTTATCCGCGCTAATATGCTTCAAGCACGGACACAATATCATATTTTGTATGCCAAGCTTCGCAATCTCCCACGATACAAGATTATCACAAAGCACATTCTCTATAACGCGCTCATACCGATTGTTACGGCATTTGGTATGCACATTGGTGAGCTTATTGGGGGTTGTTTGCTTATTGAGAGTATTTTCGCTTTACCTGGCATTGGGCTTTATAGCATACAAGCGATTGCTCATCACGATTATCCCATTATCCAATGTTTTGTGCTTGTCTTATGTGGGATTTTCACGCTTTGTAATCTTTTTACAGATATTCTCTATGCTTTTTTAGATCCTAGAATCTCTAAAAACCTCAAAGGTGTGCAATGAATCTCCAAACCAAGTTTTGCACATTCCCCACGCACAAAGGTGCTAGTGTGGGCATTAGGATTGCATTTATTTTATTTGCCTTGTTGGTGCTTGTCGCATTACTTGCACCTTATATCGTCCCCTACGATCCAAATGCTATTGATATTACACAAAAATTTGCACCTATGAGCGTGGAGCATTGGTTTGGTTGCGATCATTTAGGACGTGATATTTTTTCTCGTATTTTGCAAGGGGCGAGTATCTCACTAGGTGCTAGCGCGGTAATCCTTGCTTGTGTGCTAGTGCTAGGAATTAGTATCGGCGGGCTATGTGGATTTGTGGGAGGTAGGGTAGATTCTGTCATTATGCGTGTGTGCGATGTGTTTTTGAGTATGCCTACATTGGTGTTGGCACTCTTTTTTGTGGGGGTGCTTGGTGTGGGATTGGGAAATGTGATCCTTGCTATTATCCTCACGCATTGGGCTTGGTATGCGAGGATTGTGCGCTCTATCGTGCTAAGTCTCAAGCATAAAGAGTATATCGTGCTTTCTACTTGCTATGGCTGCACGCATTTGCAGAGTTTTAGACGCCATATCTTGCGTCCAGTGCTTAGTCAGTGTGTGATTTTGGCAAGTATGGATTTGGGGCATATGATGCTTCACATTGCTGCACTTTCGTTTATCGGACTTGGAGTGCAAGCTCCTATGGCAGAATGGGGAATAATGCTTAGCGAGAGCAAAGACTATCTATGGAGCCACCCACAACTTATGTTGTATCCGGGAGGAGCGTTGTTTGTGAGTGTGGCATTGTGCAATATTATCGGCGAAAATCTGCGTAAATACTATGATGTGTCTATCCCTCACATGCACTGAATATTAGGAGCTGGTATGAAGCTTAGATCCAAACTCTCTCAAAGCTTAAACACGGGCAGTGAATGCGTGCAAAGCGGGGTAAGTAGCAACTCATTTGCTATTGATAACATCATAATAAAAAACCTTAGCGTGTGTGCTGGCGATGTATGTTTGCTAGATTCTATCAATCTCACACTCGCGCGCGGCACTATCACAGCATTGCTTGGGGCAAGTGGTAGTGGCAAATCACTCTGTATGCGCGCACTTAGTGCTTCGCTTCCTGCTAATCTCACACAAACAAGTGGAGAGATTTTGCTCAATGGATTTCCTCTATCACGCGATCACTCTACGCTTTTTTCGCATATTTTGCAAAATCCTCAAAGTTATTTTAATCCACTTTTTAGCATACAATCTCACTGCCACGAAACCCTCAAAGCCTTGCATAAAACCTATGATAAGTCTCGTGTGTATCAGGCTTTTAGAGAAAGTGGCTTTAGAAGCGATGAGATAGAATCTGTGCTTGGTGCCTATCCCTTTATGCTTAGTGGAGGTATGCTTCAACGGGCGATGATTGCCATTGCGCTTTTGCGAGAGAGTCCATTTCTCCTTGCTGATGAGCCCACAAGCAATCTTGATGCACATATCCAAGAAGAAATCCTCGCCACACTCTTAAGTTTGCGGGATTCTAAGCATATTGGGATTTTGCTCATCACACATGATGTGGCTATGGCAGCGCGCCTTGCTGATAGATTCTATCATATCGACAAGGGACATATGCGTGAAATAACGCGCCAGCAGATTACCCTGCCTCCTAAGATACCCCAACTCCCATGCCCCACACCTATGGACACACCGATTTTGCAAGCACGAAATGTATGCTATGGGTATAGGGAATACATTGCATTACGATGTGTGGATACTTCGGTGCTACACAATGCAAATCTCACACTTCACCAAGGCATACACACCGCTATCATTGGTCCTAGTGGCTGCGGCAAAAGCACATTTGCAAAACTTTTGAGCAAAATCCTCACACCTCAAAGTGGGGAAATCACACTAGATTCTAAACCAGTGCGTGTATTTGGGCGAGAATTTTACACACAAGTGCAGATTTTATTCCAAGATTCTTTAGCCTCGCTCAATCCTTCGCTTTGTGTGTTTGAGAATCTCATTGAACCACTTGTCTATTTGCTTGATATACACGACAAACCTACGCAATTAGCGCGTATTACACCGCTTTTAGAGCGATTACATCTCTCTAGCATGATACTTTCTGCCTATCCTACTATGCTTTCTGGTGGAGAGCTACAACGCGTATGCCTACTACGCGCCCTGCTCCTTGAGCCAAAGATTCTAATCCTTGATGAAAGTCTATCGGGGCTTGATTTTGCTTTGCAAATTGAAACCATAGAGTTTCTCCAAACCCTAAAAACAATCACAATCATTTGTATCACACACGATATTTCTCTAGCTCACAGACTTTGTCGGCAGTTTGTGTTTTTATAAACTATGTAAATAATGCTTGGTTTGTCTTGTAAATAAGCTCGCATACCTAACTACCAAATGTGGGTAACACACAAGGATAATTTTGCAACACAATAAGAGATTGGCAAAACACAAAGTTTTCTAAAAGTAAAGATGTGTTACAATCTAAAGCATTACTAGGCTTGCATAAGCAAAATTATATTAAGGAGGGAATATGCAAAACACCTATGCATCAAGAATCCAACTTCTTAGTGAATCCACAACGATTGCCATTAGTTCTTTAGCGCGTGATCTCAAGGCACAGGGCAAGGACATACTTAGTTTTTCGGCAGGTGAGCCGGATTTTGATACACCAAAACCTATCAGAGATGAGGCAATCAGAGCGCTCAATAGTGGATTTACACACTACACAGCGGTGAGTGGTATCCCAGAACTTCGCAAAGCTATCTGCGAAAAGCTTGAGCGTGAAAATGCTTTGCATTATGAACCTAGCGAAATTATCGTGAGTAATGGTGCTAAACATTCGCTCTTTAATGTGCTTCAAGCACTCGTGTGTGAAGGCGATGAAGTGATAATCCCCGCACCTTATTGGGTAAGCTATCCAGAGATTGTAACCTATTGTGGTGGCAAAAATGTTTTTATCCCCACCGATGAAAAGCACAACTTCAAAATCACACCAAAGCAACTCAAGGAAGCCATCACACCAAAGACAAAGATTCTTGTGCTCAACTCCCCTTCCAACCCCACGGGCGTAGTGTATAGCAAAGAAGAGCTAGAGGAGATTGGACGTATATTGGCAGGGAGCAATGTTTGGGTGCTTAGTGATGAGATTTATGAAAAGATTATTTATGAAGATGTGTTTTGCTCAAGTGCAGCAGTGAGCGAGGATATGCTTGAGCGCACGATTGTGATTAATGGGCTTAGTAAGGCAGTAGCGATGACTGGGTGGCGTGTAGGCTATCTAGCGTGTAAAGATAAGCAGCTCATAAAATACATTGATAATCTCCAAAGCCAATGCACTTCTAATGTCAATTCTATCGCGCAAAAAGCAAGTGTGGTGGCATTTAGCAAGGAATGTGCGGTGGATATAGAAGAAATGCGTCTTGCGTTTAAAGAGCGTATGGAGGTCGCTTATAAGCTCTTTAGCACTCTACCAAATATCACACTCCAAAAACCACAGGGAGCGTTTTATCTTTTCCCAAATATCCAAGAAATAGCAAAATTTGGTGGAGATTCGATGCGATTTTGCCAAGAATTACTCCAAGCTCAAGGTGTGGCATTAGTGCCCGGTAGCGCGTTTGGACAAGATGGCTATGTGCGTTTTTCTTTTGCATGTGGTATCGATCAGATTCAAGCAGGCATAGAACGTATTGCACGATTTCTTAAAGAAATATAAACAATGAAAATTATCAAGTTTGTATGTTTTGGGATTTGCGTGCTCTTAGCGAGTGTGCTTACCTATCAATCTCAACATACAAACACTGCACCCTTCGTGCTACATAGTTTTGATTCGCTAGATTCTATGGTGCAAGAAACTCCGATTTTGCCACATATCTTAGAAGATTCTTTAGACTTTTCATCAAACTTTATGCTTGTGCCAAATTTTGAAAAAAGTGCGCATGCAAGTTCGCTTGTGGATTTGGGAACAAAACTTATGGTGGTGTTTTTTGCTGGTAGCAAGGAGGGTGCGCGTGATGTAAAAATCTATCAGAGTTTTCTCTATAAGGGTAGCAAGTCATGGAGTGAGCCAAAGCCCATTCTCACACCCCAATGGCTATCACACCAGAGTGGGAAGTTTATCAAAAAGCTTGGCAATCCAGTGGTATTCCGCGATACATTCGGCAAGGTGCATTTGTTTGTAGTAGGAGTTAGCCTAGGCGGGTGGAGCACTTCCAAAATTTACCAATTGTTTTTTGATGAAGATATGGAAAGCCTCAAGTATGTAGGGGAGCTACATTTAGGAATGCTTGTGAATTTTTCACATTTAGTGCGCACACCACCGGTTTTGCTACAAGATGGTGGCTTTATGCTCCCGGTGTATCATGAGCTTGCTGATAAATATCCGCTTGTTGTGTTTTTTGACGCGCAGGGACAAATGCGCTTTAACAAACGTCTCAATAATCTGCGCGGACAGCTTCAACCTAGCATTGTTGCTACTACCCCTAGTTCGTGTCTTGAATTTTCACGATCATATACGAGTGATTATGCCTATCTGCAAGCCTGTGATGATATGGGTAATGTATGGCACAAACCTGTGCGGACAAATATCAAAAACTACGATAGCTCAAGTGTGCTTGTGAATATCGGACAAGAAATCGTGCTTATCCATAATGATGGCTTTAATAATCCTCTCCTTGAGTTATACGATCTCTATGGTGAAGATATTCATATTCACGCAAGAGCTTCGCTAAGCATATTTTGGCTCAAAAATGCTAATGAGGGTATTTTTGAGCGCCTTCTCACGCTTGATGTGAGCAAGGACAAAAATGGTGAGGTGAGCTACCCTGCTGCAGTGCTAGATAAAGATAATCTCTATATCACCTACACCTATAACCGCAAACAAATCAAATACACCAAATTGCGTCTTGATACACTCTATGAGCTTATCGCACAAGCTAAGGAAAAAAGCCCAGCTTTTTTCAAAGAAGAGGACAAAGAGGAGCCTTTCATAAGGCTTGATGATTTTTATTTTGCACAGACAAAATCCGCACTTCAAGAGGTGTATTGATGTTTGGATTGTGGGTTATATATCTAGCAATCGTGCTTTTTATCACTCAATATATTTTAGATTCTACAAAAACTTCCAAAATACGAAAACCTCATATTATTAGCGGCTTAGATTCTGACAATGTATGGTCGCGAAGCGGAGCAAGGCTGGATTCACTCCAGCCGAGCGATACCAATTTGCCACAAGCAAATTGCAATGAAATGATAGAATCTAAAGCAAGTAGCGATATTGCAGAATCTAAAAAATCTAAAGCCTTAGATTTTGACAATGTGTGGTCGCGAAGCGGAGTGAGTGGAGATTCACTCTCCACGAGCGATACCAATTTGCCACAAGCAAATTGCAATGAAATAATAGAATCTAAAGAAATTATCGTGAAATACATAATTTGTGTATTATGTATTGTTATAGCCAACATACCTCTTTTTTTTTACGCACTATTCTTTTATAAGCCTTATCTATGCTTTTTTTGATGCCCCTAGTATATTTTGCGTCCTCATTGTGCTTAGCTTTGTGGCGCGCACTTTTGCAAAAGATATGAAGATTCTGCTCTGTGGCTCACAATCTAGCGAATTTTGTGCGATACTTGCTCTTAAGCCACAAAGTTTTGTGTGTTATAGTATTTTTGGAGCATTGCTCTTGTTAGGCACACTCAATATGGTGCCTATACTAGATATCTATCACTTTGAGCCAATTATGCAGAATCTTTTTGTATTAGGGGTTGTGGCAATAATGGTTTATAGAGATATGATGGTGGGAATATTCTTTGCTTTGAGTTGTGTAGTTTATTTTCTAGGGGAAAGGGAAGGCAAAAATCTCATTGATGTGTTGTTTTGTCCATATCTGTGGGTTTATAGTGTGGGTTATACATTCTTTGTGATTTTTGTATTGCTGAAAAAACATTATGAAAAACGTGTATTGGTTTAGAGAATTTTTGTGGAAATGTGTTGTTTTCGCATTGGTGATGTATGGTGTATTTTTTGTGCTACGTGTGGGGTTTGTGCTTTGTGCAAATCTCGCTGGAGAAGAGATGGCACCAATTCCGATATTTACATACATTCGGGTGTTTTTTTATGGTTTTTTGTATGATGGAAAAGTAGTGGGGATCTTGACGCTTGTATTTTTCGTGTTAGGTGTGTTTCTTTATACAATTCCTATAGGGCGCAAAATCCTGCATATCTTTGTTTTTTTGTGCATTGTTTTGAGTTTTTATATAAGCATAAGTGAGATAGGGTTTTACCATATATATGGCGATACATTCAATACCAATCTTTTTTATACTAATGAGCAAATCCCTCTCTTGCTTTCGCTTTGGGAGCCACATATCTCGTGGAAACTCTTTCTTTTTCTTGTGGGTTGTGTTGTATTTTTGGGGATTATGCGCATTGGATTTAAGATTGTTGAATTTTTATATCAGCAACGTTCCTATGTCGGATTTAGCTATCAAAGTCCAAAATATTCACATCTTTTTATATTGTTAGTATGTCTTGTGATGTGGGAGATTTTTAGTATTAGCGGTGTGGAGACAAAGAATCTCAAAGTCCATACACAAGATTTTTTGCAAAAATCCCTACCCGGCTCAATCCAAGACATTACCCAAGCCTATAAAATCTATAGACAAATCAGCCATTCCTCTTTTGGCGATTATAGTGAGCAATCACCTACTGAAGTTGTAAAGGAATTTTTTGGCATTGACAAAGATTCGCCAAGTTACGATCTCCAGACATTGCTTCAAAAAAGTGTCAATAATCCTTCGAATACGGAAATTGAGCATATTTTCTACATTATTGTTGATGGTTTGAGTGATTGGTATTGCAATAAAGAATTTGATGAGATTGAGGTATGCAGTGAGCTAAAAACCCTTGTCTCTCAAGGTGCGTTCAAGGCAAATGTGTTTTTAGAGAGTGCTTCTACAAATATTGCTAGTATTGAGACACAAATCAGTGGGCTCTTTGATATTGACATTCCTTTGCGCCTCGTATCTAGGCAGATTCAAAACCTCAAAACCGCTTTACCTATGAATCTTAAAGCCCTAGGATACAAAAACTACCTTTTTTCTGGTGCGAGTTTGGAGCAATGGCAAAAACTTGATGAGTTTATTTATGCTCAAGGTTTTGAGAAGAGTTTTTATGACACGAATGTTATCCAAAATGCTAAAACACGGGCTTATCAAGCACCTTACGAATACACATTGGGAGCATACAATCATCATCTACTAAGCCTTGTGCGCGATAGGCTTTTTGTAAATTATCAGCAAAAAACTTTCAACCTCATACTCACCACCCCACATTCCTATGATGAATCTTTAGAATCTTTTGGTGTGCCACTCAAACGTATGCAGGCATTTTTGCAAATACACCCAGAGATTGCTAGACATACTGATGCGCATTTGCTAAGTCATATCTATCACCAAGATAAGATTCTTGCTAAGTTTATTAGAGATGTAAGCGCGCGTTTCACAAATACGCTTTTTGTCATCACTGGTAGCCATAGTGCCACACTTGCTTCTACGCTTAAAGTCAAACATAGTGTGCCTTTTATCCTTTATGCACCAAATCTCCAGCCTATGATAATCTCTAATGTAGGTTCGCACATTGACATCATTCCGACAATCCTAGAGCTCATAGCTCCCAATGGATTCAAATATATGAGCTTTGGCACACCGCTTCTTAGTAACAAAAAAAGCTTTTACCAAACTGACGCCCACCAAGCGTTTGGTAATAATGTGGTGGCAAACGATAGATTTATCTATGATGGCAAACATATGGAGTATTTTGCCCAAGGATTGGAGCGCGACAAAGACAAAAACCTTGCCAAAGAGCTTTTTAAACATCTCCAACAAGCACGCGCACTAAGCTGGTGGATTTTTAAAAATGGATACGAAGTAGCGGAGTGATTGTAGTATTTTTATTTTAAACTCCGCACTTTTAATAAGCCCAAAGTCTCAAAGCTCAAACAGATTGCTTGTGTTAAAGTATTGTATCATCGTTCTAATGCTTGCATGTGCGATAATTTTTGAGTTTTTATCACTCTTGGTATAAGAGTGATAGTTTTTAATAGAAATATTGACATCAGCGGCTTTAGAGTGATTCCAAGCGTGTCCGATGTAGGTGCAAATATTTGGCGGTGTAATATGCTGCCACTTATCTGCTATGTAGAGATTCACCCATAGTTTAATGCCCTGCGGTTTGTATCTAGGTATCCAATATCCCACAGGATCCATTGTTGTAAGCAAGGGAATGCTTGCAGGTGTGAGATTTAGACGAGATATAACTTTGCAGATATTTGCTGCTCCCCAGCTATGCGCAAAAATATAAAGATGATAGCCAGAATCCACGAGAAATGGAAGCCACGAAGTAAAGAGATTCTTGTGGTTAAAGGTCGTATAGATTTTGGCACCAAAGGGTATGTGTGCAAGTTTAGGATAGCTCTCTTGCTGAAATTGCGCAAATTCTCGGAACACCACACGATGATAGCTATCCATAAGCCCACCGATAAAAATAACGAGATTTTTATGGGTATTGCTATTTTTTTGTTCATCACAAGACAAATCCATGGCTTTGGCGCACCTGTTATTCTCTCTTTGTAAAAAGTCATAAGATTGGCTAATGCTCATAACATCTTGAGATTTGGCACTATCAAAAAATATATTTGTCTGCTTATATGGTGCATTGGGTATCGGAATATCACCTTGCCACAGGAGAATGGGGAGGTTAAAATTCATAAATATCCTTTGATTTGCTATCCTCAAAAGCTTTGGAGAGAATCTCTGCATTTTCTCGAGGATTTGTATCCCATAGAGAGCTTATTACAGCGCACATATCAGCGTTTTTTAGCAATTTTATATTATCTTTGCTAATTCCACCAATAGCACAAATAGGAATACACAACTTTTCCCTTGCTTCACGCAAAATATCCACCCCCACACATGGCGCATTGGGTTTAGTGCGTGAAGGAAACATCGCCCCAAATGCGACATAGTCTGCGCCACTAGATTGTGCTTTTTGCGCGCGTTTTAGGTCCCCATAGCTTGAAACTCCTAAAATACCTTTAAATCTCTTGCGAATGGATTGCAAATTGCCATCGTCTTTACCGATGTGTAGTGCTGGGACATTAAGATTTATTGCAAGCTCTGTGCGATCATTGAGGACAAAAAGCACTCCAGATTTAGCACATATATCCATTAAGTGCTGAATAATCTCTATAATATCCTTATCTACGCTTTTTTTATCCCTAAATTGAAAGATTTTCATACCACCTGCGATGGCTTCTTGCACCTGGTAGATAAGAGTGCTAAAAGGTGTCAAAATCTCATCGCTAATACCATAAAGACCATTCAAAAATTGTATATTATCCCTCATAGATTCTCCAATCTGGTGCTTCGAACAAATCTGGAGCATTGTGCAAATACTCAAAGGGTTGAAACCGCTCTTTGTAGCCCATAGAGTAATGGTCTTTAATCCAATAGCCCGGATAAAAATAACACAAATCCTTTTGTTTGGCGATTTGAAGTTGCATAAGGATATTAAGAGTGCCTAAACTCAAATGCCCAAAATCATGATCGTAGAAAAAATATACTGCACTTACACTATCGCCGAGTATATCGACCAACCCCACACCAACAAGTTTGGCATCTCGCACATACAAAAACTCATAGCCATACTCCTGATGCCCCTCCACAAACATTTCGTTGTAGCTTTGCTCGGTAATGGGCGTGTATTCCCATGATTTTTTGAGATTCATTGTGCGGTGGTATTTGTCATATAGCAAGAGATGTTCTTGTGTTAAAGTGGGTTTTTGTATGTATATAGCAGTTTTATCATTATTTTTTAGCACTCGTTTATGATTTTTGCTAAATTTGAAATCTTTTACTAATGTGCGTATGGAAATACATTTCTTACAATCTGTGCAAGTAGGGACAAAAAAGTATTTACCAAAGCGCCGCCACCCTCTTTCTAATAACCCTAGATAAAATCTCTCCGAACAATTCAGAATGTGAAAATAGCGCATCGTGCTTTCTTGCTCTGCGATGTAGCTACAATGCTTAGAATCTGAAAAAAACTCAAATAATTTCATCATAGTCCGACATACTGCCCTTTGAAATTTGTAACTTTCTGCACATAGCGACGCGCTTCATCTTGGTTTAAACGCGTAATAAGACGTTTATAGACTTGCTCTGGTGAGAGGGAGTTTATGACATTGATAGCTTGCTTTCTGTCGCTATGAAACACTCGCAATACATTACCACTACCCGTATTGTAGGCAGCTATCACGCAGTATTCGTGCGATTTTGGATTTTTGATGCCCTGCAAATAACGGGTAAAAAGTATATGCAAATACGCACTTCCATATTGAATATTTACCTCTGGTGTGAAAAGCATTGTTTTTGTTGGCACTCCCTTAGCTCCAGTGATAAATTCGTGTGAATCTGCCCCAGCTGTGCTTGGCACAATCTGCATTAATCCATATGCTGGGACATGACTCATCGCATAGGGGTTGAAGTTAGATTCTGTATGGATTATCGCCATCACAAGTGCGGGATCAAGGTTAAATTGCTTGGCGTATTGCTGTGCTATGGATTGGTAGCTGCCACCTGCTAATTTTTGATAATCCTCACTCATTTGCAAATCCACATAATACACCTTATGTCCTTCGCTGTCAGTGCGTGTTTTGAGCTGATTTTGCACGAGATATTGTGCATATTTCTTAGCACGCCACTCATAGAGGATATCTTGCCCTTGGTTGTCTTTGATAAGTCCAGCAAGGAAAGGCTTGCCATCAAATTTTACTTCAGAATCTGAATACAAATCCACGCCTCTAGGATCTTTAGGTGTTAGCAAAGTCGTAACAATCGCATTTTGTAAGGCTTGTGTAGGATTTGCTCTCTCAATAGTCTCTACGCGGATTTTGCCACTTGCAAAGTCAATGCTTGATTTTGAGCGGTAATGATCGCTATATTTGACAAACTTTGAAGTATCCGCGACCTCAAACTCATCATCTGCCCAATTTTTTGCGATATTGCCACTAAGATTTATGATTTCTTCCCTGTGCGCCCTGTGCGCTTTATAGAGATTCTCATTGGCTTGCTTAGAGAAATCTGAATTATTATGTAGTTCGCTCTCTAAAGCGAGTTCGGATTGTTCCAAAATACTATCGCGAGCGAAAAATGAAGTAGAACGATTGCCAAGTGAAGGTTTTTTGGGCTTTTGGGTTGTGCGAATATCCTCCTCATACGCACCCCACATCTTTGAATCTGCCCCCTCCATTAGAACTTGTCGTTTGAGTGTTGCATTGCCAAGATTGCAAGCACTAAACACACAAAGCAAACACGCATACACACCAAAATGAAAATATCTCACACCATAGCCTTCTGTAAAAATCCTAGACCTCCATTTATGAGATTCTAGACGCTTTTGGAGTGTCCTAAGCAAAAAAAATTCCCACAACAATGCAGATAACGGAACCACATCATAGCGACATCACAAAAGCGTATAAATATGAAAAACAACAATCTTTCAATATTATTAGCGCAATAGACACGACATTATCGGATATTAGCGAGCTTGAGGATAAACTCCACCTCGCCTTTGCCAAGACGCATTTCCTTAGCGATAGAATCTATGCTCCAGCCATCTCTAAAGAGCGCGTTAATGCGCTTTTCATCGATACTATTGCCATTGGAGGGCATATAGTTTAGCTCCCGCAACTTTTCCTCTAGCATAAGGGTTTTTTCCTCCATATAGTCGTTTTGTTTGTTGATGTCAGATTCTAAGATTTCTATTTGTCGTTGCACTTTAATAAGTCCATTATTGATAGCATCGCGCACCTCTGCTTTTATTTTGTTGCTTAGTGCGCTGTTGGTGTATTGGTTTTCTAGCTCATTGTCTTTAATCCATTTTTTGATTTTATACATTTCTTTGTTGAGATCTTCTATACCACGTTCAAAACGTCTCAAACGCTTGTAAGTATCTGTGCTACGCAAATAATTTGCTATCACAAGCACGATGACAATGAGCAAACAAGCAATGCTGCAAATCATACTAAGGTTATGAAAAGATAATTCAAACATTATGCGATCCTTTGGTTTGCGTAGTATCTAGGCTTTTTGTATCTAAAATCATACTGCGCTCACAATCTGCTACAAAAGTATCAAAATATGTGCGATTTTTGATGTGGATATGATCAATTTTAGCGATTTGTGGGTGCAGAACTTTGGCAAAGATTCCCACTATCCGCTCGGGAAAAAGTGGCACGAACACACGCGCATAAATCATACCCTGCCCCACAATTTCTCCAAAGCTTTGCCTCTCATCAAGACATAATGCATCATGTCCTACAAACCCAAGTCGTGCTTCGTGTGATAAGGGAAGGAGGTTTTGGTCTTGGTGTGTGAGGATTCGCTCTAGTTTGTCGAGTTTTTTATACATTTCGGTGAGAATCTCAACAATAATCATATTTTCCTCACTCAAGGCACTTTTAGAGTGCATAGTCTTTATCCATTTGAGCATAGGTGTCTCGCTAAAAGCTGCAAGTGAAAAAAACTCCTCCTCATACAGATGAGATTTCTGCTCCTCCACATATTCATACGCTAATTTCAAATGACATCTGCCTAGTCGTGTCTGGATACCTAGGGATTCTAAAAGGGATTTATAGTCCATAATGCCACGCTCCATCAGCTATCACAAAAACAAAAAATACAAAACCCAAATAACCATTAGTCGCAAAAAATGCTTTAGGGATATTGACAAAGTCCTTATGCACGAGGTATTGCTCATAAAACAACATTACAGCGCACACACCCAAACCCACATACGAGACCACTCCTAGAATCTGTGTTTGATAGATAAATACCCCCCAAAACACAACTGCACACAGATGAAATATCCGCGAGATATAGAGTGTATTGCGCACACCAAAGCGCGAAGGTATAGAATAAAGCTTGTGCTTGGTATCAAACTCCACATCTTGGAGCGAATACAGCAAATCAAACCCAGCGACCCAAAACATTACCGCGATACTTAGTGCTACGCACCAAATCTCCAAACTCCCTAGCACCGCGATGCACCCGGCAATAGGCGCAAGACCAAGAGATATACCAAGCACAAGATGTGCAAGCGAAGAGATGCGTTTCATAAACGAATATCCCCCCAAAATGACAAGAAAGGGTAATGACAAGCCAAATGCAAGAGGATTGATATAATACGACACGATGACAAAAATAATCGCATTAATGAGGCAAAAGAGGCTCAATGCCCCAAACCCTACTCTACCATCGACACTTGGACGCCTTGTAGTGCGGGGATTGAGTGCGTCTATATCTCTATCCACAAGGCGATTAAACCCCATAGCAAAGTTTCGCGCACTCACAAGTGCCAACACACACAAAAGCAATGTGGGTAGTCCTACCCATACGCCACTATCTTTTTGGACACTCGCCACTACCATAGATACGAGGATAAAAGCTGCCGAAAAAATCGTGTGTTCAAACATCACAAGTTCGTTAAAGTTTTTTATCTTTTGTAGCAATGCACCAAACTCCCTAAACCCAAAACTTACAAGATTCTATTTTACACTAACTATCTTTAAAGCAATACTAAAAACACTAAACTTCACAAAACACAAATACTAAAGCCCATAATGCACTTTTTTGTGTTTTAGGACATTGATATCCATACCTAGTAAATCACTGGTTTTTTGCAAATCTCCATCGTTTTGTTTCAATGCCTGTGCCAAAAATTCACGCTCTAATCCTTCAAAATCCCCCAAACCTTCTCCCACACTGCCAAAGACCCTCTGGCGAGATTCTAAAAACAAATCTTTTGGTGTGATGAGCTCATCATCACTTAAAATTACCGCGCGCTCAATCACGGAGAGTAGTTCTCGCACATTTCCATACCAAGGATAGCTAAGTAGTGCCTTCTCACTTTCTTTGCTCAAAGTCTTGGGGGCAAAGCCATATTTTTGTGTTGTCTCTTGGAGTTTGTGTCGTGCGATGTCTAAAATCTCTTCTTTGCGCTCTTTTAGTGGTGGCACAAAGATAGGAATTGTCTGCAAACGAAAAAACAAATCCTCTCTAAAACTACCTTGTGTGATTTTTTGTGTGATATTGGCATTTGTCGCAGAGATGAAGCGCACATCAATAGGGATTTTTTTAGAGCTTCCTAATCGCGTGAGGGTTTTTTCTTGCAACACACGCAGGAGTTTGGCTTGGAGTGCAATAGGCATCTCTCCTATTTCGTCCAAAAAAACGCTACCACCATGAGCGTCCTCTAAAATCCCGGGCTTGGCACTCGTGGCATCTGTGAATGCACCTTTTTCATAGCCAAAAAGCTCGGATTCTAGCAAATGTTCGGGGATTGCAGCCATATTGATTGCGATAAAAGGTGCATTGGCACGCTTAGAATGCGTGTGTATAAAGTTGGCAAACACATCTTTGCCAACTCCACTCTGCCCCATTAAAAATACATTAGCATCGGTAGGTGCGACTTTGAGCGCGATATTTTTGGCTTCTTCAAGTGCAGGTGATGAAGCGATAAAAAATTTAGCTTTATGTTCTGCTCTTGCTGGGCTATTTTTGGATTCTTTGGCTTTGGTGTGAATCTTTCCACCTTGTGTTGTGTGATTGCCTAGGATTTCTTGCTCTTTTTTGAGGTTTTCTAATGTCTGGATAAGCTCCTCAAAACTAAAGCCTTTGACCAAAAAATCTTTAACACCCAAACGAATAGCTTTGATAGCATTTTGCACCGAGGCATTGCCCGTGATGACAATGCTTGTGTATTTCCCCTCAAGCTGGTGCAAAAACTGCAAGCCGTCCATTTGAGGCATATTAATATCGGTGATAACCACATCAAAATCTTGTGGCGTATGCTGGAGTGTTTGGATTGCCTTAAGTGCTTCTTTGGCATTTTTGAAACTCTTAATCTCGTAATGTGGATAATCATTAAATGCGATTTCTAGGGATTTTCGATAGTTTATGTCGTCTTCTACGATACAAATTTTCATTGCTTTCCTTAAGTTGGCTTATAGAATCTACAAGTTAGAATTATATTTATTTTGTGCTTAAAGTAAAGGTGATGATGACAAATCCTACCACTAGAGTCCCAAATCAGCTGCCTAATCTTGCTCATCTCCCACAAAATGCAGGAGTGTATCAGTATTTTGATAGATATGGACATCTTTTGTATGTGGGTAAGGCAAAAAACCTCAAAAAACGCATCAAGAGCTATTTTACACCAAGTGCGAATCTTAGCCCACGCATAGCTTCTATGGTCGCACAAGTAAGCGAGATAAAGACTTTTATAACACCAAGTGAGCAAGACGCACTTATCTTAGAAAATTCTCTTATAAAAAGCCTCAAGCCCAAATATAATATCCTCTTGCGTGATGACAAAACCTATCCCTACATCTATGTCGATTATAATCAGGATTTTCCCACATTTGAGATTACACGCACTTTGTTAAAAAAACGCAATATTACATACTTTGGTCCATTTAGCACTGGAGCGCGTGATTTGCTAGAAAGTATCCTACAATCCCTACCCTTAGTGCAAAAAAAATCCTGTCTTAGAGGTAAAAAAGCATGTTTGTTTTATCAAATCCGCCGTTGCCTTGCTCCCTGTGAGGGCAAGGTAAGCAAGGAGGAATACACCCAGCTTCTTGCTCAAGCTATTGAGTTTTTGCACAACAAAAAAAAGCTCCTTGCAAAATTAGAATCCAAGATGCACGCTCTTGCGGAGCATTGCGCCTTTGAAGAAGCAGCAAAAATTCGTGATAGTATCGCCAAAATCACGCAAATGCAAGTTTCTTCTAGTATTGATTTGCTTGATGATAGCAATCTTGATGTGTTTGTGTTTTGTGCAGATAGACAGCATAATGGCGTGATGATGAAGCTCTTTGTGCGCAATGGACGCATAAGCTCAAGCGATGTTTTACGCATACACGATGAATCTTTAGAATCCCACACCTTGCAATCCCACCCCAAATCCCAAAGCCACTTTCAAATCGTGCATTCTCTCTATACCCAAGCCCTACTCAATCACTACAAATCCCCCTCGCCTTTGTTGCCAGATTCTATCTTGCTCCCTTATGACATCGGCACATTCGAGGACAAAGCGCGTTTAGAGGAGATTCTTAAAGAACGAGTGGGTAAAAAAATCACAATCCTCCAACCCCAAAGAGGTAAAAAATATGAACTTATCACTATTGCTAGGCATAATGCCAGAGAATTTATGCGCTTAGAGGAGCAGCAAAACTACGACTACAAGCGAGATTTAGAGGTTTTGAGCGAGCTTTGTGCGCTCTCTAGCCTACCCTATCGCATAGAAGTTTTTGATACCTCTCATCATAGTGGGAGTGCTTGTGTCGGAGGAATGATCGTCTATGACAACAACGAATTTCTCAAAAGCTCATACAGGCATTATCATCTGCAAGGAAGTGATGAATACGCACAAATGCGAGAAATGCTTACGCGTAGGGCATTGGACTTTGAATCTAACCCACCACCAAATCTTTGGATCCTTGATGGTGGAGCAGGACAAATCGCCATAGCACTGGAGATTTTGGAGAGTGTGGGTGTGCAGATTGATGTGTTAGGGATTGCTAAACACAAGCTCAATGGACGCTCACACCGAGCTAAAGGAAGTGCAAACGATGTCATCTATATGCTAGATTCTGCGATGTTAGATTCTGTGCCTATGTATCCTAAGCCTACCCACGATAATACACTCACTAGCCATACACACTCGTTTTCTGATATGCACACACAAGTGCGAGAATTGCGACTTTTGCCTAGCGATAGGCGATTGCAATTTTTACAAAAGCTACGTGATGAAGCACATCGTTATGCGATTAGTTTTCATCGTAGTCAAAAACTCAAAAAACTTACACAGATTCAGCTTCTAGGCACACAAAAAAATCTTAGTGTCGCACAGATAGATAAACTCCTTAGAATCTACGGCGATTTTGCACATATACGCGACCTTACACCCGAGCAAATCACCCAAGCATTGCGCCAAAACACAAAAGGAAATAAAAATGTTTAAATCAATCCAAAACAAACTCCAAAGATCTACCATACAGGGGAAAACACATATTTTGCTCTATCTTATCGTTATTATTTTTTTACTCTGTTGGGCTACGGGATTTTTGGCACTTGCTGGACTAAAGGCAGATTATGATAGCAACTACCCCACGCAAAAAATCAGTATGCTACATATTAGTGAGATTCAAAACTTGTTTGGAGACCTAGACACACAAGATACCAAGATAAAAATCCTTTGGCAAGCCTATAAAAACGACTTAGAACAAAAGGAAAATCGCTACAAACTACTCCATAAAATTCGTCAATGGTATCAAAGCACCTTTTTAGGTGAGCAAAAAAAGCAGGTTACAAGGCTGTTGGAAACGCAAAGGTGGCTTATTAGAGAGATTGATACCGCACTAGAGGGGCATAGCAAGGCTCATAATGAGCTTTTTACCCAACTTGTGCAGACAAATATCAAGCTCGCCACGATTAACAAAGAAGTGAGCGATTCGCTCTATGGCTTTAGCCTCAAGATTCTGGGATTTTTTTTGTTTATGTTGGCATGTATGTTTTTAATCCTCTCTAAAGCCATTACAGATTCTATCAATAGTGCCTATAATTCGCTAGAAAATCTCGTAACGCAAAAAACCATACAGCTCCAAACACTCAATGACAACCTCCAAAAATCCATAGAACACGAAGTCAAACAAAACCAGCAAAAAGATTTATTTCTCTATCAGCAGGCGCGTTTGGCGTCTATGGGGGAGATGATTCATAATATTGCTCACCAATGGCGACAACCTCTAAACTCCCTCACACTACTCATACAGAGCTTCAAGACCAAATACGACCAAGGCAAATTTGATAAGGAGTTTCTTTACACACAAACAGAATATGGCTTAAAGATTGCAAAAAATATGTCCGAGACAATTGAGGGTTTTAGCACATTTTTTCGTCCAGATAGAGAAAAGACATACTTTAGTATCAAAAAAGCTTTGTCAGATTCACTAGAACTGCTCTCTAGCGTGCTTTATGATGAATCTATCCAAGTGAGTATCAAGGCGCAAGAGGATTTGGAAATTTTAGGATACGAAAATGCTTTTACACAAGTGGTATTTGTTTTGCTTAATAATGCTATTGATGCGTTTAAAGAATCTAAGCACGATAAAAATACGCGTTTTGTTGAAATCAGCATCAATCCCAAAGACGAAAATCTCACTATTAGTGTCAAAGACAACGCCGGAGGTATAAAGCTTGATGATATACAAAAAATCTTTGAGCCTTATTTCACCACCAAGCACAAATCTGTGGGCACGGGTATAGGGCTGTATATGGCAAGACAAATTATCGAAAAACAATTTTTTGGGAGCATTGAGGTGCAAAATATTATTTTTAAACAAGACAAAAATACCGATACTAACTCTAGTGATGTTGAATCCACAGGCACTGCCTTTAGTATTATCATTCCCTATGGTGCGAAGATTCTAAAAGCCACTGATACGACATCTCGTGTTATTGCACGCAATCTCACAAAGGAGGAATAAATGAATCGCATCAATCGTAGCTTAAGAGATCTCACGATTCTCTATGCAGAAGACGACCCAGACACGCTTAATCTTACCGCAATGGTGCTAGAGGATTATGTTGGGCGACTTATTTTGGCAAAGAATGGACAAGAAGCATGGCATTTATTTAATCAGCACAAAATTGATGTAGTGCTTACTGATATTTTGATGCCCAAACTTAGCGGGCTTGATCTCGTGGGGCTTATCCGCCACTCCACCCAGCCTAATGTCCCTATTGTCATCACTTCTGCACATACCGAGGTTAAATATCTCCTTGAGGCTATCAATCTCAAAGTGGATAATTACATTTTAAAGCCCATTGAGATAGATTCTCTCTTGAAGGTTTTGCAAAGAGCGATACTGCCTTTTGTCCAAGCCAAAGAAATAGAAGCACAAAACCTCCTTATCAAAGCTGTTTCTACATTTGTGGGTGGTAAAAAAATCGAAATCATCAAATTTCTTATCGAACATTGCGATGAGGATAGAGTTTTCCATGGATCGTATGAGGATATTTTGCTCCACCTTAATGTCAGCAAACCAACGATTGTCAAAACCTTTAAACAACTGATGAACGCGGGGATTCTCATCAAAGTGAGAAACAAAGTCTATCGCTTCCATCAGGATTTTTTATTGGAAAATATGTAGCCTTAGAGGCTATTTGAGTGGCGATATTAACCAACCTTAAGGAATAAATCGTTACAATCGCCCTCTTAACACTCTATACTTCAATCCACTGCATTAAGGACTTAAATGGCTAATGAAAAAACCAGAACACACACGCCCGTAGAAGGCTATAAGATAGAAGATCTCAAGGCAAAGTCTCTCGCAAAACTCATAGAAATCGCTAAGAAGCTCGGTGTCGAAAATCCCCAAGAATACCTCCGCCAAGATCTTATCTTTGAGATTCTCAAAACCCAAGTAACACAAGGTGGTTATATACTTTTTACCGGGATTTTAGAAATCACACCAGATGGACATGGGTTTTTGCGCGCATCAGGTGTGAGTTTTAGCAATAGTCAAAATGATACTTATGTCTCCCAGAGCCAAATCCGCCGTTTTGCATTGAGAAATGGCGATATTGTGATGGGGCAAGTGCGTCCGCCAAAAGACCAAGAGCGATACTATGCCCTGCTCAAAATTGAAGCGGTGAATTTCATTTCACTTGATGAGATCAAAAATCGCCCACTTTTTGACAACCTCACACCGCTATTTCCTATTGAGCAGCTCAAGCTCGAATACCAATCTGATATGGTAACAGGTAGAATGCTCGATCTCTTTACACCCATAGGTAAGGGACAACGCGCGCTTATAGTCGCTCCGCCACGCACTGGTAAAACAGAATTGATGAAAGAACTCGCCCATGGTATTGCCAAAAACCACCCTGAAGTCGAGCTTATGGTGCTTTTAGTCGATGAGCGTCCAGAGGAAGTTACCGATATGGAACGCAGTGTAAAAGGGCAAGTGTTTAGCTCGACTTTTGACTTGCCTGCGACTAATCATATCCGTGTCGCCGAACTCGTGATTGAAGGAGCAAAGCGCAAGGTTGAAATGGGTAAAGATGTCGTAATACTGCTAGATTCTATCACGCGTTTAGCACGCGCTTATAATGCCGCTACACCTTCTAGTGGCAAGGTGCTAAGCGGTGGTGTCGATGCGAATGCCCTCCATAAGCCAAAGAGGTTTTTTGGAGCGGCGCGTAATATCGAGCAGGGTGGAAGCCTCACGATTATCGCTACTGCACTGATTGACACAGGTTCGCGAATGGACGAAGTGATTTTTGAGGAATTTAAAGGCACGGGCAATAGTGAGATAGTCCTTGCACGCAATATTGCTGATCGCCGAATCTACCCAGCACTTGATATTATCAAATCTGGCACACGCAAAGATGAGCTTCTCCTTGGCAAAGACAAACTAACCAAAGTGTGGATGCTACGCAATGTAATGCACACAATGGACGATGTGGAGGCACTAAGCTTTATCTATACCAAAATGAAGCAGACACAAGATAACGAAGAGTTTTTAAACGCTATGAATCCTCAAGAATAATGTGATAGCAATGAAAGTTGGCGTGTTTGATAGCGGTGTGGGAGGGCTTAGCGTCCTAAAAAGCCTTTTGGAAGCAAGATTATTTGAATCTATCGTGTATTATGGCGACACTGCACGCGTGCCTTATGGGACCAAAGACAAACAGACGATTATCCGATTTTCCCTCCAAGCATTAGAATTTTTTACTTCTCATCGCGTGGATATGCTTGTCGTGGCGTGTAATACCGCAAGTGCATATGCGCTAGATTCTCTAAGTCATGAGGCACCATTTCCTGTGATAGGTGTCATCACGCCCGGTGTGCTTGCTACACAAAACAAACTTTCTTCCAAAGACGCTTCAATCCTTGTAATCGCTACAAAAGCCACAATTGCTTCAAATCTCTATGCTGCCAAACTCCAAGAGAATGGTTTTTATAATGTCAAAAGCCTCGCAACCGGGCTTTTTGTGCCATTTGTCGAGGAGGGAATCTATGATGGCAAACCTATGCAAGCCCTGCTAGAGTATTATTTCAAAGGTTTTGAATCCCCAAATGCTCTGATTTTGGGCTGCACACATTTCCCTCTTATCGCTCCTGCTCTAAGTGCGTATTTTGGCAAAGATACGATATTAATCCATAGTGGCGAAGCAATCGTGGAGTATATCCAAAACACCTATCATCTCTCTACACACCATATTTTGCACTCTTTAGAGTTTTTTGCAAGTGATGATGTCGATGCTCTAAAACACACCGCAAAACTCTGGCTTGGTAATCTCTATATGCCCTAGAGTGTGTAAATGAAACTATCTTTTATCGTTCTTTGTCTCTTTATATTTTTATTTTGCGCGTGTTCGTCAAGTCCCAAGCCAAGCACTCTCTCAAATAAAGAATGGAATGTCAATCGCTTGAGTATTGATACCAAAGTGCTTTTTGCTCCACAAAATGCCACGATGATCTTTGATATAGACCAAAACCGAATCTATGGAAATGCTGGGTGCAACAACTATACAGCAAATATCGATACAGACCACAACAAAATCATCATCAAAAGACGCACTTTCACGCGCAAGTTTTGTGAATCCCAAGAGGTAATGGAGTATGAATTTGAGTTTTTGCGCAATCTTGAGGGGGAATATGAGATTATCACGCTCAAAGAATACAAGGATCGCCTAAGCACCTATGGGCAAATCACTAATCCCGACCTCTATGATAGCAATGTCCCGCAAGGTATGCTAATCCTTGCTAATAGATTTAAAGCCTATTTTCTCACACAATGAGAAGGTGCGATGAATACACAAGAGCAGTTTTTCACACTATTATCTAGGCAGTGTATAGAGGGCAATTTTGAATCTAAGGGCTCTAAGTTTATTGCCTACCTATTTGCGCTTGAGCTTAGTAAGCAGTGTCCCACATCAAAGATAGCGTTGCACGAGTATATAGAATCTCTTAGGGAAAAGCACCCAAAGGCGGTGCATTTTGTGAGTGCGATGAGAGTGATGGGATTATCATTGAGTGATAAAGGAAACTTGGCTCTTACGCAGGAAAATAGCGGAGTGAGCGGAGATTTACTCTCTGCGAACGATAAGCAAGTTTGCACAACGCAAACTCAAATAATAGAATCCTCCAGTGATGATGGCGAGCCAAAAGGCAGTTCAGGTATGCCCTGCCTCAATGTCTTAAGGGGTGAGAAACTCATCAATGTGGCTTGCGTGGTCGTGCGGTATTTTGGAGGCACATTACTTGGTGTGGGGGGATTGGTCAGAGCCTACACTGCCGCCACACACGATGCAATACGCAATGCCAAGGCGGCAAATACTCTCATTCCTTTCGTCCAAAAACACTCCCTTGCTCTTTTTATTCCTTATGCGCAGTTTTCAAAGGTAGAGTATCTCGCTAAAAGCCTTGATATTGCAGTTTTTAAACAAAATTTTACAGAATCTGGTGTAGAAATTTTATGCCATGGGACACAAAAAGCACTGGATACATTCAAAAATAAGTTATAATACGCTTTTTTAAAGGAGCTAGATATGGATTTTTTTGCCACACATTATTTGGGATTTAAAGCCCTGCATCTTGTTGCGCTCATCTCGTGGATGGCGATGTTTTTTTATCTCCCTAGACTTTTTGTCTATCATGCCGAGAATAGGGACAACAAGGACTTCATCACGATTGTCAAACTCCAAGAGCGGCGATTGTATGTCTATATCGGCACGCCGGCGTTTGTGCTCACAATCCTTAGCGGTGTAGCACTCATACTTGCAAATACAGGGATTTTTCACGATGGTGGGTGGTTTCACGCTAAGCTTTTGTTTGTGGTATTGCTAGTTTTGTATCATTTTTTGTGTGGGCATTTCATCAAAACTCTGGGTGAGGGAAGCTGCCAAAGAAGTGGTAAATTTTTTAGAATCTTTAATGAGTTTCCTACTCTTTGTCTTATTGCAATCGTGGTTTTTGTAGTGCTTAAGCCATTTTAGGAGTGAATGATGGCAAAGTTATGGAGCGGGCGATTTGAGAGCGAATCTAGCAAGCTTTTGGAGGATTTTAACGCTTCTATTGGCTTTGATTGGCAGATGTGGCGTGAGGATATACAGGGCTCTAAAGCCCATGCCAAGATGCTTGCAAGGATTGGGATTTTGAGCCAAAGCGAGTTAGATTCTATCCTAGGTGGTTTAGAGCAAATCGCCACGATGATAGAATCTGGTGCCTTTGAGTTTAACAATAGCGATGAAGATATCCATATGGCGATAGAATCTAAGCTCACTCAACTCATCGGCGAGAGTGGCAAGAAACTCCATACCGCGCGCAGTAGAAATGACCAAGTCGCACTTGATTTTCGGCTTTTTAGCCTTAGGGCAAACACATCTCTTAGGCATTCCATTCTTGCGCTTATGCAGACTTTGCTTCACATTGCGCGTGAGCATACGCACACGATTATGCCCGGTATGACACATCTCCAACACGCCCAACCTGTGAATCTAGGCTTTCATATCGTGGCGTGGTGCTGCTCTTTGCAACGTGATGTGCAGAGACTTCAAGATAGCTTCAAACGCAATAACTTCTCTCCGCTAGGCTCTGGCGCGCTTGCTGGCACACCCTATGGCAACGATAGAGAGTTCGTGGCGCGTGAGTTAGGATTTAGCGCACCCACGCTCAATGCAATGGATTCTGTGAGTGATAGGGATTTTGCGCTAGATTTGCTCTATGATATTGCGATGCTTATGATGCATATCTCACGTATAAGCGAGGAGCTAGTGCTTTGGAGTAGTGCGGAGTTTGGCTTTATCACTCTTTCTGATAGTTATAGCACGGGCAGCTCGATTATGCCACAAAAGAAAAATCCCGATGTCCCCGAGCTTTTGCGTGGGAAAAGTGGGAGGAGCTTTGGCAATCTTATGGCATTGCTAAGCGTGATGAAATCCCTCCCCCTTGCTTACAACAAAGACACACAAGAGGACAAAGAAGGGGTATTTGATAGTGTGCGCACTGCTCAAATTTCATTAGAGATTCTGCGAGAATGCCTCGCTACCACGCGCTTTAACACCGAAAATATGCGAAAAATGGCTAGTATTGGGCATTTGAGTGCTACGGATTTGGCGGATTTTTTGGTGCGTGAGTGTGGGGTGCCATTTAGGGATTCACACCATATCACGGGCAAAGTCGTGGCGTATGCGGAAAAAAGGGGCGTGGATATTAGTGCATTGACCCAAGAAGAACTCCAAAGTATAGATTCGCGTATCAAAGAGGGTGCAAGTGCAGTGCTTGATATAGAATCTAGTATGCAAGCGCGCGACAGCCTAGGCGGGTGTGCTAGCGCACAGACGCTTTTGCAGATTGAAAATCTTGAGATGTTTATCACACAGGCAAAAAGTGCTATGGAGTAAGCTATGCAGGATAAACAAAGCCAGATTATTGATATGTTTGATGCGATTGCGCCCAAATACGATATGGCAAATCGTGCGATGAGCCTAGGGATTGATAGATCGTGGCGCAAAGAGGCATGTCGTCTCGCCTTCAAGGAGCTCCAAAGCTCTCAAAACATTGTGATAGCCGATATTGCGTGCGGAAGTGGCGATATGATTGCTTCGTGGATTCGCAATACCCCTAAGGAAGCACATATAGGGCATATCTATGGCTACGATCCCTCCCAAGAAATGCTCAAAGTCGCGCACGAAAAATTACAAAACTTTAGCACTCCTAAGATTGAATTGCTAAAAGGAGAGGCAAAAGCCCTACCATTTGAAAATACAAGTATCGATATACTCTCTATATCTTTTGGGTTACGCAATGTCCTAGAATACGAGCAAGCACTTGATGAGTTTGTGCGTGTGTTAAAGCCCGGAGGGATTATCGTGATTTTAGAGTTTTTCAAGCCACAGAATACTACATTATTGCAAAAACTTATGGGTTTTTATACAGCCAAGATTCTACCATTTGTGGGTGGGATCATCTCCTCAAACCTCAAAGCCTATCGTTATTTGCCCCAATCTATGCAAAATTTCGTAAGTGTTAGCGAGCTAGAGGATCTTATGCAAAAGCGCGGTATGCACACACTCCACCTCAAAGGTTATAGTGCCAATGTCGCCACACTTTATATGGGGGTAAAATCTTAAATGCGCGTTGATTTACACAACCATACACCTTTGTGTCAGCACGCCACCGGCACACCAGAGCAATATCTACAAAAGGCTATTGCACTTGGGATTGACATCTATGGTTTTTCTTGCCACGCACCGATGATGTTTGATACCAATTATCGTATGGCACTTAGTCAGCTTCCGGAGTATCTCGCCATGATTGAGGACTTGCGTGAGCGATATAGCGGGCAAATTGATGTGCGTATAGGCTTAGAGGTGGATTTTATCAAAAGCAGAGAAAATCTCATAGAATCTCAAGTGCTAGATTCAAAAGTGGATTACCTCATAGGTTCGGTGCATTTTTTGAATGATTGGGGGTTTGATAACCCTGAATTCATCGGACACTACAAGCATACCGACATCACGCAATGCTGGAGTGATTATTTAGATTCTATCATAGCAATGGCACAAAGTGGCTATTTCCAGATTATCGGACACTTTGACTTGCTCAAAATCTTTAACAACCCACCGCCGCCTACCCTACTCCCAAAGCTACGCGAAAGCCTAGAATCTATCAAAGACAATGCTTGTGTGCTAGAGATAAATAGCGCGGGGTTACGCAAGCCCTGCGCGGAGCAATACCCATCACGCGAGATTGTGCAAATGGCTAGAGAGCTAGAGATACCTATCACATTTTCTTCAGACGCACATAGCCTTGAGCAAGTAGGTGCAGGTTATGAGATTTGCAAAGATCTCGCCCTAAGTCTTGGCTACACACACATCTGCGCGTTCAAAGACAAAGAGTTTGAGACTTTTGCTCTCACTTAGCAAAGTTTTACATAAATCTTGTTAGAATCCTTGGTATAGAATCAATTTGTATCATCTCTAAAAGGGCGAGTTTGGCAAACACCATACAAAGAGTTTTATCACAAAAAATTATGCCTTTTGCACGCACACTTATGGGCTCAAAAGACCTAAGCATCGTGCTTTTTATCATTGTTATTATGGCAATTATCATCGTGCCATTGCCTAGCCATGTGCTGGATTTCTTGCTTAGTATTTCCCTTGCACTTTCGGTGCTTATTATTCTTATGGCACTCTACATCGACAAGCCTACCGAATTTTCAGCATTTCCTACGATTTTGCTCATCGTTACTCTCTACCGCCTTGCGCTTAATGTCGCCACTACGCGTATGATTCTCGCGGAGGGCTACAATGGCGCGGACAATGTGAGTAGTATTATCAACGCCTTTGGGCGATTTGTGGCAGAGGGAAACTATGTCATTGGAATTATTGTTTTTAGTATCCTTGTGATTGTTAATCTCATCGTGATTACCAATGGTGCGACACGCGTAACGGAAGTGCGAGCGAGATTTACGCTTGATGCGATGCCCGGTAAGCAAATGGCGATTGATGCAGATTTAAATGCCGGATTGATTAATCAAGAAGAAGCACGCGCAAGACGTGAATCTCTCCAACAAGAAGCAGATTTTTATGGCACAATGGACGGAGCAAGTAAGTTTGTCAAAGGTGATGCGATTGCTGCTATCATCATCACACTTGTTAATATTATCGGTGGCTTTCTTATTGGTGTATTTGAATACAACCTTAGCATTGCTCAAAGCGCGCAGACTTTTACGATACTCACTATTGGCGATGGTTTGGTAGGGCAGATTCCCGCACTTATTATCGCCACAGCCACAGGTATCATCACCACGCGTGCAGCAAAAAGCAGTGAGACAAGTTTTGCAAATGACATTGTTACCCAAATCATTGGCAACTCCAAGATTTTGCTTATCGTGGGCTTTATCCTCTGTATGTTTGCACTTGTGCCGGGACTGCCGATTTCACTTGGCTTTGTAGGGGTGTTCTTTTTTCTCATTGCGTGGCTTGGTAGTAGGGAAGATTCGAAAAGTTTTTTTCATATCATAGAATCTTGGCTCAATAAATACCTCAATTTCAAAACTCCAGAATCTACCCAACCCACCGCTACCCCAGAGGATATAGAGCGACACAAAAAACAAAAAGAGCAAAAAAGCGAAGAAGAAATCCGCGAACAAGAAGAAGCAATGCTCAATGAAGCCCTCAAGGTGGAGGTGCTAGAGATTCACCTCGGATATAGTCTCATCAAGCTTGTTGATGTGCGTCAAAATGGTGATTTGCTAGAGCGCATACGTTCTATGCGTAAAAAAGTCGCGAGTGATTATGGCTTCTTAATCCCACAAGTGCGTATAAAAGATAACCTAAACCTTGACCCAAATGCTTACAATATCATTTTAAAAAGTGTCGTGATAGGGAGCGGTAATGTGATGTCAGACAAAATGCTTGCTATGGATACGGGTATGGTGGTGGATAAAGAAAGCATTGAGGGTATTCCGACTAAGGAGCCGGTGTTTGGTATGGACGCGCTATGGATTGATATGTCTCAAAAAGATGAAGCAGCAATCCAAGGCTACACGATTATCGATCCTGCCAATGTCATCACCACACATCTTACCGAGCTTATCAAAGAATATGCCGAGGAGTTTATCACTATCGATGAAGTCAAAACTCTAATGAATAAGCTTTCTAACAAATATCCTACCATTGTTTCTGAAGCACAAAACATCTCTCTTAGCACGATTAAAAAAGTGCTCCAAAGCCTACTAAGAGAGGGTATCCCTATCCGTGATATGATCACAATCCTAGAGAGCCTTGTCGATGTGTATCCTGTGCTACAAAACGACATAGATTCATTAGTAGAGCAAGTGCGCGCACGACTTTCTAGGACGATTACGGATTTGTATAAATCCGATGACAATATTCTCAAAGCGATGATTCTCTCTGCGCGCTTAGAGCAGTTTCTCTTTGGCAAACTAAAAGACAGAGCTTTGCTACTTAATGCTGATGAGAGCGAAACCCTAAGCACTGCCATAGCTTCTGAAGCCCAAAAACTTAGTGAGCGCGGTATCGTGCCAGTGGTGCTGCTTGTGGATTATCGACTGCGTAAGGGTATCGCAAACCTTACCGAGCAGTATCGCCACAAGATTCAAAGTCTTAGCAATGTCGTGGTGTTAAGCAATGCCGAGATTGACACACATATCAAATACGAGCTACTTTCTGAAATTGATGTAACACTATAAGGAGTTTTATGAAAGTTTTTCATCTTTCCCATACAGATTTAGACGGCTATACCTGTCAATTCATCGCGCAAGAATTTTTTGAGGATATTGTGTTTTTTAATGCCAACTATGGCAAAGAAGTGGGTGTGCGACTGGATTCTATCCTAGAATCTATCACCACAGACCCCGCTTACAAACTTGGTGCCAAATTCCACTCGCACAAAGCACCTTCATTTCTGATCCTTATCACGGATTTAAACCTCACTTTGGCAGAATCTACCAGCCTCCATCAACGCGTTGAAGACCTCAAATCCCAAGGTTACAAGCTTGAGCTTATACTCCTAGATCATCACATCAGTGGGCAAGAATGCGCCAATAAATATTCGTGGTATTTTTTAGATTCTGCGCGTTGTGCGACTAAAATCACTTGGGAGTATCTCCTAGAGCACTACACGCTCAAAACTCCAACACACAAATTATGGCTACATAATCTCGTGGAGATGACAAATTCAGTAGATATTTGGCTAGAAGATGGTTATAACTTTGAGTTTGGCAAAGTCGCTATGGGAATGATTAGCGCGAGCAATGAGCTTAATCGATTTATGTTTGAGAGTGAGCATAGAGAGTATAAATTTCGCCTTATAGAATCTACCAAAGACTTCTTAGAGCGAGAAAATGGCGCGGTGGAGTTTGACAATGCGCTCTTTTGTCTCAAAAAGCAAATCTTAGGAGGCGATCCACAAACCCAAACGATGGATTCTATCACTTCACAGGCTCAAGTCAGGCTCTTACAGGACAAAAAGCAAGAATGCTCTATCCATTTCCAAGATAAACTAGGATTTTTGAGCTATAGTATGGGCGGGATTAGCGTGTTAGCCAATCTTTTTTTGCGTGCTAATCCCGAGTATGATTTTTATATCGATGTCAATAGCAAGGGCAATGTGAGCCTACGCGCCAATGGCAAATGCGATGTGAGTGCATTGAGCAAAGAGTATTTTAATGGTGGCGGACACAAAAATGCTTCTGGTGGCAAACTCGATGGGTTTAGAGAAAGTTTTTGCTATGCAGACATCAAAAAACAAGTCCTCCAAAAACTCCAGATTCTCTAAATGCCTAGATTCTATAACAGGAGGTATGTATGAAAAACACACAGCACAAAGATTCGCAAATTTCAATCCAAGAGCTTGCCACACAGCTTATTGATACACTTAGTGTCGCATTGTATTATGCAGGGGTGAAAAAAGACAAGCTAGAAGACGCGTTAGAGTGCTATGAGGGGCTGCTAGATTCACTAGAATATGATGATGAAAGTCCCTATGGCGTGGAAGAGATGATAAAAACTATAGAATCCCTGCGTCAAACCCACGCAGAGCTTTTTGTATGAAAACAATCCGACTTTGTATCCTCTTTAGCGGCACGGGGAGCAATATGCTCAATCTCATACGCACCTTGCATTTACGCGAGTTTATTGATGAGCGAGATTGTGTGTGTCGCATTGAGATAGTTGCCACACTTTGTAATAACCCACAAGCTAAGGGCATACAAGCCCTGCAGGAGTTTCATATCCCTTGTCTTGTGCTTTCACACAAAGGCTTGGAGCGGGAAGTCTATGATGCGTTGCTCGTGCGTGAGATTAGACGCTATGAGCCTGCATTGTGCGTGCTAAGCGGGTTTATGCGAATCCTCACGCCCATTTTTACCCAGCATATACGCGCTATCAATATCCACCCATCATTTTTGCCCCACCACAAAGGTGCGCACGCGATTAGAGATAGCTTTGAATCTCCACAGGATTTTGGGGGTGTGAGTGTGCATTGGGTGAGTGATGAGCTAGATTCTGGGGCTATCATCGCACAAGAAAAACTCCCAAAAGTTGCCGGAGAATCCCTTGAAGATTTTGAAGCACGAATCCATGAGCTAGAATACAAGCTTTTTCCACAAGCGATTTTACGCGCACTTGCACTACATACTAGGAGCTAAGGTATGGAATCTATCACACCGCTTGTGCCTTTTGTCGCTATCGCAATCCTCATCACGATCGCCGTGCCAGTGAGCACTGCGACTAAAATCCCTATCGTTGTTACCGAGATTTTGCTAGGTATTGCAGGGCGGTATTTTGGATTTATAGATTCACAAAATGAGTATATTCCGCTTGTGGCAAATATAGGCTTGCTATTTTTGATGTTTTTATGCGGATTGGAGGTGGATTTAAAGTCTTTTCTCTCTATGGGGCGTAAATTTCTCTACCAAGCCCTTTTTTATTTCGCAAGTTTGTATGCTCTCTCGGGGGCAGCAGTGGTGCTGCTCAAACTGCCACTTATTTTTATCGCGCTTTTGCCTGTGATGAGTCTAGGTATGATTATGGCACTTATTCGGGATTATGGCAAGCACAGACCTTGGCTCAATCTCGCACTCAAAATTGGAATCTTGGGTGAAGTCGTGAGTATAGCAGTGCTTGTAACACTAGAGGGCGTGTATCGCTATGGCTTTAATTGGCAACTAGGCGAAAACCTCTTGATACTTTGCGTATTTTTAATATGTATCGTAGGGATTTTTAAACTTGCAAATATTTTGTTTTGGTGGTTTCCTAATCTCAAACTACTGCTCCTCCCTCATGATGATACCAATTCCCAAGACTTACGCTTTGTGTTTATGCTTTTGTTTGTTTTTATCGTGCTTACTACTGGACTGCATTTAGAAAAGGTGTTGGGTGCATTTATCGCAGGAGTAATCCTCTCGACATATTTCAAATACAAACACACATTGCCCGAGAAACTAAACGATATGGGCTTTGGCTTTTTTGTGCCATTTTTTTTCGTCTATGTGGGCACGACCATACACATACCAAGTGTGCTAGAATCCCCATCTATCTTGCTTAATGCACTCTATATTATCTTTGGTATGCTTGCTATTCGTATTAGCGCATCTATGCTCGTATTTTTACGCTTTTTTAAAAGCTTTAAAAATACTTTATTGTTTGCTCTTAGCGATTGTATGCCCCTCACATTTTTAGTCATTACAGCAAGTATGGGATTAAAATTTGAGGTTATCACACAATCTTTGTATATCTCGTGTATTTTTGGAGCAATATTTGAGGGCATACTTTTTAGCATTGCGATTAAAATCATCTATACTTGGCGCAAACATCATCATTAGATTTCAAGTAAGATATGCTATAATGCGGTATTTTACATTAAGGAGCTACGAGTGAATGTATTTGAAAAGATTGTCGCCGGAGAGATTCCGTGCAGGAAAGTGCTAGAAAATGATAAGTTTTTGGCGTTTTATGATATTGCACCAAAGGCAAGAGTCCATGTCCTTGCTATCCCCAAAAAATGTGTCAAGGATTTTCAAGAAGCAGATTCTAAGCTTTTAGGAGAGCTTAGTGCATTTGTCCAAGAAGTCGTCAAGGTGCTAGAAATAGACAAAATTGGTTATAGAATTGTGAGCAATATAGGTGCAGATGGTGGGCAGGAAGTGCCGCATTTACATTTTCACATACTCGGTGGCGAGAAGCTCGGAAGCTTTTGTTAGTCTGCTCCACTCTAAAATTGTAGCAAAATACCATCAAACCAACACAAAGGATAGTAATGAAACAAGTAGCCGGTATCCAGCTTATGCAAGGTGTCAAAAGCATACGTGATGTTGATGTGCAGGATAAGCGCGTGCTTATCCGTGTAGATTTTAATGTCCCAATGGACGAGGATTTTAATATCTCCGATGATACCCGTATCCGTGAGGCATTGCCTACGATAAATTATTGCATTGATAATGGTGCAAAAAACATCACACTTGTAAGCCACCTAGGACGTCCCAAAGGACACGCACCAGAGTTTTCGCTCAAGCATATCCTAAAACGTGTCGAGCGTCTGCTAGGCAAAGAAGTGGCGTTTGCTGATAGTATAGAATCTGTTAAAGTCCTACAAGAGAGCATCAGCACTGCCAATGCCGTGATCTTGCTAGAAAATATCCGCTATTACGAAGGTGAGGAAAAAAACAGCGATGAGCTCTCTGCTAAGCTAGGTGCGCTGTGTGATGTGTATGTCAATGATGCTTTTGGCACGAGCCACAGAGCGCACGCCAGCACCTATGGTATCGCTAAATACGCCAAGGAAAAAGTCGCAGGGATCTTGCTCAAAAAAGAAATCGATTCCTTTGCCAAAGCCTTAGCTAACCCCCTCAAGCCGGTGCTACTTATCGTGGGTGGGAGCAAGGTTAGCTCCAAGCTTACCCTGCTCTATAATATCTTAGATTCAATAGATAAAATCATTATCGGCGGTGCGATGAGCAATACATTTCTTAAAGCGCGTGGCTTTGATATGCAAAAGTCCCTCGTAGAGGACGATCTCGTCGCAGAAGCGCGCAAAATCCTTGATACCGCAAAAGAAAAGAAAGTCAAAATCTACCTGCCCGTGGATGTCGTGAGTACCGATGATATCAAAAAGCACGAACATATCAAAGTTACCCCCGCTCAAGACATACCTGAAGGCTATATGGCGGTGGATATAGGACCAGCGACTACGCGGCTTTTTGGCGAGGTAGTGAGAGATTCACAGACGATCATTTGGAATGGACCTTTGGGAATCTATGAGATCGGTGCATTCTCACGCGGAACATTTAGCCTTGCGCACGCTGTGAGCGATACCTATGCCTTTAGCCTCATCGGTGGTGGCGACACTGCCGATGCCATCGACAAAGCTGGCGAACGGGATAATATGAGCTTTATCTCCACAGGCGGTGGCGCGAGCTTGGAGTTACTAGAGGGCGAAGTATTGCCGGCATTTGAAGTATTGGATAAAAAAGATTCATAACACCAAAAGTATTGGAAGGGGCACTATGCAAGAGACATATCACATCGATAGCACCCCCGAGCTCAAAACTGCTAGAAGCTTAATGCTATGGGGGATTGGCATCTATATTGTAGGAAGTATACTTGGGATTGTAACCGATAATCTTAGCGCGCTAATTTGGCTCATTGGCATAGTTATTAGGACTCATTGGCTTGTATAAATTCTCTAAGCTCACGCAATCCCCGATGTTTAAATACTACTTTCTCTTGTGGATCATACCTGTTATTGCGGGCATTGTGGGTGGAATGTTTGCCTTAGGAAATATGCTTACAGCCGTGCAAGAGCCCCTGCTCTTTATATTCGCCTTTGTCTATGCCATCGCCTACATCTACTATGCGCGCAAGATGAGCTACATTATGGCATACCTCACGGGCAATCGAGAGTTTCTCACCGCTTGGAAAATCTTTAAAATCGCAGTTATAGCCTCATTCATACTAGGGGTGGTCTTTGGCTTTAGTATGGTATTTGGGAAGCATTCTGTAGATTCTGGTGGTGCGTTTGCTTTTCTTTTCCTCATTCTTGTTTTTATCGTAGGCGTAGGAGTGGTGTTTCTTATCTCCCAAATCTTTGTAGTTATGGGCGTGTATAAAATACGCGAGGTTAAGGTTTTAAATCTCAATTTTGAGCAGCTTTTTGACTCTTTTTGTGCTAATACCACAGATTCCCAAAAAACAAAAGATAAATCCTAAATGTGCAGCTTGCTAAAGTATAAAATGTATAGAATCTAAAACCACCGGCGAGAATCTAAACACTCTTTAGATTCTAAACAGATAATGTGTGTTCGCGTAAGCGGAGGGAGCAGAGATTTACTCTTTGAGGAGCGATAAAACAAGAATGCACTTCTTGCAAGGTGATAATCCTCTCCCCAAAGCCTAACTTTTTGCCAAGCTCTATACGCCATACTCGTTTTGGGATAAACCAAGATAAGACTTTGTAAGCTAATCTTTTGTAATAATACTCTAGCATTG
>DXIN01000026.1 GCA_019112865.1 Candidatus Helicobacter avicola
GAAAAGGTGCAAGCCCCAAGTGGCGTCAATGACACTCTGACACCAAACAATCATAGAATCTCGCACTAGATTCTGTATATGTTCGCGTAAGCGGAGCGAGTGGAGATTCACTCTCCACGAGCGATAACAAGAGCGAAGCTCTTGCAGTAAAATGATAGATTCTAATCTCCTTAAGATCTACCTCTCTTCCCATTGTCTTGCGAGATAATCGACTTTATCAAAAAACTCATCACTTGCTTTTTCCATCTCTCTAAAGTTATGCACAATATTGCGTTGGTTTTCTATGCCATCTTGTTGGGCGTCTTGCACGCCTGTTTTACCATAAGAGATAACACGATTATGTGAATCCACAATCTGGCTTAAAATCGGTGTGCCTTTATAAAACACATTACCGCGTTTTTCTAGCCACGACTGGAAGGCGTTTTCGCAATCATCTCCAAATTCGTTAGGATTGAGCCCCATAAGCACATTGTTGTAAGAATCTGCTTTGAAAACAATATGGTCAATCATCATGGAATTTCCATTGATACGCGAAGAGATAATTTTCATACTTGTTTCTATGTTTTTGGAGTTTTCTAGCATATTTTTTAGCACAGATTCAAAATTAGTCATCAGTTCATTAAAGTTAGACACAGATTGGAAAATGTGTTGAGAGTTTTCAGAAATCTGGGCAGTGTCTTGCTGAAAAATAGTGATTTGTGCCTGTATGTCTTTGGTAGAGCTTTGCGTTTTTTCTGCAAGCTTGCGCACTTCATCAGCCACGACTGCAAAGCCTCGCCCATGCTCACCTGCCCGTGCTGCTTCGATAGCGGCATTGAGGGCTAGGAGGTTTGTTTGGTCGGCTATGTCATTGATGACACTTGTGATTTGTCGCACCTCCTCACTTCTTTTGCTAAGTGCTTCGATATTTTGGTTGTTTGAATCCACAAGCGAGGAAATTTCCTCCAAAAACTGCAAGGATTTGTTGATTTCTGTATGGCTTTTGTGGGAGCCCTCCACCATAGATTCTAAAGCTCCCAAAGCCTGTGTCAGCGTCTTTATACTCCTATGGAAGCTTTCTTGGATAAACTTTTGCTGTGCAAGATTGCCATTGACTTCATTAAGGAGCAGGTTTAGCTCTCTTTTGGCATTCATCGTAGCAGAATCTCGTATAGCCTTGATACTGACATTGATTTGCTCTCCGACCATTGCAAGATTTGGTAGCATACCATTGGTGAGAAATGGACGAAAACAATCTTTGTTGGTGGCATTGTGGATAGCGGTTTTGCTCTCACGGATAAATGTTTCTAGTTGATCTAGGAGTTCGTTTATATCTTGGGCTATTTTGCACCAAGCAGAAGTGCCGAGATTAGTTACTCGTGGTTCGAAGTTCCCCTTCAAAGCTTCTGATACAATAAAAGCTATTTTTTGGGCATACCTCTCACCCTTTTTTAAACGCAAAGTCAAAACCACAATCACAAGACCCAAGAAAGCGCACAAAACACCTAAAATAATTGCTATCATTGTTCCTCTCCTAGCTGCAAATGTAACACCGCATTTGCATATGTTTGATTTTGTTTAGCAAAAAAATCATAGAAATATTGCAACCCAGCTTCCAAACCCTGCGCTTGCTCAATGTCTTTTAGGCTTCTATAAAAATCCTCGATGACTTTTAACGCAGCCCTATTTGGCTTCCTGCGCACCGAATAATACCCCACGATTTGATTGACAATATCTACCGAGGGTGTGATGTTGGCAAAGACCCAATAATACCCTCCATCTTTGGAGCGATTTTTGACAAACGCATTGACCTCACGATTTTTGCTAATTTCCTCCCACAGAAATTTAAAAATCGTGCGAGGCATATCCGGGTGGCGCACGATAGAGTGGGGCTTGCCCAAAAGTTCGGATTCACTAAACCCAGAAACTTCGATAAATGCTTGATTACAATAAGTAATCTTGCCTTTGGGATTTGTTTTGGAAACCAAAAATCCTTTGATTTCTTTTTCGTAATTCATACTTACTCCTTATGTATTAATAAATAAAAATTATTATTTAGTATGATTATAACAAAAAAAAAAAAAATAGATTAATAATACAAAAGGAGTTCATAATGCCCTCTAGTCAAGAAGAATTTGAAAATTTCGTTGCCCAAAGTTTTGATTTCGCCCGTAACAACGATAAGGAGTCTTTGCAGATTATGCTTGATGCTGGATTAAATGTGAATCTTGCAAACCACAAAGGCAATACACTGCTTATGCTCGCTGCATACAATAACAGCCTTGATGTCGCCCAAATGCTGTTACAAAAAGGAGCAGAAGTCGATAAAAAAAATGACAAAGCCCAAACACCTCTGGCTGGAGTGTGCTTCAAGGGCTATAAAGAAATGGCAGAGTTACTGCTCAAATATGGCGCAAACCCCGATGAGGATAATGGTTTGGGGCTTACACCGATTAATTGTGCCATAATGTTTCGCCGCAAGGAGATTTTACATCTTCTATTAGCATATTCACGCAAGAAACTTTCAGTGTGGCAAAAAATCGGCTTATTCTTTTTGGGTAAATTTCCAAAAATAGAAAATAATTCTATTTAATAAAAATTATTATTTACTAATTAATACTAGAATAATGCTCGTTTTATATTTAACACTAAGGAGCTACTATGAAAACTTTTACAACTGCTACGGGCACACCCATAGCTGACAATCAAAATTCCATAACTGCGGGCAAAAGAGGTCCTACACTTTTGCAAGACACTTGGTTATTAGAAAAACTCGCACATTTTGATAGGGAGCGAATCCCCGAGCGAGTCGTGCATGCCAAAGGTAGTGCTGCTTATGGAGAGCTCACTATCACAGGAGACATTACGCAGTATTCCAAAGCCGACTTATTTTCACAGATAGGCAAAAAGACAAGGGCGTTTTTGCGCTTTTCCACCGTGGCAGGAGAGCGCGGAGCAGCCGATGCAGAACGCGATGTGCGAGGATTTGCGCTCAAACTCTACACTCAAGAGGGCAACTGGGATATCGTGGGCAACAACACACCGGTGTTTTTTATCAAAGATGCGATGAAGTTTCCAGATTTTATCCATTCTCAAAAGCGAGACCCCAAGACAAACTTGCGAAGTAGCACAGCCGCGTGGGATTTTTGGAGCTTACACCCAGAATCTTTACATCAAGTAACAATCCTTATGAGCGATCGTGGGATTCCGCGAAGCTATCGCGAAATGCACGGATTTGGCAGCCACACATATAGTTTTATCAATGCCAAAGGTGAGCGATTTTGGGTAAAGTTCCACTTCAAATCTATGCAAGGTATCGCTAACCTAAGCAACAAAGAAGCAGCTGCAATCATCGCTAATGACAGAGAATCTCACCAAAAAGATTTGTTTGAGAATATTGAGCGGGGTAATTTCCCTAAATGGCGATTCTGTGTGCAGATAATGCCAGAATCTGAAGCTGCTAGCTATAAATTCAATCCTTTTGACCTCACAAAAACTTGGAGTCATAAGGACTATCCACTTATTGAAGTAGGGATTTTGGAGCTTAATAAAAATCCAGAGAATTACTTCGCTGAAGTCGAGCAAGCCGCATTTAACCCCGCAAATATCGTGCCGGGCGTAGGATATAGTCCTGATAAAATGCTTCAAGGGCGGCTTTTTAGCTATGGCGATACACAGCGATACCGCTTAGGGATTAACCACGCGCAACTTCCTGTCAATGCCCCAATAGCACCGGTGAGCAATACACATCGTGATGGCTTTATGCAGATGGGAAGCTTTGGGGGGATGCGCAACTACAACCCAAGCTATTATAATGACTATGCAGAATCTACTCAGGCGGGCGAGCCACCTTTGCATATCAAAGAGGGCGAGATAATGGATAGATACAATCATCGCGAGTATGAGGAGGATCATTTCAGTCAAGCGGGAGATCTCTATCGCTTAATGAGTGATGAGCAAAAAGAGATTTTGTGCCAAAATATCAAAGAAGCTATGGAGGGCGTGCCTGTGGAGATTAAAAAGCGTCAGATTGAGCATTTCAAAAAGGCTGATGCGAACTACGGCAAACGCGTGGAGGAATTGGTGCTAGTATAAGTGCCATATCTCCCAAGATTCTTAACCCGAATCTTGGGATTATCCAGATTCTGCAGTATTGCTAGAAATACTAGATTCTATCCAAATATAACATCTTATAGAATCTCAAAGCAACAGACATCAAATCTACAATTTCCCTTAATATTTTTGATAATTTCCACATATTTTTAGAAATTTAAGCGTTTTTTTTTT
>DXIN01000027.1 GCA_019112865.1 Candidatus Helicobacter avicola
ATTTTTAGAAAAATTTTTTCAAAAATTTCTGCACAATGCGTGTTTATGTGATGTCTTTTTGCGTGAGTGGCTGTCCAAATTTTAGCTCACACGTTGCTTTGCGTCCGAGCAAACTCTTGTAGATTCTCGGGTGTAGCCCACCGCTAGGACGCAATACTTTGATATTTTCTCGCGTAAATTTTTCTCCCGCACCTATATCGCGTGCCACCCAAATACTTCTAGCAAATTCACGCCCTTTTTTGTATGATGGCATATAGTCCGCATTCCCCATAATCTCACATACATTGTGGATTTGTCTCACCAATTCACTAAACTCTTGCGCATCAAGACTAAAGGCACTATCGGCACTCTGCAAGCTTTTATCTAAGATAAAATGTTTCTCCACCACACTTGCCCCAAGCGCCACAGCCATACTTGCACACAATGTGCCAAGTGTGTGGTCAGAAAGTCCGAATTTCACACCATACTTTTGCGCAAACAATGGCATACTTGCCAAATGGACAGAATCCAAAGGTGCAGGATATGCACTCGTGCATAAAAGCAATGTAATATCACGCACGCCACATTTTTTGCAGAGGGTAATTGCCTCATAGAGTTCATAGTCGTTTGCCACGCCACTTGAGAGTATCATAGGTTTTTTCAGTCTTGCCACATATTCCACCAGCTCCAAATCTAGCACCTCAAAACTCGCTATTTTATACATCGGACAGCCCAAAGATTCTAAGAAATCCACTCCCTCTTTCGAAAACGGCGCACTAAAAACCAATAATCCTAGCTCCCGCCCCAATGCAAAAAGCTCTTTATGCCACTCCCAAGGTGTCTGTGCCTCTTCATAGAGTTCATAGAGGTATCGATCTTTCCACAAGCCATCTTGTATTTTAAAATGCTCATTTTTAGCATTGAGTGTGAGGCAACTTGGCGTGTAAGTTTGTAGCTTCACAGCGTTTGCGCCGCTTTTGGCAATGGCTTTGAGAGAATCTTTGGCTATTTGTAGGCTGCCGCAATGATTAGCACTAAGTTCTGCTACGATAAGCGGTTTGGTTGATGTGCTAGTCATATTTTGGGCGATTTGAAACTTCGCAACATTTGTTTTGCTCATAATCAGCACATCACAAAACACACCATTGCTTACCACAAAATCCTGCAAGGTGCCATTATAGCTAAATCCTGCTTTATTATAAAATTCTATGGCGCGTTTGTTGGTGCTCATAACCTCCAAAAACAAACTATGCAGCCCCAAATCCTCAAACGCAATGTATTCGATGACTTTGAGAATCTTTTGTCCTTTGTGGGCAATGTGTGTGGCTTTGGGATTAGTGTAGATTCCAAGGTAGGCGTGTTTGTGTCGCAAACGCGTGAGCGAACCCACACCGATAATGCAACCTTTGTGTAAAATTGCCCAATACCGCTGTGTTTTGTCATTTTTAAGATGCTCGATAAACTCAAAATGCCCCTTGTGCGTGATATGCGCACTATACATCCATTGTGAGACTTCTGGATCATTGCGGATTTTGAGAATCTCTTCAAGCATCTGTGTGTCGCATACACAAAAATCCCGTGCCTCATACTCATCTATCACATAATTCATTACCCACCTCGTATTATTATCGCTCAACTAGAGGATTTACCCCCACTTTGTTTCACGACCATTATCTCAATCTAAAATTTGGATTGCTTAGATTCTGTAATATCATTGATTGCTAGAGATTCTACCATAAACATCTTTAGGGATTAAAGTCAAATACATTCCGCAAGGCAGATTCTAACTCCTGTCCTATGCGCAAGGTAGAAAGTGTGTCTTTCGCACTCTCTCTCGTATTTTTTGGCATAAGAGATTCTATGAGTTTTGGAATTTGTGTGAGATTTTGGGCGTGTTTAAATGCACCAATATCAGCAAATTGTGTGATTTGAAAGTGTTGATTTGGAGCAGATTCTAGCATAATAGTGGGAATAAGGCTAGAAGCCAACTCTATGAGTGTGCCACCACCTGCGCTTATGGCTATGTCGCATTGCTGCATAAGTGCGTGCATTTGTGCGGGGTTAAGGTCGGTGTAGCATTGGAGATTAGGGTGTGTGGGTGGTGTGTGTGGATAATATCGCCCAAGCACTAGGTGGATTGTGCAAGGTGCAAAGTCTTGTGATGATGGGCTAAAAAGTGCGCTAGATTCTATAAATGGCAGGATTTGCGCACTAAGATTTTGTGTATCACTCCCCCCAAAACTCACAAAAATATCACTTATCCTCTCACGCACCGATGTTATGGGTGTAAATACTGCATCGCATAGCGCAAAGCCTAAGCCTAGTAGATGATGTGAGGTGTGTTGAGGATAAAGTTTGTGAGCGTTAGGCGCACCATTGAGTATAAAGCTTTTTTGAGGATACAGAGTGCGATTAGTGTCATCAAAACACACAAGATGTGCAAAGACTGAATCTAAGAGTGCGAAATGTTCCACTCCAAATACATAGCTATCCACCACCGCACCTAAAGTCTCTTCTGGTTTGATGTGCGTGCAAAATGTATGTAGATTTTCCATAGATTCTAGCTTGCGCGTCCCAATAGGGCAAAATACACATTCTGTGGAGTTTTGATGTGAGGATATAAGCGCGAGTTTGTGTGCGAGCGCACGCACGCGTCTATAATGTCCCAAACCCGCACACACGCCATCATCATAAAAAAGATAGAGTTTCATCGCTTAAGTATGGAGAATCTGATATTTGAGTTCGGCGAGCTGCCAATCTTGTGGTGTATCGATGTCGTGGGCGTGGAGAGGATTAAGTATAAGCGCGCGCGAGTGTGGAGTAAAAATAGGCAATTGCCGCTTGAAACACAAGGCTTTTGCAAAGTAAAACTGCCCGGCATCGTGATAGAGCGGTGCGAGGTCTTGAGAGCGTGTGAGCTCAAACTCTGGGTGTAGGAGCGTGGGAGCAAAAGATTCTACACTACATTCATTTGATAAGTGGGCTTTAGAATCCACGCTCCCACCAGATTCTATAGAATCTACAGAATCTAACCCAAAACTTCGCCACGGGCTGTGTGCATACTGCAATGCTCCAAAAACATAACGCACATTTGTGTTCTCACAAAGTGTCATATAGGCTTGTGTCAAGCAGTGCGGTGGCAAAAGTGGTGTGGTCGGATACAGACAGCAGACATTATCCTCATCATACACTTGTTGTGTCTCTAAAGCATGGGCAATGACTGGAAGTGTCGGCGTGTGGTCATCACTCAAATGTTGTGGGCGAAGAAAAGGCACTTTGGCACCATAGTGTGTGGCGATAGCAGCGACTTCTTGAGAATCTGTGCTCACGATAATTTCATCAAAAACCCCGCTATTTATGGCGTTTTCAATCGCATAGGCGATGATTGGTTTGCCGCAAAAAGGCTTAATGTTTTTGTGTGGGATTCGCTTAGAGCCTCCGCGCGCGGGGATTATGGCGAGATTCACAGCATTACCTAAAAGGGCCACACACTCTCTATCCCATCGCTTACAGGATTTTTGCTACGCGTTTGGCTGATAGGTCCCACCGAGCGATAGGCGATTTTGGCATCGGCGAGATAGCGACTTTGCACGGTGTTGTTTTTTTCCACATCGTAGGGACGCACCACGCCACTGACTTGCAAGACTTGCTTCTCGCCATCGACTAAAATCTCTTTTTGTCCAGCGATGAAATAGTTGCCATTCTCTAGCACCTTGATGATGCGCGCAGTAATGGTGGCATTGATAGAATCTGTGTGGCTTTGGTTGCCCCCACCAGTGAAGTTTGTGGTGTTGTTGGCTTTGGTAAGTGTGTAGGCACTTTGGTTATTGAGTTCTTGAGCGATTTTTTGCTGCTCTTCATCAGCCCCACCATATTGTATGCTAGGAGGCGTTACGACACCACCGCTTGTGCCATTGTAGGCTTTGTTGGTCGTGAAGTTGGCAGTGGCATTTTCTGTGATGATCACGGTGATAAGATCATCGGGTTTCATTGCCCTTCTATCAGCAAAAAGTGGTCTATCTCCTGTCCCAAAGAGACTTCCTGCGCGTGGAATCTCTGGGATAAACTCTTGAGAGGGAGATTCCTCTACATAGTTTGGAATCTGGTTAAAATCAATATCTGCATCAAAGGCATATACAAATCCCATAAGCCCACACAATCCTGCATACAATCCTAGCAATCCCTGCAATCCTAACTTTTTCATCGCCCACCTTTGCGTTTTTCATAAAGAAAAGCAAAGGATATTCCGCACATAATTTGTTGCATGGTTTTTGGTAGCAAATCGTGGCTATCAAAGAAATGATTTCTCAAGCCTAGATTCTCTAAAGGTTGCGTTCTATGAGGCTTTTGGGGAGATGAAACTGCTCAATCCACTTACGCTCCTCACGCCTTTGTGCGCCATCATCAATTTCGTGGTCGAAGCCAAAAATATGCAAAAGCCCATGGATAAAGAGGAGTTTTAACTCATCTTCTAGCGTGTGTCCTAGCTCTCTAGCCACCTTTGAAGCAAGCTCGATGTTAATCACCACAGAGCCTATACTAAGGATACATTGTGTGGGCACATCAGCATACTCCACTCCCAAAGGGAATGAAAGCACATCGGTGGGCTTGTCTTGGTCGCGGTAGGTTTTGTTAATCTCGTGGATATGTGCCGAATCTGTGATAAGCACTTCTAGGCAGAGATTGGGTGCGAGACTTGGCATATAGGTGGTGGCTAGGGTAGCAAAAATCTCATCAAATACCTTAGAATCTAGCTCGTAGGGACTTAAGTTTTCTAGCTCTAGCACACACACTCCTTTTAAGTAACATTCTCAATTCTTTGAGGGTCTTTTTTGCTAAATTATATCCTTATCCCTGTATAATACCGCTTTAGAATCTGATTTGCAAGGGTATAGTTATGGTGGATTATGGTATCAACTTTTGGGCTAATGGAGACTTTGTCATCGATAATGGGGCGGTCAAAGTCAATCACAAAAGCAAGCCCGCACTCATACAAATCGTGCAAGAAATCCGTGAAAAGGGCTATCGTGGTCCGTTGCTTTTGCGTTTCCCACATCTTATCAAAAACCAGATTCACAAGGTATTTAGCGCGTTTGAACGATCCATCGCAGAATACAACTACAAGGGCGAGTTCAAAGCAGTTTTCCCCCTCAAAGTCAATCAAATGCCACACTTCGTCCTGCCACTCGTGGAGCAAAGCGCGGATAAATGCTATGGATTAGAAGCCGGAAGCAAGCCCGAGCTGATTTTAGCAATGGCATACACTAATAAAAACACGCCAATCACGGTTAATGGCTTCAAAGATAGAGAGATGATCTCTCTAGGTTTTATCGCGGCAAATATGAAGCATGATATTACTATCACCATAGAGGGCTTAAATGAGCTAGAGACGATTATCGAGGTGGCTAAAGAAATGGGTGAGCCATATCCCAAAATCGGACTTAGAATCCGCCTGCATAGTAGCGGCATAGGCGTGTGGGCAAAAAGTGGGGGGATTTATTCTAAGTTTGGCTTGACTTCTACCGAGCTTTTAGAAGCACTTAATATGCTTGAGCGACACAACCTGCTTGATAGATTCACGATGATTCACTTCCATATTGGTAGTCAAATGAGCGATATTTTGCCGCTTAAAAAAGCTCTGCGGGAAGCTGGCAATATCTATGCCGAACTACGCAAAAAAGGCGCAAAAAACCTAAGCTGTGTGAATATCGGCGGTGGCTTAGCGGTGGAATACACCCAACACGAGAATGAAAACAATCGCAACTACACGCTTGAGGAGTTTAGCGGCGATGTTGTATTCTCACTGCGCGAGATTGCCAAAAACAAGAATGAAAAAGAGCCTGATATTTTTATAGAATCTGGACGCTTTATCGCGGCAAGTCATGCGGTGTTGATAGCACCTGTGCTAGAGCTCCTCTCTCAAGAATATGATGAAAAAGCTTTGAAGCTAAAAGATTCTAACCCGCCGCTTATCCAAGAGCTCTATGAGCTGTATGAGAGCGTGAGTGAAAAAACCGCGATTGAGTATCTGCACGATAGTTTTGATCATATGGAATCTCTGCTGACATTGTTTGATTTGGGCTATATTGATTTGCAAGATCGTAGTAACACCGAGGTTTTGGTGCATTTGATTATCAAAAAAGTGCTAAAACTCTTAAAGCACAAAAACCACAACGAAATCATCGCCATTCAAGAACAAGTGCAGGAGCGGTATTTGCTTAATTGTAGCTTTTTTCAAAGTCTGCCTGATTATTGGGGATTGGGGCAGAATTTCCCCGTGATGCCACTAGATAGGCTAAACCGCCGACCGACACGAAGCGCGAGTTTGTGGGACATCACTTGTGATAGTGATGGGGAGATTGCCTTTAACCCAAACAAACCGCTTTATCTACACGATGTTGATGTTACTAAAGAGGAGTATTTCCTAGGATTTTTCTTAGTGGGCGCGTATCAAGAGGTGCTGGGTATGCGACACAATCTTTTCACCCACCCTACTGAATTTAGCGTGGTGTTTGATGATGATCTCAACAAAGGCTATGAGCTCTGCAACCTCCTGCAAGCCCAAACAATCCTCGATGTGCTTGATGATTTGGATTATGATACCAAGGAGATTGAGCGAATCTTAAAGCACTATATTGAGGAAAACCACGATTTAGATTCTGATACCAAAAAAGAAGTCTTGGGACGCTTGTATGTGATGCTTAGTGAAAATGGCTACCTGCGCACCATTAGTGTCAAAAAGAGTTAAAATGCAAAATATGAGTTTATGGCAGCTTATCAAAGAGGACTTTGGCGTTGTAAAATTGCGCGATCCCGCGCTAGAGAGCAGAATCGAGCTATTTTTTTATCCGGGTGTGATTGCGATTGTGCATTATAGAATCGCACATTGGCTGTATATGCGTGGATTTAGGCGACTAGCACGGGTGCTAATGGGAATCACGGGTTTTATCACCAATGTCGATATTCACCCAGAAGCAAAAATCGGCAGACGCGTGTTTATCGATCACGCTATTGGCGTGGTGATAGGACAGACGGCTATCGTGGGTGATGATGTTACGATATATCAGGGCGTGAGTTTGGGCGGTGTGAGTTTGGATAAAGTCAAGCGCCACCCTACCATTGAAAATGGCGTGGTTATCGGCGCGGGTGCAAAAGTGCTAGGAGATATTACCATAGGGGCAAATGCTAAGATTGGTGCAAATTCCGTGGTGATCAAAGATGTCCCGCCCGAATGCACCGCGGTGGGCATACCTGCACGTGTGATTGTCAAAGGCAGGTCTAAGGAGGCAAACGCAGCAAACAAACTCCCAGATATTGATAGAGTGCTTTTTGAATACCTTTTCAAACGCCTACAAATCCTCGAGCAGACGAGTCCCAAAGATTGTGCGCAAGAGATTGAGAATCTCAACGCACTCTATAAGCAATTTTTGGAAAGCTTGAAGCCCTAAAAGAAGTGATTAGGAGGCACGATGCAGACATACCAAGTGAGAATCTACTTCGAAGATACTGATTGTGGTGGGATTGTCTATCATACCAATTATATCAAATATTGTGAGCGCGCGCGTAGCGAGATGTTTTTTGCGCGCGGAAACCAGCCTTATGCTGGAAATTGTGGATTTGTAGTAAGTAGTCTAGAGGCGAAATTTCACGCAAGTGCGCGTTTGGGCGATGTGCTAGAGGTGCGATCACGGATTTTGCACACGCGGCAGAGCTCACTGCGTATGGAGCAAAAGATTTATAGAATCCAAAAAATCTGTGGAAATTCTGAGGGATATACCACCACGGAGCTCACACCACAAGAGCAAGAACTCATCTTTAGTATGGAGGTAACACTTGCATTTGTGGATACTGCACACCAAAAAATTACCAAGATTCCAAGTGCGTTTTTGACGCTTTTGCAAGGAGTGTGAAATGGCGGAGATTCACAATGATTTGGAACAAAACCCACAGATTACCTATCCGACTTTGTGGGAGTATGTGGTGATTGGTGCAGACGAGGAGGCGGTGCAGGGCGCGATTTTTGAGGTGCTAGAAGTGCCTTATGAGATTGGCAGGATTCGCCACTCAAGCGGAGGGAAGTTTGTGAGTGTGCATATCTGCCTAGAGGTAGATTCTAAACAGCAGCGCGATAGTATCTTTAGCGCGCTTTCACACCACCCAAGTGTGAAAATGGTGATTTGATGCGCTTTGGGAAAATCGATTATCTCAATCTCCTGCCCTTTGATGTGTGTGTCAAAGCCTATCCGTTGCCCTCCTATATGAAAAAGTGCATTATGCTCAAAAAATCCTACCCCGCCAAGCTCAATCAAGATTTTTTGTTTGGACGTATTGATGCGGGGTTTATCTCATCGATTGCTGGGTATCAATCGCATTATGCGCACAAAGTATGTCCTACTGGGATCATTGCCAAAGGTGCGGTATGGAGCGTGATTGTCAAAAAAGGCAGTGGGTTTGACTACCAATCTGATACCTCTAATGCGCTTTTGCAGGTTTTGGGATTGCAGGGCGAGGTGCTTATCGGCGATAGGGCATTGCTTTTCAAACATAATGGCGGGGAGTTTGAGGATATGGGTGCGCTATGGTGGGAGCGCACGGAGTTGCCATTTGTTTTTGGGCGGCTGTGCTTTCGTGCTCATGGAGAGCTGATAGAGCGCATTAGCAAGGTTTTTAATAAACATTATGGCAATAAACACAAGAAGATTCCATATTATATCCTTATGGCTGCAGCGCGTAGGAGTGGGCTAGAATCTTGGTATATTTTGGAATATTTGGAGCATATTTTTTATGCTATTGGTGCTAAGGAGAAGCGAGGCTTGGAGCGATTTTATAGAGAGGTGCGGCTAAAACGTATCAAACGCCCACATAGGTTTTAGAATTTGGTTGTTGATAGATTCTCTAACAACCAGCGACATTACAGAATCTAGACAATCTCAAGGACTAGATTCAGGTAGTGTATATTCGCGTAAGCGGAGCGAGTGGAGATTCACTCTCCACGAGCGATAACAATTTGCCACAAGCAAATTGCAATACAATGATAGATTCTCTAACAACCAGCGACATTACAGAATCTAGATAATCTCAAGATTCAAATTGTAGATATTCGCGTAAGCAAAAGGGCGATGAGGCTCTGCCTCAAAGCCCCATAGTAAGCTTCGCTCTAGCAAAACTTACAAAAGTAGGGAATTAGAAATTGTAGGTATATCTTATCCCAGCGTTGTAGATTTGGTTGGTGTTTAGGTCTGCTATGGCAACACCACCATTTTCACCAGTGGCACTTGCACCAAGTGCTCCAAATCGTGTGAAAAACTCTACCCCATGGTGCTTGCCAAAGAGTGTGCGAAGACCGAGGTTGATACCCAAATCAAAGCCAGAGATGTTTGAGAGGTTGCTAAACATACCATTTGTGCCTGTATATTGGCTCACGATACCGCCACTATGAATCCCCGCTCCCAAAGACACACCAGCAAACCAACCAGCAGAAACTTGCTCACTATTGTAGAAAGTATTGAGGAAATCCACATTAGCATTGACAAAAAGTGAATTAAATTGCCCCGCACCACCATAGCTTGCACCATTATTGACCGCTACATACGCTCTCAAGCCTACACTTTGGGTAAAAAACCACTTATACCCACCTACAAGTCCATAGCGGAGGTTACCAAGAGAGTTTATACTCAAACCAACATCTTGACCAACAGGTATCATTGTCATCTTTGTGAGACTTGCAAGTCCGAGATCCACGCCTACGAAACCACCGCTCTCCTCTGCCACTAGGGCACTCGTGCTAAGTGCTAGAGCCAATGCTCCGCTTACCATCAGTTTTTTCATAAAAACTCCTTATAAGGTTGTAGTTGTTTTGCCTTTTAATCCCTAAATCTAGGCTAGAATCCAAAATCTCCCACTAGATT
>DXIN01000028.1 GCA_019112865.1 Candidatus Helicobacter avicola
TCTGCGGTAGAGTCTGGAGTGAATCTTGGGGTGGAGTCTGGGGCAAATGTTGTGAAATATTGTGGGGTAGATTCTGGGATAAAGATTTATGAAAATCGCTCTTTTCAAAGAGGGCTTGAAAGTGGCTAAATTAGGGGGGATTTATCTCTTTTATAGAATCAGCAATAAAAGAATAAGTTTGTATGTTTTGTATCTTAAAATAAATCCTAGAGCAATAGAAAATTAGCAAGAAAACTTATAATTTATGCTATGATTGCACTATGGCAAAGATAGATGAATTGAAGGAACGGCTTACAATGTTGCGCTTTTGGCTTGGAATCGTGGTAGCGACATTCCTTGCCATAGCTGGCTGGAGTATTACAAATTACCAAAAAGTAGAGGCTTGGCTTATCATCGGTGCTTTAGTGCTCTTGTGTTTTTGTGTCGTCATTGCATTTTTTATCAACAAAGCGATAGACAAAAAATGCAAAGAAATAGGCAAAATAGAATAACAAAGGAGGCTTTATGGAATATGTCGTATTTGGTGTGATTTTTGTCGGTATTGCGTGCATTGCATCTTTGGCTCTGAAAACTGCGCTAAGAGAGCTAAAGAAATAAGGCTATTAATAGGAAGTGGTTGCGCTAGAGCCTCCACAAATCCCCATAGATTCTATCGTATTGCGCTGGATAGAATCTACTCGTGCCTCCTGCTGGCGTGAATGTCAGCTCTCCCACATAGATTCTGTTATCTGTGTTATATACATCTACTCGCACATAACTTAACGACTTAGCAAGTGTCTTAGAAATTTCCAAAAGTGCTGTGAGATTGTGTGGTTTCTCTACATTTTTTGTGATAGGCAGGTTTGCGGCACTAAATTGAAATGGTAATTTAGAAAAATTTTCATCAAACATAGCGCGAGTGTGATTTGTGCAAAATCGATGAGAATCTACCTCAATAAAAAGTATCTGTTCAAAACATTGATTAATTTTATAATCATCAGGGACTTTGAATCCTAGTGAATCTTGTGGGTGAGTTTGAGCTGGATTGCGTGGTGGAGTCTGGAGTGAATCTTGGGGTGGAGTCTGGGGCAAATGTTGTGAAATATTGTGGGGTAGATTCTGGGATAAAGATTTATGAAAATCGCTCTTTTCAAAGAGGGCTTGAAAGTGGCTAAGGCATCGTTTGGTGTTAGAAAAATCTTTTGAAAAACCCAGAATCTCTGCATCCACGATGAAGTAGCGCACCAGTATCTACCTGGTTTAGAATACATAAGAGAGATTTTATTTTGTGTGATGCTTGAGAAATACTTTTGTGAGTAATGGTATAGCAAAGGAATGCGGTGAGGAATTATGATAAACGCACATTAGCTTTGAGATATTGTGAGATAGACTAGGCAAATCCCAAACCACTAGTGATATTCTAGAATCTAGCTAGATTCTATTAGTGGTTTTGCTCACTATCTTCATCTTTTTCGTTTGGTGAAGTCTTTTGCGCATCTCTTCGCTCGTATGCTACTTCTACGAGATCATCAAGCATTTTCTCGCGAGCCTTATCTACATTTCTATGCTTGATGCCAATGCGAAAACTTATGTCTATATTTTTGCTATGCTTATTACTTGGGGGATAAATGTAGAGACAATAGGCTCTATGGTTTTGGTAATTTTTGACGTAAAAAGCTAAATGCCGGTAGCGGTAATGGTAGGAGGAAATAATTCGTATTACCGCTATGGATAGAATCTAGCTCTTTGCCATTTTCTAATATAATCTTAAAAAATCGCATATAATAGACACCATCGCGTTCAAATACCTCGCCTAGTTCGTTTTTGCCACACACAATGTGCGAATCTAGTGGCGCAACGATTTGTAGAGCTACATTAGGGACAATCGTGTGCTTGCAGAGTGCCTTATCGCCACTTTGGGTTATCTGTGCATTAACCTGATAGCTTCCATCACTAATGGCACTCTGATGATTTTGTGTATCAAGTCGCTGATGCGGACGATGCACGAGATACCCATCGCTAAAACCGCGGTTTTTGAGCGTGTGTAGCTCGGATTGGTAGAATTTGTCATCAAATGTATTTGTATAGTAATCATCAATTGCTTTGCGGTAAGTGCGTGCAGTGATGGCAGCATAATACGCTGATTTCGTGCGCCCTTCAATCTTTAATGCGTCAATCACACCAGAATCTAAAATTTCTTTGAGATGACTTGCGAGATTGAGGTCCTTAGAGTTAAAAATATGCGTGCCTACACCCTCTTCCTCCTCAAGCCTCATCATTACATTATTATCTGGGTTTTTGACATAAAATTCCCGCCCATCAAAACGCACAAACTCATCATTTGCGATATTTCGCACATAATATTCATAATCAAAGCGACAGTCATTAGCGCAGCTTCCGCGATTTGGGACTCTGCCATTTTGCAATGCTGAGATAAGGCAACGTCCTGAAAATGCAAAACACATCGAGCCATGCACAAAAATTTCTAGCTCTAAGTCTGGCAAAGCTTTTTTGATCTCTGTTGCGTCTTTGAGACTTAGCTCTCGTGCTGCGACTATGCGCTTCACACCCATTTCATAAAACACCTGTGCATCTAGGACATTGAGCACATTGGCTTGGGTGGAGAGATGGATAGGGATTTGGGGCGCAATGGTTTTGGAGAGTTTGAGCACACCGGGTGCAGCTATGATAAACGCATCGGGCTTGAGCTCTGCCATTTTGGCGATATGAGATTCTAAGAGTTTTAGTTGGGAATTGAAAGGAAAACCATTGATGGTAACATAGATTTTTTTACCCAGTGCGTGTGTATAGGCAACCGCCTTAGCAAATGTTTCAAAGTCAAATTCTTTGCCAGAGCGCGAACGTAGTGAGAAGTGGCTCACACCTCCATACACGACATCTGCACCATAGGCA
>DXIN01000029.1 GCA_019112865.1 Candidatus Helicobacter avicola
CAAAAAAAAAAAAACGCATAAATTGCCATAAAATATTAAACAAAAAATCAAAAAAGGGCAAAAAAGTAAAAGTTTTTGAATCTAGATTCAAGAAATGTAAGAAAATTGTGTATGAGGGTTTTTTGGATTTGAGATCTTAGGCATAGCATAAGCCGAGTTCTGTCGTGGGTGGCTATTTATCTAGGTGCGGCATCGCTACCGCACTCTTGCGAAGAGCTAAGAGATTTAAGACTTCTAACCTACTCTTCTTGCTACGGATTGGGTTTGCACGGCACAATGTATTGCTACAATGTCGGTGGGCTCTTACCCCGCCTTTTCACCCTTACCATTTTCTTACGCTGGCGGTTGTTTTCTGTTGCACTTTCCCTTGATTTACATCAGCCATTTGTTAAATGGAATCCTGTCTTAATGTAGCTCGGACTTTCCTCTTTTAGATTCTAAAAGCAACCACCTGCTATGCCCAAGCTGGCATTATACCCCCACTAAGCAAAACAAAAGCTTATAGGGCTTACAATGCCTCAAATTTCACACAAAGGTATTCGTGATGCAAGATTCACAGATGTTAAAAGCCCAAGATCTCGCCCATATTTGGCACCCCTGCACGCAAATGCACGATCACGAGGCGACTTACCCACTCATACCGATAAAGAGCGGCAAAGGCGTGTATGTCTATGATTTTGACGACAAAGCCTATATTGATTGTGTTTCGAGCTGGTGGGTCAATCTCTTTGGGCATTGCAATCCTTATATCAACCAAAAACTTTGCGCCCAAATTGAGAATCTCGAGCATATTATCCTAGCGGGATTCTCACACGAGCCTATCATCACGCTTTCTTCTCGCCTGTGTGGGATTCTCCCTGCGCCACTTAGCAAGTGTTTTTTTGCCGATAATGGCTCAAGCGCCATCGAAGTTGCGCTCAAAATGGCTTACCACGCCAAAGCTATAGAATCTGCTAGCACCTTTTATGATACATTTTTGTCTTTAGAAAACGCCTATCACGGCGAGACAATTGGTGCGCTTAGCGTGGGCGATGTGGGGCTGTATAAACAAGTGTATGAGCCTATCTTGCTACGCACACTCACAAGTAGCGCACCCACACTGCATAATACCGACAAAGCCCTGCAAAACTTAGAATCTATACTAGATTCACACCCTAATATCGCTGCCTTTATCATCGAGCCACTTGTGCAATGCGCGGGCAATATGGCGATGCACACGCCCGAGTTTGTCGCACAAGCTACTAAGATGTGTCAAAATCGCGGGATTTTTGTGATCTTTGATGAAGTGGCGGTGGGATTTGGGCGCACTGGAAGTATGTTTGCGCTTGAGCAATGCGGGGTGGTGCCAGATTTCCTCTGTCTTAGCAAGGGGATTAGCGGTGGGTATCTGCCTCTCTCGGTGGTGGTTACAAGTGATAGAATCTATGAGTATTTTTACGCGCCTTATGAGAGCCACAGGGCGTTTTTGCACTCACATTCTTATACCGGTAATCCCCTAGCGTGTGCTTGTGCGAATGCGGTGCTGGATATTTTTGAGCGTGAAAACATCATAGAATCTAATAAGATTCTAAGCGCGTATATTTGGGAGCAGGCACAGAATCTACAGACTTTTGGCTTCGTGGGTAATATGCGACAAAGAGGTATGATCCTCGCCTTTGATTTGCTAGGGTTTGAGGGGCAGCGCAAGGGGATAGAGGTGTATAACAAAGCACTTGCTAGAGGGCTATTGCTACGCCCACTTGGCAATACAATCTACTTTATGCCACCTTATGTGATTACTAAACAAGAGGTGGCATATGTGTTTGAAAATCTAGCCGCGATTTTGGCTAGTCTGTGAGGTTGCGTTATTGTGCGCTTTGAATCTCCCTACCATTGAGCGGTTGGACATCACGCGAATTGTCATGCATAATCCTATGTAACACATCAATTTGTCTTTTGGAGGCACTCAACACACCCTGTAAGACTACCCACTGGACATTTTGGCTACAAGGTGGCGTCGTCAAACTCCCATCAAAGGCGTAGTATGCCAAGGTTTTTGGGAGTAGTTTTTGGGGATTAAGTTTTGTGAGCTTATTGTTGCCACCACTTTTTGCGGGGGCATTCACGATGATTTTTTGCAATTCCGCATTTGCCCTGCCCTCTTCAAACAATACACCAATCACGAGCAAACCACCCTCGGCATTACTATGGACAAGATGCATCTCTAATGGATAGACGACATTATCAATCGTATTTTCAGAAGGTGTGTGAAAATGTAATTGCACGAGCTTGTAGTCCTTGCCCTGGTAACTTATCCCACCTTTTTGGGTGAAATTCACTTGCACAGAATGCCCATTGTTGATGATATTTTTAGAATCTGCCTTGTAAGCGACTTTAAGCGCATTGGTGGTTGATCTCGCTGTTTTGGTGAGGATATTTATAGGGGATTGTTCTTTGCCATTACATTGGGGATAGTGCGCACCCCATTTGTGTGGTCCATTATGCTCTCCATATCCCCAATGGGCAGCATTCACAACGCTAGTTCCTAATAGGCTCGCCAACATCAAACTATAAATTTTCATAAACAACTCCTAACACTATGTAAAATAAAAGCATATTTTACGCATTTGGGCTTAAAAATGGTTTGGATTTACAGAATCTAGTCCTTGAGATTGTTGAGATTCTTAATGTTGCTGGTTGCTTTGGATTCTATAAACCAACCTTTTGGCAAACAAGCCAATGGTTTATGCACGCTCAAATCCGCTCTCATCTGGCGTTCATACTATCTGAATCTAGGGCTACTAATTGTTGGAGATTCTAAGAAATGTTTCTTGCTTCTTGCTGCTGGGCGGCTTGGGCTTTTTGACGCGCTTTAATGGTGGTATTTAGCAGTGTGTCTTTGCCCTGTAAATGATCAAGCCACGCCACTTGCTGCAAGACTTCTGATACCGCCCTAAAGAGGTCAGGGTGGATAAAGCTCCCCACTTCTACCATTGCATACAAGCTCCTTGCTAGAGGTGGATTCTCGATAATGCGTATGTCATACTCTCGTGCTACTGCCTTTATGCGTATGGCAAGCTCATCGACACCTTTTGCCACCACGCGTGGGGGCATACCTAGATCCACATCTTCATCTTGGTAGCGCACCGCTACGGCATAGTGCGTGGGGTTGGTGATGACTACGGAAGCAGTGGGGATTTCTTGCATCATACGAGAACGTGCCATTTTTTGCTGGGTTTGGCGGATACGTGATTTGATTTCGGGATTTCCTTCATAACGTTTGGTTTCGTCTTTGAGTTCTTTAACGCTCATACGCAAACTCCGCATATATTGATAACGTTTGATGAGGTAGTCTGCTATCGCCATAGTCAAAAAAAGTATGAGCAAAATCCCAATCAAAATCAACGCCTTTTCTCTAAACCATAGAATCTGATCGTAGATTCTAAGACGCGATATGGTGGGCAATTCTCCAAAAAACCCCACAAATACAACAAATCCTACTACAAATGCTATAAAAACCTTGAAGGTAATCATAAATCCATCAAGAAGTTTTTTGAGCGAAAAGACATTTTTAATGCCTAAAAGAGGATTGATTTTTGAGAGCTTGGGTCGCAAGGCTTTGGTGGAGAGCAAAAATCCAAATTGTCCGATATTTGCTAACACACCAATGACCATTAATCCCACAAATACCGGCAGCACCATTTTGAGCATTTCAATCCCTATGCCAAGCGTGAGCCACAAAAGCTCTTGTGCGCTAAACTCACTAAGTGTAAAAAAACTTACGATATAGGTAAAAATCCCCTTGCAACCACTAACCCAATAAGGAATCATAAAAAATATGAGTGCCAAACCGCTTAGCATCACAAAAAACCCCACGAGCTCCACGCTTTTACTGACATTGCCCTCTTCGCGTGCTTGCTGGAGTTTGTGCTGTGAGGGGGCTAGGGTTTTTTCTTCATCATCTGCAGGCATCGTGCTTCCTTAGCATTCACTCCTGTTTTTGCACAAGTGCATCGTAGTAGGAAAAATAATCCTTAGAATCGTTGGATTTGAATCTACTCCCAAGTGGCTTGTCTGGGTGGCTTATGCGTGAAAAAAATGGTGCAAGCGTGCTAGAGTGTAGAATCTCACTAGGTGGTGGGGATTGTGTCTCAAGTAGGGCAAAGGATTGGCAATCAAAAACTTTGGTATGTGCAGAATCCACGATAAACACCAAGCCTATGCTGTATTTTGGACAAAATTCTCTAAAGTGCTTTGGTTTTGGGTCATTGAGGCTTTCTTGCTGAAGATATGCGGCAAAAAGATCGATATGCATAAAGTGGATTTTAGGGTTGTTGCGAATCACAAATTGATAACTTTCTTGATTGGGCGCGATGACAAAGGCACGATTATAAAAACTCCTAAAGAGCACTTCATCGCCTACTTGTGGCTTATTGATTGGAGTGGGGAGATAGTGTTGCTCTATGGTATCAAAAGAGTCAAAACGCGCATTTGCTCTGCCATTTTCGATAGATTCTATGGTGGCACTTGCAATGATAATTGCGTGTGTTTGGTTTTTGGTGAGCACCACACCGCTCTCACCTACTAGCAGATTCTTTGCATCAAAGACGATGGTGTCTTTTTGCACAGAATCTATATTTGTGCGCACGACTTTTGTATCTATTCCGAAGGCACAGCTCCAAACAAACACGACACACACAACCCATTTCATTTAATCATTCCTTTGCATGTCGTGTGTCGCAAAAACCACAAGATACCAAACCCAAGCCCGGGTGTTTTGACAATGCTTGTATCACACAAAAAAGCGTCCATCTTCTCTCGAGCCAAAAGTATGCTTTCTATGACTTCTCCATCGACACCACCGCCATCTGTTCGCTTATGGCTCGCTTCAACCTGTGTATAAAAAAGGTATTGTTTTGCACCACTTGTCCCCACCGATGTGTGAAATACTGCTACTTCTTGCAAATCCTCTGAATCTATCGCATAGCCGCATTCCTCTAGCACTTCTTCTACGGCAATTTCCCTGATACTCTTGCCCTCTTTGTCTATAAGCCCTGCACAAAGCTCATAGGTATAGCCGTCATTGTTTTTTAAAAAAACCGGTGGGCGAAATTGTCGCACTACCACGAGCGCGTCCTCATCGATTCGATGTAGGATAATCGCCACGCTATCAAGGCTTTGGACAAAATCCCAAGCTTTTTGATAGCCATTTTCGGTGTAAGTCATTCGCTGGGGTCTGATATAGGGAGAATCTACGCATTGTGTGATACAAATATCACGTATATCGGTTTTCATTTACTGCAAGCCTTCTGCTAATCCACCTATGGGGAGACTCACAATAATAGATTCCTTTTGCTCCTCTTGAACTTGTGCGAGAATGGTCTCAATCTGTCCTTTGAAGTCATCACTAAGTTTGGCAAAATGCTCCTTGTGTGTCTTATCAAGCTCTTTGGTTGCTGCTTTGATATTGCCTAGGGGATTAACTGGCTGATTGTTTTTATACACACCAAAATGCAAATGCGGACCCGTGCTAAGCCCAGTATTTCCGACTTTTGCAATGTATTGTCCTTTTTTGACATATTTGCCTGTTTTCATTCCGGGAGCAAAGGAGTTGAGGTGTGCATACACGGTTTTTATGCCATTTTCGTGTCGCACTTCGATGACATTGCCATAGCCACCCTTTTGTCCGACAAATACGATTGTGCCGCTTCCTGCCGCACTTACCACCGTGCCTTTTGGTGCAGCATAATCCACACCATAATGCGGTCTCACAAAGCCTAGTATTGGGTGTTTGCGTCCTAGAGAGAATTTCGAGCTAATGCGCGCACCGACAATTGGCATAGAGAGCAAAAACCCCTCAATCTCCTTGCCTTTGATGTCATAATAGCGACCATTGTAGGCAAATAGATAATTTGGTTTTTTGTTTGTTTCCACCATAGCGGCTTTGATTTGGGCATTGCCTAGGGGTTTGCCTAAGCGATATTTGCGATTATAGATAAGCGCGATTTTATCCCCTTTGAGCACGGTGCGGTTAAAGCTGATACTATTTTTGTAGGCATTGAGTAGCTCATTAACAAGTCCTTGGTCATCGGTAACTTCCATAAGGTCTTGGTAGATAGAGCGTTGGATAGAAAGCACAATGCGTTGCTCATTTTCAAAATACGCAATGGGCGTGAAATCCATCTTGTAGCTGTCTTTGTAGCGAAATATGTGAATCTGCATACCATCACCGATAGGAATTAGGGCTTGCAAGAGATTGTTGTCGGTATCAAAGGCGGTATAGTATCGCACACCAGCGTAAATCTCACTCGTAAGCTCTCTATCCTCTGGGGGCAGGTCATAATACACACTTGTGGGGATATTGTATTTTTGAAAAAACCCAAAAAGCGTGCTACCACTTTCCCAAGTCTGGTTATTTACCACCGCACTTACCAAGCACTGCATTGACACACAAAAAAGCAGTATGTATTTTTTCATTTGATAAACCTTTAAGATTAATGAGATTGAACTTTCTAGGCTGCATTTTGTCATCAAAACCAGCCAACGACTAAATCGGCTTTTGCAATGCTATCATAAAAAATCCTAAAAACACATATAATTTTTATTTAAGTTTTGTGAAAAAGCCACGATATTGTGAAGTTAGCATTCGTTTATAGAGGGTTGTTAGGTGAAAAATATAATCATTGGACTTGTGGTAGTGTGTTTAGGTGGTGTCGCGTATTTGATACTCAACTTCTTTGTGTTTGAGCGACAAAAACCGGTTTTTCAGTCTCAATCCAGCCTCCCCACACATTGGAATTTGAAAGATGATTTGGTATTGCAATTTAGTGATGAGAGCGGGATACGGAGCTATAGTGTCGAGATATTGTTAGATTCTCAAACGCTTTTTAGTGAGAATGAAGTGGTGCTAAACAAACCTAAAAAATTCGGTATCTCTCTCCCCAAACCTCTAACCGAACTCAAAGATGGCACAACGCTTCAATACAAAATCTGCGTGAGTGATTGGAGTAATGTCAATTTTTTTGCGGGCAATACGACTTGTGTCGATGTGTCTTTGATAATTGATACAAGCGCTCCACAAATTGAGATTTTAGCGCGTTCGCCCAAAATATCTCGCAGTGGCAGTGCTTTTGTGCTTTTTAAAGTCAGGGATATTGCATTAGATTCTGTGATACTTAGCAATGGCAAAAACGAGTTTCGCGCCTTTAGACATACTTTTGATGATATTGTGCTTCCACCAGATGAGGCGGTATTTGGAGCATTTATCGCATGGCCCCTAGAAAATGTGCTTTTTGAGGGGAGTATCAATGTGGTTGATAAGGCATCGAATAAATCACGGATTTTGCTAAATTTCCCAAAAAACCTTTCCGCTCCTATTCGCAAATCCAACATACGATTAAAACCAGAGTTTTTAGAATCCAAGCTTCGCACCCTCCTAGATCAGATTAGCGATGTGCAATATGATGATTTTGCAGATGATAGAGAGCGATTTTTGTTTATCAATGAAAGAGCGCGCTCAAAGGATTTAGAGCAAATCTTAGAAGCCACGACAACCACAATATCAAACAAAAGTTACATTTCCTCTGGCATTGTGCCATTTACACCGCTCAAAAATGCTATTATTGTGGGGTATTTTGGCGATGAACGGAGTTATTATTTGAACAAAGATTTTGTGAGTGCGGTGTATCATATGGGCTTAGATCTTGCAAGCGTGCGTAATGCACCAATATTTGCGACTAATGGCGGTGTGGTGATAATGCGTCAATACCTAGGACTCCACGGCAATACAGCGATTGTGTATCATGGGTTTGGGCTTTCAAGTTTGTATGCACATATGTCAGATTCTACGCTCAAAGTGGGTGATGAGGTAAAAGTTGGTGATATTATCGGCTATACGGGGTCTAGTGGCTGGGCATTTGGTGATCATCTACATTTAGAAATGCTCGTGCAGGGTTATGCTGTAAGTGTGCAGGAATGGGCGAATCCCAAATGGATAGAGGAGAATATCAATGCCGTGTTTGAGCAAGCTCGCACGAGATTGCTTGAGCAAATTGCGGCAAAAAATAAACCCAAATAAATGTTTGTGAAAATAAAATCTTACAACCGCTAAGCGACATTAGAGAATCTAAACAATCTCAAAGTGTAGATTCAGATGATGTATGGGCGCGTAAGCGGGGAGTGAGGGTGGATCACTCCTTCGTGAGCGAGAAACAAGAGTAAAGCTCTTGCACAAAATAATGTGCTAAAACTTCTTATCCACCAGATTCTCATTGATAGAATCTGCAAGGCTTTGCACCCGTTGCGCGATTTGGTGTGTGCTATGGGCAGCTTGTGTGTTGTTTTGGTTACTAGATTCTAGGGCATTCATAGATTGAGTAATTTGCTCAATTCCTTCACTTTGTTTGGCAATTTCGTTCATCGTTTTATCAATGCTTTCGACTAAGACACCGATATTTGCCTCTATCTCTCCAAGACTTTTGCTTGTGCGTTCAGCCAGCTTACGCACTTCATCAGCGACCACTGCAAAGCCTCGCCCATGTTCTCCTGCTCTTGCTGCTTCAATCGCGGCATTGAGCGCGAGGAGATTAGTCTGTGAGGCGATGTCTTGAATCATATTCACAATATTGCGGATATTTTGTGTTTGCTCAATAACTTCTTTTGAATGCTCATTGATTCCTTGTATCGCAACATATACAGATTCTGTATGTTGGGCATTGGTTTTGAGTTGTTGGGTTTGTTGTGTGGAAGCGTTCATTAGGTTTTCTACCTCGGTATTGAGAGTGTGAGAATCTGCCTCAAGTTTTTGTGCCATTTCGTAGGAGTGTGTGAGCAATGATCGGATTTGCTCACCTAGCGTATTGATGCTCATCTCAAACTCCCCACTTGCATTTTCTAAATTTTGTGTGAAGTCAAAATGCTGATAGGATTCTATAAGGCTTGATATGGTTGGTAAATGCGCACCGATTTTGTGCTCTAACTGCTCTAGAGTGGCATTAAAAAGTGTGATAAGCTCATTTATCTGTGCGTTGGCACCTCGTGTATTTATACGCTTGCTCAAATCCCCTTCTTGCACGATTTTTAATGTTTGGATAGCATCTTGTATGGCTGCATTATCACTTTTGATTTGAGATTCTATATCTTTGGTGCTTTGGTTGATGAGTGTTGCCATAATACCAAGCCTATCTTTGCTCTGTAAGGGGATAGGTTTGATTTGATCTTGTTCTTTACGCAAGAATCTAAAAAATTCTGCCAAACCTTTGCCAACCATAGAAATAGAGCTCACTAAGCCCTGCACAATAAAAAATCCAAATCCACTAGAGATAAGCACATACACGATAACCCCAGCAATGCTGATAATAGCAATATGACTAGCAAACTCTTTGTCTATTTGTGCTGTGATCTTATCTACCTGGTCTATATACACACCTGTGCCTATCCAGAGATTTTCCTCTCCTGCAATTTTTGTGGCATAGGAGATTTTGGGTGTATCGATGAGTTTGTCATTGATTTTTTTAGGCCACACATATCGCACAAATCCCCCACCATTATGCGCCACTTTGTAGAGTTCTTGGATAAGAAGCACACCATTAGGATCTTTGTGATTATAGAGGTCTTTGCCTATGGTGTCTTGCATATAATATGGGTAAGCAATCGCTACATAATCACGATAGACGAAAAAATATCCACTTTCATCAGATTCAAAGACCGCATGCGCTAAGAGATCGTTGATGATGTGTTCTTTTTGTTTGGGGTCTGTGATGTCTTTGATAGATTCTGCAAGGAGGTTTGCCATAGAATCTACTTGGTTGCGTAGTTGGTTTTTGATTGTAGATTCTATATTGTGTCCAATGATGGTGTGTGCTTGAGTTTTGAGTTGGAAGCTTAGGGTCGCGATAACCCCGACACTTACAAGCAAAAGGACTAAGAGTAAGATTGCTAAGCGCCACTCGACTTTTATATTTTTCATTCTACGCTCCTATTAGGTAATCTTTTTCTAGGGTATCATATTTCTTTGTGGTATTTGCTCTAGCGATGGTTTTTTATAAAGTATTTTGTATGAGGTTTTGTAGAAATGAAACAAATTTTTAACTTATTTCCCAAAGACTTTTTGAGAGATAAGCGCACGCAAAGCCTGCACATCATAGAGTTTGTGCTGGAGTTTTGGCGGAGGTTGTGTGCTGACAAGCACAGAGTTGGTGTTTTTGAGTGTATGTAGCTCGCTTTGGGTGAGTTTATCGGCTTTGGTAAAAATGGTTAAAATCTCCTGATCCCCGCGTTTAAGCCCATTTAGCAATGCTAGCACTGCATCATCTTGTGGGAGATGTGGGTGGCGCGCATCGCGTAAATGGATAAAAAGCTTGATGCTCTCTCGTTTCTGTAAAAACTCTAGTAGGTATTGCTCCCATTTGGTTTTAGTCTCTTTGCTTACCTTAGCATACCCAAATCCGGGCAAATCCACAAACACAAGCGGAATCACCTCCTCATCACATACAAACTCTACACCAAAAAAATTTATGAGCTGTGTCTTGCCCGGTGTGGCAGAGCTTTTGGCGAGCTTTTTGCCTAGCAGGAGATTGAGTAGGCTGGATTTGCCTACATTACTGCGTCCTAAAAAGACAATTTCACTGCTTTGTGGGCTTGGGGCTTGGGCGATGTGCTGTGCGCTGGTGAGAAAATGTGCATTTTTGGTAATAATCATACACAACCCTAGATTACTTGCTTTTGGTGGTATTAGCACTTGACTTAGAATCTTTGTCCTTTTCTTCATCGAGCAAAAAGATAAGGGTTGTAGGCTTGTCTTTCGCTCCCTCTGAATACGCTTCTCCCTTTTTGTTGTTGAGCGTCATAAATTCACCTGTGATGGTGTTGGGGCTGTCTTTTTCTTGAATCTTGGCATTGTCATAGAGCCGATACTCATCAGCTATTGTGTCATACACGACTCTTTGCGCACTGCCATTGATTTTTCTACCATCTTGAGTTTCCACATAGAATCTCACATTACCGGTTGCTGTGTATTCTAGGGGTTTGCGTTTTTTGTCGGTTTTGATGATGACTTTGTCTGCCCAAAGTTTGTCGTTGGCTTTTTTGACAAACACATCGGTGTTAAGCTCAATTAGGCTGGTTTTGTCATTGCTACTAAATGTCCTTGCATTGACTTCAAGTTTGTCTGCACCCAAGAGCATCTGTGCTACCACCACCATAAGACCAAGTCTTTTCATACATTGCCTTAAGATTCTAGGATTTTTTGGGAATAGGAATCACGATTTTTTGGTTGATTGAAAGACGCGCATTGCTCAAGCCATTGATACGTTTTAGCTCATTGATATTTGTTTTGTATTGACGCGCGATAGAACTTAGTGTATCACCTTTTTGGACTTTGTGCAAGATAAACGCGGAATTTGGCTTGTAGTTTGCGTCAAAATGCTGCTTAAAACGCGCAAGTTTTTCATAAGGCAAATAGACATTGTATTCTTTGTTGTTTGCTCCGGGCGGTAAAAATGCGTATTTAAAATGCATATTATAACTACGCAATTCTTTTAGGGACATTCCTGCACTTGAAGCGACTATCCCCAAAGGCACGCCACTTTTGAGCTTTAAAATCGCAAGTGTGTCTGTTGCACCGCGATTTAAAAGATATTCGGAATTATTGCTTTTCAAAAAATCTGCATCGTTAAACACAAGACTCATTGCCACGATTTTGCGGATATAGTTGCGCGTTTCTGGCGGAAGATATTTCTTGTCTTCATCAAGCAGGGTTTGGAGTGAGCTATCGCCCCCAGCTTCTTCTATGGCTTTTTGCAAACGCGTATAGCCACAATTATATGCCATCATTGCTAGATACCATTCCCCTGTAAGATTGTAGAGTTGCTTTAGGTAGGTAATAGCTGCTTGTGTGCTTTTGATAGGATCTTGTCGCTCATCTATATAGTCATTAATCTCCAATCCCAATCCCTTAGCTGTGCCGGGCATAAACTGCCAAATGCCTGAAGCTTTTTTGGAGCTTTTGGCGTTGATGATAAATTCCGATTCCACCATCGCTAGAAACAAAAACTCTTGAGGCAAGCCCTCTTGGGCTATCATATTGCGGATAATGGGGATAAAGGTATAGCTATTGTCAAAACGTTTGAGGAAGTATTGCGCGCTGGATTCTATGGCATCACGCTGGTCTGTCTGCTCGGGTAAAAAGTCATAACCCAGTCCAAAAGACTGCAAAATTTTTGGTGTATGCTGGTCGCTATCGACAAAGGAATAATATTCCGCTGCCACACAGCTAATTCCCAAGAATACGCTAAGGATAATATGTCTCATACGGCTTGCTCCATAGTTGTGTGGATTGGTGGCACTTGTGTAAAAAGTCTATACGCATTTTGTGTGCTAAGGGATTGAATCTCTTCATTCGTGAGGCAGAGAATCTCTGCGATTTTTTGGGCAATAAGCGGAATGTATTTGGGCTCATTGCGTTCCCCTCTGTGTGGGTGGGGTGTGAGATAGGGCGCATCGGTTTCAAGAAGTAGGCGATCTTTTGGCACCAATGGAAGCACCTCTATGAGCCTACGCGCGTTTTTAAAGGTGCAAACTCCGCCAATGCCATAATAAAAGTTTTCAAGCTCTAAGAGGATTCTATCAGCATTGAAGCAGTGCAAAACACCTCTAAGGCTTGGATAGTTTTTTAAAATCTCAAACGCATCATTTGATGCCTCACGCACATGCACGATAAGTGGCTTATCAAGCTCTAGCGCAAGCTCAATTTGCGTGATAAAAAGCTCTTTTTGACGACACTTGTAGGCTGCCACCTCTGAATCTGGCAGACGGAAATAATCCAGCCCACATTCTCCGATAGCCACGCACTTTTTATCACGTGCAAACTCTAGTAGCAATTCCCTATCAAAGCTTTCAATCTCACAGGGGTGAATCCCCGCAGCAAAATAGATATGCTCGTATTTATGCGCTATGTCTCTAGCCCTAGGGAGATCGCCACCAAACGCACCGGGTATGATAATCTGCTTAACTCCTGCACCAAAAGCATTGGCAATCACACAATCCAAATCCTCATCATAGGCTTGTGAATCCAAATGGCAATGTGTATCAATCATCATTGTGTAAAAACCTTTAGAGAAATTATGATAAAATTTTTCACAGAGGCTAATTGTAGCACAATAAATTAAAGCAAGGGTTGTAATGTTTAGTGGGCTTATCAGAGAGATTGGTAAAATCGCGAGTTTGAGGGGTAATAGGCTTGAGGTGTTTTGTGAGTATCAGCCTTGCATTGGGGATTCTGTAGCGGTTAATGGTGTGTGTCTGACTGCCATAGAATCCAGCAAGCAAGGATTTGTAGCCGAGCTTAGTGAGACGACAAAATCTCTTATTGCTTTAGAAAACTTCTCGCCCAACGCACCCGTGCATATCGAACCAGCGTTGCGCGCGGATTCTCGGCTTGATGGGCATATTGTGCAGGGACATATCGATGGTATAGGTGTGATAGAGCATATCACGCACCTTCCCGCTCAAAGCAATTTTTTCATCACGACTGCGCCACAAACCCTCCTTGCTATTTTGCCCAAAGGCTCTATTAGTGTAGATGGCGTAAGCCTCACGATTGTTGATGTTGCGCATAATGGCTTTTGGCTCACGATTATCCCCCATACATTGCACAATACGCTCTTTAAAACCTACAAGCTTGCGCAGCGAGTGAATCTCGAAACTGATATGTTTGTGCGTAATACCCTCGCAATCCTACAAAACCTTGATATGCGCACAAAGGGACATCGATTTCCAAAATCATGGGTAGATGTGGATTCTATCCAGCTTGCCTTTTAGTGATGCCAAAGACATTTCCCAAAGCAGCGGCACTCGCGTATAATGCAGCCACACACAATGCCCCAAAAGTCGTGGCAAGTGGTAGGGGTGAGGTGGCAATGCGCATCATTGCTAAAGCAAAGGAATTTGAAGTGCCATTGTTTTGCAACGAAGCATTGGTGGATTCACTGCTTGGTGTGCCATTAGATTCAGAGATTGCGCCCGAGCTGTATTTAGCGGTGTCGCGTGTGTTTGCGTGGATTATCCGATGTGAGCAAAATGCACAATTAAGTCAAAAGGAGTGAAGATGGAATTGCTAAGTGCGCACAATCTAAGCCATAGCTTTGATTTTATGATTTATGAAGGATTAAATCTCACGCTCAATGCGGGTGAAAAAATCGCTATTGTCGGAGTGAGTGGGAGCGGAAAAAGCACGATTTTAAACAACCTCTCCACGATGCTTGCGCCAAAAAGTGGTGTAGTCAATATCTTAGAATCGCACAATATTTATGCGCTCAAAGCACAAGAATTGCTCCACATACGTCGCTATCAGCTCGGCATTATTTTTCAGGCACACTATCTTTTTCGCGGATTTGATGTCAGAGAAAATCTCGAACTTGCGAGTATTGTGAGTAATCAGCCTATTGATATGGAGCTTTTGGAACATTTTGAGATTGCCCATACACTCAAGCAACAAATCGGCGAGTTAAGCGGAGGGCAGCAGCAACGTCTCTCTATCGCAAGAGTGCTTAGCAAGAAGCCAAAGATTATTTTTGCTGATGAACCTACTGGGAATTTGGATTCACAAACTGCACACAAAGTAATGGAATGCGTTTTTGAGTATGTAGCGACACACAATGCCGGTATTATCATCGCCACTCACGATATGCACATCGCCCAAATGTGCGATAGAATCTACAAGCTAGAAAATCACCATCTCCACGCAAATATAGGCTTGGCAACAGAATCTCGCACGAGGTCTTAGTGCGGTTTGTTTTGCGGATTTGTTAGTATTTGTGGAGAATGAATCCTCCCGCGCTTAGTTTTGTGCGTATCTCGAATCTAAGGCTTGCTTTTGTTTAGATTCTGCAGTGTTGTTAGTGGCTTCTACTCCACCCAAACGCCAAAAGGTGGCTTTGGGTAGGCTTGTGAGGATAGCTTAGATTTTGAAAGGATTTTCAATAACCTTTTTGCGATCGATGATATATGGGATAAGCGCCATATGTCTTGCGCGCTTGATAGCTACCTCCACGCGTTCCTGCCATTTTTTTGTGTTGCCAGTGAGGCGGCGAGGCATAATCTTATAACGTTCTGAAAGCGAATGCTTAAGCATATCCACATCTTTGTAATCAATAAATTCGAGCTTTGCCTCTGTGTAGCGGCAGTATCGTTTTGAATATTTTTTCTTTTCCATTGTTTCTCCTTTAGAATGGTATTTCTTCGTCGTCTATGTTGATTTCTGGGATATTTTGTGGGTAGGTGTTGTTGGGTTGGGCGTTGTATGCTTGCTGTGGTTGATTGTAGCCCATATTTTGGTTTTGTGGTGCTTGGTTGTAGCCACTATCTCCATAGCCTGCATTATCCCCACTTTGTGAGCGTGAGCCCAGCATCTGCATACTTTCAGCAATTATGCTGTGCTTGGATCGTTTTTGCCCGCTTTGATCTGTCCAGCTCTCAAAGGATAGACGCCCTTCGATGAGGACCTTTGAGCCGCTTCTTAGATACTGACTGGCAACTTCAGCAGTTCTACCAAATAGTTTGACATCGACATAGCACACTTCCTCGCCCTTGCTTCCATCTTGTTTGTTATAACGTCTATTGGAGGCAAGTCCGATTGTTGCTACCGCACTCCCACTGGGTAAATAGCGTAAATCCACATCACGTGTGAGATTTCCTACCATAATCACCTTATTATACATCATATCCCCCTTAAGCTTCCTAGCTTATGCCTCTTGTGCTGCTCCATCTTGTGCGTCTTTTGTTTGCACTTCTTTTGGTGTTTCCTGAATTGGTGTGGATTCACTAGAGGTTTTTTGCTTTTTGGGCTCTGGCTTGTTATTGGCTCTATCTACAAGTGTTTGCCACGCTTTTTGCTCTCTTTTGTTTTCGTATTTGATAACGATAAATCGCAAAATCTCTTCGTTGATTCTGTAATTTCTCTCAAGTTCTGCGATAAGGCTCGTAGGTGCTTTGAAATAGATTACAAAGTAATACCCACGTTTATTTTTCTTAATCTCATAGGCAAGATTTCTCATACCCATATCTAAGCAAGTCTCGATAACGCCGCCATTTTTGGTAATAATGTCTTTGAAAAAATCAATTTTTGTTTTGATTTCTTCCTCGACTAGAGTAGGTTTGATGATAAACATCGTTTCGTAGTGTTTCATAAAGTCTCCTTTTGGTGTAACCGCCCTTTTGACAAACAAACAAAAGAGCAAGGCTTAAGAGGGGGGATTCTACCTAAGCATAGCTTGAATTTTGATTAAATTTGTAAGAGAGTTTTTGCTCTTGCCATTTTTGGCGTCCATATCCCAGCGATTTAGCAAATCAAAAATCTCAATATAGTCGGTTTGCTTGAAATACAGGCAATATTTGCGTTGTCGCTCAAGGATATGTTTGGGTGGGGTAAAGCCCAAAATATCGCTAGCATTGAGATTGCCTCTTGTCTTGATATAGCTAAAAAATAAAAAAAGTTGATAAAAAAACCGCTGCAATTCCCGCACGAGCATTACTTCACTTGTGCCTTCTTCATAGATGCTTTGGAGAATCTTGACAAATGGCTTTTTGTCCATCACTGCACAAAAAAGCTCCTCTATGCTAAAACTTGCTATCCCCTCGCACAAAAACCGCACCTCCTCACTGCTTACCGCTCGCACGCCATTTTGTGAATCTAGCCCAATGCAAAATTTCTCAAGCTCCTTGTGGGCGATTGCGAGGTTGTTGTTTTGGAGTTCTAAAATATAGCGCAAATCTTGCGTGTGAATCTCTATCCCTAGCTCTTTTGTGCGCGTGCGCAAAAACTCCAAGTTCTCCTGCACACTCGGCTCAAAAAACCGCACCTCTGCCACCGGGATAGCACTACTCCTAAAGGCATTTGCAAATGCACGCGCATCTTGCATATACTCCGCCTCGCTCTTAGCACTAGAGATATGAAACTCGATGATAAGGGCGTTGCTTGGGTTAGATTCTATGGCTTTTAGGAGCGCTTCACAGGATTTTTTATCGAGCTTTTTATCAAGCTTTAGGAGGATAAAGGTATCGCCGCCAAAGAGCGAGTTTTGGCTAAGGAGTGAGTGGATACTCTCTACATCACACTCATCATAAAAAAACCGCTGCACTTCCTGCCCGCCAGAGAGCAATGCGGCGATTTTGCTCCCATAATGGCTGATGAGAAATTCATCTGCCCCATAGAGTAGGTAAGCACGAGGAGGATTGGGTTTATTAAGGAGAGAATCTAAGTCTTTTTTATACATTGCTAGATAAATTCCTTTACATTTATTGTAAAAAATATATTGACAAAATTTGTAAAAATTTTTATAATGGCACAAACATTCTAGCATTTGAGGATATAAAAATGAATAAAACGCACAAAAAACTTTTGCGGGAAAAAATGAAAGGCTTAGGACTGCATTTGGTAGATATTGCGGAGTTTTTGGATATTTCAAGACCCACAGCTTATAAGTTTATAGAATTATATGAATTGGGATATAAGGATAAGTTGGATTCACATATTTTGGGACTTTTTGACTTTATCGACCAGACTCCAAATCTTACCAAACCAAAGGTGCTAGGCTATATCGTGGAACATATCACAAAGCTTGGCGAGCTAAAGACCAAAGAACAAACCATAAAAAATCTCATAGGCAAAAACAATCCCACAAAGGTGGAGTTTATCGGCAAAATCTGTAAAGAAAGCATTTTTGAACCAATCTTAGAATATTTGCTTGAGTGTGAAAAGATTTTGCACACAAAGAGTGGCACTCGTAGGAAAAATCTAAATCAAGATGAGCTCAAAAAGATTGAGGCACTCAAAGTATTGTATGAAAACTTAGGGTTAAAACTTATCTAAAAGGAGAAAATATGCAAAACACACAAAACACCACAAAGGAGCAACAATGAACATCACAAAAGTAACTTTTAAGGATTTTAGAAATTTAGGCTGTGCCAACTTGGCACCAGACAATGCAAATGGCTTGAGCAACGATCTCAAGCTAAATGGGGGGGGGTTAATAGTCCTCTTAGGTGCCAATAATGAAGGCAAAAGTAATGTGTTAGAGGGCTTAAGGAAACTTGGGAGATTCTATGAGAATAATGCCCTTGATACAGAAGATAAGCCAAATTTTGTCAGGTATGAGAGTGGCTTACCAGAGATAGTCGCACACTTGGAGGATACGCTAGAGCAAGAGCATGATGACTTCGCGGATAAAACCTATAACATCACTTTTACAAAGGGAGTGATTGAGAAAGGATTGGAAAATCATTCAGAGATTAGAGATGAGGCGACATATAAGGAGTTTTTGCAAAAACTTTTGGAGAGTGGTAAGTCAATAGTCTATGGAAAAGACCAAGAAGGCACACGAGATGAGATAAAGATTTTTATCCCAGAGCATAATTTTACATTGTGTTGTAGTGCGACAAATGGTGGGAAGTCTTTGCAATGCTTTTCTATCCTAGAAAAGAAAAGCTGTGAATCTATCAAGGATTTTGACAAAGCTATGGCATTGCGATGTGGGTTTGTAATCAATGGCTCTAAGGGTGCAGATGATGCGAGTGAGCTACGCGAATATCTCAAAAACCCAAAGCAACCAAACATACAAAAACATACACTCACAATCTCTTTGGAAAAGGGCATAATACCTAGTGAGAATCTATCGCCAATCATTGAAAGAACTTCTTTTAACGAGCAGGTCACACGCATCGTAGAGTGGGGTAAAAACCTTGATTTTACCATGGCAAAACTAGAAAATAATGCTTGGAGCCGGATTGGGTGGGTTGGAGATGAGCTTGCAATACAATACAAAAGAGATATTGATTCCCTAGAATCAAAACTTTCTAGTAGTGATTATAAAACAATGCTAGATGTTTATCAGAGATTTTATACATTTTTTTATGGCGAGTCGTTTCAAGAATTGTTAGGAAAGGTAAAAAGATACTATTCTCAAGAACTTCAAAAAATGAATGTAGATATAGATTTGCAGTTACCCTCATCAAAAGAGCTAGAAAGCTACATTGAGTTTAATGAGAATTTTCCTAGAATTTACTACTATAAACAGCGTGAGCTAAAAGATAGTGATTTGGAAGTCAAGCCTGATAACTTTGAAAATTCTGCATTTTTCAAGGCACTTTTTGCGATATTGGGTCCGGGATATAGCGAGAAAGTGAAGAAGGCATATGAACACCAAAGTAGCCAAGATTCGTATTTAGACCCAACCGAAGGACTCATTAATGAACATATCAAAGAAAAAATCAACACGCGCTTTAATGAAATGTATTGCTTAGACCAAGATACCTATAGTTTTAAAATAAAGCTTTCAGAAACGAAAATTTCTTTTATAATGTCCAAAAATACCGAGCCCCTTGAACTCTCCAAGCAAAGCGTGGGGTTTAGGAAATTTTTTGCTTTGTTTTTTAACTTTCTCTATCAGACTAAACACAACAAAGGCGACATTGTGCTTATCGATGAAGCCGAATCCCATCTAAGCGTGCCAGCTCAAAAGGACTTTAGGAAGTTTTTAAAAGATTTTGGACAAAATCAAGGCATTACCTTTATCATCGCCACGCATTCGCCCTATATGCTTGATAGTGATTATCTTGATGAGATTAGGATTGTGAAAAATCTTAGCACGCAAGATACAGATTCTAAAGACACAGATTCTCAAAGCCATAAAGGTGCAGCGATTATTAATGATTTTTCGGTGATTTCTGAAGAGGGTGCTGATACATTGCGTGAGATTCGCAAGGCTTTAGGCACAAACTTCGCACCAGAGGATAGGATAATCTTTGTAGAGGGCATTTCAGACTATAATTACCTCACAGCCTTTAAAAATCTCTATGAGCAGGAAAAAGACACAAAGATAAATCTAGCCTTTTTGCCAATTGCTGGAGTGGGCAAGGGCGAGAATGGCGAGGGCTTTAGCGAAACCCAAAGACAAAAATGCAAGGCTATAATAGCGTTTGCCAAAACCTGCAAGATAGCCAATCCCACACTTTTGGTGGATAATGACAAAGCAGGTCAAACCATGAAAGAAGGGGCAGAAAAGGAGTTTAAAAAAGAACTATCTGTTTTGAATCTCGCCGATTATGTCTGTGGAGCAAAAGAGAAAAAGGACGGAAGCAAGGATATAAAAGATATAGAATCTCTGTTTTCTAACGAGGATCGAGCAATGTTTGGCATATTCACAAGCGGTGAGATCGAAAAACACAAGGAGCAAAATACTTATCAAAGGGACACAATGAGCAAAAATATCGTAAGTCGCCGGATTAAATACAAGCTTATCAAAGAAGAGAATAAAGTAAGCGAGGCAACCAAAGGAAACTTTTTCACGCTTTTAGAATCTCTGAAAAAATACGAGGATTCCGATAATCCTAACTCATAGCCTTACACCCCAACGCCACCCCATAAATCTCACGCTTTATGAGGTCTGCGCCGGTGAGGCACACACGCAAAGTGGCAAACTTCTCTAGCGAATTTGTAGAATCTATAAAATCCATAGTCCCCAAATCCGCACAATCTACCAAAATGTATGTATGTGGGATTAAATCTAGCGCAAGGGTGCGCACAAACCCATCATCGTGGTGATAATCATCAAGCACTATTGCCTCACACACAAGAGGCTTTTTGCTCGGCGATTTTTGCCTAGCAAGGAGACTTAGCACATAGCGCACGCTTTTTAAATCATTAAACTCCCGCTCTAGGTGGCTTATGCTCTTTTGCTTGAGATTGAGCTCTTGGGCGACACTCTCCATATTTGCACAGAGGTATTCTAACTCCTTAGAGTCGCGCAGGAGGGATTTTAGGATTCTATGCACGCACAGGTCGCTATATCGGCGTATTGGCGAGGTAAAATGCGTATAGAGGCTAAAACCTAGCCCAAAATGCCCTGTAGGCGTGGCACTATAACATGCCTTGGCAAAAGAGCGAATGATAAGTGTGTCGATAATCTGCGCGAATTGTTCACCCCTCTCTCTCGCCCAGCTCTGAATCTCCCCTATCTGTGTGCGCAGATCCCCACGCACAATCGGCGCGCCCAGCTCCTGCATATCGTATAAAAGCTGTGAGATCTTGCTCTCTTTGGGTGGTTGGTGGATTCTATAAAGTCCGATAGGTGCGTGTGTATGGAGCATTTGTGCCGCTGCGATATTGGCTAGGAGCATAGATTCTTCAATGATATGATGAGCGAGGGAGGACTGCTCCAGGCTTATGTGCGTTACTTTGCCTAGTGAATCTAAATGTATCTGCACATCGGGGCTGTGGAGATCGTAGCCGCTGCGCAGGCGATTAGCACGGAGTTTGCGCACCTGTGGGATATAGGATTTGAGCCATTGCAAGGATTGTGGCAGACTATCGCGATCTAGGAGAGAATCCAAGCTATCATAGTCTCTATGCTCGTGTGCCTTGATAATCCCCTCATAGAGCCTAGAATCTACCGCCTTGCCATCTTGTAGTGTGATCTCCCACACAAGCGCAAGACGCAAGCGATTTTTTTGTAATGAGCAAAGTCCGCTGGAGAGCTCAAAGGGCAGCATAGGCACGACACTATCGGGGAAATACACGCTAAAGCCCCGCTCCCGCGCTTCTTTGTCAAGTGCGCTATTTTTGCTCACATACTCACTCACATCAGCAATCGCTACATAGAGTTTTTGGGATTTGCAATCATAGTAAATCGCATCATCGTGGTCTTTAGCACCTTTGGGGTCGATGACACAAAATCCCAAATGTGTGTAATCGCGTCTATGCGGATAATGTGCGCGCAATACGCGTGTGCCATAGCTTTGAGCAAGTAGTAGGCTCTGTGGTGTGAAATCCTGCGCTATGGCGTATTGCTCAAGCACGATTTGTTTATCGATATGCGCGTCATCAAGCACGCCTAGCACCTTTTGAATCTCAAGTGAGCGCAAGTTGATTGTGATGACACAATTTGGAGGGAGTGCGCGGAGGGATTTTTGTGAGGCTTTGGGGGTAAGTCTTTGTCCATTTTGTAAGCTAAAGGCGTATATTGTGCCTCTTTGCTGGAGCAGCACGCAGATAGCGAGATTTTCTCTCGTCTCTAGCACGCACACAAACCGCGCCACACTTTTGTAGCGCATCACACCCTTTCTCTTGCCTTGCTTGATAGATTCTATTTTGGCGAGGACGATATCGCCACTAAAGACATTGCGTGGGAGGTTTTTGATGATGAGGTCTTGGTGGTGGTTTGGGTGTAGGGGCGTGAGGAAGGATTTGCCTAGTGTGAGTTCTGTAATGCCGATAAGGAAGGTGGGCTTTAGCGCGACATATTGCTTGGATTGTGAATCTTGGCTTGTCTTTTTTGCGCTTTTACTTGATTTCTGCGTTCGGGTTTGGTCATTACCCTCAAGGTAACTCCCTGCACCCTCTCTTGAAAAACAAGTAAAATCATCAAAAAATACTTCGCCACTTATCAGCTTTGTTGTGTGCAAATTTTCATTACTTGATTGTGTGGATTGTGAATCTTTCTTAGATTCTATTGCACTAGATTCTAAATTTTCAGTAGATTCTGAATTTACCTCTGAATCTTGTGCTCGGCTTGTCCCGGAAATTCTAGGATTGTGTGTAAGATTTGCTTGTTTTTGGAGCGAACCGAACAAATCAAGCAAAGATTGCGTGCAAGCCGAATTTCCTTTATCGCTCAATACTGAATGCTTGTCTAACACCCCAAGTTTTTGCAACCTCTCAAATGCAGCCCTATGTGCCTTAGCAATACTCCCAACCGCACACCCTGCACTAATAGCGATGTAAAATTCAATCATCAAAACTTCTTTTTTTTCTATGTGAGTGTAAAATCTCTCCTAATGTGCGGGGAATAAAACCGAGCTTCTCGCAGCTGACATTGATACAAAAATCATTACCACTTTCTTTGGAATGCAAATGCCCATGGATATTGAGCGAACATTGTGCGAGTTTGAAAGTCTCATCTAAGATGTCGCGTGCGTGGGCAAACCTATCGCGTGCCTTGCGATTAAACACCGGAAAATGCGAAAACATAATCCGCTCACCTTCTATATCACGAACAACAGCGTTGAGATAGATATTTTTTAAAGCTTCTTTGCCAAATTTTTGTTTGAGATAGTCTTTGATAAGGCGAGATTCTGGAATCTGCAAATGGAGTTTTTTGCACACACTCCAATGCTTTAATCCATTGACATATTCGTATTTACCAATGTCGTTGTTACCTACGATAAGGAGCTTGGTGCCATTGAGCTTTTTGAGCACTTTGTATCCACTGCCAAAGTATAAATCACCCAAATGCCAAATCGTATCCTTGGGACTTAGAGCGTTATTCCACATTGCCACGCTAAATTCATCAAAATCCTTAAATCCATGGAGTAGCGCGCTCTTAGCCCTTATGGGTTCTTTGAGCAGTGCGGCTTGATGCCCAAAGTGTGAATCTGAAATCAAAAAGGTATCTTTTGAGATGAAATACGACACACGCGACCTTAGTGAAAAATTTGGCTAGGATTGTATAGCAAGTTGGCTAAAAGCTTACTAAGATTTTAGCCATGCTCGCACCACCAAAATGGCATAATGATAGCGGTGCGATCATAGGAGAAGGAAATGTGCCTTAGCGTAAGCTAAGAGCGACATTGATTTTTACAGAATTACTCATAATCGCATAGCTCTCCATTCCAAAATCTTTTTTGACATCGACTTTGCCTTTGAGAGTGAGTGTGTAGCCACTTGGAGTAGATTCTAGAGTGCTAGAAAGGCTAATTTCTTTAGATACGCCATGCATTTCAAGTGTGCCGACAACTTCCCCTGTGGTGTCTGTGAGCTTTTTGTATTCTTTCATTACAAAGGTGATGTAGGGAAACTTTTGGCTATCTATGAGTGTCGCACCCCTGATATGCTCATCTCGTGTGTCATTCCCGCTCTGCACAGAATCCACCACGACTTTGCCATTTAGGGCAGTTATGGCATTATCCTCTATGCTTATCTTGCCCTCATAGTCGCTAAATGCTCCCTCCACACCTACTGCTAGGAATTTACTCCCCTCAAAACCCACTTTGGATTGGGATTTGTCTATTGTGTAATCTTTTGCGCCCAAAAGGCTAAGAGTGGCGATTAATATGCCCATCGCTGCTATTTTCATCGGATCTCCTTATTAAGAAATTTTGGTAAATATCTTCTAGGATTTTCTGCAGTGCCTCATAGTCCTCATTACACAAAAACCCCAAGATTTCTCTTTGACGTTTTTGCATCATTTGGTATAGCTCATTTGCGATGTTTTGCCCATTTGGCGTGAGAAATATCAGGTTTTCTTTGCGATTTTTTGGATTTTTGACGCGTTTTAGCAATTTTTTCTCCTCCAAATCGTCTATCATATTGACCACGATATTTTTATCCACGCGCAAAGTCTTGGCAAGCTGTGCTTGAGAGGGCTGCGAATGCAGAGCGACAAATAAAATCCCGCACTGCCGCACGCTGACATTGTATGCTTCTACCACCTCTGTGAAGTCATTATATAATGTTGTGGCGAGTTGTGTCGCCAAAAAACCTAGAGAATGCTGCACCATAGAATCTCCTTTCAGATACATATAATAATTATATTATATGCAAAACATATTTTATATAAAAAATATAAATGAAGTGATGTTGTCGTAAGAATTATATACTATATTTTTTGTAGAATGCTGGGTGCATTTTTACAAAGGAGTTTATATGAAAAAATTAGAAATAGGCAATTCCGCACCGAGTTTTCGTGCGGTAGATTCACAAAGCACCGAGTTTGCTCTAGCGGACTTTAAGGGTAAATATGTGGTGGTGTATTTTTATCCCAAAGACAACACGCCCGGTTGCACACTTGAGGCACAAGATTTCAGCGAATTATTAGAGGAATTTAACGTTTTGGATTGTGTCGTGATAGGTATCAGTCCCGATACTCCCAAATCCCACCAAAATTTTATCACCAAGCATAGTCTGCGTCATATTTTGCTCTGTGATAGCGAGAAAAGTATCGCAAGCAGCTATGGAGCATATGGTGAAAAAATGATGTATGGCAAAAAGGTTATGGGGATTATCCGCTCAAGCTTTCTTATCAATCCACAAGGCAAAATCGCCAAAACTTACTACAATACTCGTGCTAAAGGACACGCACAAGAAGTCTTAGAGGATCTTAAAAAGCTACAAGATAAATAAGATAAGAAAAGCGGGGATTAAAAAGCAAATCTAAATCCCCCCTCGTGCAAGTGCATAAGGGAGATTCTATAAAGAGATAGCGCGATTAATCTCTGCTACCAGCGATACCAAAGAGTTGGAGGATTGATACAAAGATATTGTAAAAATCCAAATACAAAGAAATCGCCGCATCTACAGGGCTAGCATACAATCCACGGATAATATTCTGCGTATCATATGCTACATAGACGCTAAAGAGCAGTGCCGCTGCACCTGCGATAATCGCTTGGAATCCCATACTAAGCACAAAGATATTGATAATAGAGCAAACCATCACCACGATGAGAGCGATAAAGAGCATTTTGCCCATACTTGCTAGATCGCGTTTTGTCTTGACCCCATAAATGCTCATCACACCAAAGATGATAGTCGTCATACCAAACGCCGCTACCACTCCCGCACTACCATTTTTTGCGAGAACTACTCCAAGCAAAGGCGTAATCGCAAGCCCTGTGAGGAATGTGAAAATAAAGAGCATTGCGATGTTTAAACCCGGTTTAGAGCGTGAAAACATAAGCCCAAAGAGCGCAGCAATCTCTGCAACAAAGATGAGCATACGATTTTCCATAACCATTTGGAAATTCATAAAGCCTACCAACGCACCGATAGTCGCGATAAGTAAGCTTGCACCAAAAAACTTATAAGTCGTTTTTACGAAATTTACAAGCGCACTCTCCTGCGCCGCTGCCATAGAGGCAACATCTACATTCGTATAATTTCTATCGTATAAAGCCATAAGCAACTCCTTTTATGAAATTTGCGGGAATTGTATAGTAAATTCCTAAACAAACTCTAATTACTTGCTTCTCAAATCATCAACAATAAAGATGATGTTTTGTTTTAAGAGACGATCTATCTCGTTTTTTGAGATTTTGCTTTCCTTGCCTGTGCCAAAATAATGCTCTTTGCTAAGCTTGAGCTCTCCATTAGCGCGTTCTTTGATAGTTTGTTTGGCTTGGATTAGGTCTAGTGTTACCAAAGACTTGAGTGTCGCTTCGCTTTGTCCCTTAGCGATGTTGAAATCTTGGCTTTGTGCGTTTGTTTCGAGTTTGTAGGTAACCTCCATCTTCCAAGTGTTTTCATTTGGGGTTTGCACGAAACTAAAACATTGTGAATCTTGCATAATCTTGCCTAGCAATGCCTTAAAATCTTGCACACTATAGAGGTTTTGTGTCCCAGTTATTTTGCTTGTGTCAAAAAGCACTTGATATTTTGGAGATTCACATTTTGTGATCTTTTCTTCTTTTGGGCTTGGATTTCCTTTTTGGCATGCCACAAACATTGCTGCTACCAGCACTAACCCCAATAACTTTACTTTTCGCATAGTATCCTCCTAAAATTAAAATATAAACACCCAATTCTACTTGTGTAATTGTTAAAATTTCATAAATCCCCACGAGAATCTACACAAGTCCCACAAGCTCTTTGGCTTTTTGGTAGGTTTTGGTGGCAATCGGGCGCACATTATCCGCACCCTGTTCAAGAATCTGGCGGATATAAGCCGTATCATTCATAAGTCGCTCGTATTTTTCTCTGATGGGGCGCAGAGATTCTATCACGATTTCAGCGATAGCGGTTTTTAGCTGTCCATACCCTTTGCCCACAAATTCTTGCTCAATAGATTGGGGGCTTTTGTGTGTGAAGATTTCATAGATACTTAGGAGATTATAAATCCCCGGACGCGTGGGATCAAACACAATAGTATTCTGTGAATCTGTGGTAGCTTTTTTGAATTTACTCATAATCGCCTCTGGGCTATCAAGCAAAAAAATCGCGTGGTTTGCGCCACTATTTGATTTGCTCATTTTAGATTCTGGATTGTCTAATCCCATAATCCGTGCCCCTACCTTTGGGATAATTGCCTCGGGGATTTTGAAACACTCGCCATAGTCGCGGTTAAAGCGCATCGCCACATCACGCGTGAGCTCCAAATGTTGTTTTTGGTCCTCTCCTACTGGCACACCATCGACTTGATAAAGCAAAATATCTGCTGCCATAAGCGCAGGATAGTTAAAGAGTCCGACATTGATATTTTTGGGATTTTTGGCAGATTTGTCTTTGAATTGTGTCATTCTACTCATATCGCCCATAGGGATATTGCAATCTAGTATCCACGCAAGTGCGGCGTGTTCATCGATTTGGCTTTGGATAAAGAGATGAGATTTTTGGGTGTCAATCCCACATGCTAGGAGTATAGCAGCAAGCTCATAGGTTTTTTGATGTAGTTCTTTTGGATCTTGTTTAATCGTGATGGCGTGAGAATTTACCACACAAAAGATATTTTCATAATCCTCTTGGGAATCCACCCAATTTTTTACCGCTCCCAAATAATTACCTAGATGTATGTTTCCCGTGGGCTGAATCCCTGAAAAAATGCGTTTTTTTGCCATAAATTTCCTTTCTATTGTTTGTGTTTAGGGTGTCTATTTATCGCAGAGCCACACACGCTATGGCAATATCAGCATCGTGTGTGATGCTTAGGGCTATGTGGGCAAAGGATTTTTTGGCTTGAAAATAGGACATTTTTTGAGAATCTAGGGCGATGTGCGGTGCGCCCTTAGAATCTAGTGTGATAGACATATCCAAAAACCCAATCTCTGTGCCAATCCCACACCCAAGTGCTTTGCTTAGTGCTTCTTTTGCTGCCCAAAATCCCGCGATTCGTGCATAGTTATAAGCATTTTGTCGTTGGCAAAGCTCTATCTCATCTTGGTGTAAAAACCGCTCCAAGCCCTTTGTGCCAAATCTCTGTGTCAAATCCTCAAGACGTGAGATACGCACGACATCAATGCCTAACACACATTATCCGATGAGAAAGCTCGTAAAATAAATATTTTTGATACTTCCATCGATGAGAAACTCATTAAGCCGCTGCACAATCTCGTCTTTTACACGATTTTTACCCTTTGTTGTGGCGACTTCTTCAAAGGATTTAGAGGAGAGAATCTCAATGATTGCATCACAAAGCACAGGGAGTTTGGTCTCTATCTCTGGTTGGCTCTCTGGTTTGTCAAGCTCAAGACTTACTCTAGTGATGAGGATTTTTTTGCCCGTTTGGGTGAGAAGATTGACTTTAAATTCCTCGGCAATGGGAAAGATAGGTCCCATTTTGCCATAATCACTTGCCCTTGCGGTTACCGAGCTTCCGACATTGACCACCGTTTTTTGTGCTTGTGGCTCTTGTTGCACCACGGGTGCTGCTTGTGGCTCTTGATGATTACCACCAGAGAGCATAATCACTGCTACCAAAATCCCTATTAGCAACAAAAACACTACCACCATACCGATGATGATAAACAAAATTGCCTTATTTTTTTTCTCATTTCCCGCAGGCGAACTAGCGGCTTCTTGTTCCTCTGCCATATTTTCTCCTTACACTGCTAGATTAAAATACGATATCGTGCTTTTTCCGAATTTTTTTTGTTTGATTCTAGCATATTTGCCCAAAGTTTGTGGCATATTTTGCTCACTCATTCCCTCAAAAGCAATAAGCCAGATATAGGGATTATTGAGCGCACGGACAAAGTCAAAGCATTTGTGGTATATGTCTTCCATACCCTCTCGCAAGGCAAATGGTGGATCAAGATACAAAATCGTATATGTCTGAAGAGATTGCAAAATATGTGCGCAGGCAAAAAAATCCTGCGTATAGATTCTGTATCGCACTGCTGCATCGCGTTGCTTCGCGTGCAAGAGGTTGTGTGTGAGAATCTGCGCACTTTGTGAATCTTGCTCGAAAAACACGCTTTCACTCGCACCACGACTAAGGGCTTCAATCCCCATAGAACCACTGCCTCCAAAACCCTCTATAAATACACAATCCACAATTTCACTCCCAAGTGTGTTAAAAAAGGATTGTCGCACGATGGATTTAGTCGGACGCGTAGTGTGCGAAGGCGGCAAGATAAGCCTAAGCCCTTTGAGTTTGCCCGCACTGATAGTGATGTTAGACGTGTTTTTTGAAGAGTTCATAGAGCTTATGTGTGTATTCTGTGAGGAGTTGAGAGATTTCAGATTCTAATGTCGTGAGCGATTGTGATGATGTGTGGGAAAAATTGGGTGAGAGGGTGGCATAAAATCGTTGCAAGGATTGGAGGAGGGATTGGGGTGTGAAAGGCTGGTGCAAATCACAATCTTTGCTCCCTAGCACACACACGGGTTTTTTGGATTTTTTGGGGGTGTCGCTAAGGATAAAATCACACGATTCTTGTGGGCTTAGATATTGGCGCAAAAAATACTCTAATGTGCTTTGCAGCAAGAGATTTTCACATTGCAATGCTATTTTCATCACACACTCCTTTTAAGATTCTATAAATATTATATCGTGCTTAGCGGGTCAATATCAACCTCAAACACAAACTTTACACATTCTTTGGCATACATAATCGCCTGCACAAGCGCGTGGGCAGAGTGAGAACGCAATAAAATATTACAACGATACTTGCCATACAGCCGCTCAATATCACAGACTTTTGCTCCTACGATTTCAAAAGGTTTCTTAGGATTGTGTGCTTCTAAGAATTTTTCCAAAATTCCTAGCACTTCTTGCATTTGTGCAAACGCTTGATTTTGGTGCTTGTGTGTGAAACCAAGGTTGGCAAGACGCACAAATGGTGGATAGAATCTCGGTCTGTGTGTGAGCTCATACTCCAAAAATTTTTCATAATCTTGCATAAATGGCGTAAAAAATTCCTTGTGCAATGTCTGAATATACACTACACCACTTTCTTTGCGTCCGCTTCTACCGGCAATCTGTGTGAGCAGGCTCATCGCACGTTCATTGGCGCGATAATCCACGCTATTTAGCACATAGTCTATGCCTACCACCACGCACAGCGCGACATTATGATAGTCGTGTCCTTTGCTTAGCATTTGTGTGCCTACAAGTATATCAAGCTTGTGGTCATTGAACTTTTTAAGGGTTTGTTGGAGCTTATTGTGTGTGGTGATATGGTCGCGGTCAAAGATTCCTATGCGCATTGTGGGGAAGTGTTCTTGCATTTCTTTGGCAAATTCTTGTGTGCCTATGCGTTGGCTCTGGAGGTTTGGGCTTTGGCAATGGGGACAGAGTTTGGGGATTGCTTGTGTGTAGCCACAATAATGACATACCATCGCGTTTTTATCCAAATGCACGCTCATACTAACACTACAAAAGACACATTGCACCTTATAGCCACATTCTTGGCAAAAGAGTGTCTTAAAATGCGCTCTTGTAGGTAAAAATACGATTGTTTGTTTGCGAGATTCATAGGCTTGACACACAGAATCTAAGAGTGAGGGTGCATAGAGTGGTGTATCATCAAAAATATAAGATTTTTGAGTGTCAAAGTATTGTCCTTTGAGGCGGTAGATTCTGTGTTCTTTGTGTGCGTTGGCATAGGAGTTTAGGCTCGGCGTGGCAGAGCCTAGCAATACCTTGATGGCAGTGTGTTTGCCAAGATAGAGAGCGAGATCACGGGCGTTGTAACGCGGAGTGGATTGGGATTTATACGCGTCATCGTGTTCCTCATCTATGATGATAAGTCCGAGGTTTTCGAGTGGCAAAAACAATGCAGAGCGTGCGCCGGCAATGATTTGTATCGTGCCATTTTGGAGATTTGTGAGAATCTCTTGTTTTTTTTTGGCTGTGATTTTGGAGTGCCAAATCCCCACCTTATCCCCAAAAACTTTTTTTAGTCGCTGTTCAATCTGTGGTGTGAGCGAGATTTCGGGCATTAGAAAAAGTGCTTTTTGTCCATTTTGCAGGTATTGGGCGATGAGATGGATATAGATTTCGGTTTTGCCACTTCCGGTATCGCCAAAAAGCAGAGGATTTTGGGTGGTATTGATAAACTCTAGTGCCTCGCTTTGGGATTGTGAGAGTGTTGGTATGTTTGCTATGGCTTGTGAATCTGGAGTGTGTGATTCTTGTGTGAGAGATTCACAAGATTGGGACACTATCTTGGGAGTAAAAAGCCCATAGCTCTGCGAAAAACTACAACAATAATAGCGCGCAATAAACTCTGCCAAAAGCTTTTGCGTGGGCAAAAACGCATATGCACTCTCTCGTGCTAGCTTGCAGGCAAAATTGATTGTTTGTGTTTGCTCTCCTAGCACCACACCCAACACTTGTTTGCTTTTGAGTGGGATTTCGAGCAATGCTCCACGCTCACAAGGGGTTTGCACCTCATAGGTTAGTGGAGGAGAGGATACGCCTAAGGGTGCGATGAGGACAAATCTACTCACGCACACCCTTTAGTAAGGCTGTGCGTGATTTTCTGGAATGATGTTTTGTGGAGGGATAGAGGCATTTTCTATCTCGTGATAGAGAGATTCTAGCGATGAGTGAATCTTGGCATATTTTTCAGCAGCAATGATGTAGGCTTGTAGAAGCTCCACGACCGATACTCTCTTGCGTTGTCCATTTGGATAAAACAATGCCAAAAGCTCCTCTCTTACTGCGCAAGAAAGCTCTTTTGTCGAAAAGGCAAAAAGCTTACCTTCTATATTGACTTCTAGTTTTTCACTCATAGCGCAAGCCTTCTTCGATTTTGCTAAATAAGTCTTCTATACCCTTTTTTTGTGATCCAAGAAGCGCATAAAGATCAGAGATTTGTGTCTCTTTGGCTTGATTGTCTGCTTCAAGCTCACGGATTTTGTTGCGTAGTGAATCTATCTCAAGTTTTTGGTCAGAGATTTTTTGTAGCATTTGCTCGATTTTGTGTGAGAGTTTCTCCATAATTTGTGTGTCCATTTTGCGTCCTTAAAGTATTTGTGGGGTAAAATTCGCCCACAATTATAACACAAAGCCTCTTAAAGTCTAAAGGAGAATTATGGCAAGTTTTAGGCTAAATTCCTCATACACACCAGCAGGAGACCAGCCCCAAGCGATTGAAAAAATCGTAGATTCTATCCGCAATGGTGCGCAATACTCCACACTCATAGGTGTTACAGGGAGTGGCAAAACCTTTAGTATGGCAAATATCATTGCGACTTTGCAGATGCCAACCCTCATTATGACACACAACAAAACCCTTGCTGCACAGCTTTATAGCGAGTTTAAAGGTTTTTTTCCAGACAATAAGGTAGAGTATTTTATCTCACATTTTGATTACTACCAGCCCGAAGCCTACATACCGCGCCGTGATTTGTTTATCGAAAAAGATTCTAGTATCAATGAAGACCTTGAACGACTGCGTCTTAGTGCGACCACATCGCTGCTAGCCTATGATGATATCATCGTGGTGGCGAGCGTATCGGCAAACTATGGCTTGGGCAATCCAGCGGAATACCTCACGATGATAGAAAAGCTCCAAGTGGGCGAGCAACGTTCCCAGCGAGATTTTTTGCTCAAGCTCATCGATATGGGCTACACGCGCAATGACACGACATTTGAGCGTGGAAATGTGCGCGTGGTGGGGGAAGTGATCGATATTTTTCCTGCATACAATGAGCGTGAGTTCGTGCGGGTGGAGTTTTTTGGCGATGAGATCGATCGTATCAGCGTGTATGATAGCCTTGAGCGCACGGAGCTAAAGCGGCTGGATTCGTTTGTGTTATATGCGGCAAACCAATTTATCGTGGGGGAAAATCGCCTAAAGCAAGCCATTAGAGATATAGAATCCGAGCTAGATTCACGATTAGCGGAGTTTAGCGCACAAGATAAGCAGATTGAGTATCAGCGATTGAAGGGGCGCACCGAGTTTGATCTAGAAATGATACGAGAATCTGGGATTTGCAAGGGGATTGAAAACTACGCACGACACCTCACAGGCAAGGCTCCCGGCGAGACACCCTATTCGCTCCTTGATTATTTTGCGCAAAAAAACAAGCCCTATCTTATCATTGTCGATGAATCCCATGTGAGTTTGCCACAATTTGGCGGTATGTATGCAGGCGATAGAAGTCGCAAAGAAGTGCTAGTAGAGTATGGATTTCGCCTACCTAGCGCGCTAGATAATCGCCCTCTGCGCTTTGATGAGTTTATCACCAAAGCCCCGCATTTTCTTTTTGTCTCCGCCACGCCTGCTAAGCTAGAGCTAGAGCTTAGCAAAAGCCACATCGCCGAGCAGATTATCCGCCCCACTGGGTTGCTTGACCCACTTTATGAAGTGCGAGATTCAGACTCGCAAGTGTTAGATTTGCTCGATGAGATAAAGGCACGGGTGGCAAAAAAAGAGCGTGTGCTTATCACCACGCTCACCAAAAAAATGGCAGAGGAGCTGACTACCTACTACACGCAGCTAGGCATCAAGGTGCGCTATATGCACAGCGATATAGATTCTATCGAGCGCAATCATCTCATACGCGCACTGCGCCTAGGGGAGTTTGATGTGCTTGTTGGGATTAATCTCTTGCGTGAGGGGCTAGACCTCCCGGAAGTAAGTTTGATTGCGATTTTGGACGCGGACAAAGAGGGGTTTTTGCGTAGTGAGACAAGCCTCATACAGACGATGGGACGCGCCGCGCGCAATGTCGAGGGCAAAGTCATCTTGTATGCCAAAAAAATCACAGGCTCTATGCAACGCGCCTTTGCTATCACAGACTATCGCCGAAGCAAACAAGAGGAGTTTAACAAGCTTCATAATATCACGCCAAAATCTGTGCAGCGCAATATCGAGGAGGAGCTAAAGATAGAATCTAGTGGCTTGGCGCGGTTGTATGAAAAAGGTGCCAAGGGCAAAAAAATCCCAAAAAGTGAGCGAGATTCGATTATCAAGGAGCTAAGTGCCAAAATGCACCAAGCTGCTAAAATGCTGGAGTTTGAGGAAGCCGCGCGTTTGCGTGATGAAATCGCGAGAATCCGCAGTATGTAGGCATTCTGTGATTAAAACTCAAATTTTGCCATAAGTTTCAGAGATAAGCATCTTTACAAGGCAAGGTATGTGGATGTATGATTTATAAGCCAAAATGAACTTAAATTGTAACTATTTGTAGCACCAAATTGTTTTTTTTTTTTTTGTAATGGTTTTATTGCGCTTACCATAGTTTGTGTTTATTATTATAGCGATTTTTTCGTGTTTTGGCACTATTTGTGCGACACATAACTACGGCTTAAGGAGTATGGCAATATGAATTTTTTCAAAAATCTTAAATTGGGTCATAAAATCGTCTTTGTTATTGTTATTATTTTGGTGGTGGGTATGGGGATTTTGACTTTTGTGATCAACACTCAAGTGCGCAATGTGATACAACACGATATTGAGGAGATTTTGCAAGCCAATACAGCGCGTTATGCTAACTATATACAGGGCAACTTCAACGAAGCTATTGCAGTGCTACAAACTGCGCGTGATGTCGTGTATCAAAAACTTCTAAATGCTGACCCAAATATTATCCAGACACTTAGCGTTACTTTAGAGCAAATGCTCAACGCTTCGGAGTGGATTTATGTCGGATATGCCTATATCCCCAATCCTTCACTTCGCGCACAAGAGCAGCTTAGTAAAGATTCTCGATTTCTCACACCAAATGGGAAGCATGTAGTAACACTCATTAGTGATTATGAGCAACACAATGCCAAGATAATCCAATCACCGGATTTTTTGACAGATTTACCAATCATACAGGAGATTATACAGACTAAAAAGGCGCATATCGGTGTCCCAAGGATTATGAAAATCCAAGATACTGAATTTACCGGGATTAGCGTGGCTATGCCTGTATTTTATCCAAATGGCGATGTAGCAGCGGTGATATCAGCGATTGTGAATCTCAAGGATATGTCCGATCATCTGCTTGATAAACGATTTGATTTGTATGAGGGGAATTTGCGCTTTGTGATTACTGATGAGGCGATAGTCGCTATCCATCGTAACCAAACTATCATCGGCAAGGACGCGCGTGATATCAATAAGCACCCAAGTATGCAAGATCTCTATAGGGCTGTGAGAGATCACAAAAATACGATCTTGCTCTATACGACTTTCGAAGCTCAATCTCCATCGGTGGCATCTGTACGCACATTTGATATCGGGCATGGGGATTTGGTGGGGCATTGGGCTATGGTGATGACTGCGCCCATAAATGAGGTATATGCGCCACTCACAGAGCTTTCGTGGATCGTGATTGGGAGTAATATAGGGATTTTGTGTTTTGTGATACTTGTGAGTTTGTTTGTGATACATAAATTCGTAACTATACGCATAGGAGCGATTTTGGACGCTCTTATGTCATTTTTCCAACTTTTGCATTACAAAAAAGTCGATGTGCGTCCTATTAGAATCCGTGCTAATGATGAACTTGGTGCGATGGGTAGGACACTCAACGAAAATATTCAATACATAGAGACAAATCTCACACAAGATTCTCGCTTAGTTGATGAAGTGGTGGCGATTGTCGATGAAGCCAAGCAAGGACGATTTGGCAAGACTGTCGTGCAGACAAGTTTCAATCCCCAAACAAACCGATTAAGAGATTCTCTCAATGAAATGTCCCAAACTCTTGCAAGTCTTGTAGGTGATGATCTTGCAGATCCTACGAGAGTGTTTGGTGCATATCAGAGCAACGACTTCACGCAAAGGGTGCAAGATCCACGAGGTATGGAGCTAGGAGTGAATGCGCTAGGAGATTCTATAAGTGCGATGTTATCGGCTAGTGCAGGTTTTGCCAAAGATTTGGCTACACAAAGTGAGGAACTCAAAACCTCTATGCAAAAACTCACTGATGGTAACCAATCTCAAGCAAGCTCACTAGAACAATCTGCAGCAGCAGTAGAAGAGATAAGTTCTTCTATGCAAAGCCTCAATGATAGAACGATTGAGGCGACCAAACAAGCAGAGGATATTAAAAATATTGTGGGCGTGATAAAAGATATTGCCGATCAGACCAATCTCCTTGCACTCAATGCTGCTATTGAGGCAGCGCGTGCAGGTGATCATGGACGAGGATTTGCTGTAGTGGCAGATGAGGTAAGGAAGCTTGCCGAACGCACGACAAAGTCTCTAGGTGAGATTGATGCAAATGTCAATGTGCTTGTCCAGAGTGTCAATGAAATGTCAGATTCTATACGCGAACAAAATGAGGGCTTGGGACATATCAATGAATCCATTACGCATTTGGAAACCCTCACGCAAGAAAATGTGAGTATAGCGCGCATAACTAACACCATTACACAAAAAGTTAATGATATAGCTACAGAGATTCTGCAAGATGTGGAAAAAAAGAAATTCTAGCTTTTTGGTGGCTTACACTTTTTTGTGAGATTGCTAGACCGAGGTAATGAGGGGACTTAATCCCTCCTCCGAAGTCCCCTCATTACCTCGGTTTGGTGTATTTAGAATCTCTGTTGGTAAAATCGTCGTTTTAGTTCTGTGATGATGTTATCGATAGCCTGCTCTTTGGGTGTGCGAAAAAATAGAGAATCTTGCCTTGTCTTTGGCGAGGGATTCTGGAGGGCTTGGCGCGTGAGGGCTAGCACTTCTTGCGCGCTTGTAGTGTGGGTCATCAGGCGATGTCTTAGTAGGTATTTGTCATGAAAAAGTAGCAAAGAACGCGTAGAAATCGTGGGTATGCCAAGATAGCAAGATTCTAGATTCATCGTGCCACCACCACCTACTAGCACATCGACAAAGGGGTAAAAATCCTCTGGTGCGAACTTTTGGCGCGCAATATAGACATTATCAAGTCCTCCAAACTCTCTCTCTAGCTCCTCACTTCCATAACGTGGCATAATGACAATATTTGCATCAAGGTTTTGTGCTAGCAGCGGGATACTCTCATAGATTACTGGTAGTTTGCGTGCGACATAGTGGGCTTTGTATTCTTCCTCACGCACGAGAATTGTGGGGCGGTGTGTGGGTAGAGAGAGAATCTGTCGCAAGTCTCTGCCTTGAGGCATATCCTGCAGCCACAATGCCACATCGATAAAGGGATAACTGATAAGATTCTCTGCGCTCATACCAAGTAGCTTGAAGCATTCCTGCGGTAACACAAAGGGATAAAAAATGAGACTTGAGAGTGGGAGCGTGAGACGCGCGAGTTTGGTGAGCAGATGTGCCTCACAAGTATGCCCTGCTATGGGCGTATCGGCAAAATGCACAATGGGTATGCCAAGCCCAAAGGCAAACTGCACCGCGTCAGCACTCGCACCCGTGATAAGCAGTGTGGGGAGTTTATCACCAAAGAGACGCAAAAACATCTCCTGTCTCTGTAATCGCGCATGGAATTTCCCCTCCTTACTCGCTCCTCCATAGTTGCCTATGCAGTGATGAGGGATAGCAAAGAGTTCTAAAAGCCGCACGCACTCATCATAGTCGCTACTTGCACGCGTGGTGATAAGTAACTCATCAAGTATGTTAAGTTTGGGCAAAAGTGTGCGAAAAAATAGCACATACTTGGGATCAGTGATGTCAAGCCAAATCATCGTGTAAGGAGAAGTAGTCTTTGTGGGGCTGGGATAAGCTCACATATCGCCCAATTTTGCGCGATAAACTCGACTTTGGCATAGCCTTGCGTGGTGAAATCAAAATAGATTCCACGCGCACTAACACAACCCTCAAAAAGTAGTTGTGCCGTGTTGGCAAGGTAGCCTATTGTGCCGATGTAGGGAAGTTGAGCATAGATAGCGTAGGGGTCATAGGGATTATGTGGGTCTTTGGTAAGACGTAAGATTCTATGTGGGCGTAAGAAAGCCCTGTTTCCAAAACTCTGCAAGCCAATGATAAGAATGTGCTTTTTGTGCTTCATAGAGTTTCCTTGGATTCTTGCTATGACTTGGTGTCATCTTGAAGACAATGGCTAAAGAGATATTTGTGTGAATCTGGCAAAGCATCAAAGATGGCGCGTGCAAGGTTTTGAATCTCCCAAAGCGCGCTTCTTGCACTGCGCAATGAAAGAAAGTTTTGCAACGATCGCGCATTGATACTCCACGAGAGTTCGGTTTTGTAAGATTCTGGCATACAAAATTTTGCTAAATCATTGCTAATCCCCTCACTAAGCAAGATTCTAAGATTTTCTAATGCACGCACACTGGCTTCATTGACTTTTGGCTCTTGACAAAATACAAGAAATTGTTGCGCACGTGTGAGATTGATAGAATCTAGTGGCAAAAAACTCTCACAGCTTTTAAGTTCTTTGAGTGTATAGCGCGAGGATTTTACGCTTAGGCTCGCCATTCTGTGTCGTGCTAACTCTTGTAGGCACGCTCGCGAAATGCCTTTGATATAAAAGTTATAAAACAAATGTTCCAAGGTCGAGCTGTGCTTGTTTTTGTTGCCCACACGATCAATAAGTGCCAAATCCTTCTCACCACCATTATCGCTTTTATCAAAGCTCTGCCAACAAGTCCTAATAGCATTTGAACAAATTTCTAAGGGTGTGGCGTGTAAAAGAGTAATTTGCATAACAATCCTTTGTGTGAGCTTTGGCAGATTATAGCTAAAGTTTGGTTAAAACAAAGTAGATTCTGCATATATTGGTATAGTGGCATTTAGGATTGATAGTGTGGTAGGGTTTGCAAAAATAATAAAGGTTTTGTTATAAAAAATACAAGTTTTTTGAAAAAGTCTTGCATTTTTTAGTGGGTTTTCTGTAAAGTGGTTTCACAAACAAATAATGTAAGGAGAGTTGTATGCAAGATAGACGCAAAGCCTTGAAGATTATTGCCGGAGGTGTAGGAATCTGTGCGTTGCCAATAAGCGCGATTGCCAAGGTATTTGAAGATGAGATTCCAAAATGGGATAGGGAGTTTGATGCTATTGTCGTGGGGAGTGGCTATGCGGGATCAGCAGCCATGCAAAGCCTGCTAGATAATGGCATAAAAAATGTCGTGATGATAGACAAAATGCCCTACCTAGGCGGAAATAGTGCTTATAGTGGAGGCAAAATCGCGGTGGCTGGCTCGCGATTCCAAAAAGAAGAGAATGTAGAGGATTCTAAAGAAAAGTTTGTCGCTGACATCTTAAAAAGTGGGCACAATCTCAACGACAAGGCACTCGTGGATATTATGGTGGAGGACGCACCCCGCACATTAGAGTGGCTTATGGCAAGTGGTGTGAAGTTTAGCGCGCTCACGCGTAGTGGCGGACACTCGGTGGCGCGATCACTCTCGCCGGGTGTGGGTAGCTACATCACGCGTCCGCTGCAAGAGAAGATCCAAAAAGATGGTGGCAAGATTCTCACGCGTGTGATAATGGACGGCATCGTGTATGACAAAAAGGGCAATGTGATTGGGCTTAAGGTGCGTGAGAAATATCAGTTTGACTTTAATCCCGATGCTATAGAATCTGCGAATAAAAGCGGACAGGTCAAATACTACAAGGCTTGGGGTGGTGTGATACTTGCCACAGGTGGCTGGGGTGCGGACTATCGGTTTCGCTCGCGTTTTGATTCTAGCCTCACCAAAGAGTTTAAGACGACTAACCACCTCGGCGCGACAGGCTACACAGCAGAGATTCTACTCAAAGACAATGTCAAGTTTGTGGATATGCAATATATCCAAAGTATGCATGTTACGAGTTTTGATGAAGGGGGCTTTGGGTTTGGGTATCGATTCATCACGCAAGCTTATGATTATGGAATCGCGATTGATCCAAAGAGTGGTAAGCGGTTTTTTAACGAAATCGCTGATAGAAAAATCGGCTCGGACGCAATCCTCAAAGTAACGGCACAAAATGACGGAATCCCACCGGTGGTAATCACTGATGTGGAGGGAGCGAAGACGATTAAACTACCTGATTTGCAACGCGGTATGCTCGCAGGTGCAGTGCGGCAGTTTGAATCTCTTGATGAACTCATTGCGTATTATGGGATTAACAAAGAGCCGTTTTTGGAGCAACTCAAGCGATACAATAGCTTTGTCGATGAGGCAGCCAAAAATCCAAACTACACAGATCCAGAGTTTGGGCGCAATTTCTCGCAGTTTAAAGGCAAATATATCAAGGTAGAAAAACCTCCATTTTTTGCCGCGCGTCCGGGACCTAAAGTGCATCATTGTATGGGCGGGGTCAAAACCACGACTTGGTGTGAAGTGTATGATAATGATCTAAAAATCATCAAGGGCTTGTATGCGTGTGGAGAGCTCACAGGTGGAAGGCATGGGTATAATCGCCTAGGAAGCTGTGCGGTGCTGGATTGTCTCGTGTATGGAATGCGTGCGGGCGAGGCGTTAGCGAAACGATACAATGCAATAAGGAGTGTGTGATGAGGTGGATTGTCGTGTGTATGATACTATGCAGTGCGTTTGTATGGGCAGAGGGTGTGAGAGAGAATCCTCTAAGGGATTCTAAAGGGCAGATTCCAAGCGCGTTTGATGAGGAGCATTTCCCCATCTATGGAATCCACAAAAAGCTAGAACTTTCCTGCACAGATTGCCATTTGGAAAAGGAACCAAAGGAGTATTCTAGTGCGATGAATAGGAGCTGTGAGAAATGTCATGGGGATTCTCAAAAGCTTGCAGACTATACGAGTGGATTGGGGCATAACAACAATATCCACCAAAGCCCACATTATGAGAGCTTGGATTGTGATATTTGCCACAAAAGCCATATTGATGTGAGCGTGGGGGCAGAGAATCTAAACTCCAACAAAGCTCCAAAAGTCTTGTGTGCGCAATGCCACGGACAAGAAGCTATGCAAAACCTAATAGCGAGGTGAGGTTATGAAAAATAAAGTCTTGTATATAGTTGTGGTAAGTGTTTTTGCGACATTGATTGTTACTTCGTTGGGTTATAAGGCGGTGATAGCAACGGGCGAGTATCCATTTTGCGGGAGTTGCCACGCATGGGATGGGGCGATTGCAGAGAGCAATATCGCCGATACGATTCATGGCGCAAGCAACCCAAAGGGCGTGCAAGCCACCTGCACACAATGCCACTTGCCCCATGATAGTTTGCATAATTACCTCTTCACAAAGGCTAAAAATGGCATCGCAGAGGGCTGGATAGCGCTCACAGGCGATCCAAGCGCAAAAGACTGGCTGGGCAATAGAGAGCACGCGCGCAAACACTATACCTTTGATAGTTCGTGCCTAAAATGCCATCAAAATGCTTTCACGCCCGAAAACGCACTCAAAACTTCAGGCATTAGCAAAATGCACCAAAAGTATTTGGAGTTTAAAGGCACAAGTGAAGCGATGAAATGCACGGACTGCCACAAGCATGTCGGACATACAAATCTCGGTGGCACACTCTATAGTCTCAAGAGTAAAGAAGCTGCAAATTGGGAGGAGTGGGAGGCACTGCGCGCGCAGGTGAAATAAACACATAGTGAGGGTTGCTCACTATGTGTTGAGTAGGGTGTCTATTTGTTTCCGCACTCAAAGACTTGGGCGTGGATTCTATGGGATTCTAACCTAGCAGAGATAGCTCCTTGTGGTGCGCCATCTGTGCAATCAACCATTTGCATCTTTGCGTCTTTTTGGAATTTTGCTTGACACATTACTTTCTCTTTCGTGATGGCTAACATAATGCGTTTGCCATTGCTTGCGACATTTCCGGCTTCATTTTTTAGGTCATTAAGCGCACTTTCGCGCAACAATTCCCCAGTAACACCTCGTGTATTTCCTACATTGTCCTTACCCTCAACCTCTCCTAGTATTACACAATTATAAGGCGTGCTTTTAGCAATCGTGATACCCTTGCCCTGTGCTTCAAGTGCTTTAGGTGTGTATTGTGGTAGGGGTTGTGGTTCTGGTCCGAAACAACCGCTTAGAAGTAGTGCCGCTCCAATAGATAAGGCTCCAAATGATAAAGCAGAGACTTTCATAGTTCGCTCCTATAGGTAATTTTGAATTTCACTCTATTATAATAGAGTGAAATTGGATTATAAACAAACTAAACTTAAAAAAATCTATTATAGTAGAGTTTAGGATATGATAAACGATTTTTATGAGTGTGATAGGGATCAAATACAGGATTTTTATCGCCATATTGCCAAAAATGTTGCAAGAGTGCGGAAAGAAAAGGGGCTTTCTCAACTTGACTTAAGTCTTGCGATAGGGTATAAATCAGTTTCTTTAATCGCAGGAGCAGAAGCTGGATATAAAAATATCCACTTTAATTTGGAACATCTCTATAAAATTTCAAAAGTTTTAGAAGTCGATATAAAAGAGTTTTTTGTGTGATGCAATTTGTTTAATTGATTGTTGATTTTGTGTGTAGTATGGATTCTAAATAGTTCTTTCTGCGCAGACTGCTTTGTAGCGTTGGTTATGCAAGTGGATTTATCCTCAATGCCATCACTCCACGGTTACGGACTTAGCGAGGTTTCGTGGCATATCTACATCATTGCCTAGTTTGGTAGCAATCTCAAGGGCGAGGAGTTGGAGCACTACCATCATCGCATAAAACTCCTCCATATACTCGCTACACTTAGGGATATACACCATATCATCAGCTTCTTGTATCTCCTCACTACAAATCGCACAGATTGTCGTATCACGCGCGCCTAGCTCTTGGACATTGCTTTTGATTTTGTCAAAGAGCAGGTTTTTAGGCAGGAGTGCTAGGCAAAAAAGCTCGGCATCAGCTAGCGCAATAGGTCCGTGTTTCATTTCGCCGCTTGGGTAGCCTTCGGCGTGCAAATAACTGATCTCTTTGAGCTTGAGCGCACCCTCAAGCGCGAGTGGGTAAAAAATATCACGTCCGATAAAGAAAAAGCCATGCCCATGTAAATACCGCTTAGAAAGTCGCTTGAGACGATCGTGCAGATGTGAATCTACTTTGGTAAGCTTGGTGGCATTTAGCATCGTGTTGGCGTGGTGTTTAAAATCCTGCACCCCAATGTGTCCGCGCAAATGCCCCAAATACACGCTTAGAATCCAAAGCACCATTACCTGCGTGGCAAAGGCTTTGGTGCTTGCCACACCTTTTTCTATCCCTGCACGCGTGAGGATTACTCCATCTGATTCTCGCACAATCGAGCTATTATCGACATTGCAGATAGCAAGAGTCTTTAATCCGCTAGATTTGGCGAGTTTGAGGGCTTCGAGTGTGTCGGCAGTCTCACCACTTTGGGAGATGCACACGAATAGCTCGTGTGTGTGTAGCACGGGCTTAGCATAGCGAAACTCACTGGCAAAGACGACATTAGTGCGGATTTTGGCTAGTCGCTCTAGGAGGTATTTGGCACTAAGCCCCGCGTGGTAGCTCGTCCCACACGCACAAATCGTGATTTCATTAATACCGCTAAAAAACTCACTTCCCACTTCTTCAAACCCGATAAACTCATCGCTCACGCGCCCCATCATTGTTTCTAACAAAACTTTGTGCTGCTCATAAATCTCTTTTTCCATAAAGAATCGATAGCCATCTTTTTGCGCGTAGGATTTGCTGATGGTGAGTTCTTTGATGTCTTTTAGGTGCGCAAAACCCTCCAAATCCATACGCCCTATGGTGTCATCTGGCATATAATGCACTTTGTTAGCAAGTCCAATAAGTGGTGCGTCCGAGCTGGCAAAATACACGCCACCCTCACCTTGTGCAATGATGAGCGGTGAGCCTTTTTTGGCATAAAAAATCGCTTGTTCATCGGCTTTGGTAATAAGCAGTATCGCATAGGCTCCCTCCAAAGCTTCTATAGTGTATTTGAAAGCTTCCATTGGGTTTTCGTGGGCTTTGAGGTTTTCCTCAAACAAATGCACGATGACCTCGGTATCGGTTTGGCTGATGAATTGGTGTCCTTTGTCTTGGAGGGTTTGTTTGATTTGGGCGTAATTTTCTATAATCCCATTATGCACGACATTGCTAAATTCTGCAAAATGTGGGTGGGCATTTGTCTCTGTAGGTTTGCCATGAGTTGCCCAGCGCGTGTGTCCTATACCTAGTCCAAAGCCTTGGGAGTGGAAGTCTTTGCATTTTTCTTCGAGATTAGCGATCTTGCCCACGGATTTGAAGTTGTGCAGCTGCCCGTTGGCTAGCACCGCGATCCCCGCGCTGTCATAGCCTCTGTATTCTAGTTCTTTTAAGCCATTGAGGAGAATTTGCTTTTTTTCGTTGTTGCCGATGTAGCCCACAATTCCGCACATTTGCTTTCCTTTTGCAAAATTTACTTTTATTCTTAAGCGTTTTCAGACTACAATCTTACGATTTTTTAGCTTAAGTTTGGGGTGTGTGATGAGAAAGCAATTGATAATTTTGGCTTTGACTTTGGGTATATCGGCAGATGAGATTCCCTTGCAGGATTTACCTAAACCAATGAAGCAAGAAAATATCCAAGAGACATTCTCTCGCCTAAGCGCGCTGTTTGCACACGAGGCGATTTATATCCTACCCTATTACCATAGTTTTTCACCCACATACGACAACAATATGGCGACAGAGACAAAATTCCAATTTAGCTTTAGAATCCCTATGTTTGCTATCGGCGAGCACCATAAAGCATTTTTTGCTTACACACAAACCTCGTTTTTCCAAAACTACAATGAACTAGATTCACGCCCCTTTCGCGATACGGACTATGCGCCGGAGTTTTATTGGTCGTATGAGGGGATAAATAACATCGTGCGTTGGGTGCAACTAGGCTATAAACATATCTCAAATGGCGAACGCGCCTTGCGATCACGCACACAAAATCAGATTCTGCTCAAAGTCCGTTTGCAATACGATACGCCTTGGGGGCTAAAAATCGGGACTATCGCACGCACATGGTTTTGGTTGAGCTTGCATTATGAGGGCTATCTGCACGATAATCCTGACCTTGCGCGATATAGGGGCTATGCGGATTTGTTTTTGTATCTCAAATACACCAATCATTTGTTAGAATTTAAGGCATCGCCAATTGTGAGTGATTTTGGATTTTGGAAACCTCACTTTGAGGTGGGCTATACCTATCGATTGACCAAAAATCTCGGAATCTACGCGCAATACAGCAATGGTTATGGCGATAATATCTATGAATACAAGATTCACTCTAATAGGCTAGGGATTGGACTTAGACTTTGGCAGGGTGTGTTTGATGAGTGATTAGAACACGTTTGCGCTCATATCCCACATAGGCACAAACACTCCCAGTGCTAAAAACACGATGAGCGCACCCATAACAAGACTAAGCGTGGGTTCTATAAGGCGCACAAGCATATCGAGCTTTTGGGTATTGTGAGCTTGGAGATTGTCCGCAATAGATTCAAAGATTTGGGGGAGTTTGGCACTTTTTTCGCCCGAGCGCACTAATGTGATAGATAGAGAATCTAGAAGTGCAAGTGCTTCTAGGGCTTGGCTTAGTGGAGCTGCAGTGGTTTGGATATATTCTAGGAGAGTGTGGTAGCGAGACTGCAGGGCGCGGTTTTGCACGCTTTGGGCGGCAAGTGGGAGAGCCTTATCAAGCGGCATCGCACCTTTAAGCATACAACTAAGCGCAAAAGCAAATCGATACCGCTCCTGTGAGATGATAAGCATACCCACAAGTGGCAGGTGGAGCGTGAGTGTATCAAACTTGTGTCTAAAGGTAGGATTGTGCCTGTATGCGAGAATGCTGATAAGTGCGATAAGCGCGAATAAAAAGATGATAAAAAGCCCAAAAGTATGTGCAAACTCATAGAGCCATAGCAAAGCTCGTGTGTAAAATGGCAAACTCACTCCAAGCTCACTAAAAAGCACCATAAATGGTGGTATCACAAACCAAATGATAGCCAAAAATGCCGCAATCATCGCACATAGAACTAGAGTAGGATAAAGCAGAGCTTTGGTGATGAGGGCTTTATTTTGCGCGCGTTTTTTGAAATATGCGCTTAGCTCAAAAAGCACTGATGGGAGGTTACCGCTTTGTTGCCCAAGACTAAGGAGCACACAAGAGATTTCCCCAAACACTACTTTATGCCTTTCAAAAGCTTGAGCGAGACTTAGTCCGTGTTGGAGGTTTTGGCAAATATCACTTATAATGTGTGCAAGGGCTTTGTGTGTGGATTGCACGCTCTGCATACACTCTAGCACCCCCACACCAGAATCTAGCAAAAGCCCCATTTGCAAAAACAATGTGCTAATCTCTTGTGCGCTTATAGTGTGTCTAAAAATCATCATCTAGCCCCACACACGATAGATTTCCTCCACACTGCACAAACCAAGTGAGAGAATCTCTGCGATATGTGTGTGCATAGGGATAAGGTGGGATTGGAGCGTGGGCTTGTCGATTTGGGAAGTGTTGCGGGGATTTTGGAGCACTTCGCTAAGGAGTAAGCGTCCGCTAAAACCGCTATTATCACAATACGCACAGCCTTTGGAGCGATAGAGTGGGGTTTGGAGAGCAAACTTTGCGAGGAATTCTTGGTATAAGCCACTTTTGAAGGTCGTATAAAACTCATCGGCTACGATGTATTTGCAGTGCTCACAGAGTTTGCGTGCTAGACGTTGGGCGATAATCATACTAAGGTTTGTTGTGAGGGTTTCGGGCTTGCCACCAAGTGCTAAGATTCTATCAAATGCCCCTAGTGTGTCATTAGCATGCAGTGTCGCAAAAACTAAATGCCCAGTGAGTGAGGCTTGGAGCGCAAGATCAAGTGTCTGATAATCCCGAATCTCTCCTATCATAAGCACATCGGGATCTTGTCGCAAGCACCCACGCAAAGCACTTTCAAAGCTAAAGTCATATTGTGGATTAAGTAGCACTTGGGTAATCCCATCGACTTGGTATTCTATGGGGTCTTCTAGGGTGATGATTTTTTTGGTGCTATCTTTGATTGCTTCGAGCATCGCATAGAGTGTGGTGCTTTTGCCACAGCCTGTGGGTCCTACGAGCAAGATTACTCCGCTACCTTTGGCGATTTCTTGATTGATGAGGTGGAGGGTAGAGGGTAAAAAGCCTAGAGATTGGAGTGTGTGGCTTTTAGCACCTTTTTGCAAAATCCGCAAGACAAGCGATTCGCCATCAATACTAGGCATACTTGAAAATCTAAAGTCAAATGCACCCTGCGAAAAATCCCGAGAAAATCGTCCATCAAGGGCTTTGCGTTTTTCGCTAATGTCAAGTTTGCATTCGAGCTTGAGGCGCGTGGAGAGTACTTCGAATATACTAATGGGGATTTCAAAGCTTTTGTGCAAGATTCCATCAATGCGGTAGCGGATAATCCCTTCTTGTGTGTTAGATTCTAAATGTATATCGCTACTTTGGTTTTGTATGCCATATTCAAGGATAAAATCTAGGAGGTTGTTAATATCGTGGCTTTGGTCGCTGGTAGCTTCTGCACCATCGTGCAATAATGTAAGTTTGGCACATAAAGCTTGTGTGAGGGTGGTGAATCTAGCATTTGCAAGGGCTTTTTGATAAAACAGGTCAAAGTCATTGATGGGAGAGCATTCTAGGGCAAGGTTTGGGAATTGTTTGTGTATATGAAACTTCACAAGTTCCATATCTGGAGGATTGTCAGGATCTGTGGCGATAGCAATGTGCGTAGAATCTAGTCCAAAGGCAAAACAACGCAATTTTTCTATAAACGAGAGATTGAGTGCGCATAGGGCTTTGTGATCAAGGTTTTCTAGGGAATAGTTCATAGGTGCGCCCACGCGTGATTTGTGATTACATCTTGAGCGTGTCTAGATTCTCCTATTTTGTCGTAATTTGTTTGTGGCAAATTAGCATAGTTGGCGAGGGGTGAATCTCCCACATTGCGCACATATGCACTACTTTTTTGTAAATCTAACAATGGTTTAGTTTCTGCAATGTCTTTGGTGGTGTGAGATTCTCCCATTTCGTCTATCTTTGTAGATTCTAAAAAATCTCCTTGAATCTGATTGGGCGGGATTTGGTCTTGGAGTTGTTCTATGACTTCTTTATTCATAATTTTGGGCGAGAGGATTATTACCATTTCTTTGGTTACTTGTGTGTTTTTGGTGTAGCTAAAGAGGTATTTTACAAGCGGTATGCTCCCTAAGAGAGGGACTTTTTTGAGAATCTTTGTGTTGGTTTTGTCAATCAGCCCACCTAGCACGATGCGTTGCCCATCTTCGATCGCTACGAGTGAGGAGAGGTGCTTGGTGGCGAGATTGGGTGGGGAGCTAAGGGCGGTTGTTTGGTTTTCGACTGATGAATCTTTGGTCTTGGTGATGGAGGGGTTTATCTTGAGAATGATTTTTTTGTCTTGGATACTTGGAGTGACATCGAGCAAAATCCCCGCAAAGACAGATGGGAATATTTCGGAGGCGTTCTGCACCGAAGTACCTTGCGTGGTGGTCTGGTATGTGGTGCTCTGCTGATAGCGTAGCACGCTACCCACGCTGATGATGGCGGGTTGATTATTGAGTGTGAGGACTTTGGGGTTGGAGATAGATTCTACCTTGCCATAGGTTTGTAAAAACTCCACGATGCGCTCGATACTCACGCCTTGTGAGAAAATATTGATCCCATAGGAATTGCCCGCATTATCAAGCGCAATCGAACTAGAGCCTTCACTTCCCATAGGTGCGGTGGCGAGGTTGGTGAGGTTAAAAAACTGCTCCCAATCAATGCCATAAGTCGCGCTGTCGTTGTGCTCGACATTGAATATATTAACATCAATGAGCACTTGTGCGTGAATCTTTTGGGCGAGTGAGGCGAGGTATTCCTCTACGCGTTGAACTTGTTTTTGTGATCCCGTGATTGTTAAAAGTCCAGCACCTTTGTTTATGACAATATCTTTGTGTGTGAGTTTAGAGTCTTTAGAATCTGGAGAATCATTAGAATCTGGCACATACCAATCTCCTGGGCGATACGCAATATTGTAGATTTCGTTTTCTAACTCGCCCCAAAAATCCATCTCATCAATAGAATAAATCTTGGTGCCACTTTTGCCCGTGCCAAGTGTGTGTCCAGCGGCTTTGTTGAGTGCCATTTTATGCGCTTGTTGGGTGGATTCAAAGGTATTAAAACCCTGCATAGCATAGGAGTTTTGGTAAGTGTTGAGAGTGTTTTGAGAATCTTGAGAGAAAAATACATCAGTATTGCTAGAGCCAACACGTGCGGTAGAGATGTAGTTGATACTAAAGGTTTTGGTCTGGAGTGCCCAGACATTGAGGAGGTTATCTTGGAGTGTGAAGCCTAGGTCGTTTTGGGTGAGCAAGACATTGAGAATCTGCTGCAGTGAGGCATCAGAAAAATGCAAAGACATTTTTTTGGAATCTAAAATTTTGCGGGCAAGGTCTTGGGTGTAGATGATATTGAGCTTGCAATCTGAAGCAATAGCCTCTAAAATCTTAGAAAG
>DXIN01000030.1 GCA_019112865.1 Candidatus Helicobacter avicola
AAACAAAAGCTTCGTAATTCTATCCCCCCCCCTTATAAGAAGCTTAAAAAGAGGATATTTGTAAAAAATTTGTGAAATTTTTGCGCGCTTTGAGCAATGTTAGTAATCTCAAAGCAGTGTCGAAATGGGCAAAACAGATAGTAGTAGTAGGTAGAGGATTGGGAGGAGTGGGTGAGCCTTGCTAGGCTTGGTGCTTAGTGCCTAAAGAGCGCATTGCCTCAAAAAGTGCGAAGACAAGCTCTCTAGTCCCCTGGTGTGTAACTGCTGAAATAGGTAAGATAAAGTGTGGCTTGTGTGTGTGTGTCGCACAAAGAGCATGGAGTGAATCTAGCTCGGGTGCCTGCACATCGCATTTGCTAATCACAATCCCAAAGCTTCGCTCACTCAATGCAGGAGAGAAGTTGTCTAGCTCTCGCCCTAGATTCTCAAACTGCGTGCAAATATCCATATCTCGCGCACCATCAAGCACAAAAAGTAGGAATTTCGTGCGTTCGATATGTTTGAGGAATTTTAGCCCTAGCCCCTTACCTGCACTCGCACCCTCGATAATCCCCGGAATATCCGCCATCACAAAGGAATGTAGCTCATCGACCTCTACCACTCCTAGATGTGGTGTGAGGGTGGTAAATTCGTAGTTAGCAATCTCTGGCTTGGCGTTTGAGAGTGTCGAGATAAGTGTGGATTTGCCGACATTTGGATAGCCCACAAGCCCTACATCAGCGATGAGTTTGAGCTCTAAACGTATGTGGAGCTGCTTGCCTGCAATGCCTTTTTGTGCGTGAGTGGGTGCTTGATTGCGCGCAGTTTTAAATCGTGCATTGCCTAATCCACCTTTGCCTCCTTCTAGGAGTTTAACGCGTATGGTGCTATCGTCAAAATCCGCTAGCACCTCGCCACTTTCAAAATCCAGAATCTGTGTGCCTAGCGGAACTTTAATGATGAGATTTTCACCATTTTTACCAGTGCAGTGTCTAGGTGCGCCATTTGCACCATTTTTGGCTTTGTAGTGCTTTTTGCCACGGAAGTTTGCTAATGTGTGTGCATTAGAATCTACCTCAATGATCACATCACCACCCTTGCCTCCATCACCCCCATCAGGTCCGCCCTGTATGACAAATTTTTCGCGCAAAAAACTCACTGCACCAGCTCCGCCATTGCCAGAAAAAACGAAAATATCAGCACTATCAACAAACATTATTTGTCTTTTGGTTGGGAATGTAGGACTTGGGTAATTTGCTGTGTCATTGTTTGGAGATGTTTTTGCATAATGTTAAAAACGATTTTTTGGGTTTGTTCTTGCATAGGCATGAGGTTTGCTGCGAGTTTTTTGCCCACGGGTGTGCGATAGAATGAGATGATTTCTCGGAGATCGGATTCACTCAGATAGTATGCAAAAACGGCTTGTATTTGGGGCATAGATTCTGCAATGGTGGCTTGGGTGGTGTTGGCTATGATGTCATAAATTTTTTGTCTTTGGGCTTTGGTAAGGTTAGCATCTGCTGGTAGCAAATCCCCCATAATGCGCGCTATATACTCTGCATTTGGTGTCATAAGATCCTTTGTCCCACTTTGTTCCAAATACTCCATAAAGGCTTCTTGATACGAACCAAGGGCTATGGTATAGCATAAAAGAGAGGATACGAGAAGTTTTTTTATCATACATAAGTCCTAAAGATTGTGTTAATAATGCGGGATTGTATCGCAAAATCAGCAAATTTGGGCTTAGGTTGTTGCTTTAAATGTGGATTTAGTAGCGGAGTTAGAGTGAAGCAGGGCAGTGGGGATTACCACCACCCCCAAGCCTTGCGCCTTGAGGGCACAAGCTTGTGTGAAAACCCTAGTTAAGGAGTCTTAGGATATTTTGTTGCACCGCATTGGCTTGAGAAAGCGCGTAGCTTCCAGATTGAGCCAAGATGTTGAGCTTGCTAAATTCAGAGCTTTCAGCAGCGAAATCCACTTCGCGGATTTGAGATTCAGCAGCCTTGACATTCACTTGGGTAATGGTGATGTTATTGACGGTGCTCACCATTTGTCCTTGCACAGAACCAAGGTCAGCGCGGATTTTATCAAGAATCTTTTGTGCAGATTCTGCAATATCCATTACCACCATCGCACCTCTTAGGCTTGTTACACCAGCACCAAGGTTGCGGTCTTCTTTGACAAGCACACCATTGAAGTTACCACCAGCAGCTGAACGCACATCTTTATTAAAGGAGCCTGTAACATCACGCAAGTTTGCAGTCTCCTCTGCGACTATTTGACCTACACCATAGCCAGTCGCACTGATGCCTGTCCCACTAACCACGATATCTCTAGCGTCAGTTCTCACCATTGAGAGACGACCAAGGTTCCAGTTACCACCATTTGTTACGCCTTGGGCTGCGGTGATAGCTTTACCATCGTTGACATGCTCGATAGCAAGCACACCGGCTTGTTGCTGTCCTTGTCCTTGACCTTGGACTTGCTGGGCTACCGCACCTGTGGTAGAGAACTGGATCCCGCGTCCATCTGTGCTACGCAAGTTTAGTCGTCCGAGGTTGTCTGTATAAGCCTCTACACCAGTATCCATTGTAGCGGCGTTGATAGCCTGCACCAAACGACCATCGCTATCGTTGTCTTTGATACCGATAATATCCCCGATTGAGAATCCATTGAGGATCACACCACCTAGACTTCCTGCTTTGATCGCTTCATCAGAAGTGGTAATCACATTGGCAGTCGCACGCACACCTGTTTTATCCGAGTTTTTGTTGATAATCTCTACAAGTGCCCCTAGACCTGTGCCTGCAGATGATGAGATTTTCACAGATTCAAGTTCTACATCATTGACCCCATCGACATTGACAAATTTCAACTTCACTTCGCCAGTGGCCGTAACATTCTGACCTGTCTCTAGTCTCACCTGACCGATTTTGTTAGAAACCGCTGCACCAATAGATGCTTTAATGGTTTGGTTAGAATACGCACCCACTTGGAATTCTTTATTAGAGAAAGTTCCAGAAAGCAACGCAAGACCATTATAAGTCGTGGTGTTACCGATGTTGTCCAAACCTTCGATAAGACGCTTGATGTCTGCTTGGATTGCCTGACGAGATTGAGTAGATTGTCCATCTTGTCCAGCTTGCACCGCTTTGACCTTAATCGTGTCAAGGATTTTTAGCTGCTCGTCCATCGCTTTATCCGCGATTTGGATAATCCCCATACCATCGTTTGTGTTTCTAATAGCCTGACCTAGCGCACTTGCTTGAGAGCGCAAGCTATCAGCAATCGTCATACCTGAAGAGTCGTCTGCTGCCTTGTTAATTCTAAGACCAGAACTCAACTTCTCCAGTGAGTTTTTCATATTGTATTGGGTAAATGTCCCTTGAGCCGCCGCGTTAAGCGCGTTGATGTTGGTATTGACTTGGAAAGCCATGATATACTCCTTTATGTGTGTTTTTCTTACGCTTCCTTGCGTAAGTTACAAGCTAAATCGGACACGAGACAAAAATTTAAATATTTTTTTGGTAAAATTGCCCAAAATTGAGATTTAAGGCAGGCTATGAATATACAATTTATTAACCTCAAAGCACAATACAAGGCTTACAAAGATGAAATAGACACTGCAATAGCTGAAGTGCTAGATTCTAGTGCGTATGTGATGGGGGCGAGTGTGGGTGAGTTAGAATCCAACCTAAGTGCGTTTTGTGGCGCGCGATATGCGCGTGCAGTCTCTAGTGGCACAGATGCGTTGCTCATCGCGCTCCTTGCACTGGGGATACAAAGGGGTGATGAGGTTATCACTACGCCTTTTACTTTTATCGCAACTGCCGAAATGATTGCGCTTTTGGGTGCAAAGCCGGTGTTTGTGGATATAGATGAGATGACATATAATATTGACCCCGAAAAAATAGAATCTGCTATCACTTCGCGCACCAAGGCGATTATCCCTGTAAGCCTGTATGGATTGCCAGCTGATATGGATAAGATCAATGCCATAGCCAAAGCCCATAATCTCGCTGTGATTGAGGACGCGTGCCAAAGCTTTGGAGCGACTTATAAGGGCAAATATTCGTGCAATCTCTCCTACATAGGAGTTACGAGCTTTTTCCCCTCTAAGCCACTTGGGTGTTATGGCGATGGTGGTGCGATGTTTTGCAATGATGAAGCACTCGATGAGAAAATCGGCTCTATCCTCAATCATGGACAAATCGGACGCTATATCCACAAATACATCGGGCTTAATGGGCGGTTAGATTCACTCCAATGCGCAGTGCTTAATGTCAAACTTAGGCATTTCAAAGAAGAAATTGCCAAACGCGAACAAATCGCTAGAATCTACACAGAGAATCTTCACAACCTCATCTTGCCTGTGATTCCACAAGATCGCACAAGTGTATATGCGCAGTATTCGGTGCGACTAACTAGCGGAAATCGTGAGGCGGTGCTGGAGGCATTACAACACAAAGGTGTGCCTACTGCAGTGCATTATCCGCTACCGCTGCATTTACAAGAATCTCTTGCTTATCTAGGTTACACTAAGGGGGCATTTCCTGTGAGTGAGAAAATCGCGCGTGAGATTTTTTCACTACCCTTTAGCGCGTTTTTGAGTGAGCAAGAGCAGAGCTATATTATAGAATCTCTCAATGCCTTATTGGGTTAAAGAGGTGGCTAGTTATGGATCGTAAAATTGTGAAAATCGGGCTTCTTGGCATTGGCAAAATGGGGCAAAACCACCTACGCAATCTCAATCTTTTAAAAAATGTCGAGGTGAGTTTCATCTATGATGTGAATAAGGATCTACTGGAAAAAAGTGCCAAAGAATTTGATGTGTATGCGCTAAAGAATGAGAGCGAGCTAGAGAGTGCGCTTATTGGTAGTGATGGCGTGATTATCGTAACGCCTACCTTCACGCATTTTGATTATATCCAAAAAGTGAGTGATCATATCAAAAATATCTTTGTGGAGAAGCCCCTGACTGATACGCTCGATAGCACGCAAATCATTGTCGATGCTGCGCGTGATAAAAATCTGTGTATCCAAGTGGGCTTTATTGAGCGTTACAATCCTGCGATTACTGCTTTGCGCGAACTGCTCAAAAACTCACCGCGTATTTTTAGCATTGATTTTGTGCGCACTAACAAAATGAGCAATCGTATTACTGATGTCGATGTGGTAATGGATTTGATGATTCATGATATTGATTTGAGTTTGCTTTTTAACGGAGAGGCGTGCGAGGTGCAGGCTCATGGCGTGGTCATCAATGGTATGATAGAATACGCCCGTGCGATCATCACGCACAAAAACGGCGCGTTTAGCACTATCACTGCTTCGCGCATTACTGAAAAGAGAATCCGCCAAATCACTGCGACTTGTGAAGATATGTATATCGACTGCAACCTGCTAAGCAAAGAAGTGCTTGTCAATAAACAAACCATTGAGCAGCATATGCACAATATCTCTATATCCTCGCGTAGTGAGAGTATAGAGGTGCGTCCGCAAGAGGCATTGCTCCTAGAGCTTTTGGATTTTAGCAATATGTGCCGTGCAAATGCCAAAGATTCTCATACACATAACATACGCAACGAAATCGCACCCAATGAGATTGATGGACAAAACGCGATGAAAATCGCCAACCAAATACAAAATCTCATCTACAACAAACACTAAAGGAAGGCGATGAATCCAAAGGAAATTTTTTTGTGCTCAATCTGTAATGTAACTTCTGGGAATTGCGCGGAGGATTGCAAATACTGCACGCAGTCTGCACACTATCACACCGATATCCCCACATACAAAAACAAGCCCATAGATTCTATCTTGCAAGAAGCGCGTAGCCTCAAAGAATATGGCGCGCTGGGGTTTTGTCTGGTAACCTCTGGGCGTGGGTTAGATTCTAAAAAATGCGAGTATATCGCACAAGCCGCAAGGGCGATCAAGGAGGCGGATTTGGGGTTGCATATCATCGCGTGCTGTGGGCGTGCCGATGTGGATTCACTCAAATACCTCAAGGCAAATGGCGTGGATAGCTATAACCACAATTTAGAGACTTCAAAGAATTTTTTTTCACAAATTTGTAGCACGCACACTTGGGTGGAGCGGTTTGAGACTTGCGAAAACGCGCTCAAAGCCGAGCTTGGACTCTGCTCAGGTGGGATTTTTGGGCTAGGGGAGAGCTGGGAGGATAGAATCGATATGCTAAAAATGCTTCAGATTCTAACTCCTCATTCTAGCCCGATTAATTTTTATATCGCCAACCCCAACCTCCCCATCGATGCGCCAAAGCTTAGCAAGGAGGAAGCGCTTGATTGTGTGGCATTGGCGCGAGAGTTTTTGCCCAAAACACGTCTAATGATCGCTGGTGGGAGGGAGCATATCTTTGGTGAGGATCAAAAGAAATTGTTTGAATGTGGGATAAATGCAGTGGTGCTCGGGGACTATCTCACGACTAAGGGTGAAGCACCTAAGCAAGATGTAGAGCGCATACTCTCTTATGGATATGTCGCGGCGAGTAGCTGTCATTAAATGTCGATGAAAAAATTAGATTGGGAATGGTTGAAAAATACCGATACCAAAGTGCTTGTGCGTAAAATCCGTATTGAAATCAAGCGAATCTATCGTTTTTTTGACCAGCAGCTTATTTATGCCGCTTCATTGAGTTTTTATACCATTTTTGCGCTAATTCCGATGTTGCTCATTCTTTTTTCGGTTTTGCTCAATCTCCCGCAGTTTCAAGATGAAGTTTTAGAGCTAAAGGAGCTAATCCTCTCAAATCTCCTGCCCACCAACACCGATACCTTTTCCCAATACCTTGATACATTTTTGCAAAATAGCTCTAAGCTTGGAACAATGGGACTTGTGTATGTGCTTATCACTTCAATTTTATTTTTTCGCAACTTTGAGTATGTAACTGCCAAGGTTTTCAACTCAAGCCCACGCAAATTTTTTGATTCTGTGGTGGTGTATTGGACGATGATTACTTTGTTTCCGATGTCGCTAGCACTCTCTATTTATTTTAGTGGCGAGGTGCAAAGGTATTTAAATGATGTGGCGGATTTTAGCCTGCTTTTTAAGATTCTGCCCTATCTTATCACTTGGAGTATGTTTTTTGTGCTTTTTAAAATCTCGGCAAACAAGGCGTTGCGGTTTTTCCCTCTGTTGCTTTCTAGTCTAGGCACTACGATTGTGTGGCTTATCACCAAATGGGGCTTTGTGTATTATGTGTTTTACAACCAAACCTACAAAAGCATATATGGACAGATTTCGATTTTGCTTTTTTTAATGTTATGGATTTATGTTTCTTGGGTGGTGATTTTGAGCGGTATGCGATCGTGCGAGGGGTTTATGAGTAATTTTGGCAAAAAGCTTGAGCAAACTTTTGGAGAAGTAAAGATTTAAGGCTAGTGATGACACTTTTGGGCGAATATATTTTTAACACCACTAATATCTTTGTGTTGGGTTTCCTCGCACTTTTTTTGTATGCGGGGTGTTCTTCTGTGGTGGTTAATATCAAGGATATTGATCCCCAAAAATTGCCAAAAGGGCGTGAGATACCAGACTTTATCCCAAATAATACAACTTTGGGTATGGTGTATGCCAATGAGCTAGAAACACGCAAAGGAGAGAGTGGCGCACTCCTACTAACTGATGGCACACAGGCACTTTTGCATCGTGTCGCACTTACGCGTATGGCACAAAAAAGTATTTTATTGCAGTCTTATATTTATAAAGATGAATTTGCTTCCAAAATCTTTATGCATGAGCTTTGGAAAGCGGCAAATCGTGGTGTGCAGGTGCGCATACTCATCGATGATAATGGCTTAGATTCGGATTTTTCAGACATTATCACACTAGATTCACACCCAAATATTGAGGTTAAGATTTTTAATCCCTACAAAAACCGCTCTAAAATATTGCGTTATCCAGAAATGGTGTATGACTTCAATCGTATCAACCATCGTATGCACAACAAAATCTTTGTAGTCGATGATATTGCACTTATTATCGGCGGGCGCAATGTCGCAGATGACTATTTTGATAATAATACACATCTAAATTTTACTGATACTGATGTGGTGTTTATCGGCGATGTGGTCAAAGCCGCGACAAAGAGCTTTATGTCTTATTGGCACTATGATCGTTCTATACCCGCGACACTTTTGCCTTCAAAGCGATCAATGAAAAATTATTTCAAAGAAATAAAGGCAATTTCACAAGAAATCCAAGCCCAGCCTAGCGGATTTATCAAGTATGACAGCACGATTAAAACATTTGTGCATCAATACACTACAAAGTCGTTTGATATGATGTGGGGTAGGGCAGTGTTTATCGCTGATGCGCCTAGTAAGGTTGAGAAAACACACCAAAAATACCCCATTACTGATGCACTCAAGGAGATTTTTGCACACACCACAGATAATGTGTATATTGCCGCGGCATATTTGGTGCCGGGTAAGCACGCATTAGGGGACTTAGATTCGCTAAAAAGTCGAAAAATATCTATCAATGTCTTGACAAACTCGCTTGCTTCGACGGATTCACTTGTGGTGTATGCGGCGTGGGAACGTTATCGTGATTATTTCCTCAAAAATGGCGTGCGAGTGTATGAGTATCAGTATGAGGGCAAAAGTAAAAAAAATGGCAAGAAAAAAAGTGGCGTGCGTGGGAAACTTAACTCGGGTGCGTCATTGCATAGTAAAACAATCGTGTTTGATGAACATATCACTTGGGTGGGGAGCTTTAACCTTGATCAACGTTCAAGCAATCTCAATACAGAATCTGTCGTGATTTTTGAAAATACCGAGTTTGCTAAGAAGACCAAGGCAAATATCCAAGCGGAAATGGCAGATGCATGGGAGCTTTGGAGAGTGGGAAATGAGACATTTTGGAAAGGATACAACAAAGATGGGGCATTTGAGATTCACAACACATCGCCAAATGCCAATATATTTTTGCGTCTTTTTAATGTCTTAGCAAAGGTTTTGCCAGAAAGTCAGATATAAGACCAAGCTAGTATGTTTTGCATCGCTGTTTGTCTGAAAGGGCGCAATCTTTGGATTGTAAATCCCAAAAATCTGTATAAAACTTGCTTGCTCTCACGCCTAAATGTTGCTTGATAAAGCTTTGTTCGTTGGTGGAAAACATCATAATGCAACCCCCATTTGCAATATATTCTTGTGCGAGTTGGGCGGTTTTTTCGTCTTTGAGTGCGCCGGTATGGGCGGCTACCATAGGGATACCAAGCGTTTTTGCCAACCTAAAATCATTTGTAGAGAGCATAGGGTATTTGATACCAGCTTTGCGGGCTTTGTAGTAGTTATCAAGCCCAAAGACTTCAACGAGGATTCTCTCTTGAAAATCCAGCTGTGTAGCAATCGCCTCAAAATCATTGAGTTTGTCGGTTACTAAAAATACTTGTGGATTGTGCGCAAAAATTTCGTTTATAGAATCTCTAGTGAGTGGGGTTAAGACCCCATAAATCTTAGCTTGCTTGATGTAGTCCCTGCTTGGTGGGGAGTTAGAATCTATCAAATCTTTAGGAGCGTTGGTGATACCATAAAAATGTTTGTAATCGTGCGCACCAAAGATTTGCCCATCGCTATCTAGCATTAAATCTAGCTCAATAAATGTGTAACCATTATTGATACTTTGTAGCAGTGCCTCTTTGGAGTTGGAGTATGTGTATGGTTTGCCCTCATAGATGATTGCTCCACCAGCGTGGGCGATGAAACTTTGTGAATCTCCTAGATCTTTGGTGGAGGGAAATGTGCATTTCTCGTGTGCAGATTGGATTTCTCTCATAAGATTCCAATATTGTTTGTCTATATTTTTTGCGATTTTAAGGGTATCTTTGATGGTGTGATAATACACCGCCGATATGAGGATAATTCCGATTGCTATCAAGCCCAGTATAAGTTTTTTCTTCATTGTTTCTCCTTATAATTTTTTGGGATTGAGATTCCAAAAACTCTCATAGATTTTTGAGGGTATTTTGAGCTCTTGAGCGAGGTTTTGCTCCCCTAGGGATTCTAAGAGTGTTTGGGAGCGAAGTGGGTTGCGCCCTAGTCCAAAGCTCTCTATGGAAATTCCTAGAGATTCTAAAAACAAAAGTGTAACATCAAAATGACTAATTAGTCTATTTTTGAGCTTCTCTTGTGGGAAATGTGTGCCGATGAAAGCGTTATAGATACTGCGTTTTGTGTTTGCTGGGAAAAAGTTTTGTTTCATACTTTTGTGATCACCTAGGATAATAATACTTGTATTATCTTTAAACTTCGAGTTTTGCACCCACATCACAAAATCACTGATAATTTTATCCGAGCAACGCACGGCGTTTTCAAAGGTCTTTTCAAAACCTTGGCAGTATTGAGTATCCACAAAACCATCGGGGTGGTGAGTGTCCATCGTGGAGATATAGAGCACAAATGGTTTAGAATCCGTGTAGGTTTGTAAGTAGTCTTTGACAAACCCAAATATTACAGAATCTTTTATGCCCCACATACCTTGAAAATTCCCCTGTAGTATCTTGTGGGATTGAAAGTATTTGTCATCACGCATTTCTATCTTGTGGCTAGTGAAAAATCCTCTCGTAGCAGCAAAATCCGCCGAAGTGCCTTGAAACATTATTTGTCTATAGCCTAGTGAATCTAGCACATCACCTAGACATACGGCAGAGTGGAGATAGTATTTTGCTACATTGTTGTTGTAGCCGGTTTTGTAGGGGAGTTGGGTTTGGGGAATCGCACAATTATACGAGATAAGCGCGGCTATCGTCCAGCCTGTGCCTATGGTTTGAGTAATGCCACCTAAGGCATTTGTGCTGCTAAAGTTGTTGGTTTTAAGTGCGAGCTGTGTGAGGTTGGGGATTAGCTCGCCAAATGGCGCATAGATGCTTGCCCCCCCCCTCAATGCCTACAGGAGCACTTTTAGTGCTGTAAGTGGATTCTAGAGATTCAGCAAAGATAATAATGAGGTTGCGCGGATCTTGGAGGTTGGCAAATTGTGTGGCAATCTCTTGGAGTGGTGGATTGATGTAATGTGTCTCGTAGAAAGTGCCATAGGTTTTGGAGGAGTTTTGTGCGATAAATTCTTGGATTTGGAATTTTTGATTCACAAATTTTGTGGCAAATACAATCATACCAAGACATACTACCACCCGCACACTAAAGGTATGTCTTTTGCCACATAAAAACACAAGGGATAAGTATGTTTTGGTATGTTTGCCTATTTTGAGAACAAAATGCCAAAATCGTAGTGGAAAGAGCGCAATGACACTTAGCAAAATACTAGGCAACAAACTTTTGAACACAAAGCCTTTGATAAAAGTTGGATCAATATCGGTAATAGGAAATTGGATATGGAAGAGAATCTGGGCTATCTCGACTTCTTTGCCAAAAGTTTTTTTAATCCATATCGTGGTAAAAATGAGTAAAAAAGCTAGAAAAAAGCTCACAAAAAGAGCAAAAAACGCAAAAAATCGTTTGTATGACATCAGAATCCTTTACATCGAAGCAATGGCAGAGAGGAAGGGATTCGAACCCTCGAAGGCTTGCACCTTACACGCGTTCCAGGCGTGCTCCTTCAACCACTCGGACACCTCTCTACAAACAAAGCCCTCATTATAGCTCCCTTCAACTTCAAAAACTCTTAGATTGCGATTTTGGTGCTTAAGAGATTTTGTTATTTTCTGTGAATCTTGAGATTGTTTAGATTCTATAATGCTAGTGCATTCATACATTTGAGTGCGTTCTCAAAACTAATTGCCCCAAAACTAAAAAGCTCACTGCTTAATGCAGCTTGATTGATAAGCATTTGCGCACCATCAGAAGTTTGCAAGCCTAAATCTTGAGCAAGCTGTAGAAATGGTGTGCGTTTGCCATAGATGAGGTCAAAACCATAATGTGCGCTTGAGAGAATCTCCTGTAATGTTTCAATCTCTAAGGGGAGTGAGTTATCATTAAGCCCTGCTGGTGTGGTATTTATCACAATATCATACATTTGTGTGGCGCAAAAACGCTCTGGTGTAAAGCAGACAAAACCATTGCGCACAAAGTTTTGCAAACGCTCACTAGAGCGATTTAAAAGATGTGTGGTAATGCCATTTTGGCGTAGGATAAATGCTATGGCTTTTGCCGAGCCACCTGCACCAAGTATGAGCGCGCTCTGTATATTCCATCTTTGCACACACATAAAAAACCCTTGTGCATCGGTATTGTAGCCAATAATCTTATCTTGCTCCAACACCCAAGTATTGACTGCACCAATTTCTTTAGCAATTCCTCGCACTTCATAGCTTTGCTCAAATGCTGCTTCTTTAAATGGCACGGTGATGTTTGCCCCTTGAAGCTTTAGTGCATAAAATGTATGAGCCAACGCACTAGATTCACGAAGCAAATACCTACCATAAGACGCTCTAAAGCCTAGTGTTATAAAAGTGGCATTGTGTAAAAGCGGGGATTTAGAATGTGCAATGGGATTGCCAAAGACACAAAACTGCTGCATTATTTCCTCAAGAGACGAGAGGCAATATAGCCCTCTTGTCCGTTTTCTAGGAGGATTTTACTCCATTGCCCATCATTTTGGAGCACACGCACATTGTGATCAAGCCCTACTGCTGCTATAATGGGTGCTTCTGGGCTAGGCAGCGCGCGGATATTGGCAGACTTGACGATGACTTGATACATATCGTATTGTGGTGCTTGGTCGCTTAGTAAGTATGAAGCGATGTAGCCTCGAACACCCGGAGCTATTTCTACCTCACTCCATTCACTTTGTGGAAGCGCATGGATTAGGACGAGTTGCTGTCCGCTATTGGCGCGGTGCAGGATTTCACTTTCAATGTTGGGCAGCGCGCGGATATTGGCACTTCGGACATTGACATAGACATAGTGAGGTCGGGAGATTGGGAGAGATTGTGGTGCTTGAGACACTTGAGGGGTGCTAGGGAGTTCTTGTGTCGCATCGACAACCAAGGAAGTATCTTGTGTAGGAGATTCTGATACAATCTCCTCTTGAGGTTCAAAAACAATCTCTGGCTTAGGCTGCTCCACTGCTACCACGGGATCTTGAGGCTCTTGGGAATGTGGCATTGATGTGTCTTGCGTGTGAGAATCTGTAGCTACCAGCGGAGATTGTGTAGATTGAGATTCTGGAGTGTGATTTGGGACTTGCCGGTGTGTCTGAAAGTGCGGAACGCCCTTATCTTTAATCTCTACAAACACAATAAAATACAGACAAATCCCCACTACCACGATTAGCACAGGAATAGAATACAATTTAAAAAGAGATTTTAATGGCAAACTCTGCTCCATTGGTAATAAAAATTATTGCAACTTAACGCCGCTTTGAGAATCTATATGCCCTAGCACATATCCTCCGCTTCCTTTGGCAACAAAATCGGCATTTTTTGCATCTACTACAAAAATCATTCCAATTCCCATATTAAAGGTTCTAAAACACTCTTCTTCACTCACATATCGTTGTATTAAATCAAAAATTGGCGGAGTTTTAATCACATTTTTTTGTATGCGCGCGCCAAGTCCGCTAGGGAGTGCGCGTGGGAGATTCTCCACTATACCACCACCGGTAATATGCGCAAGGGCTTTGATGTGATTTTTGAGTTCTAAAAAAGTCTTGACATAGATTTTAGTAGGTGTGAGGAGTGTCTGGGCTAATGGCATTCCATCAAACACTGAATCTAGTGTGAGATTGGCGCGCTCTAGCACTTTTCGCACCAGTGAGTAGCCATTAGAATGCAGTCCGCTTGAGGGTAATGCTACAAGCACATCGCCTACTTGCACATTGTCTGTGCGCCCCAAATCTTCTCTCTCGGCTATACCTACTGCAAACCCAGCAAGGTCGAAATCTTTGGGAGCATACATTCCGGGCATTTCAGCACTCTCACCACCTATAAGCGCGCATTGTGCGAGCTTGCAGCCTTCTACAATCCCCTGTATCACGCGCAAAGCACTAGTTTTGTCAAGTTTGCCTGTGGCATAATAATCAAGAAAAAATATTGGTGTGGCAAAATTACAGATGAGGTCATTGACACACATTGCCACAAGGTCTATCCCTACATTTTCCAAAATCCCTGAATCTATGGCAAGTCGTAGCTTTGTGCCTACACCATCGGTCGCACCCAAAATCACGGGCTGCTTGTATCCGCTGGGCATAGCATACGCACCAGCAAACGATCCAATCCCACCGATGACATTTGTATCAAATGTGCTTTGCACTAAGGGTTTGAGCCCATCTACAAGGGCATTGCCCTCATCTATATCTACTCCAGAATCTTTGTAGCTTAGCATAGTTGCTCCATAGGAAAATTTAGCGTATTGTATAGTAGGAAAACTTTGTGCAAGATTATGTGCAAACTCACAGCATCTAGCTCTATTGTTTGTGTTTTTCAGGTTTGCAGAGAATCTTAGTAAAAAGCACAAGCCAACGCACTATGCCATACACTACATAGCCACTGATAAATGCGCAAAGTGCCTCTGGCGGATACACAAAGATAATACCAAGCAAAATAACAAGAATAATAAAAGACTTGAGATTCCATTGCATTTTTTTAAAACTCGGATAGCGAATGTTGCTCACCATTAAAATCCCCACGATAAATGCCCCTATAAGCAATGGTAGCTTTGATGTGGCAAAGATAGAATAATCCAAATCAATCAGAATCCACAATACGATAAAAATAGCTGCCGAAGGGATTGGTAACCCTATAAAAAAATTTGGCTCATTGGAGGTTGTGATATTAAAACGTGCCAAGCGAATCGCCCCAAAAATCACAAAAAGCGCAGGGATAACCTGCCCAATGCGTCCATACGACTCTCCAGTATAAAAAAACAAGAGCATTGCTGGTGCCACACCAAATGCCACGACATCTGCGAGCGAATCAAACTCCACACCAAATTTGCTCGAAGTGTTGGTAAGACGCGCTACGCGTCCATCTAATCCATCTAAAATCATTGAAATTACGATAAGCCAACACGCTAATGTGAATCTATCATGTGAAGCGGCAATAATGCTCAAAATACCCAAAAATATGCTACTGGCAGTAAAGAGATTAGGTAGGATAAAGAGTGGGCTTATTTTCATTTGCTATATCCTATTACGCTTTCACACGCATAGACTTTATCACCCACATTTGCCTTGATTTCAAGGGTTTTGGGGAGATAGATTTTTGTAAGTCCGATTTTCATATACCCACAGCGATCGCCCATAGCAAGATCTGAAGTGGTGTAGATATGGGAAGTGTTAAAAAATTCTGGGAAAAACTCCATACGATATGTCTCACCACGCTCTTGCCACGATAGACTAAAAGACGCATTGAGCAGACGTTTTTTATCCGCACTACTAAAAAAAAGGCTTAATCCATTTTTGCACTTTAAGGTGGATTGGAGAATATCCCTGGGGGCACGTATGACGCCTATATCGTAGCAACGCGTCTGAATCTGCACACACACGCTATCCTCAAGAATATCAATATTTTTGATAACCCCATCTATAGGTGCTGCAAAGCTTGTAGGATCTAAATCCTCAATTCGTTCGGGATTGCGAAACATATAAAGCCAAAATACCAATGCTAAAAACACAATGAATGTGAAGATTCCAAGCTCAAGATACGCACTTACCAAAAAAATAAATGCCCACACACCTGCACCTAGCCAACCCTCTTTGGCAATGATTTGAATGTTTGCGTTCATACTAACCCTCCTTAAAAAGTCAGATTCTATCTACTCTTAGCTTAATGTTCCTCCTCTATGGGAACAAGACGCGAAGTCATATTGTGCTCTTTTTCATAAGATTCTATGATTTCACGCACTCTGCTACCATCGATTACCTCTTTTTCTAGCAATTCCGCGACCATACTCTCAATCGCTGGGGCATACTCGCGCAAAGTCTTTTTGACATGCTCAAAATGCTCTTCAAGCATTGTGCGTATGTAGTTGTCCATTTTTTGTGCGGTTTCCTCGCTAAACTCACGACTGCTAGCTCCTCCACCAAGGAAATTGCTCCTACGCGTAAAGTCCTCAAGCACCATAAGTCCGCTGACATCTGTCATTCCATAATACACAATCATATTTTTCAAAATCCCAGTAGCACGGCGCAAATCATCAGATGCACCATTAGAGATTTCTTGCAAAAACACCTCTTCGGCAGCGCGTCCGCCAAGCAAAACATCAATTTGAGCTAACATCTCGTATCGTTGCTCAAGATTGCGGTTTTCCTCCGGCGTATGCAGTGTGTAGCCAAGCGCACCCATACCACGCGGGATAATCGAGACTTTATTCACCCTATGCGCACCCTTTGTGAGCTCGCCCATCAGCGCGTGTCCGCTCTCGTGGTAGGCTACGATTTTCTTTTCTTTTGGCGAGATGGAGCGGGATTTCTTTTCTAATCCAATCATAGTGCGCTCCATTGCTTCTTTAAAGTGTTTTTGGGAAACCTCTTTTTTGTTTTCGCGCCCAGCTAGCAAGGCGGCTTCATTGACGATATTTGCTAAATCCGCACCTGCAAGCCCTGCAGTGAATTTCGCAATCTCTTGCAAATCCACATCACGCGCGAGTTTCACGCTTTTGATATGGACTTTGAGAATCTCCACGCGTCCCTTGAAATCTGGCGCATCGACAAGCACCTGTCTATCAAATCGCCCGGGGCGCAGAAGTGCAGGATCGAGAATCTCTGGTCTGTTTGTGGCGGCTAGGACGATCACAGGTGCATTTTCGCTTCCAAATCCGTCCATTTCGGCTAAAAGCTGGTTAAGTGTCTGCTCACGTTCATCATTACCACCTACCATACTGCCCGCTGCACGAGATTTACCAATCGCATCAATCTCATCGATAAAGATAATGCTTGGTGCCTCTTTTTTTGCCATTTCAAACAAATCTCGCACTCTACTAGCCCCAAGCCCCACAAACATTTCTATAAAGCTACTCCCACTCATTGAGAAAAATGGCACATTTGCCTCTCCTGCCACCGCCTTAGCAAGCAGAGTTTTACCCGTGCCTGGAGGTCCTACCAAAAGCACACCTTTGGGGATTTTCGCACCCACAGCCGCGTATCGCTCGGGATATTTTAAAAAATCCACGATTTCTACGACTTCTTCCTTTGCTTCCTCGTTGCCTGCCATATCATCAAAGGTTACATTGGGTTTTTCGGCATTGACAAGTTTTTTGGAACTTCCTATGCCAAACATACCTCCACCCATAGATTTTTGCATTCTACTAGCGATGAAAAGCCAAATAGCGATGATGATAAAGATAGGCAACAGCATATTAATCATATCTGTGAAAAAGTTAGATTCACTAAAGCCGCTGTATTCGATTTGTTTTTCATCAAGCAGAGTTGTGAGATTGGGGTCTGCCACGCGTTTAGCGGTATAGAGAATCTTTGGCGAGTTGCTTGTAGAAAGTGCGCGTATAATGGTCTGCCCGATACTCACAGAATCTACTTCTTTGTTTTGGATAAGTTGCTTGAGTTCGTAATAACTCACTTCTCTGCTCACGACATTGCCACTTAGTCTATCACTAAGAATATCTCCTGTGGGTGAAAATAGCTTAAATAAAATCATAACCCCAATCACCAAAACCGCAAAAGTCAAAAATGGGTTTTGCTTAAAAGGTGTTTTTTTGTTGTTATTGTTTTGGTTTTCTGTCATTTTGTATGCTCCTTCAAAAATACAATCCTGCCTTAGTTAATGCGCTTTTGTAGCTTGAGTGCTACCCATTCATCGCGTGTGCGAGATTCTATGAGGTCAAAACCTCGCAAAAAAGCCTCTAGCACATCATCTTTGTGAATGTCTAAAATCCCAGAGAGGATTAAAACCCCATCATGGGCGAGATATTGCACAAAGTCCTTATATAAAGTTTTTAAGGTAAAAGCTAAAATGTTTGCTACTATAACATTAAAAGTTAAATCCTCCTTGATACTTCCTATACTCCCTTCCCAAATTTCACATATTTGCGCATCGTTGCGTGAGAAATTTTTTTTGCTCTCTGCGATACTTAGTGAATCTGTATCACACGCATACACTTCTGCACCGAGCTTAAAAGCCGCTATGGACAAAATACCACTCCCACAACCCACATCAAGCACTTTTTTACCCTCTATGGCGAGAGTGTCTAGCATCTCCATACACATTGCAGTGCTTGCGTGATGTCCCGAGCCAAATGCAAGTGCAGGATCTATGATAATAGGGATAAGCTCTAAATCTTGTTTGTGTGGAGGGTTAGTCAGGTTAGTCAAGGAATCTGGTGAAAAATCCCAAGAAGGAGTGATGAAAAATCTATCACACACAATAGGCTTGATAGAATCTTTGTAGGCTTGTATCCAGTCTTTATTGTCTTTTTGCACGATTGCATACACACAACCCACTTGAGATTCTATCCTGCCACTTAGAATCTCACAAAATTCTGCAAGATTACGCGCAAATGCCTCACGCAAGTCATATGGAAGACGCACTATAAGCTTTGTCTGTTGTGAGGAGCGTGAGAGTGCATCGTATGTGGTATGGAGAGTGTGCCATTGTGTAGAATCTAGCTTTTGGTCAAAGACACTATTATCTTGGATATATTCAATGCTACACAAGCTAGAGTCTTGAGAGTGTTGGGAGATAAAATGGGATAAGAAATCTGCAAAGATTTCTACATCTTGGCTTGGATAAACAATATATTCAAAATACTTTTGGTGGTGCATTCTAAGAAAGTGTGAATCTAGCCTTCATTCACACCCAAAACCACCTCAAGCTTTTCTTTAAGCACCTGTGGGGTGAATGGTTTAACGATATAATTATTTACACCGGCTTTGAGTGCGGTGATCACCTCGGCTTTACCGCCTTCTGTGGTAACCATAATGATAGGAATATCTTTGTAGCGATCATCACTTCTTACTTTTTTTACCAAATCAAGTCCATTCATTTCAGGCATATTCCAGTCTGTGATAAGCACATTGATACCTTCCACGCTATCAAGTAGTCCCCACGCTTCTACGCCATGTTCCGCTTCCAAAATATCCTCATAGCCTAATCTTTGCAGTGTATTTTTTATGATTCTTCTCATTGTTGAGCTATCATCGACTACAAGTAACTTCACTGGTATTCTCCTTAGTTGATTTCTTTGTGGATTATATCGGAAAAATTATGCGTATGTTAGCATACAAAGTTTGATATTTACTTTAATCTAACTCATTTCACGATTTTTCATATACTTTTGTAAATCAATTTTATGCTCATAAAACGCTTTACCGATGATAACTCCACTTATGTGAGGATTGGTGCTTAAAATCTCTAATTCCTTAGCGTCCGCGAATCCTCCGCTTGCGATTGTGTAGATTCCGCTTGCTTGTGCGATACTTTGGGTAAATGCCACATTTATACCACTTAATGCACCATCACGATTGATGTCTGTGCAAATAATCGCATCAACCTTGCTCCCCTTGAAATATGCCGCAAAATCACTTGCTTCTACATTTTCTTCTTTTGCCCAACCTTGCGTTGCGACTTTGCCATTGCGTGCGTCAATCCCTATGGCAATTTTGTAATTTTCTGCCATTTTGAGAGCAAACTCTGGATTTTGCAGTGCCACAGATCCTAGGATAATCCGCTCTACCCCTAAATCTTGATATTGCATAATATGCTCTTGTGTGCGGATACCTCCGCCTAGCTCAATTTTTAGCGATGTGTGCGTGAGAATCTGCTTGATAACCTCTATATTGCGTGGTTCTCCAGCAAATGCACCATTGAGATCCACGATATGCAGCCACTTTGCCCCCATTGTCTCAATTTCTTGGGCAAATTCCAACGCCTCGCCATACACTTTTGCACTCTGCATATCTCCTTTGTAGAGACGCACCGCCTTACCATCTTTGAGATCAATTGCTGGATAAATGTCTATCATTGCTTACCCCCTCATAAAACCCATACTTTTTTGGCTATCAAAGTTCGCATTTAACTCCTTTTTGGCTTCTTCTTCAAAGTCTTGCAGTAAAAACACAGGTTTTTGTCTTGTAGCGACCTTATACGCAGTGTTGCGCACGACAATTTTTATCTGTCCGCCACTTAGGTCATACTCACAAAGTTTGGCAATCACAGATTCTCGTGTGCCTTCAAATGTGATATTCATAGGTAGGAGATGTTCCCAAAGCCTCTGTCTTTGTTCTTTGTTAGGTCTTTTAAACTCGATTTTGTAATGAAAGCGCCGCGAAAATGCCTTATCAAAATTTTCCAATAAATTTGTCGTAGCAATCAAAATCCCCTCAAATCGCTCAATCTGCTCTAAAAAGATATTTTGCATTTGGTTGTGCATCTTGTCTGTGCTCGTATGCGAACCACCTCTTGATGAGAGGAATTGGTCGGCTTCGTCCAAAAACAAAATAGGCTCGCTTTTTACCTTCTTGCACATATCTTTGTAGGTGTCAAAAATAAGGCGCACATTTTTTTCACTCTCGCCCACATATGCCGAGAGAATCTTGGAGCAGTCAAAGCTTAGCACCTCTTTTTTGAGGCTTTTAGCCAATGCCATTGCGCTCAAGGTCTTGCCCGTGCCCGGTGGTCCAAAAAACAAAATCTTTGCATCGATATTCTTGCTTTCTTTGATACCCCAAAGTTTCAAACGGCTAATGACTTTAGAATCTACTTGGGCGAGAATATGCTCAAGCGTTTCCTTAGTCTTTGGGCTTAAAATCACTTCATCAAGCGAGGATTTGGGTGTAAGAAGCTCAAATATCTCTTGATTTTTCACTAGAGATTCAAGAGTGATTTTGGTGCGCTTTTGTTTTTTGCTGGGATTGCTAATGGTGTGCAGAATCTCATCAGGGATAAAAAAGGATTTATCAATATTCCCAAAGCCCGAGAGATATTCATCATAATCCACCAAACCCTCTGAGAGAAGCTTAGAGTGCTCACCAAGCAGCTCGAGATTTGCCATTTTTTCGTATTCGTCATTGCTCACAAGGCGCATAAGCACATTAATATCACGCGCACTTTCCATACTCCTAGGGGAATATTCCTCTTTGAGCAGAGCTAAAAAAATCGTTTGTTCTTTTTGGTTGAGCTTATGTGTCTTGAAAAACTTCAGGAGCAAAAGGGGTTTTTTGGTAAGCTTAAGTCTTGCAGAGATTCTATCTTCAAGGAGTTTGAGAGAGTTCTTGGATAGAGGTAGAGAATCTTTACGCATACGACTGGTTTTTTGTAATAAATCTATGCGTTTAAATTGATCTTTGAGATATTCCAAATCGCTAGTATATGCACTAATTTCTGGCAAATTGTCCTCAAAATACCCCTCCAAAAGGCGTAAAAAACTATAAGAGAGACTAATGCGTTCGTTATAAAGCTCAAGCATAAGCATAGGCATATTGTTTGGATAATCCGAGTTTAGCTGTATGACCCACCCCATTTCGATAAGATTGTAGATTTTTGGTAAAAGTTCAAAGTGAGCCTTGCACTCTTGTTCCCCATAATACTTGCTCAAAAATAGCGACACATTGCAGACATTCTCGCCATAGAGGTAGTTTTTGAGGAGATTTTGGAGAATCTGCGCCTCCTGCTCATCGCATTTTAGATGAGGAAAAATCTTTGAATCTCGCAATGTGCTAGATTCTAAAAAGTCGATAAGAAATTCCATTATCTCCGTCCTTGCTGTGAAATTACATCAAATTCTGAATCGTCATAGGGGTCAAGATGTGCATTTATCTCCCATATCAAGCTAACATCAAGTGCGCGGATATGCTCCTCTATGGAGTTAGAGATTCTATGAGCCTCTAGGAGCGTAATATCTGGGTGAAATACCAAATGCACATCAAGAAAAATAATATTCCCTACGATACGAGTACGCAATGCGTGATAGCTCGTGATAGGTGCGTTTTCCAGCACTTCCTGCACACGCACAAAGATATGGGGATCAATCGCCCTATCAAGCAGCAACAATACACTTTCCCTCATCAGCCTAAAAGCCGAAAACATAATATACAAAGCAATGCCAATCCCCAAAATCGCATCAAGTTTGTCAAAGCCACTCACGCTAATTACTGCGAGGGAGCATAAAATCACGCCATTACTAAGCAAATCCACCTTGTAGTGCATCACATCGGCTTTGATTACCTGTGAGTTAGTCTTTTTGGCAACTTTTTGGAGATACCACACGAGGCAAAATGTTATGCAAAAAGAGAAAATCATCATACCTAGCGAGTATTGTAAGCTCTCAATCTCGTGGGAAGAGATGAGTTTCACACACGAGGTATAAAAAATATACACGCCAGAGAGTGCAATCACAAGCCCTTCAAAGGTGGCTGCTAGAGATTCTAACTTCCCTAACCCATAATTAAACCGACTATCTGCTGGTTTTTCTGATTTTTTAAGCGCAAAGAAATTAAAGATAGAAATCCCCACATCAAGTAGTGAATCTATCGCGCTAGCTAACACCGCGACTGAACCACTCACAGCTCCCACAACAAGCTTGCCTATGGCAAGGCATAGGGCAGTGATGGTTGCAATGAGTGTCGCATACTTGGGAGTATAGGATAAATTCTTGCAAAACACTTCGCTACTTCGGTCTTAAAAATTTCGTGTTGTTTCTTATTTGAAAGTCGTGCCACCATCTATCACAATTGTTTGTCCCGTGAGCCACGCACTCTGCGTATTATCGCATAAGAAAAATGCCGCTCCTGCTAAATCTTGTGGTGTCCCCATACGATTGAGCGGAGACTGCTCCTCGACTTTTGCCTTAACTTCCGCATAATCCGGAAATGCACGCAGTGCATCGGTGTCGATAGGACCTCCACTCACAGCATTGACGCGTATGCCCCATTCTCCTAGTTCTGCAGCAGCGTATTTGACCATCGTTTCCACAGCATTTTTGGAGTTACCATGCCCTGCATAGTTTGGCATATACACGAGATTCCCTGTGGAGCTAAGTGATACGATTGCACCACCACCCACTTCTTTCATTCTCTTTGCAGCTTCTTGCGCACCCACGACAAAAGCTAACACGGTGGCAGTATAGATATTGTTTAATCCTTTGGGGCGCAAACGCATAAATGGTGCGAAACCTCCTGCCACGCTTTTACCATAAATAATCGCATTAGAGACAAAAAAATCCACGCGGCTAAAATCGTTATCGATTTTGCTAAAAAGCTCGGTGTATTGCTCTGGTTCTAACACATTGAGCGGATAGAATCGCGCCTTGACTTTATAGGTAGATTCTATGTCTTGGGCGATTTTTTGTGCCTCTTCTTCGTTTTTGTTGTAGGTAAAAGCCACATTTACGCCATTTTGTGCAAACCGATACAAAATCGCCTTGCCTATACCACGTGTAGCACCACTGATAACTAAAGTCTTGCCTTTCATAAAGTCCGTTGTGTTTTGCTCATTTGTCATCATATACCTCGCTTTTTGAAGTTCTAAAATCCTCTATTCTAGCAAACTTTTCTTTAAACTAATACATTGTGTATAAATTTGGTAATATCCCGAAATTATGCAAAACCTCAATCGCCAAAATCGCTATCACACCGATAAACCAATTAAGTGTGCGTCGTAATTCTTTATGAAAAAAGTGTGGGCGCACTTCGATTTTTTCTGGACAAGAAAAGTTTGCAAAAGATGGAAAAAATCGTGAGGTGCTTTGCAAAAATTGTTGGTATTTCTCGCCAAACTTTTGTCCCAAAAACTCCTCTTCGCCCAAAATCGTCATACGATAAACCCACAAAAACAGCATTCCACCCACAAGCACAAGCACAAGCTGGGCTTTGAGTGCTAAAATGCCAATAAATCCGATAAAAGAAAAGAGATACAAAGGATTGCGACACAGGCTGTATGCGCCATAGTCAATGAAACTTTTGCCATCGGTTCCTTCATTTTTCATACCACCAATAAACATTGTGGCATACAATCGCCCAATCACACCCACAATGACCAATGCCACGCCTGCGCCTCGTATGCAGTTTGCTACAAACTCATCATAAGGCGTATAGGAGACAAACAGCCACACCACACCCACTGCTCCTAATATGTATTGCAAAACAAAACGATTGAATCTCATATATACTCCTTATATTTGCACATCATAGTTTTGGAGGACTTGCTCAATCTTGGCTAGATTCTCCTTGCTTGGGGCTAAGAGTGGCAGCCTGTATTCCAGACTTGGTAAGAGTCCGCTGATATACATTGCTGCTTTGATAGGGATAGGATTGCTCTCGCAAAAAAGCACTTTGTTGATATGATAGAGCTTGTTGTTTATCTCTTGGCTTTGTTTCATATCACCGCGAAGAGCTAAATGCGTAAGTGTAGCTATTTCTTTTGGGAGTAGATTGCCCGTTACAGAGATTACGCCCTTGCCACCATTGGCTAAAATCGGATAGTTAATCGCATCATCACCACTAAAAACTCCCATATTTGGCGTATTTGTCGCAAACTCAATAATGCGCTCCATCGACCCTGCCGCCTCTTTGATAGCAAAGATATTTGGCACATTCTCAAAGAGTCGTATAGCTGTGTGTGTTTCGATACTCACACCCGTGCGTCCGGGGACATTATAGAGCATAAGCGGAATCTCTACCGAATCTGCCACGGCTTTGTAATGCTGATATAGCCCCTCCTGACTTGGTTTGTTATAATACGGACTCACGCACAAAATCGCATCTGCACCGCATTTTTGTGCGAATTGTGCAAGCTCAATGGCTTCTTGTGTCGCATTGCTTCCTGCACCAGCAAGCACCTTGGTGTTACTTCCCTTGCACACACTGACTGCGACTTCTATACACTCCATATGTTCCTTGTGGCTCAAAGTCGCAGATTCTCCTGTCGTGCCTACTGGCACACAAGCGTCCATTCCATTCCGAATCTGGCGGAGCAAAAGCTTCTCATAAGTTTCAAAATGAATTTTACCTTGATAAAAAGGTGTGATAAGTGCGCTCATAGCCCCATTGATCGTTGTCTTGTTCTCCACGCTACCCCCTTATTTGCGTAAAATAACGACACTAAGCTGCTTATTGTCAAAGTATTTTCTCGCTACTTGCGCAATTCTCTCTATGCTAAGATCCCCAATCGCCTCCTCATACGCAAATAATGGGCTTAAATCCCCTCTAGCGAGATAATCCCCAAACACATACGCACTCGAAGAGGCATCTTCAAATCCATAGATAAAATTTGCTTTGGTATTAATCTTTAGTTTTTCAAGCTCTTGGGGGCTTATCTGTCCTTTCTTAAGACGCTCCAAAATCGCATAAATCTCTTTTTCGATTGTTTGGGCTTTGACATTTGGGAGGGCTTGTGCCATTATGAAAAATACCCCTTCATCTTTTAGCCCCATATTATAAGCTGATATACTGGAGGCAAGGTGTTTTTTATCGACAATTTCGCTCTCAAACAAACTCGATTTGCCCCCACTTAGAATCTTACTAATCGCACTAAGCACTACCTGATCTTTGTGGGCAAAGTTTGGTATCTTATAGCCCATAGCAAGATATTCTATTTCACTATCTTTGTTGATAACCACGCGTCTTTGCTCGGTTTGTTTGGGTTCTTTTATCTGCACCTGTGGGATAGAATCTGTCTTGTTGGCAATCTCTCCAAAATATTTCTGTGCCGCATCAAACACTGCTTGAGGTTCTATATCGCCTGTTACAAGCAAAATCGCATTTTGTGGCTGATAATACATAGTGTGAAATGCTTTAATATCCTCTATTTTCCAAGCCTTGATATCTTCGCTAAAACCAATAGGTGTCCAGTGATAAGAATGCTGCTTAAAGGCAGTATTAAAAAATGTAAAATACAAAAGTCCCATAGGATTGTTGTCTGTGCGCCATAATCGCTCCTGCATTACCACATCACGTTCGGGTTGAAATTCTGAATCTCTGAGGCTTAAGTTTTCCATCACTTCAGCAAAGAGTTCTAGGCTTTTATCAAGATTGCTGTTTGTAGTCTTGATATAGTATTTTGTGTAATCAAAACTTGTGAAAGCATTATCCACACCACCAAATTTCTTGACAATCTCATCAAACTCACCGGCTTTGAGGTTTTTAGTCGATTTGAAGTTGAGGTGTTCAAGCATATGTGCGATACCGCTTTTGCCCTGTATTTCGTTGCGACTGCCTACTTTGTAAATCACATCGACTTCTATCACACTGCTTTTGTTTGGCAATGGCACCACCACCACTTCCAACCCATTCTCTAGTGTCTGCTCATAATGTTTTGGTATCCCTCCTGCATAGCCTATCGCGCTCATCAGTCCTCCTAGCAACAAAATTTTGAGAATCTTCATCTTAGGCATTTGTCTCATCATCACTTGCTCTTGTGCGTTTTGTAGGGGATTTGGGTTTTGTAGAATCTTTGCTTTGCTTGGCGACTGAAGAGGTAGCTTTGGCGTTTGATTTGGCTTTGGCAGATTCTGTGATATTGATTTCTTGTTCTTTGTCTTTTGCTGACTTTGAATCTTTAGCATTTTTGTGTGATTTGGTGGTGTGGCTTACACCTATGGCTTCAGAGATATGGCTAAATCCATCGGCTTGCATACGCGCTAAAATCCCTTCATTAATGCGTCTAGGTAGTGAAGGACCCTGATACACAAGCCCAGTGTAGATTTGCACAAGACAAGCTCCCATTTTAATACGCTCGTATGCCTCGTCTGCACTATCAATACCACCAGAGGAAATCAGCAGTGTTTTGCCAAAAAACTCCTTTGCAATACTCTCAAAAACCTCTCTCGAACGCTCTTTAAGTGCCTCGCCACTGATACCTCCTTCGCTTTTTGCGCCCTTAAGCAAACTATAATCAATGCTTGTATTTGTCGCGATGATACCACTACAGCCGTGTTTTATAGCAGATTCTATAACTTCTAACATATCATCGGTGTGCATATCTGGCGAGATTTTCAAAAAAATAGGCTTTTGGGTATGTTTGCGCGCCATTTTAAAGAGTGAGGCGACAAAACCTTTGTTCTGTAAATCACGAAGTTTTGGGGTATTGGGACTAGAGACATTAAACACAAAATAATCTGCCAAATCCAGCACTTCTAGCAGTGTGTTTTCGTAATTTTGCAACGAGTCGCTTTGAGCGATAATTTTGTTTTTGCCTATATTTGCCCCGATAGGGAGACACAATGGATAGAGTTTTTGGAGACGTTTGGCGATTTTGCTTACGCCGTTGTTGTTAAAGCCCATCATATTTTGGAGACTATGTTCTTGGGGGAATCGAAACAATCTAGGCTTTGGATTGCCACTTTGTGGGGCTTGCGTGATTGTGCCTACCTCGATAAAACCAAACCCCAAAGCACCAAGCCCCTTTAGCATCGTGGCATTTTTATCAAACCCAGCACTTACCCCTACGGGATTGGGAAATCGCACAGAATCTAGAGTATTTGCTAACCGCTCATCGCACTTGACAAATTGCCATGCCAACAAGTCTTGCACCAAAGGCAGTGGCGCAACTTTTCGCAAAAAAAATTCTACTATATTATGGGCTTTTTCCGCATCTAGCTTAAACAATACTTGCTTGAGATTCTCATACATCTCACACCCCCTTAAGTATTCATAAACCCTGCATTGTATAAAAAATCCTTAAATAATACCTTTAAAGATTCTGCACTTGTTTTGTGTTAAAGGTATTTTGCAACGCATTGACTGCTGGATTTTTGACAAAAAAGTCTAATGCCTGCACGCCATACGCACAGAGTGTCTCCAGGGTTTCGCACTCTTTTGGGCTAAAATTTCCAAGCACATATTCAATGACACATTGCTCCTTTGGCTTATGCTCACTTATAGGTGGTTTGCCAATCCCACAGCGCATACGTAGATACTCATTGCCATACATCGAATCTATGGATTTTAGCCCATTATGCCCACCGCTTGATCCACCGAGCTTGAAGCGCACCGCACCAAGACAGAGGTCTAAATCATCGTGAATCACAAGTATATGGTGAATCGTATGGTATTTACAAAATGCCGCAACACTCTCACCAGAGCAATTCATAAAGGTTTGGGGCTTGAGGCAAAACACAGAGGAGTGATCACTTTCTAATCGTGCGCAGAGAGCTTGGGATTTTTTCTCAATCTCCCAAGAGAGATGGTGGCACTGCACAAATCTATCTAAGATTATAAAGCCGATGTTATGTCGTGTGAGTGCGTATTTCTCTCCGGGATTTCCGAGACCAACGATAAGGAGATGCTCCTGCATATGAGATTATTTCGCTTTAATCACGCCCACCACAGCAACATCTTGATTGTTTAGCACTTTTACGCCATTTATTTCAGGTAAATCACGCACAAGGATAGAATCTCCCACATCTAAATCACTCACATCAAGCTCATAGGCATTTGGTAGATTCTCTGGCGTGCATTTTACGCTAATGCGCTTAGTAGAGATGAAAAGCACACCTTTGTTTTTGAGTCCTTTTGCATTACCTTTTGGTTTGACTGGGACTTTAAATTTACTTGCTACACCTTTTTGGGCAAGGAGTAAATCCACATGTTTTAGCACACTGGTAACCGGGTCTTTTTGGTATTCTTGCACCACGACATCATAGCTTTTGCCACCTAATTTAACTTGAAAAATCAAGTTTTGCTTACTTTTGATTTCTTTGATGAAATCATTGAGCTTGAACGCACAATGGATATTTTCCTGCCCTTTTCCATAAATGTTGGCAATTAGATAACCATCGTTTCGCAAAGCCTTCGCTGCTGCTTTAGAAATACTCTCTCTAATGATACCTTCTAACATTTGTGATCCTTATGTAAAAATTTAAAGCCACGCATTGTAGCAAAAAATACTTAAATTAAGTTTGTATTTAGTCAAGATCATGGTGCAGGGCGTCAATGGAGTAATGTGGCTGCGAAGCATTGTGTGGTTTGAAGGCGAAATTTCTGCTAAGGAATATTGAAGTCGTCCAAGTGTAGCAATTAATAGGTCCAAATCCGTGGAAGTCAATCTCTATCAAGCCTTGCTCTCGCAAAAATCGCGCACAGCCTCTGTGCCAATCGGCATTATCTAAGATAATCATCGCACCCTCTTGTGCGTGAGTGTTGAGAATCTCCACAGCCACCTTTGCACAAGCCATACGAGTGTTTTCTCCATTGATATCGCCACCATCTACGATGACACAATCAAATTTTTTGCCTAGAGAGAGGGCAAAATGTGCATAGTCTTGGTGTGGGTCGCCATTAAGAGTGGTTTTGAGATAGAGATCTTGATTAGGAGCTTGCTGGGATTGTAGGGTTTTAAACCATTGTTTATCACTTTCTATGGTTGTGATATGAGAGGCGCGTTTTGCCCAATACAGCGATGATTGCCCCCCCCCCAAATTCCAAAATCTCCTTTTTAGAAAAATCTAAGTTATTGAGGTATTCGATACAGGGATACACATACCATGGAAGGGGTTGTTTATTGTTGTCGATACATTTCCACTCACGCATACTTTGGAGTTGGTTATACTCTCGCGCAAGCGTTCTGCAGTTATGCCATAGCCACCTATATGGATAGTAATGACGCCATAGCCACGATTGTGGGATACATTTTTTGATGAGTTTTTTTAGCATACAAGCTCCTTGGGTAGAAATAAGCCCCCAAGTATAGAGTTATTTTGATAAAAAACTACTAAAAACTTATGGATTTGAATACTTGCCTAAGCTTGTTGTATCATCGTGCCTCTTCTTTAACTTCCTTTTCTAGCCATTCCTTAAGATCCTTGCTACTGACGATATAAAGCCGCTGTTGTAAGGAGCTATGCTCACTTTGTAGATGAGATTTTATGAGATTTTGGACTTTTATATCATCAATGATAAGACTCACATTATAGCCAGCTTGCAAATCCTCTAGCACTTTTTGATAAAACTCTTTCCAATTTCCCCCATCATCGACAAAGACAAATGTATGCTTATCAAGAAAATAGCTTATGAGGTTAATATGCCTCGTGATGCAAACTGCTTGTGCTGCATACTATCAAGCCTTAGCTCGTGGAGGTGAGTGTGTTGGGATTTAGGGATTTTGATACGCACACTCTCATCGGCTGCAAGCATTTCTAAATGCTTATAGGTAATCTCATCAAGCCTGTCTTTGCGCAACATTGTAAAAAACACTTCAGTATCAATGTAGAGAATATTTTTGACTTTTTTATCCATAAAAGTATCCTTGTAATTTTGGGTTAATTATAGCATAAGTTTCCAAAGCCTCTTAGGTCCAAGTGTTTAAGGAAATTTTAATTTAGGGGGGGGGGTAAAATGGCGCGCTTACACGAAATCTTAAGGAGAGATGATGAAACTACGATGTATTTTTGCCCTATGTGTGCTAGGTGCTGGAATCTATGCTGATGAATTAGAGAGCAAAAAAGCAGAGCTACAACGACAAATCCAAGAAATAGAGCAAAAGCAACAAAAACAAAGTGAGATAAACGAGCTAGAGAGACGATTACAAGAGCTCAAAGCTTCTCAAAGCCCCAAACCCACATCAGACTACGCACACCCTACCACAGCCCACCACGCACAAAATCCCTATCTTCAAGATTTCAAACCCGTTACTCAAGAAGAGCTTGATGCCGAGGCAAAAAAATTTTTTGGCAAAAACCGAAGCGGTGTGCTTATCGGGCTTAGTGCTGGGAGTATGGGGATAGACCTCAAGAGTTCTGTGAAATCTGGAGAGGGGAGCTACTCAATGTTTGGTTTGCGCCTTGGCTATCAGAGTTTTCCGGGAAATAAATTTTTAGGTTTTAGACTCTATATAGACGCACATGCCGGTATCGGAGAAAACAATACCTTTACCACAGAGATGCAATCTCTTGGGGCTTACAATGCCGATTTGCTACTTGATCTCCATATACCCGGCACTTATTCGTATCTAGGGCTCATAGCTGGCGTGGGATACGGATTTGTGGCGTATGATTACAGATACAATGATCTTTTATTTTCAGAAAAATATGTAAAGCTACAAATGCCCACAGCTTTTGTGAATCTCGGTGTCGCTATCACGATGAGTGCTAAACATCGCATAGAGTTCTATGCTAAGCTTCCCACCACTAATGAATACAACGAAAAATTTTATTACAAAACCTCGCCACTCATCACTGCTGCGTATCAATACACTTTTTAGTCTATAACTACTGCCGTTTTCCAAAGGTGATGCTATACACTTCGTTTCTTGTCTCAAAAAGCGGGTCTTTGGGTGCGCCCACTCCCTTTGGTAATACTGCTGGCATAAACACATCACGATTGCAACCCTCACCTGCATATTTTTCCACCTTGAGTGTAGCGATTTGCACCTCTTTGTGCTTACCGCTCCAAAGGGCTGTGGTATCATCAGTCTTATCTTTGGGATTAGCAAGGATTAGCATCATTTTGTATTCTATGGGCTTGCTAGCGACTTTGGTCTTGAAATCTTTGAGCAAAAAATCATCGCCTAGCTTCTTTGCCTCATCAGGCGTTAATCCCTTCTCACCTGCCACAGGCACAAATGCAAAGCGCGCCGGGATACTCCTGCCCTTAGTATCCTCAAAATAAAAGGTATGCACGCTATAATAGGTCGTATTTGCGACACTAGGGGTGAGCGGGATAGTAGAGAGATATTTCTCATAGTTTGCAAAAGATGGAGTTTCTTTGGTAACCTTAGTAAGATTTTGAGAATCTACTTTGCCATTTTTTGGGATTCTGATTTCAAAAAATTTCACAAACTCCTCTAGATTCTTAGCAAAGTTTATCTCGGTGTTGAGCACGACAATCTCCCAGCTATCACTTTTCCCTTCGATTTTGAGGGCAAGTCCCCTGCCCTTTGTGCTATCGCTTGCCTTAGGATTACCGCCACCAAGTGAAAAGCGCACTTGTGTAGGGATAGTAGATTCTCTAAGTAAGGGGATATTGTAGGTATTTGTGATATTTTTCACAGGCACAAACTCCCCAGTGGCACAAAAACCCTTGGTATGATTGATTTTTTTGTGCGGATCCTTTGCATCGCCATTGAGCGTATAAAAAAGCTCGGCAATATTCTCTGAATCTGTTTTAGATTGCGCCCATAAGGCATAATGTAGGCTAAATAATAGTGTGAAAATCACGACTTTTGTATTTCTCATCACTTACTCCTTATATGACGGATTTATCTTAAAGCAAAATTATCACACAGCACCACAAACCAATGGTAGTTTAAGTATTTTGATTGCGTATGATGATTGCATTTGTGCAATATTCCTACTAAAGCCAAAAACCACGGCTATGAGGTGCTAGAATCTAGATAAATTGCGACTATCTGCTATCACAGCCCTAGTGTTCTTGCAAAAGATAAAATTCTCCCGTGTTTGGGTTTTGTTTTTTGATTTTGGGATTTGAGAGTGAATGCGATTTGGTATTAGTGTCCAAATCCTGTGGTAGCTCCATAAACACCTGTTTTTTTGTCGCTGTGCGAGTTTGATAATCCCTAGTTTGCAGAGCGAGCTTAGTTTGTGTATGAGGTTTTTGTGTGTTATATGGTTTTGGAGATGGTGTGCGTGGTGTTGGATTATGGGCTAATTGTGGTGTTTTCCCTAAGAACAAAAGGGCTTTGTCATTTTTGGCTTGTTTGGAGAGAGTAGCGACATATTTGGGTATATAGGCTTGCAGGGCTTCAACCCTCCGTGCCACATCTTCGTAATAGCTTTGTGCCATTTTATCCCGCTCACTATCTTTTTCCCAGCTAAAACCTTTATTGTAGGATTTGATAACTTCTTTCCAGTTACCATTGCGCACTTTGTGCCAATACAAAAGCTCATCAAGCGCAACTTGTGAAGCATATTCGTCATCGCGTATGAGTAATTCACCCACCATATTGCGCATAAACCCTGTGTCTTTTTGATTATTTTTTTTCAAAAGCCCCGGAATATGTGCGTGATAAATCCCTGCTGAAGGGTCTGCAAAATTCATCTTATATTCCCCTGCACACGATTCCTTCCACGCAATCGCTGCCATTGTGTAGCCATAACCGGATTTTAGTCCATATTTAAATGCCTTGAGTATGACATTTTTTTGTGCCTTGCTAAAATCTTTTAATTCCACACATTTACCCTCGACTTTGTGTAGCGGCATTGCCACCACACTCACAAGACCAAATGCCACACTAAAAATTATTGCTCTCATCTTTTTCCTTAATTCTTTATTTGAGTTCTTGTTTTAAAAAACCCTAATGCTTTGCGTGGTAGAATCCCTAAAGACTTTACACAAAAGGACACTCTTGAACACAGCAGAGCTTTTGATAGAAATACTAACCCAAGAACTCCCAGCAATTCCGTTTTTGCAAGAATTTCCACATATCGCCACTAAATGGCATCACTCTCTTAAAGCACATCACATACCGCCTTGTGATACACAAGTGTTTTTTACGCCTAGACGCCTTGTGCTTTATGCCAAAAATTTCCCACTATACTCGCAAGATAGAGAGATTGAAGCCTACGGCGCACCCATTAGCATAGCGTATGAAAATAGCGGTGCGCTTACTAAGGCGGGTTTGAGTTTTTTTGCTAAACACAATCTCGACCCTCAACTAGACCGAGATAAGGTAAGTAGTGCAATCAAAGACGGCAAGGAAGTGCTGTATTTTTCCCACACCCAAAAGGGTGTAGAGACTACTAGCCTACTCCCAGAGATTTTTAGTGAGTTTTTGCAGAGTTTGCATTTTGGCAAAAGTATGCGTTGGGGGAGTTTAAGCGAGGGATTTATCCGCCCTATTGAGAATATTTGCGCGTTTTTGGGTGGCTCTAGCCTACATCTTAGTGCATTTGGGGTAGATTCTAAGCCACAGACTTTTGGGCATAGGGATTTAGGATTTGCGCCTATTGATGTGGAGAGTGTGGAGGGGTATTTTGAGATTTTGCGCAAACACAAAGTTATCCTCAACCAACAAGAGCGTAAAGAGCATATTCTAAAGCAGATTCGCGAGATTGAGGATACGCACAATGTGGAAGTGGAACTCGATCCCGCATTGCTTGATGAAGTGGTGGCAATCACAGAGTATCCAAAAGCTTTGCTTGGGAGATTTGATGAGAAATTTTTGGAACTGCCAAAGGAAGTCATCATCACTTCTATGAAAGAGCATCAGCGGTATTTTGCTATCCACAAACAAGGGCGGCTTTTTGATGGGTTTGTGGTCGTGAGTAATTCCACAAATAGCGATGCTTCACTCATCATCTCGGGTAATCAAAAAGTGCTCAAAGCGCGGCTAAGTGATGCGATGTTTTTCTACCATAATGATTTAAAACGTGGATTACAGACACAGGGGCTAGAGAATATCCTCTTTGTGCAGGGGCTAGGGAGTTTGGCAGACAAGAGTGAGAGGGAGCTACAAATCGCGCAGATTCTGTATGCTAAATACGCACCCACGCATAATTTTATGCCTAAGAATTTTTTGGAGCTACTCACACAAAGTGTGCGGTATGCTAAGGCAGATTTGCTCACGGAGATGGTGTATGAGTTTCCCGAACTACAAGGGATTATGGGCGGGTATTATGCGCAGGCACTTGGTTATGATGAGTTGGTGGCGCGAGCTATCAGGGAGCAATATCTCCCAAATAGCGAGGAGAGTGCATTGCCTTCTAATGCGCTAAGTGCGATTGTGAGTCTTGCAAATAAGCTTGATAGTATCTTTGGGCTTTTTAGTATCGCAAAAATCCCTACTGGCTCTAAAGATCCCTTTGCTCTGCGGCGTGCGGCTAATGGGGTGATAAAGATTATCCAAAATGAGGGCTTTACATTTAATCTGCGCGAGGATTTACGCGCACTCTATGAGGCATTGGGCTATGGTAAAGATTCACAGAGTGGGGATTCACGCCCCACGACAGAATCTAAAGCCTTAGATTCAGGCAGTGTATGCGCGCGCAGCGGAGCGAGTGGGGATTCACTCCTCACGAGCGATAACAATTTGCCACAGGCAAATTGCATAAAAAAAATAGAATCTTTTTTTCTTGAGCGGCTTGAAAATGCCCTGCCGGTAAATGCTTCGATTTTCCGCGCTGCGCTTTGTGGGTTAGATACACACAATCAGCCACAACGCGACATTAACACTCTCACCCAAAACGCCCTCGCACTGCATGAGGTATTCCAAAGCACGCAGGATAAGCCAGCACTCCTTAGCACCTTTAAGCGTGTGGCAAATATTTGCAAAGACATCGACATTAATGCGTTAGATTCTGTAGATTCTCTTGACACCTCACTTTTTGTCCATAAGGCAGAATCTAGTCTTTTTGAGAGTTTTATGAGGGTTAAAAATGGGGAGTTTGCCACGCAGTTAGATCGTGCAAGTGCGCTTTTTGCACTCAAATCTCCGCTTGAAATGTTTTTTGAAAATGTGCTTGTCAATGATAAAAATGAGCGGTTAAAACGCAACCGATATGCGCTTATTGGGAGCATTTATCGGGAGTTTTTGACTATCGGCGACATCGCCCAAATCGCTATCTAGCGCGCGGGAGAGCCACACACAACACAAGGAGCAAAGATGCGAGATTATGAAAGTTTTGCGCAAGAGTGTAGGGAGTTTTTGTTTGACACACAAGCAGGTGCGCGCCAATACAGAATCTATGATAGCTATATTATGCGTTTTGCGTATGGGGTCGATGCCTCGTGCTATCGCTATATTCCCAAACTCGTGCTAAAACCTGTGAATGAAGCGGAGGTGGTGCGTATCATCAAGTTTAGCAAAACCTATAATATCCCGCTGACATTTCGCGGCTCTGGCACGAGCCTAAGTGGGCAAGCGTGTGGTGATAGTGTGCTGGTGGTGTGTATGCACAAATGGCAAAATATCCGCGCAAGTGCGGATTCTATATGGTGTGATTGTGGGGTGATAGGTGTAGAGGCAAACAACGCGCTCAAACCCTTTGGTAAAAAAATCGGTCCTGATCCCGCGACTATCAACAACGCAAGTATTGGCGGGATTTTTTCTAATAATTCTAGTGGAATGTGCTGTGGCGTGAAGCAAAATAGCTATCAGACGATAAAATCTGTGCGCGTGATTTTGCACGATGGCTTTATCTTGGACACTTCAGATTCTGCAAATGTGCAGGAGTTTTGTAACACGCATAGTGATATGGTAAAAGAAATCCTTGCGTTGCGTGAGGAGATCGTCAGCGATGATGCACTGCGCAAAGAGATAGCGCGTAAGTTTGCGATTAAAAACACCACGGGCTATGGGCTTAATGCTTTGAGTGATTTTGCAGATATTAAGGATATTTTAAACCATATCTTTATCGGTGCGGAAGGCACATTGGGCTTTGTATCGCGGGTGGAATACACACCGGTGAAGGACTACGCACTCAAAGCCTGTGCATTGATGTTTTATGAGAATCTTTCACTAGCGGCAGGGGCGATTGAGATTCTCTCGCGCAATGATGATAAAGTGAGCGCGGCGGAGATTATGGACTATGCGTGTTTGAAGGCAGTGAGTGGTATGGAGGGTATGCCCCAAGAGCTTACAAAGATAGCAGAGGGGAATTGCTGTATTTTAATCCAGCTAGAATCTGATAGCAAGCAAGAGCTAGATTCACACATAGAGGCGGTGCGAGGAGAGCTAGAGAGTGTGCCTACGCTTTTTGGGATACATTTTAGCTTCGATGAAGCCACGCAAGCCAAATGGTGGAAAGTGCGCAAAGGACTTTTACCCATATCAGCTAGCACTAAGAGACGCGGTAGCACGGTGATTACTGAAGATATTTGCTTTGAGATTCCAAACTTTGCTAAGGGAATCGAGGGGATTGGGCGGCTTTTTAAAGAATACGCGTTTGAGGGGATTATCTTTGGGCACGCGCTAAGTGGGAATGTGCATTTTATCATCACACCTTTGCTTAGTGATACAAAGGAGCGAGAGAACTTCGCGGCATTTATGGATAAAATGGTAGAGCTAGTGGTCGCACTCAAAGGCAGCACCAAAGCCGAGCACGGCACGGGTAGAATGATGGCACCATTCCTCGAGCAAGAATGGGGGGCAAAGGCATACGCGCTCAATAAACGCATTAAGCATATCTTTGATGCACAAAATCTCTTTAACCCTGATGTGATTATTTGTGAGGATAAGGAGATTCATATCAAAAACCTAAAGCCCGCGCATAGCATCGAGGACTATCTGGAAGCGTGTATGGAATGTGGTTTTTGTGAAAAAGTCTGCCCAAGTAAAAACATCACGCTAACCCCGCGCCAGAGAATCGCGGTGTATAGAGAGATAAAGCGACTTGAGAGCCTCACACACAAAAGTGCGCAAGAGCGTGAGGAGCTAGAGGTTTTACGCAGGGATTATGCGTATTTTGGTGTGGCGACTTGCGCAACTTGCTCAATGTGCGCGACACTCTGTCCGCTTGAAATCGACACTGCCAAAATCGCTATAAAGACCAAAAACGCCAATGCCTCCAAGGGTGCGAGCGCAATCGCACGCGTGATAGCTCGCAATATGGATAAGGCGACTAAGGTAGCAAAAATAGGTGTGAGTGCGGCGAATGTGGGGGCTTCGCTACTAGGGAGCAATGTGCTAAAAAGCCTTAGCACCTCTCTCAATAGAGCCTTCCACACGCCCATAGTGCCCAAATTTATGCCCACCAAAAATACTTATGCATTAGAATCTAAGGTGCTAGATTCTGAAAAATTTGCTGTGCGCAGCGGAGTGAGTGGCGATTTACTCGCCACGAGCGATACACAATTTTCACAAAGTGAAAATTGCAATGAAAATAATAGAATCCTCTATCTCACAAGCTGTCTTAATCGCGTATTTGCACCACCTAGACAAGCAGCGGATAAACGCCCATTGCAAGCAGTGTTTGAAAGTCTTTGTAGCAAGGCAGGAATTAGTGTGATATATCCTAAAAACATTGCTAAAATGTGCTGTGGCAAGGCGTTTAAGGATTTTACAACCAAAGATCCTAGTCTCAATCCCCTGCATTACACACTAAAAGAGCTCCTAGAGGTTTCAGAAAACGGAAAAATCCCCATCGTGTGCGATCATAGTGCATGTAGCGGTGAGCTGGTGGAGCAACTCAAGCATTTAAGTGGATTTGAAATGCTTAAAGTCTATGATATGAGCGTGTATGTGCGTGATAATATTTTGCCACATCTACACATTACGCCTCTTAGCGAATCTGTAGGAGTGTATGCGGTGTGTTCTTGCAAAAAGCACGCGTGGGCAGATAGTATCTATGAGATTGCCACGCATTGCACGCGTGGCGAGGTAATCACACACTCACAGACTTACTGCTGTGGATTTGCTGGGAATAAGGGCTTTAGCACACCAGAGCTTAATATTTCGGCTTTACAAGGTTTGCAAGAGTATTTTGCTAAGAATACACCCAAGCGTATGTATGCTACTTCTAGCACTTGTGAGATTGGGCTAAGTGATAGCACAAACCACGCGTGGCAGCACATCATCTATCTGCTTGATGAGGTGTCTTGCGAGGGTGTGCGTTGAAACACATCTCTGTGCTGAAAAATGAGGTGCTAGAGGCATTCACACACCTCGCACACGAGAAAAATCCTCTAGTCCTTGATGCCACACTCGGCTTTGGCGGACACACACTCGCCCTTTTAGAATCTTACCCTCACGCGCGGGTTATTGGCGTAGATAGAGATACGCACGCTTTAGAGCTTGCTAGAGAGCGTTTAAGTGCGTATGATGGGCGTGTAGAGTTTGTGCAAAGCGACTTTGGGAGTGTGTGGGCGCGATTAGCCAATGAGGACAAAGCGCGCGTTTGTGCGGTGTTAGCGGACATAGGTGTGAGTTCTATGCAGTTAGATTCACCAGAGCGAGGTTTTGGGTTTGCCTCGCATACGCTTGATATGCGTATGGATACTTCTAGGACTCTTAGTGCAAAAGAGGTGTTAAACACTTACAATTCCGCCCAGTTAGAACGCATATTTAGCCAATATGGTGAGGTTAGAGAATCCAAAAAGCTTGTACGTGCTATCATGCAGAGACGAGAGAGAGAACCATTTGTGAGTGCGAGGGAGTTTGGCGAACTTTGTGCAAACACTCTTGCGCGCACTAAAGGAGTAAATCCTGCTACGCAAGCGTTTCAGGCGATTAGAATCGAGGTTAATGATGAGCTAGGACAGCTAGATGGGTTTTTAGATTCACTGCAGGGTGCATTTAATGATGGATTTTTGCGTGGGGCGCGCGTGGGGATTATCAGCTTCCATTCACTTGAAGATAGAATCATCAAAAACGCTTTTAAACAATGGAGCAAGATGTGCGTGTGTCCGCCTAGTGTGATGAAATGCGTGTGTGGCGGAGATAGTGCGCTTGGCGAGATGGTGTCTAAAAAGCCCATAGTCCCAAGCGCACAAGAGATTGCCCATAACAACCGCGCAAGGAGTGCGAAACTACGCATTTTTGCCTTTAGAGGAGCGAAAGATGAATGAAACTCGTGATGATTTTAGTGAATCTATGGATTATAGGGCTCGTGATTTCCTCAATGACACACCTCTGCAAAGCACACATCAAAGCCCACAAGAGCGTGAGGAGCTTGCTCGTGATTTGCAGAGAGAAAATACCATTACTGCTAGGCATTTGTTGTATGCGTTTGTGGTGTTTTTTGGGATTTTGGTATTGTGTCTCCCCAAAATCTACCTCACAAATGTCATATATACCACGAGTAAAGAAGTGCTAAATCTACAAACAAGCAAAGAAATTCTCTTTGAAGAAAACAAAAAACTGCGCCGTGAGCTTGAGGATATTGATTTTCGTTTCCGCGTGCTAGATAATCTCGAGCAATGAATCTCTAAGAAATGGTGGGCCTTGCAGGACTCGAACCTGCGACCGATCGGTTATGAGCCGAGCGCTCTAACCAGCTGAGCTAAAGGCCCACGATTTGCTGGGGAATGCGCATTATACTCAAAAACAAACCTAAACGCAAGAGCGTTTTCTAAAATCATAAGCAAAATCACAAAGGTCATAAAGCTCGTGCCACCATAGCTCATCATCGGAAGTGGTATGCCCACTACAGGAGCTAAACCAATGACCATACAAATATTAACTCCCGCATATAAAAAAAACAAAATCGCAATATACCCACTTACCACACGCAAAAAATAATCCTTCATGGCACTCAAACAAATACTTAACAAATACAAAATAAGGCATATATAGAGAGTAAGTAGTCCAAATGCCCCAAATAGCCCAAATCGCTCGACATAATACGCAAACAAAAAATCCGTGCTTGCATAGGGCAAAAAGCTTAGCTGGGATTGTGTCGCCATATCCTTTTCTTGTCCGCTAAGCCCACCTGAACCAATCGCAATGAGGGCTTGCTGGACTTGGTAGGGGTATTCGCCACTCACAAAGTCATTGATACGTTTTTGGTGATATGGCTTTAGTAATCCCGCGCTAAATGCCACCGAATAGGTGATAGGGACAAGTAAGATTCCAATAATCCCAAGTGTAATCCAAATTTTCTTATGCACACCGACCAAAAATAGCACCCCAAGCCCCACAAGCAAAATAATAAGTGCCGTGCCTAAATCTGGCTCGAGCAAAATGATGAAAAATGGCAAAAACACAAAAGAAAGAATAATGCCAAAATCTTTCCACCCATAACCCTCATCAGGTGGTGGGTTTTTTGAAATATAAGATGCCAAAAATAGCATAAGTGCGATTTTCATCACCTCACTAGGCTGAATCGAAAAACTCGTAAAGGGAATCTCAATCCAGCGCACTGCAAAGTTTTTTTCTACACCGATAAACTTCACTAGCACCAACAACACTAGCAGCAACACATACAAAAAAATGATAGAATAATTCAGTCGTCTAAATGGAATGAAAAATACCACTAATCCTACGCACAAGCTCATTACAAGATATTTAATTTGCTTGGCAAACATCATTTCATCAAGCTCTCGCACAAGAAAAAATGAAAGCACAACCAAAGGTAGCACAAGCAAAACAACGATGAAGTCAAAATGTGCTAGAATCTTTTTAGCATTCATTGATGAGGTTATCCTTGAAATTTAACGATAAAAAGAGTGAATCTCTATGCAAAACGCCATAATTATAACACAAAAAGCCTTAGACGCCACCCCAAAACCTCGCTTAGATTCTGTGCTAAGTGTTTGCTTGCAAATCCCACGCGCTCAAGCCTTGCAGCTCATCAAACACCAACAAATACTCCTCAATGACACTCTTTGCACCAAAGCCAGCGCACAAGTAGCTTTGGGTGATGTATTGGGTGTGCTTACTCCGCACTCACAGCCCCAAACACGCGATTATGATAGTTTAGAGGCAATCACAGAGCTAAAGCCAGAATTTTTAGACATTGAAATTTTGCATCAAGATTCAGAGTTTTTGGTGATAAATAAACCACCAAATATCGTTATCCACGAGGCTCCATCGCTTAAAGAGCCGACATTGGTTGATTGGATTAAGCTTACCCAATCTCCTATCCGCAACCTCTGCGGAGACTTGCGCTATGGAATTGTGCATAGACTTGATAGACAAACAAGCGGTGCGCTTGCCATAGCCAAAACTCCCCAAGCACACAATGCCCTAAGCGCGCAGCTTAAATCTCGTCAAATGGGACGTTATTATCTCGCGCTCATTGCCAATCCGCTCAAAAAGGCTACAATCGTAGAATGCTATCTAGGACGCCACCCCAAAAATCGCCTAAAGATGACAAAGCTCACGCGACACGATGCAAGAGCACATACTGGTTTGCGATATTCCAAAAGTGTGTTTGCGCCACTTTTGGATTGCACACACTCGCGACAATCTCTCCAACTTGTTGCGGTAAAGCTTTTTACCGGACGCACACATCAAATTCGCGCACATTTAGAAAGTCTAGGGCGACATATTATTGGCGACACACTCTATGGTTATAAAGGAGAGTTTGGAGAATATAGAGTTTTGTTACACGCGTATCTTATGTATGTCTCACACCCTAAAGGTTCTAGTATTTTATCGCAAGAGCATTGCTTGCTTTCTCGCTTCGTGAAAGGAGTGAATCCCTCTTGCTCTTCGCTGCGCGACCATACAGCATCTAAATCTCATTGTTTAGATTCTCTAGATTCTACAACATCACTGGTGGCTGGAGATTCTGATAGCATAGATTCTCCACTTGTTTTTAAAGCTCCGCTTTTTGCCGATATGATAGCATTTTTGGAACGATATTTTGACAAGGACAAACTCAATGAAGTATTATCACCTCGGTATATTTTGGATTGTTTTGCTTAGCGGCTGTGGATTGGTGCAAAAGCCTTTAAGCATTGATGAAAGTCTCCCTAAGATTCAAAAGATTCAAACTCTTAGTGATGTGAGTAGCGTGGCGTTTGAATGGGAGAATAAAGACAAGCTAGAAGATGGCTCACCCACTGCTATTGAGGGGTTTGTAATCTTTCGTGCAGACCAAGAAACACTCCAGCAAGATTCACAAACACCACAAAATCTCACATTAGAATCTTTCAAGCGCATAGCAACAATCAAAAATCCTCTCGCCACGCATTTTTTTGATACTAATCTCAAGCCCAAAAGCACCTATTATTATCTCTTTGCCACTCTTGGCAAAGACAGCACGATGAGTGCTTACTCTCAAGCCATCAAAGTCCAGACTTCATTTATTGATCCCGTAGAGGGAGTGTTTGCCATAAGCTCGCGTCCAAGGACTATCAAACTCATCATCACACCCCACCCAAATCCGAGTATTAAATCCTATATTATCCAACGCAAAGATTCAGAGGGCAGATTTGAATCCCTCAAAGAACTCAAGCATCGCTTGAATATTGAGTATTTTGATTCTAATCTCCAAGATAGCACGACCTATGTTTATCGCGTGTTGGCTAAGGATTTTGAGGGTAATATCTCTGAACCCTCCGAGGAAGTGAGTGCGCGCACACTTGATCTTATAGAATGTGTAGAAGGTGTGAGCGCAACCACACAGCTACCGCTTAAAATAGAGCTTGCTTGGCAACCACACCCCAAAGCTACTTCATACAGAATCTATGCTGATATAGAAAATAATGGTAGATACAAACTCATCGCCACCACGCAAAATACCTCTTACACGCACACGCTTAAAGAACATGGGCAGAGTGTCGCCTACCAAATCGTAGGCGTGGATATGTATGGTTTTGATGGAGAGCAACTACAAACACCAATCACAGGTGCTACATTATCTCGACCTATCGCACCAAATATCACTAGCTCCCAAATCCAAGGCAACACAATCGCAATCACTTGGGACACTCCAAACGATGGGCGAGCTGTCAAATACGCGTTGTATAGAAAAGATTCACAAACCAATCGCAACAATCGCTACAACAACATCAAAACAACGCATTTTATTGATAAAGAAACCAAACATGGTATTGATTACACATATAGTGTGGTGAGTATTGATGAATTTGGCATTGAATCTCCTCAAAGTCCAAGTGTTACGCTCCAACGATAGCTATGCCGCATTTTCATACCACGCAACCACAGGACTTTGGATTACCTCTAAAAAGTGGAGAGTATGAGTTTGTGTGCAAATTTACCCATACACATAATCCCACCCAACGCCTTATTCTTGTGCGTTATAAAGCTCAAGAGTTTTTTATCCGCGAAAGTGTGCGAGATAGGACATTATACAAATGCGAAAAATCCACGCGTATCGAGCCTATCGGTGTTATTAAAGATGCGTTAGGGATTTTGTGTGCGCACTCTAGCGCGGTATTGGGGCATAATCTCTCTCATAATACGCCCAGACAACGCACCCAAAGCCCATTTTTGCTCTCACGCACCCAAACCTATGAATTTGTCCTCCACCACAAAAAGCCCCTAAGTATAGAGGTGGGATTTGGCTCTGGTCGGCATTTGCTAGATCTTGCGACACAGAATCCTAATGAGTTATTTTTGGGGTTAGAGATTCACACGCCCTCTATTGAGCAGGTGTTGCGTCAAATCAAGCTTTTGGGGCTGACAAATCTCTATATCTCACATATCGATGCGCGGATTTTGCTCCAACTTATCCCAGATGCTTCACTCAAAAATCTCTATGTGCATTTCCCTGTGCCATGGCATAAAAAACCCCATAGACGCGTGATAAGCCCGAGGTTTTTGCACCATGTTATGCGAGTTCTTGTTTGTGATGAAAATCACACACCATCACCACGAAGCGGATTTTTGCACCTACGCACCGATGATAGAGAATATTTTGACTATGCGCTAAGGGCTGCCCTAGATCTCCCAAAGGTAAAAGTCTTAGTAGAAAAAAACCTTGATTTGCCCATTGTGAGTAAATACGAAGCGAGGTGGCGCAGAGAGAAAAAAGAAATCTTTGATAGCAAAATATTTGCACCCTTGCTTACGACAAATATTCAAAAATCACTGCAAAATGGCGATTTTGTATTTTGTGGTGTGTATGGAAATATGGTGCAAAGCATTGAGAATCTCATAGCTTTGCCTACATTGCCAAAGATTGTAAAAAAAGATTATTTTTTACATATAGATGCCATATATAAACACGATGAAGGATATGTCGTAGCATTGTGCTTGGGGGATTTTGATGAACCACAAAATGCTTTTGTGTTACTCCAAAATGGTGTGGCGCGCTATCTTAATGCCCCACCTCTTCCTACACAAGCTACCATAGCGGCTCATCGACTTTTTACACATATCTTAGAATCTAAGGATAAATCTTGAGTGCAATTATAGAAGCAAAAAATCTGAATCTAGGCTACAAAGATGATGAAAATGTCATCAAAAATGCAAGCTTTAGTGTGCGTGCCAAAGAATTTGTGTTTATCACCGGTGCTAGTGGGAGCGGCAAAAGCACGATTCTAAGCTCTCTTTATGGACATCTGCCTATAAAGGGTGGGAATCTTGAAGTGTTTGGGGTAAATATGCCTCGTGCTTCAAAATCTAAGATTCATTACTTGCGGCAGAACATTGGTATCGTATTTCAAGACTACAAGCTGGTTAAAGAATGGAATATCGAAAAAAATGTAATGCTCCCTATGGTGATTAATGGTTACAAAAAAGAAATTTGTAAAGAACAAGTGGAACGGCTTTTGGCACATATCAAGCTTTCACATAAAGCGAGCAAGTTCCCATTAGAGCTTAGTGGTGGAGAGCAACAACGCGTGGCTATGGCAAGAGCTTTGGCACACAATCCCGCAATCATCTTAGCCGATGAGCCTACGGGAAATCTTGATGACTATTCTAGTGAGCTTATATGGAATCTCCTAAAAGGCGTAAATGAACAGCTAGGGATTACTATCGTGGTGGTTACTCACCGCTTGCCAGAGAGTCTCAATATCAATTACAGACGCTTACATATCGAAGAAGGGGTTGTTTATGAGTTCAATTAAAAGACATTTGGCACTTATCATTCCTTTGCTTGCCTTATTATTTGGGATTGAGAGTATTATGCTTATCAATCGTTCTATTTCCACGCACGAGCAAAAACTCGCAAATAGTTATTCTATCATCATTGCTTCTAAGGAGGCTCTTGATCTCCAAAAAGTGCAGACTTTTGTGCGTGAAGCAGAGGAAATCAAATCCATAGCACCAGACTATATGATAAACGAGCTCAAAAAAGAGCTTAGCAAAGATGCCCTGCAATCACTCCAAAAAGAATTGCCATTGTTTTATTCGCTAAGGCTTGCTGTATTTCCAGACAAAGAGCGTCTTGAGCAGATAAATTCCACACTTTTAAAGCTAAGTGGTGTAACAAAAGTAGAATCTTTTAGCAAATCGCATTCGCAGGTGTATAAACTTTTGCTCATTATTAAAGGCTCGGTGATAGTTTTTTCAATCCTTAGTGCGATACTAAGTTGTCTGCTTATGGTTAAACAAATAGAAGTGTGGAAATTTGAACATAGCGAGCGAATGGAGATTATGAGCTTTTTGGGTGCGCCATCGTGGATGCGCAATAGCATACTTTTTAGGCTTGCCGTAGTTGATTCGGTGCTGGTGAGTGTTATGAGCTTGTGTGCGTTGCACTACTTCAAAGCCAGCGCATTAGCCTCTGATCTTGCCAATACCTTAGAAGTGAGCACAGAGATTATAAAAGTGTGGAGCGATAGCATAATCTTACTTCTTTGTTCGCTTATCATTTCTCTTGTGTGTGTGTGCTTTGTAATCCTCAAGCAAAGAGATCTCTAAGTCTTATGCACAAAATTCTTTGGTTTGTGGTGTTTGTGTCCGTTTGTGTGTGGGCAGATATTCAAAAAGACATCACGCTTAATTCCCAAAAAATTGCTCAAAACCAACAAGCCAAAGACCAAGTGAGCCAAAAACTCTCTGAAATAGGAAGTGCAATCAATGCCAAAAATCAAGAAATCATCAAGCTAGATTCACAAATCGAAAGTCTCCAAAAAGACATCAACCAAAACAAAGATAAATACTATTCGCAAGAAAAATCCTTACAAGCAAACAAGAAGCGTCAAGAGGAGCTTTTAGAAAAACGCAATGCGCTTGAAGGGGAGATTGTAAGCTTGCTAAGTCAAAGTATGGCATTTTACGCGCTAAGTGGCGAGGTGGATTCTGTAGAAGATGTGCTTTCACGAGAGATTTATACAATCCTTATAAACCTCACAAAAAAGCATATCAAATCCCTCAATCAAACGCGAGATACACTAACCAACGAAATGGCGAGTGTATCAAAAAATATCCTTGAGATTCAAAACTCTATACAGGAGCAGACAAAAAAACGCGATACACTCGAAGAAATCAAAGCAAAGCAGGAAAGAATCATCACCTCTATGCAAGCAGAGCTCAAAATCTACAACCAAAAACTCCAAGACATTAACACAGAGCGTAAGAATCTAGATTCTATCCTCAACAACCTCAAAATCACCCAAGAGCAAAACCAAAAAAAGATTCAAGAAAAAATCCAAAAAGAGGAGCAAGCCCAAGCCAACAGCCCAAAGCCAAAGCGAACAATCCAAGCAAGCAAGGACATCAAAATCGCTTCAAGTGCGTATAAAGACATATCCACAACTTCCTATCGCGGGAGCAAAACAATCCCACCTTTAAACCCAAATACCTTTCGTATTGAGCAAAAATTTGGTCCGACTTTTGATCCTGTCTATAAAATGAAGTTTTTTTATGAAAACATCATACTCGTGCCAAAAAATCGCAATGCCGATGTCAAAAATGTGCTTGATGGCAAAGTGGTGTTTGCCAAAGAAAATCCAGTAATCAAAAAGGTTATTATCATAGAACACAAAGATTCGCTTTATACCGTGTATGCGTATTTGGATAGAATCTCTGATACCATAAAGCCCGGTGTGTTTGTCAAAAAAGGCTATACAATAGGCAAAGTCAATGAAAAACTAAGCTTTGAGGTAACCCAAAAAGATAGGCACATCGACCCCTTACAGCTCATAAAAATTAATTAGTTTAAGAAAAATTTTTTTAGCCGATATGTCCCTTGTATTTCTAAAGTTTCAAGGAGGAAACTACTATGAATATGGCAGTAAATGACATTAAGGTAGCACAAAATCGGCTTGTAGATATGGTAAAAGCTATGCCAAACAAGCAAGACACCCAAAAGAGTGGGAATGTGCAAGATCTTATCCAGGATTCTATCAAACAAGAGCAAGTCAAGAAAAACAAAGAACATCTCAAAGAGGAGCTTGTGGAATTAAGCAAGAAGCTTAACGATGAGATGAAACGGGTAGGCACAAGTATAAATTTTGCTTACAACGATGATATACCCGGCTTGACGGTTACGGTAAAGGAATATGGTGGTGATAAGATCATACGCGAGATTCCTAGCAAAGAAGCCATTGAGCTTATGAAACGTATGCGTGAAGTTGTAGGTATTATCTTTAACCAACAAGGCTAAGTAATGGCTTTAGGCAAACTAAGCTCGCTAGGTATCGGTAGCAATGTCCTAAATTATGACACTATCGAGAAGTTACGCAAAGCCGATGAGGGGACACAAGTCGCGCCCATAGATAAAAAAATCGAGCAAAATGTAGAGAAGCAAACACAGCTCGTAGATCTTATGAGCGGTGTGCGCGAGATGAAATCCCACACAAGCAAGCTTGGGGATTATTCTACCTATTTGGGACGCTCTCACAATATCATAGGCGATGCTATCAAAGCTACCATAGGCGATGGTGTGCCAATCCAAGACATCAAGCTCGATATAGATTCGCTAGCACAAAGTGATATTAACGAAGTGGGGACGAAGTTTGCAGAGCGAGATTCTGTCTTTAGTCAAAAAGATGCGACACTACGTTTTTTTACGAAGGGTAAATTTTATGAGCTTGACATAAAAGCTGGTATGACACTTGAAGAAGTCGCACAGCTCATTACAGATAAAACAGATAGTGCGGTGCTTGGCACGATTATGAAAACCGGTGGAGCCAACCCCTATCAGCTGATGATTAACTCCAAGGAGACGGGCGAAAACAACCGGATTTATTTCGGAGAAACCCTTAGCGGTAATACGCTCAAATCTGGAAATCTTGACCTCAAAAATGACGATTTTACCCTCACACTCACGGACAAAAAAGGTGGGAGCAAGACGCTTAATATCGAGCTACAAACTTCCACAGAATCTAAGTCTAATGATAATGCTCAAGCTCTCAAAGAAGCGATTATCAACGCAATCTCTGCAGATTCTGACCTCCAGGAATTGCTTGATAATGGAGATATTAATGTCGGGATTGGGGAGAGTGGCGATAATCTCGTCATCAATGACAAAAGAGGCTATAGTGTGCAAGTGGGCGGTGGCAAGAGCGCCCAAATGGGTTTTAGAATCACAAATAGCACAGACAATCGTGAATCTAAGGATCTTATCACAACCCAAAAAGTCCAAGCTGGCAAAATAGAAGGCACGATTACCATAGGCACGGTGCCCCTAGATCTCGCTACACTCACACACAAAAACAACTCCTCATACCAAAATGCCAAAGTCATTGCCGAGGCGATTGACAATATTGCAGGGTTGCATTCTCACGCGACAGATGATGGCAAAATCGTGATAAATTCCGACACCGGCGAGGTAGCCATCAGCGCCAACAACGACCCAAAAAGCAAAAAAGCACTAGAAAGCCTAGGCAATCTCAAGCAAGGTGTTGCGATGGACTATGTCCGCACCCAAAATGAGCTTTTTAAAATCAAAAATATCCAACAAGCTCAAGATGCGAGCTTTAGCTACAATGGCATACGAATGCATCGCTCCACAAATACGATTGATGATGTAGCCACTGGGATTAGTATTGATTTGCTTTCTACCACAGAGCCGGGCAAACCTGCTATCATCAACATCACAAACGATAGTGAATCTATCATAGAGAGCGTTACGAAGTTTGTGGAGAGCTACAATCAACTAAGTATGAAAGTCGATGAACTCACGCGATATGACGAAGATACGCGTATTGCCGGGGTATTTAATGGCGAAAGCAATGTGCGTATGATACGTCCTGCACTCAATAAGATTCTTACCTTTAATATGGGTGGAGGTATTGATAAGTATTCGCTTGTCAAATACGGCATTAGCGTGAATGAAAAAGGTGTGATGAGCTTGGACACAAGTAAGTTGCGCACAGAAGTCAATAACGATCCAGAAGGCACGCGAGACTTTTTCCATGGCAAAATGAGCACGCAAGATTTTCGTGAGGTGCAAATTGATGGCGTTTTTAAAATGCTCGATAAAGAATTGGCAAATTTTGTCGATGGTAGTAATTCAAGATTGAAATTGCTTGAGGAGAGTCTCACAAGAGAAGATAAGAGACTAAAAGAAGACAGGAAGCGAGCTATCTCAATGCTTGATACGCGCTATGATTTAATGGCGCAGAGATTTGCTGCCTATGATAGCCAAATCTCAAAGACTAACAATGCTTTTAATAGCGTGCAGATGATGATAGATCAATCTGTCGCTAAGAAATAAGGGGGATATATGAGAAGCACAAACGCCTACAATCTGTATCAACAAAATTCTGTGATGGTAGAATCTCCAGTAAAGCTTGTGGAGATGTTGTATGAGGGTATTTTACGCTTTTGTGCGCAGACCAAACGTTATATGGAGGCTCAAGATATAGAGAAAAAAATCTATTATATCAACCGCACCACAGATATTTTCACAGAATTGCTCAATACACTTGATTACGAAAAGGGTGGCGATGTCGCGGTATATCTCACCGGGCTTTATACGCACCAAATCAAGCTCCTGACCCAAGCAAATGTTACCAACGACACTGCAAAGGTTGATATTGTGATGAATGTGGCTAGAGGATTGCTCGAGGCGTGGCGCGAAGTCAATGCCGATGAACTAATGCGTCAATGAGCCTGAATACACAGCAGTGGCTAGATGCACTCAAGGTTGCTATTCTTAGCCAAGATGACCAGAGGGCTTTTCTCCTCACACAAGATCTTCCATTGGATCTTGCCCAAAGCCCATTAGAATCTAAGCTCCAAGCCAAGGAGCTTATCTCTCAAACACTCAAGCTTCTTACCTACAAAAAGCAACTTGCTAAAACATCAATGGAGCAAATCAAAGCCGCCAAAGCATTTTTAGAGACTTAACAAACATATCCATTATCCGTCATTTTCTAGCAGACTACACCAATTTTAGCATTTAAACGAATCTAGCTGCTCATTGAGTGTGTTTGCTTTAGAGGCGATGTCTTTAGAGATTGTATTTATCGTATGCACACTTTGGCTATTTTGGCTGATAAAAGTATCAAGTTGCTTGAGATTCTCTAAAATCTCGCTAATAGCCTTAAAGAGTTCATTTGCCTTTTGCAGTGAGTGTGAGGAGGCATCAAGTGCGCTTTGGAGTGATTGCATACTTTGCTCCAAAAACTCCGCACTTTTTGTCGATGAATCCGCCACCTGCGAGATATTCTCCACATTTTGCCCCATAGCTGCGTTTGCATCATGAGAGGATTGGATAATCACATTGATAACCGCATTGATTTCGCTCAAGCTTTTTTGTGTGCGCTCAGCCAACTTCCTTACTTCATCAGCGACTACAGCAAACCCTCGCCCTGCTTCCCCAGCGCGTGCAGCTTCTATATTGGCATTGAGTGCGAGGAGTGCGGTTTGGTCAGCGATTTCATCAATAATCACAAGCACATCTTTGATGCGCTCACTTTCTTTAGCATCAGCTTCAAGTCGTCCTGCGATTTCGTGTTCTGTGCTTACATTTTGCTGGAGGGATTGCACCATTTGGGCTAACACTTCCTTAGTGTTTGTGAGCTGCTTGAAAGATTCACGCACATCATCAGCACTCCTTTGTGCTAATGCGATAGAATCTTGGAGCACCACTTCAATCTCCTCACGCATACTAGCACTTTTATGCACCACCTCCACACTTTGGGCTATGCGTGAATCTATCTCTTTTGAAGAATCCGAAAGATTGCGTGCTTGAGTGATGTTTTGGTGTGAAGTGTGCTTGGCATTACTAATCGTATCGCTAATTTTTTGGATAAAAGCGTTGATATATGCGCTAGCTTTGGCTATCTCATCTTGATTTTTGACTGGCAGGCGCTTGGTCAGGTCGCCATCGCCTTGCGAAAGATCTTTGGCAACATTTGTAAGGTTTTCAATAGGTGCAAACACGAGATGTTTAAAGACAAAAAACAGCACTACCAACATCACGAGGGCTACTCCTAGAATCCACAGCACAACTTCAAACAAAATGGTGTCTGAATAAGTCAGCATTTCTTTATTAGAAATCGTGATTTTTGCCACGCCTAGTGCGTCTCCTATTTGTGAGGTCGCGTGGCACATTAGACAACTTTCTTGGGCTATGAGGGGCTTGAGCATTACATAGCCATTGTCATTATTGCTCTGATAGGATTTGAGTAATTGTGTCTTATCCGCAAAAATCTTTTCAATCTCCGCATCATCGCTTGGAGATTTGTTTAATCCCATAAGCTCAATGACATCTTTGGAGGGGAATATCTCGAGATTCACTACACCGGGCGTGTGTTGCGCACCATTGATAAAGCCATTAATCACTTCAGGATCGCCGGAGTTCATAGCGACCTTTAATCCCTCAAAGAGCATAGCATTGAGTTTATTGAGTTCGCTCGTTATGTTGTTTTTGGCTAGGATTCCAAAACCATTGTGGAGGTTATGCAATACTACACCAAGCAGGATTGCGATAAATACCAAAAGAATCAAAGTGATTTTTGAGCGAATTGTGCGTAACATTGCTTGCCTCCTTCGCTAGAGTTTAAGCACAAATTTCTGTTTTGTTTGACTTTATATTTCTTTAAGCTTATACTAAAATAAAAAAGCTTAATTTGTCAAGCTAATCCCACTATAATGTGTGCAAGCCAGCAAAAAGCTTACAGATTTTCGCAGAGTTTTTTTAGCTTAGATTCGTTATACTAAGGCACAAAATACCACAAAGGAAGTCATATGAGTGCTTTTGAGACGATTATCGGACTAGAAGTGCATGTCCAGCTAAATACCAAAACCAAAATCTTTTGCTCCTGTGCCACGAGCTTTGGCGCAGAGCCTAATACCAATGTCTGCCCCACCTGTTTAGGACTGCCCGGTGCGCTTCCGGTGCTAAATCGCGAAGTGGTCAAAAAGGCGATTTCCTTTGGCACTGCCATTAACGCACAGATTAACCAAAACTCTATCTTTGCGCGCAAAAACTACTTCTACCCAGACTTGCCTAAAGCCTATCAGATAAGCCAATTTGAGATTCCAATCGTGGGACGCGGGAATATCGAGATCGAAGTGGGTGGCGAGAAAAAGATAATCGGCGTTACGCGTGCGCATATGGAGGAGGACGCGGGCAAAAATATCCATGAGAGTGATTACTCTAAAGTCGATTTAAACCGCGCTTGCACGCCGCTACTAGAGATTGTCAGCGAGCCAGATATGCGTAGCAGCGATGAGGCGATTGCTTATCTTAAAAAACTGCATTCTATCGTGCGGTTTTTGGACATCAGCGATGCCAATATGCAGGAGGGGAGCTTCCGCTGTGATGCGAATGTCTCAATCCGCCCTAGCGGAGATTCTAAACTCTACACACGCGTGGAGATTAAGAATCTAAACTCTTTTAAATTTATCCAAAAAGCTATCGAATACGAAGTAGAGCGGCAAATCGAGGCGTGGGAAGATGGCAAGTATGAATCCGAAGTGGTGCAGGAGACACGGCTATTTGATACCGCTAAGGGTGTAACGCGATCTATGCGGGGTAAGGAAGAGGCGGCGGACTATCGGTATTTCCCCGACCCGGATTTACTGCCGGTGTATATTGATGAGGCATTAATGAGTGAGGGGCGACAAATCCCTGAAATGCCCGATGAGAAGCGTGAGCGATATGTGCGGGAGTTTGGGATAAAGCCAAGCGATGCGGGTGTGCTCACAAGCGAGCTAGAAATGGCGCGGTATTTTGAATCTATGCTAGATTCTGGCGCGAGTGCGAAGGGTGCGGTTACTTGGCTTACCACCGAGCTTTTGGGGCGATTAAAGGGCGAGAATACACTGCAGAGTTGCGGGGTAGATTCTATCACATTAGCGACTTTGGTCAAACGCATCGATGAGGGCAAAATCAGCGGCAAAAGTGCTAAAGAAATCCTTGATGTGCTAGTGGAGCAAAGGGGTGGCGATGTGGATAGGCTGATAGATTCTATGGGATTGGCGCAAGTCAATGACGATGGGGCGATTTTGAGCGCGATAGAATCTGTGCTGGCTGCCAATGCCGATAAGGTAGCCGAGTATAAAAGTGGCAAAGATAAGCTCTTTGGGTTTTTCGTCGGGCAGGTGATGAAAGCTAGCAAGGGCGCGAACCCCGCACGCGTGAATGAGCTACTCAAAGAAAAACTGCAATAGCGCAAGTAAGGAAGCGGTGTGAATCTAAAAAGTGTGGTGTATGGGATTTTAGTGCTTGTGGCTTTTGTGGGCTGTGCATTGGGTGTGAGATGTCTTAAAACCACTAGTCGCGCACTCCCCAATCCCGACTACAATCCGATGAAGTGTCCTAAGATTCTAAAAAGACTTAAGGATTTCTGATGTCTCTCCTCTCACATACACGCTCTGTGTTAGATTCACTGCGTGCTCGGCTTGAGATACCATCATTTGCGCCCTATATTGATGCGATCTTGGCGTATTTTGCGCGCCTTATGCCATTTTTGCCCCCCTTTGCACAAAAAATCGCTTCCCTGATTATTGTGCTTTTTTGTAATGCGCTGATGGCATTTGTCTTTGCCTCGCCCATTTATGCAATCTATCTTTTTGAATCTAGCGCTCACACCGATATACCCTATTGGCTAGGGAGTATTTTAGGGGTATTGAGCCTATACACCTATTTGCGCATTCCTAAATCTCATCGCTTTGGCTTTGGATTTTTTGTGGGGATTTGGTGGTTTTGGTGGGTGGGGCTTAGCTTTAGATTCTTTGAGCTTAGCGCGCTTGTGCCCGTCATCGCAGTGTGTGTCGCGCTGGTGTATGGCGTGGTGTTTTGGGTGCTGCTCTTTTGTGAATGCTTGCCGGTGCGGCTCGTGGGGCTACTCATCATGCACTTTATCACGCCATTTGGGTTTGATTGGCTCGTGCCTCAAGCCCTGCTAGCGTATAGCTATTTTGGGGTGGATTCACTGCATTTTTGCCTACTTATCCTCGCACTCTATGTCTTTATAGTCTCTCTGCACGCACGCAAAAGCTGTGTGCTAGGCTCTAGGCGCAAGCCTTTGGCAAACCTCGCTCTAAGTCTTTTGTGTGTATTTGGTGCGCTAGACTCTGACACATTTGCTCCCAAAAATCCACCGAGCTTTAGCTCACAAATCGCTCTTAGCGCGACCCAAGTCCCCCAAAATACCAAATGGAATACCCAAAATGTGCGTGAGATTATCGCGTATAATTTCGCACTTATCGAGGACGCCATAGCACAAAAAAAATCACTCATTATTCTCCCCGAAACCGCCTTCCCTTTCTCACTCTCTGGTAGTGGAGCATCGGCAAGTGTCTATGAGACATTGCAGCGGTATGCTTTAGATATTACGATTGTGGCGGGTGCGCTACACACGCAGGGAAATGACACCTATAATAGTGCCTTTGTCTTTAGTAATGGAGAATCTAAGCGCATAGACAAGGTGATTCTCGCGCCATTTGGAGAATATATCCCCCTGCCGCAATTTATCAAAAAGCATTTTGCTATTTTGACAAATATGGAGTTTAGGGCAGGAGCGGTATTTAAGGATATTAGAGTGTTTGGGGAGCAGTTCCGCGTGGCTGTCTGCTATGAAGCGACTTCAAACAAGCTGTATGCAGAATATCCGGAGTTTATCATCGTGATGAGTAATAATGCGTGGTTTTACCCAAGTATTGAGCCAAGCCTGCAAAAAATGCTCCTCAAATACTATGCGCGGCTGTATCAAAGCACAATTTTTCATAGCGTTAATATGAGTGAGAGTGCGATTATCACACCCTAGACAAGTAGGTGAGCAAGAGTGTGGGCTAAGCCTGCAAGAGTGCAAGCTCGCAATGGGGCTAGAAATCATAGCGCATTTCTACGCGTCCCTTGCCATAATTTACATCACCAAAGTTTTGCCCATAGTATGCAGTAGCAGTAACTCTGCCAATCTTATAGGTGATTGATGGAGCGACTTCATGAAATGTGATGCCTTTGCCATTTTGTGCATCTGCTAGGTCTTGTGCTGATAGTACAGATTCTACATATGGATAGCTGTTGTTGCCTCCGATATATGAGTAGTCTAGTCCAAGTTTCCAAGATTTAGTGAGTGCGTAATCTAGCGCGAGATAGCCCACTTGTATGCTAGAGCCAGCGCGTCCGCCACCACCCATAAATCCAAAGCCCTCATTAGTCGCATCGTAGCTATTTGCCCAAAACTTCCCAGCGACATTTATCCCGCCTTTGTGATCAAGGAGCGTGCCATAGCCATCGCCAAAGCTACCGAGATAACCGAGCTTGAAAGAGAATGGGTTTTCTTTGTGTTTGTATCCAATTTGGAAGTTATAAATCCCGCGGTTTTTTGCCCAGTTAGTATTACCAAAGCCGTTGTATTTATCCACGCCTTGTCCTGCACTTGGTCGATGTGTGAAAGCCCATGTGGTATTGCTAAAATCCCCAGCACCAGTCATAAAGTTTGCATCATCGCTCATACCAGCTGCCGAGACTTGCCCTAGCACATAAAATCCTCCAAAATCGTATTTGGCTTCACCAAAAGCAAGGTAATCTAGCAATCTATTCGCATAGCCTAAAGAGACATTGTAGCTAAAGCCTCCAAGTTTATCACCGCTGATAGAGAGAGTAGCTAAACCATTGCCAAGGCTACCTTCATTGACATTAGCAGCACCTAAATTCACGCCACTCGTGCCACGGAAGTTATAAATAATGTGGCTTGTAATCCAGCTGTCATAGAGGTTTAGGGCGAGTTTTGTCTTGCCCGCTTGGAGCTTGGCGACACCACCCGTGCCTATATCTGTAACCTTGTCGCTAAAAACTGAATCCATTGAGATGCGTCCGGCACGAAACTCGGCTTTAGTCTTTTCTCCCACGATTTCTTTATTGACAGAGAGTTGGGAGATACCAAACCTGTCGTTGAAGTTTTTGCCCATCACTACCGCCATAGAGCCTTGCGTGGCGTAGTTGGAGTTGCTATTATCGACAGGATTTGAGCTGCCGTAGTTAAACATTAGCCCTGTGGTGAGACTCCACCCATCGACTTTGCCTGAAGTGAGATCAATCCTAAATCGATGTTGCTGATCCCCACCGCCACCACCACCAGGACCTTCAATCGTGGTAAATCGCATACGCGCAAACCCCTTAGCTTCCATACCTTCAAAAAAGCTATTTAGTGCTTTTTTGGCATCACTTGATGCAGAAGATGGGGCTTGTGCGCTTTGGGAATTTTGAGCACCCTGTGCGTTTTGTGCCTCATCTGCGATAAGCAAACTCGAACTAAGCAATCCTGCCAACACTAACGATATTTTGTTTTTCATTGTTTCTCCTTGGTTGAATTTTTAAGGACAAACAAATTGTAACCACACGGCGTAAAATGCGCGTGAAAAGCGTGTAAAGATTCTATAAAGTTTTAGGGGAGAAGTTTTAGGGCTTTGTGGCTTAGATTTGAGAGTGGGAGGGTAGGGAGTGAATCTAGCCTCACAAACGTGAGATTTTCGTGCTTATCAAAAGGGAGGGAATCTATAAGGTTTAGTGCGGCTTGTCTGTCTGCACATCGCGTGCATAATACTTCTGCGGTGATATTGTATTTGGTATAAGCATGTTTAAATCGCCCTATATGCGTAAAAGATTTGCTCATACTAGGCAAGGGTGTAGGGAGCATAGGGAGATTATAAAGCCCTGCATAGAGTTGTGAGTGATTGTGTGATAAATCTCGTTGTGGTGCGATGAGTGCGATAAAATCCTTATGGGATTGACAAAATACAATAACAAAGAGATGCAAGACCAAATCCTCACGCACTCTTGTGATTTTTTGTGGATAGCGGTGCGGGGCATTACTCCCTTTGCAAAACTCCCTAATAGGACACACAAGACAGAGTGCTCTAGCCCGACACACAAGCGCACCAATGTCAAGCAAGGCTTGGTTATAGCTAAAGCTATCATTTGTATCAAGGAGTTTTGTGGCTAGACTTTGTAGCTGGGAATGTGTGGGATTAGGGAGAGCAAAGAGGCGCGAGAACACGCGCTTGATATTAGAATCTACAAAGCCCACACTCTCCCCAAAACCAAAGCAGCTTATCGCTCCTGCACTATAATCCCCAATACCTGGGAGACTCTTTAGCTTTTCCACACCTCTTGGAAGCATACCGCCGTGCTTTTGCACACAGATTTGTGCGCATTTACGCAAGTTGCGCGCTCTTGTGTAATAGCCTAGTCCCTGCCAAAGTCGCAAAACTTCTTGCTCGCTAGAATCTGCCAAAGCACGCAAGCTAGGGAAGGCACGCAAAAATGGGAAGTAAAACTCCTCTAGCACCCTTGAGACTTGGGTTTGCTGGAGCATAATCTCGCTGATATACACCTCATAGCTTTGTGAGCCATCGCGCGCAAGATTGCGCCAAGGTAGCTCTACTCTGCCACATTTGGCATACCATTGTGCGATTTGAGTGTGGAAAGCAGGAAGTGCATCAAGTGCGGAGCGTGCGGACATAGAATCCTCCAAAATGATTTGTGTGATTATAGCAGATTCACAAATGTGGAGTGTTTTATAAGTTTTAGCTTGGCTTTGGATTCTAAGAAGTATTAACACGCTATTGTTTGCAATATAATAGGATTGTGTCATTACAACTTTAGGAGTGTGTATGCAGACATTTTCTATCAAAAACCTTGATTGTGCGGCTTGTGCGGACAAGCTAGAGCGCAAACTGCGTGAATGTAGTGGCGTGCGAGAAGTGCATATCTCCTTTGCTACCAACACCTTACAGATTGATTGCGAGGATATATCCTCTGTGCGCGCACTCATACACTCCATTGAACCAAAGGTGCAAATCACACAAAAGATTCAAAAAAGCAGTTTTTTTACCCCTAAGCTTTTTGGATTATTGGGACTTATCACGCTTTTTTTGGCTTGTGTGGCATTGTGGCATTGGGCTGATATGGAATCCGCAGATTCTCTAAGCTATGATGTATTGGCGATTAAGCTTGTGTGGATTGGTATCTATCTTGTGAGTGGGCGCAATGTCATCAAAGGTGCGATAAGGGGCTTTAAAAATAAGGAATTTTTTGATGAAAATGTGCTTATGCTAGTGGCAAGTATAGCGGCATTTGGGCTTGGGGCGTGGGAAGAGGCAGTAAGCATAATGCTCTTTTTTGCCACAGGGGAGTATCTGCAAGAAGTGAGCGTGAAGAGGTCGAAAGAGGCGATAAGTGAGGGGGCGAATTTGGTGCCTGCCACCGCGCACCTTTTGGAGAGAAATTCCTCTCTTGCGCAGGAAAATGACTCCGTAGGCTTGCAATGTGATAAGATTGTGGATTTTTGCAAAGGCACGGACACCAAATCCGCTAACCTTCCAAAAAATCCGCAAAGCTTACACAGCCACACTGCAAATACTAATTTTATTGTGTGCAATAGTGAGCTTAGAGAATCCGCACTAAGCCAAGAGGGCAAGCCAAGCACGGAATGTAAAACAAGTTCAGAATCTAATGAAAGCTTAGATTCTAGATTCAAAGTTTCAGATTCAAATTCAGAATCTAACCTCATGGATTCAGAATCTACCACTTCAAAAAACTTGTGCGAGGCTTTGCCAAATATAAATAGTGCGTGCGTAAGCACGAACCGAGCAGAATCTAAAGCTTTAGATTCTGCCATTTTTGCAGAGCAAAAATCAAATCAAATGTGTAGTGCGACAGCACCAACCACCTCTCGCCCGCTTCGTGGTGTGCAATCGTTGGAGCAAGGAGGCAGTAGTGCCTCCGCAACGATTGCGCTAGAAGCGGATATAGCGAGGCTCTCTCCCCGATTGCCGAAAAAGCGGTGGCTTTTTCGGGGCTGGGGAGAGCGGGGAGAGGGGAATACCCCTTTTTGCGAAAAAACACAGGATTTTAAAAAACAAAGAATTATTCGTGAGAATGAAATTCCAAGAAATGGAGAATCTAACCCACAGATTCTAACACACACAGAATCTAAGGGAGATTTAGAATCTAATCCCGCCACACAAGAACCCCAAAGCGCGAAAACAAGCCAAGCCACAACAACAGACATCGACCCCAAAGACTTAGCAGAGGGCGACATCATAGTCTTGTATGCTGGCGAAATGCTGCCTTGTGATAGCGTGCTATTAGAGGAGAATGCGAGTTTCAACACTGCAGCTATCAGTGGCGAGTCCCTCCCTGTGGAATCCAAAAAGGGCGAGGAAATCCTAAGCGGCTCTATCGCACTCAATAAAGCCATAAAACTCCAAGTCCTGCGCCCCTTTGCCAAAAGCCAAATCGCCCAAATCGCTGATTTGATAGCCTCTGCCACCCTGCAAAAATCCCCTACTGAAAATTTCATCACGACTTTTGCGCGTTACTACGCGCCCATAGTCTTTGCCTTTGCCCTAGCCCTTGCGCTTATCCCGCCGCTAGCGTTTGCCCAGAGTTTTGAGGAATGGGTGTATCGCGCCCTTGTGGTGCTTATGGTAAGCTGCCCGTGCGCCCTTGTGGTGTCTGTGCCTATTGGCTACTTTGGGGGATTAGCCGCAGCAAGCAAACGCGGTGCGCTCATAAAGGGCTCAAACTACCTAGAAGCCCTAAGCAAACTCTCTACCATAGCCTTTGACAAGACGGGGACACTGACAAAGGGCGTGTTTGAAGTCATTGATGTGTGTCCAAATGAGGGGTTTAGCAAAGATGAGGTGCTAGCCAATGCGCTATGTGCGCAAAATCTCTCTAATCACCCCATAGCCAAATCCATACGACAAGCCTATCAGAATCTAGCCCACACGCACGCTATCAGTGAATACGAGGAGTTATCGGGCTTGGGCGTGCGCGCGGTGTGTGATAATCACGAGATACTTGCGGGCAATGACAAAATCCTCCATACCTTTGACATCGCTCATAATACCTGCTATGTGCAAGGGAGTGTGGTGCATATCGTGCGCAATAGGCAGTATCTAGGCTATATCCTCATCGCTGATGTGCTTAAAGACGAAGCTCCAGAGGTTTTGGGGAGCTTACGCGATTTGGGTGTGGATTCACTCATACTTAGTGGCGATGGGGAATATCCCTGCAAGGTGGTGGCACAAAAGCTTGGCTGTGAGTATCATCACTCACTCTTGCCGCAAGATAAGGCGCGAATCTTTAGTGAGATAAAGGCGCAAAGTAGCTCTAAAGTGGCGTTTGTGGGTGATGGTATCAATGACGCCCCTACACTTGCGCTTGCTGATGTGGGCATGGCAATGGGTAGCGGGAGTGATATAAGTATGCAAAGTGCTGATGTGATTATCACGAACAATTCCCTCAAAACCCTGCTTGGCACGATACAAATCGCCAAAAAGACAAAGACTATCATCTACCAAAATATCGCTCTAGCTTTGGGGATAAAGGGTGTGTTTATCGTGCTAGGGCTTTTTGGGCTAGCAAGTATTTGGGAAGCAATCTTTGGCGATGTGGGCGTGGCACTGCTCGCACTTGCAAATGCGATGCGGTGTATGAGGGCTTAGAACTACCCAAATCTGGTCAAAAATGTGGATTAACGTTTGAGATTTATGGCTTCTTTGATAAGGTCATCGCCGGTTGTGAAAGCCTTGGCGTTCATTGAGTAGCCTCGCTGCATTACGATGAGATCGGTTAGGGCGTTGCCCACATCGACATTGCTTGTCTCTAAGTGTTTATAGAGCACCGAGCCAAATCGCAAATGCTGCCCACTCCAGCCAAGCAATGGTCTGCCACTGCTAATGTAGGTGTCGCCATCATTGACAATTTCACTCATCTCAAAGAGATTGCCACCTACTTTTTTTAACCCTTGGTCATTGACAAATGCTGATATACCCACGCGTCCCATAGCCTCAAATGCTCCATTGGTAAAAGCAAGAAATATAATGCCATCTCTATCGATGCGCAAATCTTGCAAATGCCCCTCACTGCGCCCATCTTGGCTGGTTTGCAAGATTTGTGAATCTTGATAGAGGCGATTGGCACTGCGTCTATCCGCGCTCCCTGCGATATTATACGCGATCTGTCCATTGCCAAAAGCGATGTCAATGGGCTGTGTGATGGGATTGTTATTCTCATCAAAGGCTATTTCGTGTGTGCTTACCTCACCTAACGCAATCGTGCCATCTTGATTAAATAGCTGCGTGCGCACTTCCCAACGCTCATTGATACGCGGGTTTGTGGTAACATCTGCAGAATTTAGGAGATAATAATGACTTTGGAGCAAAAATTTCGCACCACTTTCATCATACACCTCAACATTGCTTTGGTAGCTAGGCACTTCTAGGTAGGCACTCTCAAAGCTATTGTTATCAAGCACCCTCCAGCCTATTTTATCTTCTCTAGGGTTTGAAATCCCCGCACTCACGCGCTCATAGAGCCTGCCCTGATAGCTCACAATGCTTTTTGGTGTGTAGTTTGTCCCCTCGATAAATTCTTGGGGGAGATTGCGCGCTGATGGTATTACTTGCTCCCAGCCACCTTGGAGCGGATCGCTGTTGCCATTAGATTCTATGCGGCGATAGACATTGCCTTGATGATTGACAAGCTCGCCTACTTGATAGCTTGTGCGCTCCTGCCACTCACCTAATGCACTTGTGTCTAAAACCTCCCAATTTGCAGAATCTTCTAGCGGATTGCTATTGCCACTCTCGCCACTATAACGAAACACAATCCCTTGGGCATTGACTATATCGCCGTTGTTGTAGTTTTTGGTGGGGCGGTATTGTGAATCTACCCCACTAGCGAAGCTATCGTTGCGTCCGGCTATACCGAGTTTTTCGGCAAGATTTCCGCTAATGGTGATGTCTTTTGTGGTGTATGTAACATTTGAGAGTCTTAGTCCTGCTTTTGGCACGCTTCCATCGGGGAGTCGTGTGAGATCTAGCCCAATCCCCGCACGCTCTAAAAGCACATTTTTGAGTTCATTAAAAGTTCGAAAATCCCTACCATAGCGCAATTCTATATCTTGGTTGCGTCCATTGTTGCGTGTGGTGATGAGAATCTTATCAAAGGTTGTGGCATCAAGTGTCTCGCCATTAGCGGCGAAACCATTAAGATCAGCGTTCAAAAACCGCTCTTCATCAAAGCTCCCATTAGGCAGGCTATACACTTGTGTGGCATTGACGCTGTTTTGCTTTTTGTTGAGGTTGATGCTCAAATCTACCTTGGTGGTAAGTACAGGCTTGAAATACAAATCTTGAGGGATTTGCAAGGGTTTTAGTTCTCCTGTGGCGAGCTTGGCAAAGTCCTCATCGCTATTGTTTGAGGTGGTAAAGACATTATTGCTAATCTTGCCCAAATCCACACCATACATATAATACCCACTTGAATTAACGATATAGCCCTCTCCATCGCGCAAAAAACTCCCATCGCGTGTGAAATAGGTTTTTTGCTTGCTCTCATAGCCATCGTCTTTTATTACAAATGAGCCACCTTTGTTTTCGCCCACGACAAACCACCCCTTACCCTCATAGGCGACATCAAACTCCCCATCGCTGTTTTTATAGCTTCCGCTTTTGGTAGAGATGGCGTTGCTGGCTTTGGTAACGCCATAGTTATAGTCGTTGTTGATGGCGGAATTGGCATTGAGTGAATCTAGTGATGAAGCAAAAAGGCTTTCAAATTGTGGTTGATTCTCACGATAGCCTAGTGTATTGACATTGGCGATGTTGTTAGCGAGTGAATCTAGCCCAAATTGGTGGGTTTTTATCCCGCTAAAAGAATTTATCATCGTGCCATTCATAGATTCTGATCCTTGTTATAAAACTCAATCGCGCTTTGCAATGGCAAAATCATATCGCCCATTCTAAGCATCGGCGCGCCTTTGTCAAAAATGATACTTTGCACTTCTCCGCGTCCCACCCGCGCCATATGGTATTGGCTCGTGGTAGGGTCGAGATTGTATTCTGCGCGGATATTGTAGCTCCCAGTTGGCATTTGCACTCCATTATCGCTCTTGCCGTCCCACATAAACTCCACATAGCCACTTTTGCCCGCATAATTTTTCAGTGAAAGTGTGCGCACAAGTTCGTTTTGCTGATTAAAGATATGGATTTTTGGCTCACCTTGCTCTGCATTGATAGCTTTGTCAAAAAATATCTGAAACTTTACGCTATCTCCGGCATTTAGATTCACGCCAAAGACATCGGTCTCGGCGATTTTGCCTATCATTGAGACAGATTGGAGGGCATTGAGTGCCGCCATAGCATTATTAGAGGACGCAGTGGTCTTCATACCTTCATTGAGGCTCTCAAGCGACTCTTTCATCTTGGCTTGAAATTCTTTAAGCTCTTTGTTGGTTTCTTGGGTGGATTTCATCGCTTCTGCCACTTCTACCATTGTTTTTTTGTTTTGTTCTTGCATTTCTACCTGTGTGAGTTGGGCGGTTTGGGTGATGATTTTGTCCGTCTCCATTGGTGCGGTGGGATCTTGGTTTTTGAGTTGCTCCAAAAAAAGTCGCATAAACGCGTCATTATCAAGTTCGTTGATATTCTTTGGGTTTTGTTTTTGTTTTTCTATCTTGGCAGCTGTGCCTGTTACTTGCCCTAAATCAATCGCCATATTCGCCCTTTATGCGTATTGTGGTATTGTGATAAACATCGTGTGAGATTCTAAGCTATTTTCATTCCCCTCATTTGCTTGGTGAGATTGGTGTTGGTTTCTGCGCTCTTGCTGGTTTTTCTGCCCCGAGTTCGCGCCATTTTGGGAGAAATTCAAATCCACATTATTAAAGCCCATTTGTGCAAGGTTGTTGCGTAACTCTACTTGGTTATTGACAAAGAGGTTGATAGCGGTTGGGTTGGAGACGACCTGCACTTGCAAATCTTTGCCATTTTTGGAGATTGTGAGCTCTAATGCGCCGAGATTCTGTGGGTTTAGCTCAAGAGAGAGTTTGGTGATAGGGGGTTTGTAGTTTAGCACCTCTTGGCTAAGCTGTGAGGCAAAATTGCGCACCGATTCGCGTGCGGCTACACTTCTATACATTACCTCGGGCTTGATGTGTTGCGTGCTAGATGTGGTATTTGTAGGATTTTGGGGTGTATCTTTGGGTGTTTGGGGTGCTTGAGTTTGTTTGGTGGGTTTAGATTCACTAGATTTTTGGATATGCTCGATATGCTGCGCACTTTGCTCCAAATCCTGCAAAAATTCCTCATTAGCCACCTGTGTGCTTTGATTGGTTTGGGATTTTTGTGAATCTAGGGGTGTGTGAGAGGATTGTTGTTTAGAATCTCCGCTAGGTGCGGATTCTGCTTGCTGTGTAGATGTGTTTTTGGTGCTTGGTTGGGCTTGGGGTTTTTGGGGATTGTCTTGCTTTTGGGTTTTTGGTGCGCTAAGCTCGTGTGTGTCTTTGTGGTGTTCTTTGCTTGGTGTGTAAATCTCTTCTGCCACCACTATTTCCTCTTGGATTATGGTATTTTCTTGAGATTCTTGAGTATTATGAGTGTTATGCAATGCCGCTGTTGCCGTGCCTAATGGGGATTGGGTAGTTTCTTTAGAATCCTTAGGGAGAGCTTGTGCGTGAGATTCTCTCTCATCTCTTTTGTGTGTTGTATCTTTTTTGGTATCTGATGTTTTAGTTTGCGATTCTTGTGGGGTTTTCGTAGTATGAGAGTTTTTTGGTGTCTTTGGTGTTTGCACCTCTGTGGGGAGATCTGGAGTAGAATCTCTGTGAGGTTGCGGAGTTTGTGAATCTTGTGCAAGTGTCTCTGTCGGCTTATGTGCTGTATGTGTGTGATCTTGGGGTGGTGTGATTTGCGGGGATTGAGGAAGTTTATCACTCTGTTTTTTGGGCGTAGGCGATGGGAGCTCTTGCCCTTTGTTTTGCAACTCTTGAGTCTTTGGAGTTTGAGAATCTTGAGTTTTTGGATTCTGTATTTTTGGCTCTTTTACCTTTGTTTGTTTTACTTGTTTTGTTTGCGCTGTATTTGTATCTACTATCGCATTACTAGCCTCTTTGGGTTTTTTCCCACCTTTGGGGGTGCGCTCTGTCTTGGGTTGTGCCTCTAGGGGATTGGACTTAGCTTTGTCGGGGTAAGTCCTTTAAACCAAGCATGGATCCTAATGTAGCACTGCTTCCTTCAGCCTTGCTCTCTTCGTAAATATTAGAAATCTTGCTTGTGATATTTTTTGGCTTTTTTGTGCCACGATTGATAACTGCCACACGATCTTCTATATTCTCTACTTCGTATTGAATCTTTTGTTTAGCAGATTCTGGCGTGGGCTTTGGCTTTGGCAACACCTCCTCTTGCTCTAGTGCTGTGATTTTGGTGGGATTTAGCCCATTTTCTTTGGCAAGTGTGCGCACATCATCAAGTGTTTTTAGCTCCTCTGGGCTGATTGCTGGGATAGGTTTGGGAGCGATATTTGTAGCCTTATCTTGTAATGTCTGCTTCTCTTGTGTGCTTTTGGTATTTTGGTCTTGTGCGGCTTTGAGTGCTTGTGTGAGTGGCGTGTCTTTGGGTGCTGTGGCTGGAGCGAGAGGATCTTTTACCTTGAGTGCTTCTGGTGCGAGTGAGGTAGCGAGTAATTCTGTGGCACTTGGCGCATTTTTTGGCGCACTCTTTTTGGGAGCTTGGTCTTTGTTTTCGCTAGATTCTGCTATGGTTTGAGCAGGTTTTTGTGCCTTGCTCCCTTTGGTTTGAGCAGGTTTTGCCACTTCTTGTGTAGTCTTGCTCGCAAGCCCCTCAAGGTTTTGTGTGCTTTCTTTGAGATATTTTTCAAACTCCGCACTACGCGCTGATTTTTTCTCTACAAGTTTTTGGGTTTGGGGTTGTGCCTGTAAAACATCTTCTATCATAGTAAGCTCCTAGATTAATCTTAGAATCTAGTAAGCAAAAGACATTCCTTATATTTATTTGGTTTGGGTTTTAATCCGCATAGAGTTTAGCACCACGATGATTGAGCTAAAGCTCATCGAAAACGCCGCAAAAAGCGGTATGATAAGCCCAGCAAGCGCGATAGGGATTGTGAGAGCGTTGTAAATAATGCTTATTAAGATATTTTGTTTGATTGTTTTAAAAGTGATTTTAGCTAGATTCAGGGCATTTTGCACACTTTGTAGGGTGTCATCAAGTATCACCACATCACTGCTCAAAATCGCTATATCACTTCCCGCACCCATTGATATGGCGATGTCGCTTTTGCTAAGTGCGAGTGCGTCATTTATCCCATCGCCCACCATTACCACAATCTTATTTTGGGCTTTGAGATTCTCTATAAACGCACCTTTATCTAGTGGCGAAAATCCTGCGTGATACTCACTAATCCCAAGTTCTTGTGCGCATTTTTGCACACTTGGCTCCCTATCACCGCTAAGCAAAATCGCCTTGATATGCTGGGCTTGCAGATAGCTCACTAGCTCCTTGGCATAGGCTTTGGGTGAATCCTCTAGTTCAAAGAGTGCTAGCAGCTCCTCATCTTTAGCAAATCCAAACATCATACCCTCACCTAGCTCTAGCGGAGGGATTTTCACACCCTGTTCTTGCAAAAATGTCAAACTCCCACCAAGCAGTCGCTCTCCCTCTTGCACCGCACGCATTCCCTTAGAATCTACTTGCTCATAGGATTGCAAAGCCACAAGTTTTGGGTTTAAGTGCGCATAATGCTCTTTGAGATACGCGCACACGCTAAGTGAGATAGGGTGTTTGCTAGAATGCGTGAGCGTATAAAGGAGCGAGGCATTTTCAGAATCTAGCCTATCTCTATGCACCTTGCACACTTGTGGTTTGCCCAAAGTCAGTGTGCCGGTTTTGTCAAAAACGATAACTTGCGCTTTAGCAAGTGTTTCTAGGAAGCAAGCTTTGCGGAAAAGTATGTGTTTTTTATACCCCTGCGCAATCCCCACTATCGTAGCTATGGGTGTAGCAAGTGCGAGTGCGCAAGGACACGCGATGATGATAACCGAAATAGCGATAATCATCGCCCCTTCCACGCCCTTGCCCCCTAGCACATACCAGCCCATAAAGCACAGCAGCGCGATAGCTAGTATCGTGCGTGAGAAATTTTGTGAGATAGCATTGGCGAGATTCTGTATATGGGGCTTGTGCGCGAGACTCTGCTCCACGAGGCTTAGAAGTTTGCTCATCAAGCTGTCATTAAAGCTCTTTGTGGCACGATAGAGAATCTTATGTGTGAGATTGATAGATCCAGAGAGTATCTCCTGCCCACTACTTAGCTCTAGGGGCATACTTTCGCCATTAATTGCCTTGGTGTCAAAAAGCCCCTTAGGACTTAGCAAGATTCCATCAATAGCGATTTTTTCACCCGGCAGGCTCATAATCACATCGCCCACCTGCACTTCTTGGGGTTTTTTGACTTCTAGCTCGCGCTCATCGCCATTTTTGCAAATCGTGATGTTTTGGGGCAAAAACGCATAGATAGCCTCGAGATTCTCTCCTGCACTCTTTTTGCTCCGCACCTCTAAAAACTTCCCAATGAGCACAAAGGTGATAATCATACTCACAGATTCAAAGTAAGTCTCCCCGCTGTGCGTGAGTGCAGCATAAATCGAGTAGGCATAAGTGAGGCTTGAACCCACGCTCACAAGCATATCCATACCGATAAAGCCGTTTTTAAGCCCATAATACGCCCCTCTATAAAATGCAAAGCCCGAGTAAAAAAGCGTGAGTGAGCACAGGAGGAATGAGGCGAGGTTTAGCACATTGCGCGCGTAGTCTTGTATGCCTAGGAAATACCCACTATATTGCGCCACTGCAATCCACATAATATTCATCGTGCAAAATAGCGCGACAATCACGCGTGTGTAGTATTCTCTAGTTTGCTTTTTGTCAGCATTTTCTTGAATCTGTGGGTCGTAAGCATAGGCATCATAGCCAATGGAGCGGATTAGTCTGATGATTTGTGAAAGCGTGATGAGGGTGCTATCCCAAGTGATGTGCAGGCGGTTGTTGGTGTAGTTGATACTCGCGCTTTTTATGCCCTTTTGGGAGTTTAGGACTTGTTCATTGAGCCACACACACGCTGCGCAATGGATATGTGTGAGGATAAGCGCGCAGCTCTTTAGGTTGGGATTAGCACAATCTATGCGAATGTATTTTTGCTCAAAACTCGGTGAGTCAAAAAAGCTCAAATCCTCTGTGTGTTCTTGTGTGGGTGGGGTGAGATTCACATCGCCAAGCTTGGTGTAAAAACTCCCCAAATCCGCCCTTTGCAGCAGCATATACACACTCTCGCACCCATTACAGCAAAAATACAGCTCCTCGCCATTGTGAGAGACTTTTTTGAGCGCGCTTTGGTCGTAGATGTTGTGGCAATGACTACAATGGTATTGTGGCAAGATTGTTCCTTTCTTTAGTTTCTCCTATCACTCAAAGCCGCGTATTCTATCCTAATAAAAATTAAATCTACTTTTTGTTACAATACTCCCAGCCCAAACAAAGGAGATGTGTGGAGAAGCTACTGCAGTGTTTTGAGTATATTAAACGTTACCATGTGGATATGCTAGATTCTATTAGTATTATGCTAGAGCTTTTTATCATCAAAAATTTCCACCCCCATATCCTCACAGAATCTATCACACTAGGTTCTAAACGCAAACCCCTCGCCCAGAGTCTCAATGCCAAAATCGAGGAAATCATCGGGCAGGAGCTTTTTATCGCTATTAATCCCAATATCAATTTTCTAAAGATTCTAAAACTTATCCAAGCAACCGACACGACACTAAGCAATATCGAAGAGTTTTTGCACATCATCACCCAAAAAAAGACCTCCAACAAACTCTATTACTACTCCACACCCCTAGAGATAAACGAACTCCTCGTGCGCCTACTAGATATACAAAGTGATGAGAAAATCTACAACCCCTGCTATGGCATTGGCACATTGTTTTTGATGATCTCCCAGATTCTGCACGCTAAGCAGCCAAATTCGCCCATAGCCCTTTATGGCGAAGAGCTTGATTCACGCCTTGCTAAAGTCGCCAAACTCACTTGCAAGCTTGCAAACATCGCCTATGACAACCTTATCATCAATGACATTCTAAAAGCTCCATTTTTTGAGCAAAAGTTTGACAAAATCATCTGCAACCCCCCATTTAGCGCGCATATAGGCGTGGAGTATCTCAAAGATGATAAACGATTTAAAGGCTTGCATAGCCTTGCTAAAACCTATGCCGAATGGGTGTTTTTAATCCACGCGTTGTATTATCTCAAAAAACGCGCAGTCTTTATCCTGCGCACACAGACTTTGCAAAAATCCAGTCTTGAGAGCGAGTTTATGCAGAGATTCTATAAGCAGGGGCTGATTGAGGCGATTATCGAGTTGCCCAAAAACATCTTCCCCCACCAAAATGCTGATTTTTGTGTGCTTGTGCTCTCACCTAACAATCAAGAGATATTAAACATCGATGCTAAAGGTGAGCATTTTTGGAAAAAAGATGGCAAATACAATCGCCTTGTGAATCTTAATGAGATTTTGGACGCGTTTTTTGCGCGCAAGGAAAACGAGTTTTGTTTTCTGATGCCCTACACACACCTCACTTCCTATCATCTCCCCCTCACACGCAGAGATTCAGAGCATAGCGAGGGCAAGACTCTAAGCGCACTAGGTGTGGAGGTGTTTCGCGGGCAGCGCGTGTATGGGGGCAAAAACGATACGCGCATAGAATATTATGATGTGGGATTGGCGGATTTTAGCGAATATGGCTTTAGTGAGGAGTTTTTTACTAAACGCTCCCTAGGCGATAAGCCAAAGGTGCAAAAATACGCACTAAAACCCTATGATATTTGCCTCTCATTGCGTGGCAATACACCAAAAGTTACGATATTTAGCCCAAATATCGCGCACAAGCTTGCTGTGGCAAATGCTGGGATTGTGATCGTACGTTGTGTCAATCCCAAACAAGCCATCGGGCTGTATTGTTATTTTTACTCACACCAAGGGCAAAAGGCACTAAGCACGCTCTATGAGCATTACACCAAAAGCATTGATGTCCAAAGTCTCAAAAGCCTCACGATACCCACGGACTTTGAATCCCATAGCCAAGAGAGGTTTAAGCAAATCTGTGCATTTTCTACACAGCTTAGAGAAGTCAAAAACGCCCTAGAGGCTTTGCGAGGATAGGTATGGAGATACGAGAGAGCAGAGTAGTGGGCGTGGAGAGTGGCGCAAATGTCGTGGTGATGATGCCAAGTAATCTCTATGGCTGTAGTTTAGGCGATGAGGTGTTTGTGGGACCATTTTGTGAGATTCAAAGTGCGGTGAGTGTGGGCGCACGCACGCGGATTCAAAGCCATAGCTTTATTTGTTCGCTCGTAGAGATTGGGCAGGATTGCTTCATCGGGCATGGCGTGATGTTTGTCAATGATCTCTTTAGCGAGGGAGCTCCGGCAGATTCTAAGGACAAATGGCGTGCTACCAAAATCGGCGATAATGTCTCTATCGGCTCAAACGCCACAATTTTACCCGTATCAATCTGTGATAATGTCATCATTGGTGCTGGCAGTGTGGTAACCAAAGACATAACAACAAGCGGATTTTATGCAGGCAACCCGGCAAGATTATTGCGAGAAATGGAGTGAGAATGTTAGGAACAACAACCATAAAGAGCATTACAGAATCTAAAAATTTAAAGATTCAAAGACAGGCTATGTATGCTTACCAAGATTTAGCAATGGCGGAGCGAGTGGAGATTCACTCTCCACGAGCGATAAACAAGAGCGTAGCTCTTGCAGGAGTGTATAGTAAATGCGTTTGCCCAAGTCGCGTTTATGAGGTAGCGACACCAAGAAATGTGTTAGATTCTGTGAATCTTGTGTATGGACGCGTAGCGGAGCGAGTGGAGATTCACTCTCCACGAGCGATAAACAAGAGCGTAGCTCTTGCAATAAAATAATGACTTTGCAACATCTCGCCATCATTATGGACGGCAATGGGCGATGGGCAAGCGCTAAGGGCAAAAACCGCACCTTTGGGCATAGACAGGGTGCAAAAGTCGTGCGTGAGATTACGCAGTATTGTGCTGGGCAAAATATCAAATACCTCACACTCTATGCGTTTTCTACCGAAAATTGGTTGCGTCCAAAGCAGGAGGTGGAGTTTTTGATGAAGCTCTTAGAGCATTACTTGCAGAGTGAGCTAGAAGTCTATCAACGCAACAATATCCGCTTTATTGTCATCGGCGATATAGAGGGACTAAGCAAAAAGCTCCAAAAACTCATACACACTATGGAAAATGCCACTGCGCAAAATACGGGGCTAACGCAATTTCTCGCCCTAAACTATGGAGCAAAAAACGAAATCGCCCGCTCGGTTTTATCGCTGTATAATCGTGGCGTGTTTGAGCAGGCTAAGAGCCTCAAACGCGAGCAATCTATCGACTACATCACCAAAAATATCGAAAACGCCCTTGATACGCGCGAAGTAAGTGCAGTAGATCTCCTCATACGCACAGGCGGGGAGATGCGACTTTCAAACTTCCTGCTTTGGCAGTGTGCGTATGCCGAGCTGTTTTTTACCCCCACGCTTTGGCCAGATTTTCACACCAAAGAACTCAATGCAATCATCGAGCAGTTTTATCAACGCGTGAGACGATTTGGCGGATTATAACCCTAAGGAGCGAAATAATATGGATAGTTATCAATACAGCGAGCTTTTAAAAGAACTTAATAGCAAGGTAGAAAATATCGCAAAAATCATAAAACCTAAAGATTTGCGCCAAGAGCTAGAGGATATTGCTACACAGGAGCTAGATCCAAAGTTTTGGGAAGATGCCAAGAGGGCTGGAGAGGTGGGCAAGCTCAAGCGCAAAAACGAGCGGCTGCTAGAGGCTTTTAACAAAGCACAGGGAATGCTACAAGATTGCAAGGAGCTTTTTGCACTTTTAGAATCTGAAAACGATGAAGCAGCCCTAACCGAGCTTTTTGCCCAAGCTCCAGAGTTAGAATCCACTATCACAGAGCTTGAGATACAAGTAATGCTTAGTGAGCCAAATGACAATGCCAATGCGATTGTTACGATTCAGCCCGGTGCAGGCGGGACAGAATCCCAAGATTGGGCGAGTATGCTCTATCGTATGTATTTGCGCTATGCCGAGCGACGAGGTTACAAAGTCGAGCTGCTAGACTACCAAGATGGCGAGGAGGCAGGGATAAAGGGTGTGGCGTTTATCATCAAAGGCGAAAATGCTTATGGTTACCTAAAGGGCGAAAATGGCGTGCATAGGCTCGTGCGAATTTCGCCCTTTGATGCCAATGCCAAGCGGCACACGAGCTTTAGCAGTGTGCAGGTAAGCCCCGAGCTTGATGATGACATCGATATCGTCATTGAAGATAAGGACTTGCGTATAGACACCTACCGCGCAAGCGGTGCAGGCGGACAGCATGTCAATAAGACAGAATCTGCTATCAGGATTACGCATTTGCCCACCGGAATTGTCGTGCAATGCCAAAATGATAGAAGTCAGCACAAAAACAAAGCCACTGCGCTAAAAATGCTCAAATCCAAGCTCTATGAGCTAGAGCGACAAAAACAACAAGATGATGTGGCGACACAAGAAAAAAGCGAGATAGGCTGGGGACATCAGATCCGCTCCTATGTGCTTGCACCCTATCAGCAGGTCAAAGACTTGCGCAGCGGGTATGCCACGAGCGACACAGGTGGCGTGCTAGATGGGGATATTGATAAGATTATAGAATCTGTGTTGGTGCATAGGGGATAGGTATTTTGACATTTACAAAAACATACTCTATTGTTGCTCATTGCAGTTTTTGTGATAGGGGCGATACCCTCTCGTTGCAGAGAGGATATTTGGGATTATTTTTTTGCTTGATCTATGATTTTAGCAATACCAAGGGCAATACTACAATCACCAAAAGCTCTTTTCATCTCTGGGCTGTTTGGCATTGTCTTTTTGTTGAGGGAAGGACCTGCTTTTTCTGCGTGTTGCGCTTTTTCTATGGGGTTACCTACCAAAAATAGCTTTTCTTCTTGGGTGAGGTTTCTTGCGAGATCGTCTGCGATACAGTGATTGAGCGCACCCATCTCTTCGTCATTGAGCACTTTGGCATAAAGTTTTTCTACAGAGGGTTTTGTGTAAGCTCCCAGCTCTTGACGAACTTCTTTTTCGATTTGTGCTGCACTCTTTGACGCACACCCAAACATAACAAAAACACAGAGGCAAGATGCTGCTAGTATATGTTTCATAACACTCCTTTGATGTAAAAATTTCCACAATTACTTGTGCAGCGAGTATTATATCCCCCCCCCTTAAAAGAAAATAAAACAATAGGGTGTTTGGAGTTAAGTGCTATTTTTTTCTCACATAGATAAAAACACAATCATAAGTGAGTGTGTTTGCGAAGTTTTTTTCAAAATTCCCCAAAAGCTCTTTGCTCAAAAAAAAGCCATTTTGCACACCATTTACCCCACTAAAATGCAGATGTCTAAAAGCCTCAATCGCAGATTCAAAGTGCAGTGTGTGGCTGTCTTGGGAGAGATGTAAAATCTCAAAATGCTCACTTAGAATCTCCTCATACTCCTCTAGATTCAGATACTCTAGCCCAACTCCACATAGCTCCCTAATCTGCCAGAGATTGCGCTTCCCAAAGCTTGAGAGGAGTAATGCTCCGCCGCAGCGCAAAAACCTAGGCAGTGTCTGCAAGCATTTGCGTTGGTTAAGCCACTGAATCGCGGCATTAGCCGTGATGAGGTCAAAGGTGCGTGGGGATAGAATCTCACTCAAGTCTTTCATATCAAAGCGCAAAAATTCTTTGCCTCCACCAAAATACTGCGCGTAGTTATTGATGTCGTTGCACACAAAGTGCGCGTGGGGGTAGAGGGATTCTAAAAGCTTCGTGTAGCTTCCTGTGCCACAACCAAACTCAAAAATATCTGTGCATTGTGAGGGAGATCCTCGGAGAATCTCTATGAGTTTTTGTGCCATTTGGTGCTGCACGATAGCATATCGCTCGTAGTTATGGGCATGGCGTAAAAATCGCTGGGCGGATAGAGACATACACAGCCCCTAAAAAACCTTGAGAGATTGAAACACAAAATGTGGGTAGGCAAGCCTGTGGAGTGTAAAATCCTCGTGTGTTTTGGCATATAATTCCCACGCAAGATTTTGTGCAAGAGGGCTAAAAATCACATCATTATCGCTCACAAATGCCTTACGCCACTTAGGCACATAGGCTAGAGATGTGGTGCAAAAATCTCGCAAAGATTGCAATTCCTCAATAAGCGTTTGTGTGGGCGATAGGAACTCACAAAAATTTGCATAATTTTCACAATCCCCAAAGCAGCCGCGTGCAAATGCCTCTGTGTCCAGATGCTCAATTGTGTGTTTAAAAAGTCTTGGGTGTATGCCAAACTTAGAATCTATGCCTACAATCGTGCCATTAACTGCTATGGCATTTTCAAGACAAGGACTAGGAGCTGTAAAGATTCTAGAGGCTATGGCGACACCCATAGACCACGCGATGAGGGATTGTGCGTCTTTGGCAAGGCATACAATCTCATCAAGATTGCTAAAATCACGATAGTCATAGACCATAGCTAGAGATTGCGTGGGATTAAAGGCGCGTGGCAACACCCCAAAGCCACTCATAAAAAGCTTAAATGATGTGTGCGGTGCGCCATTAAAAAAATGTATTTTCATAGGTTTGCCTCCTGTATCGCCTCTAGGAGCATATGTATGTGTGTGGGCTGCAAGGCGGCATTGAGGCAGATTCTCACGCGTGCAAGCTCTTTTGGCACACTCGGATAGCGGATTGCTGGAGCGAAAATCCCGCGTTTGCGTAAATGCTCTGCGAGTTTGAGTGCGCGCTCATTGCTCTTAACTACGATACTAAGGATATGTGCCTCTCCCAACACTATGGAGTTTTGGCAGTATGCCGCTAACTTATGTTTTAACTTGGTGCTAAGATTGTGTAAGTGGATTCTATATGGGGCTAATTGCGACAGAGAGGCAAACACATACGCGCTAAAGGCGACATTGAGCGGTGGAAGGGCGGTGGAGTAGATGAGGCTTCGTGCGGTATTGACACAATAGTGCTTAATCTCGCTGTGGCATACTACACACGCACCTACCGAGCTTATAGCCTTGCCAAATGTGAGGATTAAAAAATCAATAGATTCGCTTAGCTCAAGCTCCTTTGCCCTCCCTAAGCCATCATCGCCACATACACCTATGCTGTGGGCTTCGTCAAGATACAGATAGACATTGTCATAGCACTTTTTTAACGCCACAAGCTCATCTATGGGGGCGAAATCCCCGTCCATAGAATACAAGCCCTCTGCCACGATGATAAGCATATCATACTCACTCTGATAATGTGCCAAAAGCTCTTGTAGTGCTCGCATATCGTTATGAGCAAACCGCCTAAAGTGAGCGCGTGAGAGGGTGATACCATCAAACACACTTGCGTGTGCGTATTCATCAATGAGAAAAAGCACTCTGCCAAGTTTGCCCAAAGCCCCAATCATACCAACATTTGCGTGGTAGCCACTATTAAAAAGCAAGCAATCTTTGCCATATAAACTTGCGATGAGGGATTCTAGCTGGGAGAAAATCGGGAAATCCCCGCTTAGTAAGCGTGAGGAGCTTGAGCTTAGGTAGGCAATCTCTTTGCTAGCATTTTGGAGGAATTTTGCAATATGTTCTCGCCAGAGAATCTGCAAGCCCAAATAGTCATTAGAAGCGAGATTGAGCAACTGCTCTCCCAAATCCCCACATACAAAAACACCATCGTGTGTATATGGCTGGAGTTCTCGGAGGCTGTGCTGCGCCTTAAAATCGCTCAAGGCTTTGGTAAATGGATTCATACTAGCTCCTTGATTTGTGTGTTATAAAACTCTTTAGCAAGGGTGCGCAGGAGTTTTTTGTCATACGAATTTTTTGGGAGTTTGGAGGGGAAGTTGGAATCATAGAGGCGAGATTCTAAAGCACGCACAAAAGATGTATAGGTATGAGGTGTGCGCACAAGAATCACCCCCAAAAGCTCATTATAAGAGTGAGAGCGAGCAATAAGTCTATAAAGTCTTTTGTGAGATTGCCTCCACCATAGCCATAACCCCATACAAAGCACCGCTACAATAACCAATCCAAGCCACCACAAAGAGAGAGAATCTCTTATCTGGTGCATAGGCAATGGGGCATCTTGGATATGAATCGCATAGGGTGTGCTAGCAATAGGATAGACTTTTGTATGCTGCACATAGCTATACCCAAATGAGGGGATTTCATAAGTATCTTGTGCGATAAGCGTGAAATGCTTGCTTAGTGTGTGGAGGTATCGCCCTTCATTCCATTTTGAGCTAATCGTAGCAGGAGTGGCATAAATACTGACATTGGGGATATCAAGCACAAAATCTAAATCAAAAATATCACCATAACTCTCTAGCGCGATATTAAATTCTAATGGCTCCCCAGCACTCACATCGCGCGCAGGACTTTGTGTGATGAGACGACTTGTCCCATAAAGTGGGGTTTTGGTATAGAGATTATCTTGAGAATCTAAGCGTAGAGGAGTAACTTCTAGCTTGTGTGCTGGGGTAGAGAGTGTGCGCAAGAGGGTATGTGAGGGCGTGCGCGTGGATTTGGGCGACAAAAACACATCGTGTGCTTCCTCATCTTGGGTTAAAGAATCCTCCTCTTCAAATCCCACCTGCACTGATAGAGGTTCGATTTTAAGTGTGCCAGATTCTAGTGGGTAGAGGCAATAACGCATTTCATAGACGATATACTCGCCTCTATTTATGCCCTCTATGCGTTCAATCTCTATGACCTTTGCCTTTGGTAGATACAAACGCGCAATATCCAAGGAGTGAATCTTCTCAAAAACCTCCTGGTGAATCTGGATAGATACACTATAGATAACTTGCTCATACACAGAGGCTTTTTGTGCAGAGAGTGTGGAATCTATGAGGATTTTATCCGCGCCTTGTAATAAAGTAATGCTTAGAGAAAAAAATAAGATTTTTTGTAGCACTTTGCACCTAAAATATTATAAAATTTGGTTTTTAGATTCTAGCGAAATTTTAGTATTTTATCGAAAGAGATTCTTATGATGATTTTGGATTGATTTTATGGAAGGTTTCATTTAAGGAGCGGGGGTTTGAAGATTTTACAACAATCTTTTGGAGTCTATCAGACACATTGTTATGTTGTGGATTTGCCACAGGGGCAGTTTATCATCGATCCGGGTGAGGACGCACATCAATGGGTGATTGCGCATTGCCAAAAGCCCATAGCTATCCTCAATACCCACGGGCATTTTGATCATATTTGGGATAATGCTAAGCTCCAAGAGCATTTTGAGGATATTCCGCTTATCTGCCACAAGCTTGATGCGTTTTTACTCCAAAGCGATGTGTTTAGCCTCGGACTTACCCCAAGCCGCCCTACATTACTTGTAGAATCCTACAAAGCCAGTCAGACACTCACACTAGGAGGTGTAGAGGTTACCTTTCATCATTTTCCCGGACACACGCCGGGTTGTTGTATGATAGAGATAGATGGGCATATTTTTAGTGGGGATTTTATCTTTTATCGTAGTATTGGTAGGAGTGATTTTGCCTATTCTAACCCCGATGATATGCGCGAATCTCTCTTGCGTTTTGAATCTCTCCAAGACATTGCGGCGATGCCTCTGTATCCCGGTCACGGAGAGCAAACAATCGCGCGTGATGAGCAAGCAAATGTAAAATTTTGGCTCACAAGGATATAAAATGCTTAGTGAATCTCATAAACAACGATATTTGCGTGGTATTAATCTCCCAAATGTTGGTGAAGAGGGGCAACTAAAGCTCCTAGATGCGAGTGTGCTTATAGTGGGTGTGGGGGCTATTGGCTCTATCGCAAGCATATATCTGACTGCCACAGGTGTAGGCAGGATAGGACTCATTGATTATGATACGATTGATATTGGTGATTTGCAACACCAAGTCCTCTATGAGACTTCGTTTCTTAATCGTCCCAAAGTGCGAGCTGCACAAGCCAAGCTTCAAAAAATGAATCCAAGTATCACATTTGAGGGTTATTTTCAAGCCCTTGATGTGCGCAATGCACTCAAAATCATACAGGGTTATGATTTTATCATCGATACGACTAACAATCTCCATACGACATTTTTAGTCAATCAGGCTTGTGTAGCCACAGGCAAGCCATTTAGCACTGCAGGATATTTCCAATACCAAGGACAGATTATGACACATATCCCAGATAGCGCGTGTTTTGGGTGTGTGTTTGAGGCACTTGCCTCCCAAGAATTGCGTAGAAACTTCCAGGGTGGTGTTTGTGGATTTAGCACAGGGATTTTGGGTTCTATGCAAGCAGGTGAAGCGATTAAATACTTTTTGCATAGAGATATGCCACATTTGCATAGGACACTTCTTGTGAATTGTCTAGGTATTTTTGATACGCAAAGATTGTATTTTAATAAATTTCTCCTGCGCAAAAATCCCTCTTGTCCCGTTTGTTCCAAAGCCTCAAAGTAGAGATAGTAGCCTGCTAATTTGAGAACGCTTTTTGCTTTTATAGCTTAAAATTTCTAAGGGCGTGTTATGGATTTAACGACGATTATGGGTATGGTGTTGGCGGTTACAAGTATTTCCATTGGGGATATTCTCGAAGGTGGTAACCCATTGCATGTGATTCACTTAAGCTCTGTGATGATTGTGATCCCTACAGCGGCGTTTTCAGCGATTACTGCCACACATGGAGCGTATGTCAAGGGAGCGTATAAGGAACTCAAGCTCGTGTTTCTTAGCTCAAGTATCAACCTTAATGAAACCATTAGGCAGCTTGTAGAGCTCTCGACTATGGCGCGTAAAGATGGTGTGCTTTCACTAGAAGGTAAGGCAGCGCAAATAGAAGATGATTTCTTGCGCAAGGCACTTGGTATGATTATCGATGGACGCGATGCAGCAGCGGTGCGTGAGGATATGGAGATTCAGCTTGAGGTGCTGGAGGAATACTACCATGGTAGCGCACACTATTGGATTACTATGGGTGAGACTTGCCCGACATTTGGGCTTGTGGGCGCGGTTATGGGTCTTATGCTTGCTCTCCAACTTCTTGATGATCCTAAGGCAATGGCAGCAGGGATCTCGGGGGCATTTACTGCGACGGTTACGGGGATTTTTGGGGCATACGCACTCTTTGGTCCTTGGGGACATAAGCTAATGGCAAAGAGCAAGGACATCGTGCAAGAAAAAATGTTGATTTTAGAGGGTGTGGTAAGTATCGCTAATGGCGACAACCCACGCAACCTTGAGGAGAAGCTACTAGGCTTTATTAAGCCCGGTGAGCCAAAAATCTCACAATTTGAATAGGAATACACAATGGCAAAAAAGAAAAAATGTCCTGAATGTGCTGCTGGCGAGAAGTGGGCGGTGCCCTATGCGGACTTCCTCTCTCTCTTGCTTGCGCTCTTTATTGCGTTGTGGGCGATTTCTTCAACAAGTGCCGAAAAGGCAAAGGCTCTCAAAGAAGCGTTTATCACATTTTTTGATTATCCTATCACGATGCCTCTGCCCTCGCCCGTGGATCAAGATTCTGGTAATTACGAGGGTAACGATGCTGATGAGAGTTCGCCATCTTCTGGTCCTATTTCAGAGCCAAACATACCTTCGGATATACAAGCCGATATTGGTGGGGTTTTGGAGCAAATAGATTCTGGGACATTTTTGCGTTTGCCTAGTCAGATTTTATTCGAACCGGGCGTGGCAGAGATTACTAATAGTGATAATTTTACCTATTTGGAGAGGCTTGTAACCATTATCAAGGCATATCCAGAGTATGTGCATCTTGATGTACGTGGTTATACAGATAGTGCGCCTCTACCTGCACGTTCGCCCTATAAGGATAATTATGAGCTTTCAAGTGCTCGAGCGATAAATGTGATGCGTGAGCTTGTCCAAAAAGGCATACAGCCGCATAGAATCTCCATATCAGGATATGGACCTTATGATCCTATCGCGCCAAATGACACACCACAAAACCGCGCAAAAAATAATCGTGTGGAGATATTTTTCTTTGTGAGCAAGGCAAATGCACCAAAGATTCAATCACTCTTAGAAAAACAAAGCAACTAAAGAGAGAGGTTTAAAGAGGGCTATTGTATATCTTCTTTGGCAAGGGCGATTTGCACAAGGAGATTGGCGATTTCTGCGGGTTCATCGACTGCTGCGCTAAAGTCCAGCCAATCAACCCCTTCTTTCTTGCCTTGCGCACTTATGCGGGCAAATATTTTGCACGCAGGTGCGATAGAGCGAATCTTGTCATAGATACTACGCACTTCATACACAGAATCTATGGCGATGATAACTCCCGCGCATTCTTGTATTCCCACTTGTTGGAATATATTGCCATAAATGAGATTTGCAAAAATCACATTATCGCCTTTATCGAGTCCGCTACGCACATTTGTAGGGTTATTGTCTATGGCGATATATTCCTTGCCACTTTCTTGGAGTCTTTTGATGGTCTCTCTGCCGACATTGCCATACCCACATACGATGTAATGATTGTGCAAAGATTCAGAGCTAGAGGGTAAATCGTGTTCAGAAGATTTGTCTTTGAGAATGCCGAGTTTTGTGAGTGTGAAATTGGTAATACTTTCGAGTTTTTCGAGGATAAAAGGGGTGGCTATCATCGAAAAAATCACCATAAGCGTGAGGAATTGGTAAATCTCCTCTGTGGTAATACTCTCAAGGAAGCCTTGCGGTAGTATGTGCTGGATTAATCCTCCGCTTGGCTTGAGATTGAGGACTTGATGAGAGCTTGCGATGAGGAATACTGCAAAAGAAAATTCCCCGATTTGTGAGAGAGAAAGCGCGGTTTTAAACGCGATTCTATCACCACAAAAAAAGCGCAAAAACACATACACAACAAGTGTTTTACCAAGCATCGTGCAGAGGATAAGGGCTGTGATTGGCAAAAAATATTGCACCAAAAAATCTAGCTTTACTTGCATACCAATAGTGATGAAAAACACACCAAGCAAAATATCACGAAAGTTAATAAGCACAGATTCTACTTGGTAGCGATAGGGGGTATTAGAGATAATCATACCTGCCAAAAAAGCCCCAAGCGAAGCAGAAAATCCAAAATAACTACTAATAAGCGAGGAGCCTAGCACGATGAGTAGCACCGCTGCGACAAAGATCTCATCAGTATTCATACCGGCGGTAAATCGTAGCATTTTTTTGGCGAGGTATCTACCCGGAAAAAAGAGGACAAAAAGCAAAATTGCAACGGAGATAAAAGTTTTTAGCAGCATATCAGAGAGTATAAGATCTTTGTTGCTCATCATGGCAATCATTAGCAAAATAGGAATTACCGCAATATCTTGCATAATCAAAATTCCCACCGAGCTTTTGCCATAGCCGGTTTCTATCTGCCTAGAATCTTTAAGGTATTTGAGCACGATAGCAGTCGATGAGAGGCTAAGCGCACTCGCAACAATGAGTGAAGTATAAAGCCCAAAGCCAAAGAAATAATAACCCCCCAAGAAAAAGAGCAACATACTAAGCCCAAGCTGCATACTCCCAAATACCACCACTTCTTGTTTCATTTTGCGCATTTTATTAAAGCTAAATTCCACACCGATGAGAAACATCAAAAAGACGATTCCATATTCTGCGATTTCTCGTAAATGGCTTGCGTCCTCGGAGTTTAACCGCACGAAATACGATACGACCACACCCGTAACGATATATCCAATAAGCACGGGGATTTTTAGCTTGCTAAAAATGATACCAAACACCACGCTAAGCGCGAGTGCAAGTGTGATGGTGGTAAATAAATCCATACCTTTCCTTTATGCTTTGGGGCTATACATCATGGCTACAAACCTTGATACTAAAGGTTTTTGCCCACTGATAAATTGCCTGTAATTCTTTGGTGTTGTCTTGCTGATTGGGAGAGTTGTGCGTAAAAAGCGGCGGCAAGACATTCACATCACCCCTATAATCAATTTTTGCTTGTATCAATACAAGTGTAGCAGATTTATCACTCAAAGGATAGACAAAACGCATATTTTGTAAAAAAAGTCCTGCATTTTTGAGCGAAGATAGGAGATTGTAGCACTCACGCGCATCGTAGCACATTACCAAATTACCACGTGGCTTAAGAAGGCGTTTGGTGTATTTAGTCAGTTTATCAAGCGGCATAGAATCTTGGATTCGTGCGAGATTTTTGCGCTTGTTTGGGCTTTTGATGATATTGGCATTGTAAAAGGGTGGGTTTGAGATTATCACATCAAAAAGCCCTTGGGTTTGAAAATCAAAGATGTTTTGGTTATGGATAATTGCTTCTTTGGCAAAGTCTGTGTTTTGTGCGTTGATTTGTGCGAGGATACAGGTTTTTGGATCTAGCTCGACCATTTCTAGTGATATGGGCGTATCACGCGCACAGAGTAATCCTAGTATCCCGCTTCCTGCGCCGATGTCTAGCACCCTATGGTGAGGCTTTAGAAAATCTTTGGCAAAATGTGCAAGGATTAGGCTATCGGTGTTGTAGCAATACCCATCGCTAAATTGGTAGATGGCTAGGGGTTTTTGAACCATAGGCTGATGTCTCCTGTGTGTGAAGTAGTGTGCAAAAGACTAAGGCGATAAAGCTCCTTGTGCGCATAATCGTGTGATGAGGGTATGGACGTGTGTGGGTAGAGATTAGGAGCGATATGCACTAGCACCATATCGATTTGCTCTCTAAGTGTCGCCAAAAGCCCAAAGCCTCCCTCAATGATACAAAAGCCTTGATGCGTGCTTAATGAATCTGGGCTGTGGCAGAGCGTGGCGGGGCGTGAGGCGAAGTGTGGATTGAGGCTTGGGGCAAATGTGGAACGTGTGAGAATCTCGATATTTGGCAAATGTGAAGCATCATAGGGCGGTGTAGCAAGCCGAGAATCTAAGCGGGGCATATCGGTGCGGAAAGTCTCTCCAGAGACGATGATCGTGTCGCTCACAGCGCGTTGGTTGTGTGTGAAAACCTGTGTGGCGGGCTGTGAGATTTGCCCACTTTTGTAATCGCCATTTAAGCGCATAGCGAGTTTAAAGAGCCTAAAGCTCCCACGTTCCTGCCAACACATAAAAGGGTAGAGTAGTGCCTGTGCTTCACGCTCGCAGATTCCACACACAACCTCTATCCCACTTTGTTTGAGAATCTCTGCGCTGCCACTAGCTTTTGTATGTGGGTCAGTAGTGCCGATGACTACGCGCTTTGGACGCATAGCCTTAGTAAGCTCTACGCAAGGAGGCGTCTTGCCAAAATGTGTGCATGGCTCTAGGCTCACATACAATGTGCAATCCTCAAACAATCCGCGTGCATTTTGTATTAAAAATGTATGCAGGGCTTGGCTTTGCTCTAAAAGTGGCAGGGCAAAGAGAGAATCTAGAGATTCTATCATTTCAACGCAAGAGCGTTGCTCTTGTGTATCGCTCGTGGAGAGTGAATCTCCACTCGCTCCGCTTCGCGTGCATACACTGCCTGAATCTAGTCCTTGAGATTGTTTAGATTCTATGATGTCGTTGGTGGTTTTAGATTCTATCTCATAGAGTTTGCGGGCAGCATGGGCGAAGGCAAGCACCTCGGCGTGTGGTGCGCCGACTTTTTGGTGGGCTTGCAAGCTCAAGATTCCATATCGTGGGGAGTAGAGCAGCGCACCCACGCTAGGATTTGGGAGCGTGAGAGTTTGGTATTCCCACGCCTTGGCAATGGCATATTGAAGCAGTATCGTATCAAGCATTAGAATCTAAAGATTGTCTTAACTTTTTTAATCTGTGCTAGAGGGATTGGCGTATGCCCTTCTAGTGTGATACTCTCCTCATCGCACGCACACAAAAGCCCTTCGATTATCACATTTTTGCCCTCTGTGCTTTTGTCCTTGAGTGTTACGCCCACTTCCTCGCCTAGACTAAAGGCAAAATGCTGGGGTTTTTTGAGTGTGCGCTCTAGCCCCGGTGAGCTTACTTCAAGATGATAGGCTTGGGATTGTTCTAGCGCGACATCAAGGAGCGGGGAGAGCGCGGTGCTAAAAAGTGCGCATTCATCGAGGCTAATAGCTGGACGCGGCTTGATTGTGTGTTTTGGGTTATCGTGGGGTTTTGTGAGTGAGACACGCAAGATGTTTTGTTCATTTTCTTTTACCCACACAATGTCATAAAGCACAAAACCCATAGATTGTGCAAGATTAGCGATTTGGGATTCTAGGGCGGGGTCAATCATTGCCACTCCTTTGTTTTTTGATTTGCTCAAAGAGTGCATCAAGATTCTTGCTCGTGCTTAGTTCATCATCAAACACGAAGCTAAAATCCGGGCTTTTAAACCAGCCTGTCGTGCTTAGGACATACTCACGCAAGAGAGATTTCGCTCTATTAAGGTGTGCGAGGATTTGGGATTTTTCTTTGTCATCAAATGTGCTAGATTCTATAAACACTTTGGCGTGGTATTTGCCCCTAGAGCAAAGCACTCGCGTAACGCTTAGGGAGTGCAAAAGCGGGTCATCTAGCTCACTTAGCGCGGTGGTTAGCACCTCTTGTAAAAGTGCTTGGGTTTTTTGAATCTTGATAGTCTTGTCCATTATTTAACTCCAAATTTCACTATCGCGAGATTCTGGATTCTTTGGTGTTAGCATTTCTCCCCCTGTGAATCTAGCAATATGCGCACTCGTCTCTCACACTCTCTCACTCCTAGCACAAATATCGCTACACCCATAGCGATCCCTCCGCCTTTACCTAAAATCCCTAGACGTAGTAGTGGCATAATCTGCCCCATTTTTAGCCCATTAGCCTCACTAAATGCGTGTATGGCGGATTCTACATCGCTTGGGCTAGTGGTGGGAAGTGTGGGGAAAATCGCGCATAATTTGGTGAGTATCTCCACACCTTGTGAATCTAGCTTTTTAAGTAGCCCAGAATCGTAGGTGGTGGGGGCGTGGAGGATTTCATTATACTGCGTGGCAAACTCGACTAAAGTCTTACTCCGATCTTTAAGCTCGCCAAAAAGCGCGTCCAAAGCCTCTGGGCTTGCGTTGATCCCCTCATAGCCCTCTAATCCCCGCACGCCAAACTCACCCAAAAGCCCCAAAAGCTCGCGCGCTGGTGTATGCTTGATATAGTGCTGATTGAGCCATAGGAGCTTTTCTTGGTTGTAGCTTGATGGTGCGGTGTTTAATGTATAAGGGTCAAAAACCTCTAAAAGTTTTTCAAGTGAGAAAATCTCCTCATCGCCATAGCTCCACCCAAGTCGCACAAGAAAATTAAGCAAGGCTTGCGGGAGATAGCCCATTTTTTGATACTCCATCACACCCATAGCCCCATCGCGTTTGCTTAGTTTTTTGCCCTCTGGACTTAGAATCATAGGCACATGAAAAAACTTAGGGATAGCAAAACCTAGAGCTTGATAGACGATGATTTGCTTAGGTGTGTTGCTCAAATGATCATCGCCGCGTATGACATCACTCACGCCCATTAGCGCGTCATCAACTGCCACCACAAAATTGTATGTCGGAGTGCCATCAGCCCTAGCGATGACAAAGTCATCAAGCTCTTTGGCATTGATACTCATAGCTCCCTTCACGCCGTCTTCAAACTCTATCACACCTTCACTTGGGGCTTTGATACGCACCACGGGCGTTATTCCCTCTGGTGGCGTGCCACTAAAATCCCGATAGCGATTGTCGTATTTCCATACCTTACCTTGTTTTTGTGCTTCCTCACGCTTAGATTCTAGCTCCTCCTTGCTCATATAGCAATGATATGCCTTGCCCTCATCTAGGAGTTTTTGGATATATTGCGCATAGAGAGGGAATCGTTCGCTTTGATAGACAATCTCACGATCATGGGCTAATCCCACCCATTTGAAAGATTCTATAATCGCTTCCGCAGCTTCCTTGGAGTTGCGTGCCATATCAGTATCCTCAATACGAAGCAAAAACTCGCCATTATGCCTTTTGGCATAGAGGTAGTTAAAAAGTGCGGTGCGCAAGCCCCCTATATGCAAATAGCCTGTGGGGGAGGGCGCAAAACGCGTAATGATTTTTGATGCCATAATATTCCTTTTGCTTAGATTCTGTGGTAGATTGCTTGTAGGTGCGCCATCGTGCTAGTGGCATTGGCAAGAAGCATATCTGCAAGGATAATAGCAAGATGAGCCTGCGCCACCACGCTCCCACGCACTGCAATACACGGATCGTGTCGCCCTTTGATGAGGGATCGCACGAGATTGCCTTGCATATCTTGTGTGGTTTGAGGGATAAAAATACTAGGTGTGGGCTTAAAATGCACTTTTATCACGATTTCCTCGCCATTGCTTATACCCCCTAGCATACCGCCACTATGATTGCTGACAAATCCTTGAGCGTCCATACAATCATTGTTTTGTGAGCCTTTGAGTTTGGAGGCATTGCAACCTTCGCCGATTTCCACAGCTTTGACGCCATTTAAACCCAGCATTTGCGCTCCTATGTGTGAATCTAGTTTGTCATACAGCGGCTCGCCCAGCCCTACAGGCACACCAAATGCCTTGATAAGTGCCACACCACCGACACTATCGTGAGCGTTTTTGGCTTCTAAGATGGCTTGTTTTTGTGCAGATTCTAATGTGCTATCAAGCGCAAAGATTTCAGAATCTCGCGCGTTTTGGCACTCAATCAGGCTAAAGTCTGTGCGCGTAGATTCTATCCCACCTATGCCTACAATCCCACCGCCTATGTGGATACCAAACTCCCTAAGCAAAAGCTTGGCAATCGCTCCGCTAGCCACTCTCACTGCACTTTCTCGTGCCGAGCTTCTCCCTCCGCCGCGATAGTCGCGTATGCCGTATTTGTGGAAGTATGTAAAATCCGCGTGAGAGGGGCGAAAAATGTCTTTGATGTTGTCATAATCCCTAGATTTGTTAGCAAGATTAGGGATAAAAAGCGCGATAGGCGCACCCGTGCTTTTGCCCTCAAACACACCGCTTAATACCTCTACTTCATCGGATTCTTTGCGTTGTGTGGAGTATGGTGTCCTGCCACCTTGTCGCAGGCGCATTTCACTAGTGATAAACTCCTCATCGATAAACAATCCAGCGGGGATACCATCGATTACACAACCCACGCCCCTGCCATGAGATTCACCAAAAGTGCTCACACGCAATCTATGCCCAAAGGTATTCATACACACTCTTTTCGCAAGATTTCATAGGCGACTTGGGCGCATTTTTGTTGCGCATTTTTCTTAGAGCTTCCGGTGCAGCGCGCGTATTCTTTATTGTCGATGAAAATTGCCATTGTAAAGGACTTCTGATGATCTGGTCCGCTCTCACTGATAAGCTCATAGCGCGGGATTTGTGAGAATCTCGCTTGCGTGAGCTCTTGGAGGGAAGTTTTAAAATCACTAAAAAGTCTAAAATCGATTTTGTTGTAGTTAGATTCTAAAAGCGTGTAAGTGATACGAATGGCTTCTTGTATGCCAGATTCTAAATACACTGCCCCGATGAGAGCCTCAAAAGTGTTAGAGAGGATTGAGGGCTTGGATCGTCCGTTGTTGCTTTCTTCGCTTGGAGAGATAAAGATGTATTTACCCAAATCAAGTGCAAGCGCAAGTTTATTGAATCCTTGTTCATTGACGATACACGCGCGAAGCTTGGAGAGATCGCCCTCACTAAGCTTTGGAAATTTTTTAAACAAATACTCTCCTACAATCAAATCAAGCACCGCATCGCCCAAAAATTCTAGTCGTTCGTTATGATTTTTGCTCTTGCAACTGCGATGTGTGAGGGCTTGGATAAGGAGTTTTTGGTCTTTGAAATGGTATTGGAGTTTGCGCTCTAGCTCGTCTAATAATTGATGAGATTCATTCATTGTATTGCCTTTGCTTACTTTGGGCTTCATTGTAGCAAAAATGAGCTAAAAAATAAAAGAAATACCTATGGGTTTGATAAAATCTCTTAGAATCCGAAATTATAGCTTGTAGAGATTCTATCAAAGACTATCGAGTTATAAACCTTAAAAGGCTTTGTTGTAAGCACATTGTATTAAGAATTTAGGAGCCCATTATAATGCGACTTTCAGAAGTAGTGAGTATCGTGCGGGGATTGCTACAAAACACGCCAAGCATCAGCGCGTTTGAAAACATCAGCTCTAGGGTGGATAAAATACAGCGCGGTTGGCTTTTTGTGGCATTAAATCCCAAGGATATACCTCAAGCCATCGCACAAGGAGCGTATGGAATCGTGTATCCCAAAGATTTGCGTGTGCAGGAGGATACACATTGGAGCGATTCATCGTGGCAAGAGATAGCTTGGATAGAGGTAGCAAATATGCAAGAAGCTATCAAGCACCTCATATACTACAAAATGCTTGTGTGGGATATCCAAATGGTGAGTATGAATGCCGTAGAATACGCACTTAGCACAAACATCATTACTGATAAACGTGTGTGTCTCACGCAGGGGGATTTTCAAACACTCTTAGAATCTCTGCACCCAAAAATCCGCTACATTCTAACAGATAATCAAGATATTTTGCTCCTTTCTACCAACATTATGAGTTTGTTAAAGCCTCTCAATCCACCCTTTGAGCTTCTTGCTTACACGCTTTTTGATGTGCGTTTGCTTCTTGATGGCAGGGAGTATCTCCTCAACCTCCCCTATCTCTTTGTTGGTGCGCTAAGCGAGGTGTGTGCATTTTGTCAGACACAGGGTATAGAATACAATCTTGATAGGTTTGAGAGTTTGTGTCTTTTAAAGCCAAATTTCATCGACCCAAAGGGCAGAATCCGCGATTTTGGGCAGACTCAAAAAGTCGTCATCGCACAAACAGACATAGGGTATTTCCGAGATTTTATGCACTATTTTGATACCTACGCCAAATGGGGCAAACGTCTGTATGTAATCCCAGAATCCAGCAACTTTACCCCTCCTAATGAATCTAAGGATTTTCTCGTGTATAAAAACGATGCTGACATCTCCTCGCTTATCCGCCATAGGCAGTATAATTTTATGCTTATTTTAGGAATTGATGATGCAAGGCTTATGGAGATTTTGCACACCCATGAGGATACGCACCAACCCACGCTTTTTGATGGAATCCTATGATCCCAAAGCCCATAAATACCAAAGAAGCACTAAAACTCGCCTTAGAGCAAAAGTGCCAACATTTTGCAACGCGCAAAGATTCTGTGCTCTTTGCTAAGGCTGTGGCAGACCTCAAGGCTCTTAGCACATCTTTTAGCCTTGTCCTGCCTCCAGTAGATGAGCCAAGTCGTGGTATCACACTTATGCCTGATACGCCACTAAGCCCCAAAGAGAGAGAGATTCTCACACGAAGCGCGATGGAGCTAAAACCATGGCGTAAGGGACCATTTTTTATCGATACTTTACATATTGACACGGAATGGCAGAGTTTTATGAAATTTAATCTCATTGCGCCTCATCTCAATCTCACGGGCAAGGAAGTGCTAGATATGGGGTGTAACAATGGCTATTATCTCTTTGAGATGTTACGTTTTGCTCCAAGGGCACTCTATGGTTTTGACCCAAGCGCGATTTATAAGGCACAATTTGATTTTATTCAATCTCTCGCCAAAGCCCCCATACATTTTTATCCGCTAGGGGTTGAGGATTTGCGGGATTTTAGCACAGCGTATGGGCAAAAATTCGATTGTATCGTGTGTCTTGGTGTGCTCTATCATCGTAGTGATCCTATCGCGACTTTGAAAAGCTTAAGTTTTAGTTTAAAAAAAGGTGGAGAGTTGTTTTTGGATTGTTTGCTGATAGAATCTAGTCAAGAAATATGCCTTTGTCCTAAGAAATCCTATGCTAAAATGAGCAATGTGTATTTTATCCCTAGTATTGAGGCTTTAAAAGGCTGGTGTGAGCGTGCGGGATTTGGGGGATTTGAAGTGCTGGGAGTGCAGGAGACGACTACGCAGGAGCAGCGCAAGACCCATTGGATTGACACATTGAGTTTGGAGGATTTTTTGGATTCTGCAAATGGTTTGACGATAGAGGGTTACCCACCGCCATTGCGAGGGTATTTTAGGTTAATCAAAACATAAGGATTGTTATGGACGAACAAGAAGAGCAGCTACCAATAGACAACGACACGCTTAATATTTGCACGAAATTACACACATGTGGGGATATACTCACACTTACTAGAGGAGCGGCAAATGTGCGGTTTGTGCCAGAGGAGCATATGGTAATGGACCAAGAAGCGCACAATAGCCTTATCCACGCAGGATATATCTTTAATACTGCGGCGTATGCGGCTATGGCAGCGATTAACAAACGTCATAGTATTATGATTGCAGCTGATGTGAAGTTTCTCTCGCCCATTGAGCTAGGACACGAGGTGCTTTTCAAGGCTGTGGCTACACAAATGGATACCAAAAAATGCGAGGTAAAAGTCGAGGGATTTTTGCTTGATATTAAGATTTTTGACTCGCTTTTTCACATTGCGGTGTTTGACAAAGCTCCATTTAGTATCGCGATGGACAAGCTTTAAGAGGATTTTGTATTTTTGGCTTGACTTTGCGCGGTTTTTTTGGCTTTGGCTCGGGCAGAAATGGTACGATGGTTTGTATCACTTCCCCCAAAAGTGCATGGGAATCCACATCTATGATATGCCAGTCTTTCGCCCCCACAAAAGGCGGGGCTTTAGGAGCAGATTCTAAGAATGTAGCTAACTCCTTATACTGCTTGATAAAAAGCATATCATCACAAAGCAAAAAGAGCGGTTTAGGTGTCTCAAGAGGCGTATGCAAATCCTGCACATAGATACAATACTCCCCAAACATCTTTCTAGCAGAAAATCTATACCCCTCTGTGCTAGATTCTAACTGCTCTAGCACAAAGTCCTTAAACTCTCGTGAGCTTGGCATATTTGTCCTTTTAGATTCTAGAAATTCGGCTTGCACGCAATCTTTACTTGATTTGTTCGGTTCGGCTTCGGTCATTACCACTTAGGTAACTCCCTCGCCTCACCTCCAAAAACAAGCAAATCTTACGCACAATCCTAGAATTTCTGATGGCAAGCCTTGATGAGATTCTATAAAATCCTACTCCTCCACCGCAAAGCTCTCTTTTGCGTGAGCTTGGAGGTATTGCCAAATCAGCTTGTCATTAGCCTCTGTGGGCATTGCAAAGGCTCGCATCGTGCCATAGATTCCCTCCCATTCTTGGATAGTATGCTCACTAGGAGCATGTGCTGCGTGGCACATCGAGCAGTTGTCATAATACACGAATTCATTTTCGCTCCAAATCGCCCCGGAATCTTTGAGGACATCACTTTGGAGCAAAGCCACCTCAAAGGTATCTGAATCCACATTACCGCTAACAAGCGTGATTGCTGGGAGCATAAACTCCGAATCTCCGTAGAGCACTTGAGAATCGCCATCTTTTTTATAGCCCTTGACTTTGAGCACGACATACTCGCCTATTTGCTTGACCTCCTCGCCACCAAATCCTTTAATTGTGCTTCCAATAGCGTTTTTGCCCTCATTATCAAACACCTTCACACCATCTTCTTTAGCAAAAAAGTGATTGTCGCTTTTTTTCGCTGTTGTTTGCGCATCTCCACCTTTGAGGCTAAAGCATGTATGACACGAAGGATCCGCCCCCAACGCACCCCCGCCATTTTTGGATTGAGTAAAAAACACCGCTACGCACACTACTCCAACCAATACAATCCCAAAAATTAAACCCTTTTTCATATTATGCTCCTATGATTTCTGGTGCAGATGAAGCCTTGTAGGGCTTGATTGCCTCGTCCTTGCCAAGTTTTCTGATACCAACTAGGCAAGTATTTACTGATGTAGCCTGCGCCCAGCGACTCGTTGGTCGCGAGCTTGTAAGCACATTGCACGATCCTGCATTGCATCGTGGCAATGTGTCATTGGGATTTTCTGGATCATACCACGCTCCTTCTTGAATCTGCACGACACCCTCACGGATATTATCTGTTACAAACGCTCCGACAAGCACCGCCCCACGATTGTTATACACCTCCACAATCTCTCCGTGCTTGATACCAAGTTTTGCAGCATCTTGTGTGTTTATCACCACTGGCTCACGCCCTTGAATCTTATACATACCACGTACCCAAGTGTTATCAAGCTGGCTATGCACGCGATAACGTGGATGAGGTGTGAGCAGGTGGAAAGGATAGTCCTTAGATTCTGCGCTGCCTAGGTATTCGTCTGGTTCAAACCACATCACATGCCCTTTGAAATCCACCAAATCCGCCTTTTGGAATTTATCGACAAAGAATTGAATCTTGCCGCTTTGGGTGGCGAGTTTATTGGCTATTGGATCGGCTCTAAAGTCTGCGTGGCGCACATATTCATACGCGCTTTTATCAATGTCAAATTCCACAAAACCATCTTTCCAAAATGTCTCAAAATCCTTGAAATTCACACCACTAGAGCTATTGTAGAATTTTTCTATCCATTCCATATAGCTCATACCGCCTGTGTAGCGATTGTATAACTCTTCGCCACCGATTTTTTTGCTCAAATTTGCAAAAATTTCAAAATCATCTTTATGCTCATAGGTTGGTTCGATGACTTTGCGCATTGCATAAATTACATTGCGCGAATAAGTCCCACCGCTGGTGATGTCATCGCGCTCTAGTGTGCAAGTGCTGGGGAATACGATGTCTGCCATCTTTGCCATAGGCGTCCACCATGGCTCATGCACGACCACCGTATCCACACTCCTAATAGCGCGGATAAGCTCATTGGTATTGGGGTGATGTCCTAGGAGTGTCGCTCCACAGCAATAGATCATCTTAATCTCTGGGAATGTGATCACACGCCCTTTGAAATTGATAGACTTCCCGGGATTGAGGATACACTCGCTGATTCGGCTTGCTGGGATTGAGAAACTTACGCGATTGCGCCCTTGTGAGAGACCGGGTGTGGTTGTGTAGCCGCTATTTGCCTGCCCACCACCCGCATAATGCATAGAAAACCCAACGCCTCCGCCGGGCAAGCCAATCTGTCCGATCATACTCGCAAGCGCGATGAGTCCCCAGTCTGCTTGCTCGCCATATTGTGCGCGCTGCATCGCCCAGTTGCCCGCGATAAATGTGCGTTGTGAAACAAACAAATCCGCAAGCTCTTTGATTTGAGATTGCGAAATTTCTGTGATCTTTGACGCCCACGCCACATCTTTAGCCACGCCATCACTCTGTCCTAGCAGATACGGGAGGAATTTATCAAAGCCATCGGTATAGGTTTGTATAAACTCCTTATTGTATTTGTCACTCGTGTAGAGATAGTGCATCATACCAAGCATCAACGCCACATCGGTATTTGGGCGGATTTTGATCCACTGCGCATCAAACATCTGCGCACTTTCATTATAGTATGGATCGATACTGATGAATTTGATCCCCGCTTGCTTGTATTTGGGGTAGTATGTATCATTGAGATGATTTGGCACGACATAATCGATGCGATTGCATTTGAACAGATCCGCGCCCCACATCACATACACTTTGGTGTGTTTGATGATTTGCTCGTGGGTGGTTTGCTGCGAATACACTTCCATATCGCCGATGATATCACTATTTACGCGCCCTGCCGCGCCATTGCTGTATTCTCCATCTGTGCCCACCGCACCACCAAGCACAATATTAAAGAATCTCCCCGCCACGCTGTTGGCATTATGCAGTCTGCCCACATGTCCCCAGCCACCATAAGCGGCATTGTAAATGTTTTCCTTTGGTGTTGCTTTGATTTTTTGTGCGACAAGCTCTAGGGCTGTGTCCCAATCCACACGCACAAATGGCTCCTTGCCTCGCATATGTGGGTTGTTCTTGCCCTCCAAAAATCCTTTACGCACACAAGGATATTTCACGCGTGAATCTGTATAAACTCTATCGATCATAGATTCTATCATCACGCTTGGATTCTTATCCTGCGGACTTGGGATCACCTCCACAAATTTCCCATCTTTTACCTTTGCGATAAACGGACCAAAGTGCGTCGCATGCGGCACAAATTTAATCTCATTTATAGCACCAGCTGCCTGTAGAGAAGACAAAGAACTCGATAAAGCGACAGAGACCATTGCCGAAGTTTTGAGCATATCGCGTCTTGTCATTTAACCCCTCCTATTTTCGAAATAAAAGCGGGTATTATAGTATTTTTTAAAAAAAAGTAAAGATATATAAAAATTTAGCGTTTTAGTCCATTGACGACTTGGAGCATAGAATCTGCTGTCTGAATCGTCTTAGAATTTGCCTCATAGGCTCTTTGCCCAGTGATTAAGTCTGTCATTTCTTCTACAAGTTTGACATTGCTAAGTTCAATAAAACCCTGTCGTAACTGCCCAAACCCATCTATACCCGGCACTCCTGCGATTGGCTCACCTGAAGCATTGGTGTTGATAAGGAGATTATCGCCTAGCGCGTGTAATCCTGCGGGATTGACAAAATTCACAATCTCAATTTGCCCCAGCACATTGATTTCGGTTTGGTTGCCCTCTAGCACGCTTACCGTGCCATCTGTGCCTATATTAATTTGCGTGGTGTTTTCTGGGATTGTGATATTTGGGATTAGCGGATAGCCCTCTGGTGTTACGACATTCCCCTCACTATCGAGCTTGAAGCTTCCTGCGCGTGTGTAGGCGATATTGCCATCAGGAAGCTGAATCTGAAAAAACCCATTGCCTGTAATCGCGATGTCTAGGTTGTTTTCTGTCTCTTTTGGGTGTCCTTGAGAAAACATTTTTTGCACCGAAATCGGACGCACCCCAATCCCCACCTCTATGCCCGTGGGCGAGATAGTCGTCTCACTCGTGGAAGTTCCAGCATACTGCAATACTTGATAAAACAAGTCTGCAAATTCTGCACGTTGTTTTTTAAAGCCAATGGTATTGACATTAGCAATGTTGTTTGAAGTCGTATCGATTTGTAACTGCTGTCCTAGCATACCTGTGGTAGCGGTATAAAGAGACCTCATCATAGGTAATCCTTTGAAGTGTGATAGCACATTTGCGCAAAAATTTTGAATCTAAAAGCAAAAGTAATTCCTTTAATATCTCATAAGAGAAAATGTATTATAATCCTGGTTTGAGATTTTCCTAAAAGGCGTGAAATGTCCTATTCTCTAAGTGATACTGCTTTGTTGCATACACTTTTTATCATCGGTATCATTGTTGAGGCGATTACAGGTGCATTAGCAGCGGGTAAGCACAAAATGGATCTTTTTGGCGTGATGTTTATTGCGCTTGTTACAGCCATTGGCGGAGGTTCTATCCGTGATATGTTGCTTGGGACATATCCGCTCACTTGGGTGGAAAATCCGGTGTATGTGATTATTATCTGTATGAGTGCGATTTTTACTATCCTTATCCCCAAAAAGCTTGTGCGCTTTGAGAAGGTATTTTTGAGCCTCGATGCGCTGGGATTGGTGGTGTTTAGTATCATCGGGGCGCAAGTGGCGATGAAGCACGATCACGGGCTTATCATCGCTGTGAGTGCGGCGTGTATCACTGGGATTTTTGGTGGAATTTTGCGTGATATTTTTTGCAATCGCATTCCGCTGGTGTTCCAAAAGGAGTTGTATGCGGGTGTGAGTATGATTGCAGCGACTTTGTATTATACGCTTGTGGTGGGTGTTGGTTTGGATTCGCTAAGTGCGGTGCTTATTACACTTGTGTTTGGCACGCTCTTGCGGCTCTTTGCGATTCGCTACAAGCTCAATCTCCCGACATTTTCGTATGAAGACACACATAAATCCCACAAAAACCAAGAGTAAAATCACTAAGGAGTCTCAATGTCTTTAGCCCTTGCTTTGAAATATCGTCCTACGACTTTTGAAGACTTAATCGGACAGCACGCTGTTTCCCAAACACTCTCACTCGCACTAGATTCTAAACACATCTCACACGCCTACCTTTTTAGCGGTTTGCGGGGTAGTGGCAAAACAAGCTCGGCGAGAATCTTCTCACGCTCCTTGCAATGCGACAATGGACCTACCTCAAAACCCTGTGGAGAGTGCCAAAACTGCAAAGCCGCACTAGAGGGTAGGCATCTAGATATTATCGAGATGGACGCCGCCTCTAGCCGCAAAATCGATGATATTCGCGACTTAATCGAGCAGACCAAATACCGCCCTGCTTTTGGACGTTATAAGATTTTTATCATTGATGAGGTGCATATGCTCACGCGTGAGGCGTTTAACGCGCTATTAAAAACTCTCGAGGAGCCACCAGAGTATGTGAAATTTATCCTTGCCACAACCGACCCGCTCAAGCTCCCACCCACGATTTTGAGCCGCACACAGCATTTTAGGTTCAAACAAATCTCCCAACGCCTTGTAGTCGAGCATATCGCGCATATTTTGGATAAGGAACAAGTGCGCTATGACACTCAAGCCCTAGAGATTATCGCGCGTAGTGGCTCTGGGAGTTTGCGTGATACACTTACATTACTTGATCAGGCAATTATTTTTTGCAAAAATAATATCGATACAAGTGGCGTAACAGATATGTTGGGCATTGTTGATCCTCAAATCTTTAGCACACTTTTTAGCGATCTTTTGGCAAACAAGTTTGACAATGTGCAAGAGAGTATTGGAGTTTTGCAAGAATACGAAAGCGAAATGATTTTAGATGAAATGATGCTTTTTTTGAAAGATCGTCTTTTGGCTAATGACAAGGCATTTTCGCCACTGATTTTGGATAGATTTTTTAGAATCTTAGTAGATTCTAAAATCTTGCTCACACACAATACTGATGGGAATTTCGTGCTTTTACTCACTTTGCTAAAAATGCAAGAAGCCCTCAAGATAAAAGAAGTCGATGCGATGATTGCAGACTTAGAACAGCAGATTTTTGCTACACCAAAATCAAGCCCTATCACCCCCGCTCCCACAAAACCCTCTAGCCAAATACCTTTGCAAGCTCCTAAGATCCAAAGTCCTTTTGAGATTCTCACACAAAAGCTTTATGATAGGAATTTTGAGTTAGGCGAGTGCTTTGCGCGGTGCATTAGCTTTGTGAGTTTTGAAAACGACACGCTCACTTGGCATTCAAATGCGGTAGGTGAAGACAGGGAGAGGCTTGCGAAGCATTTTGAGATTATCAAAGCCTTTGTGGCACAAGTCTTTGGCGCACAAACCAAAATCAGCGCACAAAAGCTCCCACCAAATCCACAGCCCACACCTTCCCAAGCAGTGCAGGATTTTGGGCAAGATTCACAGGCACCGCAGGATTTGGCACAACCACAAGAGAGTTTTGTAGATTCACAAAAGACACAAGAAACCGCAGAATCTCGTGAATCTGACACATTAGATTCACAAAATACACACACCCAAGCCCTAGAGGAACAATCAGAGGTAGATAAGACTATGGATTCTCTAACGCAGGATTTTGGAGAGTTTGCCACACAAGATATACAAACTTCAGCACCGCAACCATCACAAAAACCACCACAAAGTGAGGCAGAAAGTGAATCTGCCCAAACTTCCCCAAAAAGCCAAAAAGAGCAAGATAGGGAGTTTATACAACACAACAAAGAAATTGTCGCAAGCCTTGAGGAGCATTTGGGGATTAAAGACTATTTCAAATCATAAAATCTATGTTAAGGAGGAAGTATGACATTTACATTGACACAAGAGCAGTTGGAGCCACTTTGTGCGCATTTGGATTCGTTAGCGAGGGGTGAAAAAAGAATCTTTTTTTTACTAAATGGTGATTTAGGAAGTGGTAAAACCACACTTGTGAGGGACTTTGTGCGTCTTAGAGGTGGCAGAGATGATGTTACTTCGCCTACCTTTAGTCTCTCACAAGATTATGATGATATTTTTCACTATGATTTTTATCAAAAAGAATACAATCATCTTCTAGAACTTGGGTTTATTGAGCTGTTTGAACGCGAGGGCGTGCATTTTATCGAGTGGGCAAATATGGGCATCAAGGAGCTTTTGAAAAAATGCCAATTTAAAATGGTGCGTGTGGATATCACGCCACTAGATTCGGGAGAGAGGGAGTATAAAATCAGCGATGAATAAACTACAAGCACGCAACCTAAGCAAACAAATCAAGAAAACAAAAATTGTCAATGACATCTCGCTAGAGGTAAATAGCAAGGAGGTTGTGGGGCTTTTGGGACCAAATGGGGCGGGCAAAACCACGACTTTTTATATGATATGTGGGCTTTTGCACCCAAGCTCGGGAGCGGTGTATCTCAATGGACACGACATCACCAAGCTCCCCTTACACGCGCGCTCTAATATGGGCATAGGCTATCTCCCACAAGAATCTAGTATTTTTAAAGACCTAAGCGTGGAGGAAAACCTCTTACTAGCTGCTGAAGCAAGTATCAAAAGCGCTAAGGAGCGCAAGATTCGTATAGAAAAAATGCTCGAAGAATTTAATATCGAGCCAATCCGCGCTAGGAAAGGCGTGAGCCTAAGTGGTGGGGAGCGCAGACGCGTAGAAATCGCTAGAGCACTTGTCAAAAATCCCAAGTTTGTGCTACTTGATGAGCCCTTTGCCGGGGTGGATCCCAAGGCGGTGGTGGATATACAAAACATCATTCTAAAGCTCATCGAGCTTGACATCGGTGTGCTTATCACCGATCATAATGTGCGTGAGACTCTGTCTGTATGCCACAGAAGCTATGTGATAAAAAGTGGCGCACTTCTAGCAAGTGGCAATGCCGAGGAAATCTACCAAAACACGCTTGTGCGTAAATATTACCTAGGAGAGCATTTCAAGGTATGAGTGCAAAAGTAGGTATAGGAGGAAGGTTACGCACCAATATCGCTATCAAGCCAAAGCTCTCGGCGACACTCAAAAATTGGTTGCCGATTTTGCAAAGTGGAGCAGATAGTATAGAGGAGGTGGTGCAAGAATTTGCCCAAGAAAACCCATATGTGCAGATAGAGAGCCAACGCACACAGAATCTCCCACACAAATCTAGCACTCCTAGCTCAAAGATCTCTTCACAAAAAAACTCTATCACCGACAAAATAGAATCTCTAAGCACCAGCACGCAAGATTTCTATGAAAGTCTGCTTGATCAGATATCCCCGCGTCTTTTTCCTAGCCAGATTTCTCAAACCATTGCTCATAGTATCATAGAAAATATCAATGATGAGGGGTATTTGGAGGGCGACATCACCGAGCTTGCAGCGGAAGTAGGTGTGAGTGTGGAGGAGTTTGAGCGCGTGCGTGCGCGGTTTGTGTATCTGGAGCCTTGTGGTGTGGGTGCGCGAGATATGCAAGAATCGCTACTTTTTCAGCTCCAAGAAAGTGATTTGGATAATGCAGCCTTTGAGCTAGGGCTAGAGATTATCCAAAACCTCCAAAACCACGCAGCACACAGAAGCCACCCGCTCTATGAGGAAGTGATGCGCACAATTAAGCGATTTAGAAATCCTCCTGCGTGTGATTTTGGCGTGAAAATCCCAGAGGTGATTCCAGATATTTTTATTTTTGAGCATATCAAAGAAGATTCACTACAACACACTTATGAGCTTGAAGTGCGTGTAAATGATATGTATTATCCAAAAATCATCATCGAGCACCAAGAGCTACCTAATAAAAACACTAAATCACAAAGCGAGGCACAAAAACAAGCTCAAGATTTTGTCAAAACCAAGCTCAAAGAGGCAAAAGACCTCGTCGATGCGCTTGAGATGCGTAAGGCTACAATCCTAAAAATCGCCATCGCGCTGCGTGAAAACCAGTATGATTTTTTTATGGGTGGAGAAATACGTCCTATGAAGCTTAAAGACATTGCCCAAGATTTAGGCTATGCACCTAGCACGATTTCGCGCGCTATTGCCAACAAATACCTAGAATGCGATAGAGGGATTTTTCCAATTAAGAGCTTCTTTACTGCTGCGATTGATGGCGAGACTTCTAATGCCTCAATCAAAGACTTTATCCTTGATCTTGTCAAAAACGAAAACAAGAAAAAGCCCCTAAGTGATGTGAAGATTCTAAAAAGTGTAGAGGAGAAATTCGGGATTAAAATGGTGCGCCGCACGATTACTAAATACCGCCAACAGCTAAATATCGCTAGCTCAAGCGAACGCAAGAAGCTCTATGAAATGAGTGTATAAGCCAAAACTTAGTGAATATGCGCCATAATTATGCGCATTAAGCCCAAAGGAGTGATGATGTCTTTTAAATCTTTTGTCCGTAACAATCCCGTGTATAAACACTATATCTTGCCCTTGCGTCAAAAATATAATGCCTATGTAGAATCTAAGCTTGATGATGAGATGTATTTCACGCGTAGGCATAAGAAAATCTTTGGCTATACGCCGGACTTCAAAAATCCCCAAACATTTAACGAAAAAATCGTGCATAGAATCCTCTATGATAGAAACCCCCTCTACACCGCACTTGCCGATAAGCTCAAAGCTAGAATCTACATTGCTGCAAAGCTTCAGAATCTAGCTCTCGGGGGGGGGGAAATTTAGCCCTTTAAAAGACACAGATTCTCTTACTACAAAAAGCTCTTCTCAAGAATCTTCGCAAAACTCCAAGCAAACATCAGCCTCCAGAGACACAAAAGCCACAAATCCCGCTCAAGAGGGTTTTCAAACTACCCAAGCTACCACAGACCTTAGCGCGCAAGATGGAGTTAGAGATACCACGCAAATAGAGCAAAGATTCCAAGCCCTCGCACAAGACCCGACATTTTTAGATTCTAGTGCGTCTTCCTCGCCGCTTTTTGCGCCTATTGGTAGCTTGACCCAGCTTCTCTTTGAGACCAATATCTGCCCCTTTTTACCCAAGCTCTATGGAATCTACAAGAGTGTGGAGGACATCGATTTTGATACCCTGCCACAATCCTTTGTCCTAAAGACCAATCACGATTGTGGCGGTGTAGTCATCGTGCCGGATAAAGAAGCATTTTTGAGAGATTCTAAGAAGTTTAGCGAGGCTATGGAGAAGCTTACAAAGCACCTTAATACGAATTTCTACACACTTTATAGGGAATACCACTACAAAGACATCGAGCCTAGAATCTTTGCTGAAGAATTGCTAGGTGAGAGGACACAAGCCCCGCAATTCCCAAGCCCAGATTCTAAAAAGATTGAAAAGAGCGATTTTCATAAATTTTTTCTACCACTATGTGATTATAGATTTCATTGCTTTAATGCACACATTGGTTTCATACAAGTCGCTAACCCCACACACACGCACAACAACCTTTTCACATCTCATTGGCAGCCACTTCCCATAGCCTACCTCAATACCCCAAGCACGCAATCTATCCCCAAACCACACAAGCTAGATTCTATGCTTGAGGTTGCACGACATCTCTCCTCTATGATAGATTATGTGCGTATAGACCTTTATTACATTGTAGGGGAGCGTGTCTCACGCATCTATGTCGGCGAGCTTACCTTGACTCCAAATGGTGGGAGTGCGCGTTTTGACCCAGAGCTTTGGGATAGAGAGTTTGGGACATTATGGAATCTAACTCACACTGATACCAAAACAAACAAAAACAATCACAACCCCACACCAAAACACGAAATAGATTCTTAGAGATTGTGAAATATGCAGCACTCTAGCACTATACAATCGCCCACTACGATTTTTTTCCTCTGCCTTGGGTGTATTATTGGTTGGGGAGCTTTTGTCCTACCTCATACCCTCTTTTTGCCACAAATTGGGCTGCTAAATTCCCTTATAGGCTTAAGTTTGGGGGCGATACTCATAGGAATTATTGCTAAAGATTATATGTTTTTATTGGCGAGATTCCCACAAGTTGGAGGGGAATTTCTCTTTACATTGCGTATTCTTGGGAGAACACACGCCTTTATTTGTGGGTGGTTTCTAAGCCTTGCGTATCTGTGTATTATCCCGCTTAATGCCACTGCCTTGCCTCTCCTTGCTCACTCCTTTGGTTTGCGACCACACATTGCCCTATACAGCATAGATTCTCACCAAGTCTATGCCGAGGACATAGCGTTAAGCCTCATAGCTGTGTTGATGGCTTGTGTAACCAATCTCTGCGGTATCCGCTATGCGTTTGTGCTACAAAAAGCCCTCATAGTCCTTTTGGTAGGCAGTGTGTGCTTCTTTTTTCTCACGATGAGTTTTAATGCGCAATCTTTGGCAAATCTCTTGAGCTATGCGGATTCTCAAAGCCTTAGCCTTGCAAGTATTTTGGTGATTGTCGCTTTGGCACCTTGGCTGTATGTGGGGTTTGATTGTGGTGTGCAGATTATCCAAGATGTGCGCAATAATCCACGCAAAATCACACTTTTTACGATAGGAGCTATCATAGCGGGGTTTTTGCTCTATGTGTTTGTTTTGCTTTTTACTGCTTATGGTGTGTCTTATGAGACTTTGCGCGCTAGTGATACTTGGGCGAGCCTAGAGAGTGTGCGTGGATATTTTGGGACATTTGGGAGTGTTGTGCTTGCTCTTGGGGTATTTGGGGCAATTGCTAGTGGTATCAATGGCTTTTTTATCACGACTACTAAAGTCCTCTATGCGATGAGTTTGCACAGAATCTTCCCTGCCACGATGCGCACAAAAAATCGCTTTGATATTCCATATAAAATCGTGTGTTTTGTGGGTTTAGCCTCTTGTGTCCTGCCATTTTTTGGGAGAGAGGGGCTGCTGTATGTCGTGGATATGTCGAGTGTGGGGATTATCGTAGCATTTTTGTATGTGAGCGTGATAGCCTTTATCGTGAAATGGCGAGAATCTAAGTATGTGAGCTTTCTTTCTATACTCAATATCTTTATTAGTAACGTGTTTTTTACACTACTCTTTTTCCCTTTTTCCCCAGCAGCCCTCAAAACCCCATCACTCATAGCTTTAGGAATATGGAGTGCGTGTGGGATAGTATTTTTTGGCTATGCTAGGCAAAAAGACAAGGCATTAATTTAATCGCATTGTGCAATTTACTTTTTTAGCTCTCTTAGCGTAGCTTTCAGAGCCAAAGACGCAATGCACACGATTCCGACAAACCACACCAAATACAATATATTCCATACTTAAATACTATTTTTCCGAAAACTCAATGGCTGTTTTCACACCAAGATAGAGGATTGTCAAAATCCCCACAAACGCTATCCCAAAGATGACATATTCCATTGTGTCCTCCTATTTCTATGTCATCATCACACAAAATACAGATTTCTTGCCAAATTTTACACTTTACAAAGCAGATTCTAACAAATCCACTCCATTTTGCACATTTTGTGCTATAATTTTGGCTCATTCGTTGGTGGCTCCTTGTGCCACCGCTATATATCTCCTAATATCCCTATCAAACAAATCCAAGCAATCATCTAAAAACATCTCAATCTTATCAGGCATCACACCAAAATAAAAATCCCTATCGTTTATTTTGATGATAGTCGTGATTCGTGGTGCGCTTGTGGTGATTGTGCGCCCGTCATTGTGAATGTGAATCTCCCGAGTTTTGAGGAGATTTTCACAATGAAAGCAACGATTTCTAATCGTATGGATACAACTTAGTATCATCTCTGATTTGTGCGTATCGCGCAAAAATCGCTTCTTGCCCTTATGATAGAATCTATTTTTATTAAGCGAGCTGTATCGCGTGGGATCAAAGGGCTGAAGTAGCGCAAAAATATCCTTATAGAGCTTGTGTTTTGTCGCCATTTTGTGCCAAAAGCCAAGATTTTGCCGTGAAAGTAGTTGGTGGTTGTTTAATCCCCTGCCTCTGTGCTCCGCCTCGCACTCCTCCTCTAGCCAATGCACCCCAATCCTCTGTATCAGCAGGGCATTGATCGTGTTGCGTATGCAAATCTCCAACGCACTAATCTTCGTGGCTATCTTGCCTATCAGGACGAGGTTTTTGAAATGCTGATGTGTGTTTGAGTAGCTTTGTAGCCGCTGTGTAGAAAACAAATGCCTTATGCGTTCAGAGCAATCAAGCGCGTTATTTGTGGGTTTAGAATCTAGCATTGTGAATCCTTGGTGTTTTATAAGGATATTGTAGCAAGTTATGAGTATTTTGCTTTATGGTTTTATGAGAAATGCTTTTTAAATGCCAAATGCCCCCATCGCAGGATTGATAAATACCTACTTATAAAGCATTGCAAAATCCCATATTTAGCCACTTTCAAGCCCTCTTTGAAAAGAGCGATTTTCATAAATCTTTATCCCAGAATCTACCCCACAATATTTCACAACATTTGCCCCAGACTCCACCCCAAGATTCACTCCAGACTCTACCGCAGA
>DXIN01000031.1 GCA_019112865.1 Candidatus Helicobacter avicola
GTATTTAGGGATTTGTAGGTGTTTGTTTGCTCTATAATGTCGGTAACAAAAGATAAAGGAGAGCAAAAATGGTAAAGATTACAGAATTTAGATTGCCAAGTGCGATAAAACTTAAAAATGCCTCAAAGCATTATAAGTTTGTGGGTAAGTCGGGCTGTGTGTATTCTAGTAAGCATTATTGGGTAGATTTTGTGAGCTTGCGGATATTTGTTATTTATAATAAATTCAATATGAACGCATTTAAGCCAATAGATTCCTTTGTGGGTTACGCATAATTAAGGGGGGAAAAATGAGCAATGTAGAGATTCTCAACAAAGAGGCTATGAGATATTTTGAATCTATGCAACAACAAGAGCAAGAGAAGTTTATTATTACTAGAATCAAGCGTAGTAAGGCATTTAAGCAGAGTTTAAATCCTAAGCAAAAAGAAACTTTGTTTAGTTTTAATAATAGGGGCGAGTATGTGTATCCAAGCTATACGACTAGGGCTAGTGTGTGCGCGCAGACTCCAAAAAATACTAATGTGTTTGTGGAGTTGCAAGGATTGCTTAAAAGCGTAGAATCTGCCTTTAGGGCTAATACTTTGCATTTTTGCCATTATGGGATTATTCACAGATACAAAAAGCAGATTTTAGAGATTAAGCAAAGGCTAGATTCTCTCAAACACATAAAGATTAAGGGCTTGGCAAATCTACAAAGTGCAATACTTGCAAGAGAGGAAGCAGAAAGACAAAGGCAAAAGGCACAACGCATTTATCAAAAAATGCTTTGCCAATACAACGCTAATGTGGCATAAGGAGGGAAACTATGGGACTAAGAGGGCATTTTTGCAAACAACATATCATTGAATATGGCGTAGCGTATCGTATGGACGAGTTAGAATCTTGTTTGGATTCTATTGAGCGGTATTGCGATGAGCATTTGGAGAATCATTGCTTGCTTAATTGGTATGGGAATGAGATTGTGGAGATACATATTGAGGATTTAGAGAGCATAGATACAGAGGATTTGCGACAATATCTCTCACAAGAGCAACAAGAGATATTAGATTCTCTTTTGGAGTATGCCAAAATGCCCCAAAATACCAAAGATGGTTTTATCAGAATTGAGTTTTTTTAAGGAGTGTGTGCGATGAAAATGATTGTGGATAATGAGACTTTTGCTTTGATTTTATAGACTTACTTTTTATGTGCATACGATTCTCACTTGATGTGTATATTTTGCCACTACTTTTTTCTTACAATGCCTTTGTTTTCAAATTATACACAAAGGAGAGATTATGGAAGACATTACCACTACACAGCTTTCAGAAATTGACCAAGCGATGTTAATCCGCTATGGCGTTGATGTATTATCAGACCTAGAGCTAGAAGCACAAGCACTAGCAAACGCACAATCCCAGCTACAAGACTAAGGAGGCAAAAATGGAAACAAACCAAACTTTTCAAAAAGCAGAGAGAAGCTATGAAGAAATGATTGAGGGCATTAAAAATAATGCTATCATTAGTATTGCTACAAGCATTAAAAACCAAAATGCCCCATTTCTCAAACACCAAAATGTAGAGGACTTGCAAAGAGCCTACAATGCCAATACGGGTGCATCGTATAGTGGAATCAACTCTTTGTTGCTGGATATTAAAAAAGCAGAGATGGGCTATGAGACAAATCAGTGGGTAAATACTCTACAAGCACAAATGCTTGGAGCAAGCAAAGAGGAGATTGAGGCTGCCAAATCCAAGTGGCAAGAAAACTCTGTCAAGATTCACTATATCCAAACCAAAGAGCGCATACCTGTATATTCAGACAGACCTCTTTTGGATCAAGATGGCAATCAGAGAATACTCAAAGATGGAAGCCCTGCGTTTGAATATGCAAGAGATGAAAATGATAAAATCAAATATGAGACAAAAGACATCACACCTGTGCTAAAAGAAGAAAGGCTCTATAATATCGCAAACTTCCCAAGCATCAAACAAGAGAAGATTAAGGCTCTAAATCCTGAAATTGAGAGAATGCACATCTACAAACATAGCAAAAAGGAAAATGCTAAGAAATCAATGGGTGTAATTTTAGAAGATATTGCAGACAAATTCTACCCTGTTACGCGAGAGCAGATTGAGACATATTTCAAAGCACAAAATTTCAAAAAAGATTATGATGTGCCACAGGCGTTGAATGATAGACAAAAAGAGCAAATCAATACCATAGTTAGCAAAGCAGTCGAAGAATCCAAAAAAGCACAAGCTCCAAAACAAGAGACACAACAAAAAGAGGTAGAAAAAGAACAACAAGCCACCAAACAAAATACACAAACAAAGAAACCAAAAGGCAGAACAAGGTAACTCATTCTAACTAAGGAAGTAGATTGTTGCTTCCTTAGTATAAACCACAACACATCAAAGGAGACACAATGAACACAGTTACACTAAGAGGGTATGTAACCCAAGATTCTCAAGTCCAAAACATAGGAAGCAAAAACACACAATGCCTAAACTTTAGGATAGGTGTTACAAACTCATTTAAAAACGAAAGAGGCAATATAGAAAAGAAGTCAATGTTTTTTGATATAAATGCGTATGGTAGCTATGCTGGAGCTATTGGCTCTTTGCAAAAAGGCACACTTGTCTTTGTGCAAGGCAAACTCAATCAAGATTCTTGGGAAAAAGATGGCGAGAAACATTCTAAAGTAAGCATTATTGCTTCTAAAGTCTATCCTATCCGCAAACAAGACTTACCACCACAGCAGCAAGCACAAACACCAAATACGCAAGCCTCAAATACACAAGACAATCCTCAAAAGCTTAGTATGGAAGAAATCCAACAAATCGTGCAGAAGCAAGAAGAAATTATAGAAATCTATGATGATGAGTTTGATTATCTTGCAGAGGAGATTCAATGAATCGTGATAGGATAGAACAATTAGCAGACAAAATGGCACAAAGAATTTTTGAAGCTATCCAACAAGGCACTGCTCCTTGGCTAAAGCCTTGGAGCAATGATGGGTTATTGCCCCACAATCCACTCACAGGCACTATTTATCAAGGTGTCAATGCCCTAAGACTTCTTATTGATAACAATCATTCTGACAACAGATACTTGACTTTTAAGCAAGTTAAAGATTTAGGGGGCTATGTCAAAAAAAATGCGAAAGGAACAGAGATTTGGTATAAAGGATACAAGCCCATTGAGAATCTAAACGACAAAAATACAAATGAGATAAATACAAATAACGACCAAGAAGATATACCATTAAAGAAATTTTATCAAGTCTATTATGTTTTTAACATCAATCAATGCGAAAATATAGATATGCAAAAGATTAAAGAATACCAAAAACAGCACAATATTACGCCCATTGAAGAGATTATCAAAAACAGAGATAGATTCCAAGAAAATCCTATGATAGAAGAGATTCTAAAAAATAGTAATATCCCTATTATTCATCACACCAAAGACAGAGCATACTACTCCCTTATGGAAGACAAAATATATCTACCACCAAAAGAAAGCTTTAATAATCAAGAGGAATACTATTCCACAGCATTACACGAACTAGGACACGCAACAGGACATAGTGGTAGATTAAAAAGAGTTATGAGCGGGACATTTGGCTCTCCATCATATGCCAAAGAAGAATTAAGGGCAGAACTCTATTCTTTTTTACAAAGCTTAGAATTAGGCATTGACCATAATCTTAAAAATCACGCAAGCTATATAGATTCTTGGAGTAAGGGAACATTTGAGGATAAGAAAGAAGAGATTAAACAAGCCCTAAAAGATTCTGTTAAAATGGTTAATTATGTCAAAGAATGCTGGTATCCCAATAAGCTTAAACAAAAATTAACAAATTCGTATAAAAAAGAAAATACACAAATACAAGAAATACAACCACAAAGACCATACAGACCACAAGTCAAAAAATCAAGAGGGAGAAGATAATCCCCCTCTTACTTCCCCAATAACATTTCAAAACTCCATTCAGTAAATTCTTTACATTGCAAAATCTATTATCTTAATGTGTCAATCTTTGTATTTTTACGCTTATGCTTTGTTGTAAGGGATAAAGTGCGGTAAATGGCTGTATTTAGGGATTTGTAGGTGTTTGTTTGCTCTATAATGTCGGTAACAAAAGATAAAGGAGAGCAAATGAACATTAGAGAAACAATGAATCTCATTAGTAGTGGCAAGAAAGAGGCTCTAACACAAACAGAGCGAGAATCTGTGATAAAAAGTGTATTTACTACTCTAAAGGCTAATGGAATTAAGGTATTAAGTGATGAGCAAGAAAGGGATTTTAAGAAGCGCGGAATTTGTTTTCAGATTCTTAGATTGTATGCGCCTTGTGCGTTTGGTGTCTCTTATGAAAGCCTTTGTAGTGTCGCACTTGATACTACCCAATATCACGAGGCAGAATTTGCCTTTGGTGTGTTGCATAGAGAGCTTAATATACCGCCTTATGTAAAGATTGCCATAAATGGACAAAAGGGGGTGTGAGATGTATTTGTATAACTATTTTGTGGATAAGAATTACCAAGTTGAAAGAACATTACAAAAATGAAATGTTTGAGACAAACCTAAGCCTTGATGAGCTATTTAGAAATAAATTTGATACTCAAAAGGCGTATTTTGATAAGACAGAAAGAAAGGTTATGCGCCATTATCTAGTGTTGGGCTACTTGGCACACATCGCGTATGTGTTTGGCGAGGCTGAAGTATCCGATGTGTGTATAGAGGTGGAGTGATGGACTTTGCGCAAGAATACTGCCCTTATTGTGAGGGTGTTGTGAATCTCACAGAGGGCTTTGTTATCCATAAATGCGAATGTGGTGAGGATTTGCTACCTTGTGCATTGTGTGATAAGGCTTTTGTGGGCTGTGTCGATTGTCCTTTTGAAAAACAAGAGGCACAATCCTATCCGCCCTTATCTTATGAAAGGAGGTGCTAAATGATTGATGAAGTGATTGTAGATGGCTGTATTGCTTTTTTGAAATCAAAAGAGCTTTACGCATACGCCACTAAGGACAACGAAGTTTTCTTAGATGTTTTCAACGCTGATGAGAGCTTCTCTTGCTCAATCAAGCTGTGCGATGATGATGTGATGAACTTTAACTCATTACACATTCAAGAACTTCAAGAAAATAACTTGCTAGAGTGCTAACATTAAGGCTTTTGGGACTATTCCCACAAGCCTTTTGTTTTTCTTTTCTCCCTTATAGATTCTAAGCTTTTTGTTTTTATGTGCATACGATTCTCACTTGATGTGTATATTTTGCCACTACTTCTTTACTACACTATCTATTATCCAAATTCCCACACAAAGATTTAATCTAAGGAGGTTTTAGAATGGATAGCTGGCACGAGGATATAAAAACTGATGATATGTCGCAAGAATTTTTGCGATTTTTTAGAGCATTAATGCCTAATGATAGAGATTTGTTTTATAAACTCTTGGAGGAGGAATACAAAGAGATTAAGAAAACTCAAGAAATGAGTAACTCCGAGCAAGAACAAACCAATGAGTTTATTGGTAATGTGCAACAAGAAATCCAAGAAATCAAAACCCAAGCAGAGACTAATGCGTTTATTAACGACATTAAACAAGAAGTAGCAAAACTAAACAATGCTCAAGAATCTCAAGAGAAAACACAAGAATCTATTGTCAAAGAGCCACAAGAAAAGGCAATCAATCTCGATGAAGAAATCGCACGACAAAAACAAGAGTTTGTGCAAAACAATCAAGAGGAATTAGAATCCCTAGAGCTTGTCTCTAGCAAAGATTCAGAGCTTATGCTCTATTCTGACCAAATCATGTTCCCACAAGAAACAATGCAGACTTTTAAGCAAGAATTGCAAAACAACCCTAATACACAATTGAGTGCTATACACAATGTTAATAATGTCAAAGAGAATCTAGCCAAAGAAAGAGAGTTTCAAGAGATCTTTACCCAAGAAGTAGCCTCACTCTCTGATGAAAGTCCATCGATGGAAAAAGAGAGAAAACTCAATCCTGATAACTACTTCCAAGATTTGATGAATTGGTTTGATAAGAAAAAGCTTGAAAATGAAAATATGCCATTGACTAAAAAGGAGTTTAAAGAGGAGTTTTTAGAGTATTGCAAGAGTGGAATGAGTGAAAATGAGATGAAGATTCTATTGCTTCTAGCTAACAAAGAACCTAGCAAACTCACCAAAGAACACAAAGATATGATTAATGATGGCTTGAAATTTAACCTCACTAATGCCAAGCTCTTAGATAAAGGCTTAGAGACTGCCATAAGGGCGCAGGTGGGAGAAAATCTCATCAATAATAATATCGATGACTTCACTAAAAGTGTGGAAAAACTCAAAGCTTCAGATAATCTCATTGACAAAAAGATGATGGAAGGCACAACGCAAAAAATTGCTGGCAAGATCGCCGAGCAAACCCCAAACATCACACCAAACAACAAACAAAAGCTAGAAGCTATTGCCAATAACAAAGAAATGCCAAAACTCCAACAAGGCAAAGGCAAATCGAGGTAAGCCAATGCAAGATTTAACCACACTTCCCCTGCACGAAGTTTTACTCTGCAATGGCTACACGCTCGATAGGACAAAATCCTCAAGACTAAATCCTGTGCTAAGAAATGAAAATGGGGATAAGCTTGTTATCTCTAAAAAGGGGGAGAATTATCTCTATTTTAACACTAATAGCAACTTAGATAGGGGCAATATCCTTTCTTTTGCACGCATACGCAATCTTGATGTGAAAACACTCATACAAAATTATGATGCCAACATAGAACTTGCCAAAGAATATAAACATAATTTTTTTACCACCACCAAAGATCCAAATGCCATACTCAACGAGTTTAATGCGCTAAAGACCTTAAGCCAAGAGGATATAGACAAAAATATTCTTTTTAAAGCAAGAGGCTTTGATGATAAGTATATGAGTGCCTTTGCCAATGTCATTAAACAAGATGAGCGTGGAAACATTGTAATTCCAAACTACAAACTCGCCGATGATGAGTTTGGAGAGAGCTTTAAAGATAAATTGATTTATGTTTGTGGTTACACTAAGCGTTTGAATTACCCCATCACAAAGGATAGAAATGGCATAGATCTAGAAAAACCTCTAAAAAACTTACAAAAAGGCTCTAAAGGCTTGGAAGCTCTTAGTATCAATAAACACGGAAAAGAAATTAACTCTATTATCGTTTCAGAGAGTATGATAGATTCTCTCTCACTTGGACAGCTTAAGGGCTTTGATCCTCAAGCGACAATGTTTCTCTCCACCAATGGTGCTTTCAATGTGGATTCTCTCCAAAAGACTTTGTCTTTTATCATCAATAAAACACCTAATGCCAAAATTACGCTAGCATTTGATAATGATAAGAGAGGTAGGACATTTACACAATCTTTGCAAGATTATATCCTCAAAACTACCAAAAAGCTCCCCAATATCTATAAGCCTTTTGCTAAGGATTGTAACGATGATTTAAAGATTTATAACATCACAGGGCTAAAAACGCTCAATGAAGAAGCTTATCAAGAGTGGGCATATAGCAAAATCATTAAATACAAAATGACCAAAGACACACAAACAAGGGCTAATTTATTACACATTTTTAGGAAACTCGATAGTTTAAAGCCACTTAATGAGGAAAATAAGCAAACTTTTAATGCTACACGCAAACACGCCTCAATCAAAGGCTTATAAATGCAAAAGTTTTTGGACAAAGAGGGACGAGATTTTGCTACAATGCTAGCACAAAACAACAAGGACATATCTAATGAATCCACAAGACATACTAAAAATTCCACCACAAAAGACAACATTCAGCAATCGCCTACCAGCACAGAATCTACAGAATATCTACGAGGCTCTAGTGATAGCCAAAGAAGAGGAGCTAGCCAAAGTGAAGCTTTGGCTACTTTGGGACTTAGAACTATTAGCCTATCAAAACAAGGACCTAGTCAGACTGCAAATAGTCAGGGAAGAGATGGAGAGGCTAGCAGAGATTCAGAGGCAGAACAGAGAGCTAGACGACTTGATTATATCAATAGAGAACTTCAAGATAGAAATAGAGCAATCAAATCAGAGACTAGGCAACTTCTACAACTCTGTAATGTCCAGACTAAATTCACAAGCCTAGAAAAAGAGGAGTTTGCCCAAAACTCCCAAAACTATGCCAAGCTCCAAGACACCCAAAAAACTCTCCAGCAAAAAACCCTCAAAGCTTACAAAGAAGCAGGGGCTATCATCTATACTCCTGATACTAAGAAAACTAAGTATAAGAAATAAATAAAATACTTATATTATTAATATAATATAATATTTATAAATAATATATTTCTACTTTACGCTTCGCTTTTGTTATAAGGGATAAAGTGGCTTAAATGGCTGTATTTAGGGATTTGTAGGTGTTTGTTTGCTCTATAATGTCGGTAACAAAAAGATAAAGGAGCAACAATGCAAGTAAATGTAAGAGTAGATTCTGATGTGTTATTGAATATGTTGGTGGATAGGTTGGATTTTTGGACATCACTTGATGATGAGGATAAAGAGTTGTTTTCACAAATGTATGAAAATAACATTGATGGGGGATTGTTTGAGGGTGCGGAATTTAATGTAATGCACATAGTCGATAATGATGTAGTAAATTGGTGTAGTGTGTTGCACAAAGACGAACTAAGCAAAGAGGATTTTATCAAGATTCAAAAGCTGTATGATGAGGGCGAGCGAGATGTAAGCTGTGAGAGCTTTGAGTATGGAAATATTGGCTTTATTGAAGCTATGGGAGAGGATAGAATCTTAGTAAGGCGGTAAATATTACCCTCATCTTTTGAGGGATTATATGAAGCACTAGGCAAAGGGCTTGTTTCTTTGCCGATATTACCACGCTTTTAGTGAATGAGAATGCGGATTTTTGGTGTGAGAGTTATTGTGTTTGGCTCACTCACCACAAATCCCACATATTAAAAGGACAAATTCTGCATAAAGCAAAACAAAAGTTAAGGAGAACAAATGCACACAACAAACAACACACTATATAAACAAGAGTTAATCCGCTTATTTGGGGAATATTGCGTATATAAATGCAAGAGCTTTTCACAAAATTCAGTGATAGACAAATACAAAGCAAATATCTTTTTATCTGCCTCTTATGATTTTAGAAGTTTTAGAGAGATTAGCGTTTTTATCAAAAATGCGCGCAATATTGGCATTATCAGCGCGACTATGCTACAACCTTGCTTAAGGGTTATTGGTTATTTCATAGCTAAGGATTCTTATTTCAACCCCAATATGTCAGAACAGGAATATTTACAATACTTCTTTTCCCTTACCAAAAATTACAAAACCACCACAATCAAAAACTACATAGCTTCCCTTAGTGTGTTTTTAAAGTTTTTAAGTAACAGGGGCTATGTAGTTAGGGATATATCAAACATCAAGATAAATTTTTTAAAAGAAAAAATCCTACCATCTTGTTTGCGTGATAGGGAGTATGATGCGTTTTTGCAAGAAGTGCAAAAAATGCGTGAGGATAGCGTATATAGCTTAAAGATAAAGCTTGCTATACTCTTAGTGTATTACACAGGAATCCGCACGCGCGAGCTTGCAAACATTACCCTTGAGGATATTAAAGAGGATTTTTCACAATATGTGATTAAGATTAAGGGTAAATGCGCTAAAGAACGTCTAGTTTCTGTCAAAAAAATCTTTATAGAATCTGTGTATAGAAAATTTATCCAAGCAAGGTTTAATCGCAAAGCCCAAAGTGTCTATGTGTTTCAGCTTAGAAACTGCCACATTCCCCCAAGATTAAATATCAATCTAAAGCCCTTATTGCAAAAGATTGATTGTATCCAGCCTAGAGGTAACAAACTCCATTTATTGCGCCATTCTTTTGCTTCGTTTGTGTATCGTAAATCCAGAGATATACTACTCACTCAACAAATCTTAGGACATTCCAATCTTACTAGCACACAAATATATATCCATCTTGATAACGAACTACACGAGAAAGTAGCAAACTTTTTTTAAAATATAATACCAACAAATTATCTTATTTTTAATTATTATATTCTTATTTAATGTATTTTACATTATTTTATTATATTATATTGACATTATAAATATTTTAATGTATATTACATAAAAATAAACTACAAGGAATACTTATGATTAACATAGATTTAGCCAATAACATTTTCAAAGTAACAATCCCCACCAATGAGAAAGAGTTTGAGTATTTACAAACCGAATCGCTCATTACCATCGGTGCATTTATAGAGACTAAAGAAAAGAAAGAACAGAGAACCTTGAGCAATGAGGAGATTCTAAGGCTCATCAATTTTGGGAGATTATTTGCAAAAATGAGCAAATTTACAAACACCAGCAAGGAGAGAAACAAATGATTATAACCATAGCAAATCAAAAAGGCGGTAGTGGTAAAAGCACTATTGCAATCAACCTTGCTATTAAGCTCCTAGAATATGGCAATGTGCTTGTAATGGATACCGATATGCAGAAAAATATTGAGAGTTTTACCAACACTAGAGAATCTAGAGAGGATAGCTCTAGCTTAGAGCATTTCACGCTCTCAAACCGCACAGGAGATATTACCCAATCCTTAAAGCAGAGTTTGGAAGTGTATAAAAATATCGTGATTGATACGGGTGGGATTGATAGTATAGAATCTAGAAAAGCAATGCTGTATGCAGACTATCTCATTATCCCAACCATTCCTAGTGCGCTAGATTTTGATGTGTTGCTCACTATGCTCTCGCGTGCAAAGGAGATTAAAGAAATCAACGAAAAGCTCTCTATATTTTTAGTGATGAACAAGATTAGCCCCAATCCATTCCTTGCCAAAGAAATAGCGGATTTAAATGAGGCTATTGCCACTATACAAGAGGACAATCAAACCTTTAAGCTACTTGATAGTATCCTTTATGGTAGAATCTCCTATAAAAGAAGTATAGGCGATGGATTGAGCATTTTAGAATACAGCGACCAAAAAGCAAAGCAAGAGTTTGAGCAGTTTTTTACAGAAATGTGGGAATAGAGAAGCGTGAGAAAAGCATTGCAAAAACCAAAGACTTACCCAATCAAGCAAAGCCTAAATCAAGAAAACGATAAGGAGCAGTGTGATGGATAATGATATAAATGAACTCTTAGACGCTATTGACCAATTAAATACATCTCTTGCTGCTTATGAAATCGATGAATCCTTACAAGAGAGTCTTCACGAAGAGTTTAAAGTAGATTATACCTATAACTCTAACGCTATTGAGGGTAATACCTTAAGCCTTGAGGAAACACGAGTGGTGCTAGATGGAATCACAATTGGAGGCAAAAGCGTTAAAGAACACTTAGAAGCCATCAATCACAAAGAAGCCATAGAATATATGGAAGAGCTTGTGAAGCGTAACACTCCATTAAGCGAGAGATGTATTTGTGAGCTACACGCCATTATATTGCAAGGCATTAACAAGCAAGAAGCAGGAAAGTATCGTAATGCGATTGTGCAAGTAGGGGGTTTTATGCCACCACAGCCTTATTTATTGCAAAAACAAATGGAAGACTTTATCCATCATTATCACAATCTTAATGCACACCCCATCTTAAAGGCAAGCTATGCTCACTTAGAGTTTGTAAGAATCCACCCATTTATTGATGGCAATGGCAGGACAGCAAGACTTTTAATGAATCTTGAACTTTTAAAAAGTGGCTATTGTGCGATAAATATCAAAGCTGATGATGATAAAAGAGTAGAATACTATGAGGCAATAAAAGAATATTCAAACTTCAAAAAAGGCACACACAAATTTGATCAACTTGTAGCAAAGTATGTGTATGAAACACTCAAAGAGAAAAAAGAGCTATGTTTAACTATTGCAGAAAGCAATAAACGAATGCAAACTAAATCCAAACCCAAAGCAAAAAGACGATAAGGAAACACAATGAACTACAACGCAAAATCTAAAATAGACAAAATCAACGAGTTAGAATCTAACCAAAAAGCAAAAGCAATGGTAGAATCTGCCTCACTCCAAGAAAAAGATACACTTATAGAATCTAAGCAAGCAAGCAAGCAAGAGAGTGGGGGTAAAAAGGTATTTAGCTTTTCACTCAATCCAAAGATTCTAGCGGAAGTCGAAGAGTTTTTAAAAGAATTTGGCAGGGTAAAAGAATCCAAAAGCTCTTTTATAGAAGATAGCCTAGTCTTTTATCTTGAATACAGAAAACAACAACTCCAAGAAGAGCTAGAGCAGAAGTTAAAAAGCTTGAGAAAAACACAGAGAGGATAAACAACATTATGAAAAACTTGTCTAAAATAAATAAAAACAAAAAAAATGATATTGAAAAAATAAAACCTGATGAAATAACAATACTACCTTCGCCTTCAAATCCTAACAAAGTATATGGAAAAAGATTATATATTCTTACTCAAGACACAAAGGCGATACTCGAATGTGAATCTGATAAGCTCACTAAGTAAGTGTATGTTTGACACTCTTTGTTTGTGTGGTTTTGTTTGTATAGTCTTTGGGAGTCTTAGACATATTTTGCTCTTGAGATTCTTGAGCTAACACATCGCCTTGTGGAGTAGCAAAAGTGCTTTGTGTGCTATCATCACTGAATCTAGGGATAGGGAATGCGTGCTTATGCAAAATTTCTTTGCCCACATTTAACTCTTTAGAGAGAAAATCCACGCGTTTTTGCAAAGAAAATAGCATTTTATCAGGAATTAGCTCATTATCAGGATTTAAAGGTAGAGTGCGTTTATAATTTTCATACTTTTGCTTAAAATCTTGCAAGGTTTCAAATACAAATCGCATTCGCTTTGCAATTTGGGCTAATAATACCTCCAAAGATTGCTCTAACTCTTGCACTCTTGTATCTTTACGCTCTTGCAAACTTTTATTTTCAGGGAATGCAATGCTAGAGATAATATTTGTATAGTATGTAAGCTTTGAGAGTTTCTTAGAAAGCTTAAAAACATTTGTTTTATCATTATAGTCCATCACACCTGCGATGATACCCTCATTGATTGTGTCAGTATTTTGTGCTAGAGTAGATTCAAATTTCTCTACATCTCTTTTGTAATTATTGAGTTTTTGCACAAGATTTGTGGGCAAATACTGCTCGTATCCCTTAAAAGTGCTCACAAGTGATTTCTTTTTATTGTGGAGTGTAAAATTTTTGCTAAAAGATTTATAAGTATCCTCCCAATCTAAAAATCGTTTTATATGCTCACTTAAAACACTCTTTGCCCGCTCATTTTTTTCATAATTTTTTTTGAGATGAGACAATGCAGCAATAAGCTCAAGTCTTTTCTCTTTGAGCTTACTTGGATTCTTGTGTTCTGCCTCAAGAGATTGTATCTTTTTTTCGACATTGTGTAGATATATCGCTTTATTTCTGATTTCCTTTTGCAAAGAGTGATCTTGAGTGGTAAAAAACTTGAGTTTGGCATTCACACTGACGATAGCACTTTTATAGCTTTGTAAAAACTCTATATCACTCTCATACCCTTGTGGAGAATCTTCAAAGCCCTCTAAAGCCTTGATTTTGGAATCCAAATGCTCTTGTCTAAATGCTTTATCAAAGCGCACATCATTAGTATAATCTAGTTTGCCATTAGAAAGCACAAAGAGATTTTGTCTAAAATCCTCACGCAAACCATCATAAAAGCTCGCACATTCTTGTTTAGAGTTAAAATGCAGCTTTTTGCGTGAAAAGATATTGGTTTTATTGACAATGATATGGATATGCGGTTGGTTTTGATGTGCGTGGGGAATAAGCACATATTTATATTGCGAAAAATTACTTTGCATTGTAGCTTTGGTAGATTCTAAAAGTATATCTATAAGAGAATCTGATTTAAGCTCATTGAGTGAAAAAACTAAATGCAGGGCTTCATTAGTGTTTGGATTGGCAGAGAAGTCTTTTTGCCAATCAGCTAAAATCTCCTCCACGCTCACAAAATTTCCCAAATAATCAATGCCACATCGCTCTCCCTCACTCAATACAGATTGCAAAGAATTTTCCTCACCTTGACCAAATAAATCAATATACTCTTGAAAGCTTTTTTCAATCGTATAACTCAAAGCATTTTTGAGGTGGGCTTTTTTCATATTGCCAATGTTTTTAATCACAATATTCTTTTTAGAACCTTGAGGTTTAAAAGTAGGGGCATTTGAGACAAAATTATGGCTAAAAGTAGCTTGAACTTTTTTGAGATACACCTCTCGCACTCTTGGGGCTTTTCTGAAAGATTTGTATTCAAAAAGTTTTTCATCAAAAGCTTGCTTTTCTAATGGAATATCAACAATAATCTCTCGCATTGTTATCCTTAATATTTTTATGCAAAAGACATTGTTACAAACTCCACTAAAAATTCTAACATAAAGGCAGGGAATAAACAAGATTTTATAAAGACAAAATTCTCTATTTTTTATCCCTTAAACAAAGTTTAAAAGAGCAAAGGTGCAGGATAACCCTTTTTATGTGCATAAAAAAGTATCAAACGCCTTGTGCAAGGAGCTTTAAGTATGTCAAATCGTGTTTTTCACGATTTTTAGGCAGAAATACATAAAAATCTTTAAGAGCATTTTTGTGATTTTTTGCGTAAAGCTTTGGAGAGAATTTTATCTAAAAAGCATAAAAAGGATTTGATTTTTTTAAGAAAAAGAGCCTAGAGGATTCTAGCTCTAAAAATCTATTTTTTGCTATGAAATGCTTAAGGACAAATACTCTAAGACTTTGAGAGTATTGTATTGAGAACTTTGGGACAAATCTAGTGAAAAACTTTAGGGCAATGTGTCTTTAAAACTTAAGTCTCAAAAGATGAGAATAGCTTAAAAGCAAATTGTATTAAACTCACAAACAAAACAAATACACTTCAAAGCAATTTTTTTGTTAAAACTTAAGAGTCAAAATGCAGATAAACTCTAAAACAAAATCTAAAAAAGCTTGTAAGCAATATCAAGAGATTTTAGAGTAATGTTACAGGACTTAAAAACCAAATCACAATAAACTTTAAAACAAATCTTTGTTAGATCAACGAGCATTGTGGTTGAATTGAAATTACACATTGTCAATCTCAATAACAATCATAACACATTCAAACTGAACACATCAGAGCTTACAAAGCCTTAAGAATAAAAGAGTTTGTTTGAGAATTTTAGATTTAAGAGATTTGTTGGTTTCTTACATTCAGTCTCAAATCCCAGGAAAACAATAAAAACAAAAAATTTGATTTTTAATTTATTTTGATTTTTTAATCTAATCCTAATTTTCAATTTATTCCAAACTTGAGAATCTCAAAATCTTAAAAATCTTTAATTTTTTTAGATTCTGTAATTTTTTAAAAATCAATCACTAATAAATACTAGAATAACTAAAATAAATCTTAATATTTTAATATTCACTCTTTCCCTTATATTATATTTAATATACGCGGAAATTAATTTCCAAACTTTTAAAAAACATTTAAGATAGGGAAGTATGAAAGAGTTTTTAAGGGACAAGGTGGCAAGAAATTGTGTGGTGTGAGATAGGATTTTTGGCTTTTGGATTAAGGAATTTTTTATTTTTATGATGTTATATTGCCAGCCAAATTTTCTCCTGCTTAAATCTTAAAGTTTCCTTTGGAATTTGAAAATGGTAATTTTCATAAATACCTTGTTGATGGAAATAGAGGGTTTTTGAGGTAGAGAAAAATATAAGTTTAAAGTCTCAAAATATGTGGTGTGAAACAATACAAATGCACATTGGTGTAGATAGATTCTAAATATACAAAAATGGATTTTTTATATCATTTGGTGGCATTGGATTCTATAAACTTGAGGGCTTCTTGTTTGGCTATTTTGTCGCATTGCTCATTGAGCGCAATACCCGAATGCCCCTTAATCCAATGTGCGCAAATCGTATGTCCTTGTGCCACCTCCAGATACCGCCGCCACAAATCGGGGTTTTTAACCTTAGCAAAATCCTTGGCTATCCAATTTTTGAGCCATACATTAATCCCTTCACACACATATCTCGAATCGCTATAAATCTCCACATAACAAGGCTCTTTGAGTGCTTCTAGCGAGGATATGACAGCTTGGAGTTCCATACGATTATTAGTCGTGTGTGCTTCGCCTCCGCTTAGAATCTTGCGCGTGGATTTAAACTCCAAGATTCCACACCAACCACCTGCACCGGGATTGCCTAGCGAGGAGCCATCACAATAGAGAGTAACGATTTTCATCTTTGTTCTCTCGCACCGAACATAATATCTCAAAACTCAAAAGTGCATTGCAAGTTGGGCATCTATGGCTCTCAAGCGGAAAAATCCCTTTGCACTCACTACAACGATACTCAAAATGCAAATCCGCATTAAAATGCGTGTGGGTGCGTAGCAGTCGCACCGCCTCTAACTCAAATTTCGCGCACACCACGTTTTTGTTTATAGAATCTAAAGATTGCTTGGATTCTATTAGCCCGCGCGCTCTATACACCTCAATAATTTTTTGGTTTGTGAGAATTTCAGTAGGCACTTCTGTGTCGGGAGTTTGCCAAAACACATCGAGGAGATTCTCTATATTGCGAGATTCTTGGGCTTTTTGCCAAAATAGCGCGAGATTATACTGCTTGTAATACACCAAAATAATTTTTTCAAGCCGTGGAAATTGCGCCCGCAGAGATTCAAGCTTTGCGACTTTGTCCTCAAAAACACTTCTCTCATCAGCAAAAAGACACATTGTCTGCAAATATGCACGATTGTATGCTAGAGATTCGAGGTATTTGGTATCATCGATATTGCCCGATTGCTCATAAATCTCTTGCAGACAATCCACCACATCAATGGCATTTTGGTATTCGTTAAGTTTTTCATAAGTCCTAAGGAGATAGATTAAGCTTCCTAAATCCCTAGGGGAGTTTTTGATAATCTCTAAAAATGTGTTTTTAGCCCGCTGCAAAAATCCTGCTTGGAAATGTGCCACACCCAGCGCATAGAGAATACGCACCTTGTCTTGTGATGGTGTAGCAGAGTGCGCATTGAGCATACTTGTGTAGATTTTGATAGCTTCTTGGATATTGCCACTTTGGATATAGGCTTGGGCGATAAATTCTAGTGTAGGAGTGGCGTTTTGATTAAGCTTGAGAAACTCCTCGACCCCATCTTTGATACCCAAAAATTCATAAGATTTTTTGAGATTCTCTAATGAATGTATGCGCCTACGTTCTCTCAAGCGATTGCGGACAAAGTCTATCGCCCCGATAATAGCAATGATGACAAAGAGGAGGACGACGCCAAAAAGTGGATCTTTATACCACGGCATATCATTCTCGCAAATACACGATTTTTGCACTTGAGCGGATTTTGGCAAAATGCTCTTGGATAATACTCTGCTCCTTTTGTGCCATCACGCGTTGATTGACCATAGGTTTTGCCTCTTCATAGCTCATAAGCTTTTGTCCAAGTTTCTCAAGCACCAAAAAACTCACCAAAATATTGTTACCAGCATTAAGCACTGGTGTGAAATCTCCTTTAGGTGTGGTTACAAACACTTGTGCGATTTGGGGAGAAAGAATGTGCATATTGATTGTTTCTTCTTGTTTTTGCACGCCATCAATAGTTTTTTTGGGGCTTTTCATCGCTTTTTGCAAAAGCGCATCATTGGGCGCACTATAACGCACTACTCTCACACTTGAAGGGACTTCAAAATCTTTTTTGTGTTTGTTGTAATAGGCAAAAAGCTCGCTCTCATCAGTGATATTGACATTGCTAGCAAGAATTTTTTGCATAAGTTCGCGCGTCTGAAGCTGTTTTCTTAGCTCATTGCGATAGGTTTGGTAGCTCATACCTTCTCTAGCAAGTTGTGCAATAAGTGTGCTTTTGTTGATACCATTGCTAGAAGCGATACGTCCTATCTCATCATCGATTTTAAATTCATCAATACTAATTTTGAAGCGATCGATTTCATCGTCCTTGAGACGCTCGTTGATGAGTAAATCAATAGCTTGTTGTTTGCTTATTTTCATACTTTGTTGCATTTTTTTAATTTCATTGAGCGTAATCGCATGTCCATTCACACGCACCGCTACACCAGCAATCACATTACTAGCCATCACTACGCCCATACACCATAGACACAAAACAACCACATACCGCACATTCTAGCCTTTAAAATTACTAATATGCTCAATAATCTGCTCAATATTGAGTGTGTATTTCACTCCACCCATTTCAATAGCCTTTTTAGGCATACCAAAGACGATACAGCTCTGCTCATCTTGGGCGATGGTAATCGCACCATTTTGATACATTTCTTTTAATCCTATACAACCATCATCACCCATTCCGGTGAGAATCACACCAAGCGCGTTTTTGCCCACGATATTATTGACATTGCGAAACAAAATATCCACACTAGGCTTGTGGCGTGAGATCCTAGGACCATCGATAGGTTTTGCAAAATAATGCCCATTTTCATAACTAAGCGATATGTGTGAATCTCCACTTGTGATGTAGGCGCATGATTTTTCTAAACGCATTTTTTGTGTTACCTCAAAAATATCAAGCTGCGAGAGTGAATCTAGACGTTTGGCAAACGATGTGCCAAACGTCTTTGGGATATGCTGCACCACCACGATAGGTGGTAACTCTCTAGGAAGTTTCTCAAAAATCGTGCTTAGCACATCAACTCCACCCGTGCTTGCGCCTATGGCGATGAGCTTGGGGCGCATCAAATCCTTGCAAGGTTTGCTCTCTAGTAGTGTGTCTGGGTGAAGTTTGTTGCTTGTACTCAAATCTTTTGACTCTATCATTGATTGTCCCCTGCTCCTATCGTTGTCGGATAAAAATCTTATGTCCGAGCTTTTCTGTCTGCTCTGCCAAATCATAAAGACTTTCAGAATGCCCTAGATAAAATGTCCCACCCACTTTAAGCAGGGAAAATAAACGTTGCAAAATCGCCTCTTGATCGGGCTTGGTAAAATAAATAAGGATATTTCTACAAAACACCACATCAAACTCTTCGTTACTAAAAGGGTATTTTTTGCTAAAAAGATTGAGCTGACGGAAACTTATCATATTTTTTAATTTTTGTTTAGCAGATAGATGACGCACTCTACTAGATTCATCGACCACATCAAAAAATTCCGATATTTCACTCTCTGCCCACTTGGGCCATTTTTCTAGCAAAGGATCAATCTTGTATTTGCCCTCTTTGGCGATTGAGAGCACCTGTGTGTCAATATCTGTGGCGATGATCTCTACTTGCGTGCTAGCATTATAGATTTTTTTAGCATACGCCACGGTGCTAGCGATAGAATAAGGCTCCTGCCCAGTAGAAGACGCACAGCAGTAGATTTTGATACGCGATTGTGTTTTAAAAAGCTGGGGCAACACCCTATCGAGCAAATCATCAAAATGAAAACTCTCTCGGAAAAAGTCGGTTTTGTTTGTGGTAAAGACATTGATGAAATCTTGTGCGATTTTTCTATCCCTATCCACCATTGTAAGCAGCTCTCCTACATCATCGCAATGCACATCTTTCATCAGTTTAACAACACGATTTTTGATCATAGCAAACTTAGAATCTACGATATGAATCCCCGAGAGATCATAGATTTTATCTTGCAAAAGCTTGAAATGCTTGCTATCAAGGTGAATCATAGGCAATCTTTATTTTAAGATAATGGTTTTAATTCCATTTCGAGAATATACCAAGATTCTCTTGTTTTTATTTTTAAATTTACTCAAAGCCGCTGAAAATTCTGATGGTTTTGTGATATTACTATCTTCAATCTGTGCTATCACATCTCCTATACTAAATCCTGCCCTATCTGCTAGAGAATCCCTACGCACCTCTACAACCACCACGCCTTGCACATTATCTGGGATTCTATAACGTTGGCGAAGGCTTTGGGTAATCTCACTCACACTTAGTCCCTCAATCCCGCTATTAGTATTGTTTGGCGCACTCTGTCCGTTGTCTGCGCGCATAGGCTCATCACTACTAAGCTCTCCTAGCACAACTTGCGTCATACGCTCTTGCTTATCGCGCACATATTTGATAGTAATCTTTTGTGTGGGAGGCAGCATACCAATGACATTTTTGAGATCTTGAGCGCTTGTGATTTTTTTGCCCTCCACCTCGGTGATGAGATCCCATACCATAAGACCAGCCTTTGCAGCAGGGGATTGTGGCTCGATACTAATGAGCAGAGCACCATCTCTACGCGCATAGCTCTCTTGCAAATCCTCACTCACATCTTGGATTCCCACGCCGAGATACCCTCTCTTAACAGAGCCTTTTTCGATGAGTTCTTTAGCGATTTTTTTGACCATTTCTGAAGGGATAGCGAACCCTACACCATGATTACCACCAGTGCGTGAGAGGATAGCGGTATTAATCCCTATAAGCGCTCCTCGTGAATCTATAAGTGCCCCACCGCTATTGCCCGGATTGATTGAAGCATCGGTTTGTATGAAGTTTTCATAATCATTAATCCCCATACCGCTTTTATTGAGCGCGGAAACGATACCTTGAGTTACCGTTTCACCTACTCCAAAGGGATTGCCGATAGCAAATACCACATCGCCTACTTGCACCTTATCACTATTAGCAAAGCTAATAGAGGGTGTGTTTGCCTCGATTTTTATCACCGCCAAATCACTGCGCGAATCCGAACCTATGACTTTAGCCGTGTATTCTTTGGCATTGCCTGAAAGTGAGACAAGAATCTTATCAGCACCATCGATGACATGGTGATTGGTAACGATATAGCCATTAGTAGAGATGAGCACACCACTCCCTAGACTACGTTCGATTCTATCACGTGGAATCTGCCCGTATATATCACCAAAAAACTGCTGAAAAAACGGATCGTTAAACATAGGGTGATTTGGAATCGTGTTTGAAACTTGCTTTTGGGTGGAAATATTGACAACTGCTTTTGTCGCATCACCTAGTGAAGAAGCATAGGATTGGATACTTTGTGGCGAAGTGCTTGGGTTTATGCGCTCCTGCACCTCTGGGGCGTTTTTAAAATCAAAAGCCCCCATATAGCCTACACTCATTATCAACAAAATACGACACACTTTTATCATACAATCTCCTTGTTTGGATTCTAGATACACTAAATCGTTATTGTATTTGGCATTCTTAAATAATTGTTAATACAAGGTTTTTCATTCATTTCTTACACAAACCCTGTCTCCATAAAACTCATTAGCACTTATAGCTTGGGGGTTACCACCTGCTCTACAAAATACCATATTAAATCTTTTTGTGCTAAGATTCGCGACAAACTTCATCACAACTCCAAATAATAACAAGGAACAAAGGTGCTTGATTGGGATTTTATCTTACGCCACATTTCTCTATTTTATGACGCATTTTGGCTCACACTAGAGATTTCTGCACTTGGCATAGCTCTAGCCGTGGTTGTGGGATTTGTGTGCGCACTTTTTTTATCTTTCAAGCCCATTCCTATCCTCTCCCCTCTAAGCGCGCTCTATGTCGAGATTGCACGCAATACCCCGTTGCTTATCCAGCTTTTTTTCTTATATTTTGGGTTAAGCAAGGTGGGGTTACATTTGAGTGCGTTTTGGTGTGCGATTATTGGGGTGGCGTTTTTGGGCGGTGGATATATGTGTGAATCTTTTCGCGCAGGATTGCAGAGTGTGGGCAAAACCCAGATAGAATCTGCCCTAAGTATCGGCTTATCGCGCCCCCATATCGTGCGCTATGTCGTGCTGCCCCAAGCACTTGGCGTGTGTATGCCCTCCCTCGCGGCAAATGTGATCTTTCTCATCAAAGAAACTTCAGTAGTGGGTATCATCGCGCTTGCAGATATTTTGTATGTGAGCAAAGATATTATTATGCTCTATGCCAAGACCTATGAGGCACTCTTTATGCTCTTGTGTGCGTATCTTGTCATACTTTTGCCCCTATCATTTATCTTTAGCTTGATTGAATCTCGTATCAAACAAAGGCTATGAGCTATGTTAGATTCACTCTTTAGTATGACCAATCTCTACCGACTAGCCGAAGGAGTGGGAATCACGCTTTTTATCTCACTCGTATCTATCGGGCTATCTATCGTGTTTGGTTCGCTGGTGGGGCTATGTATGCTTGTGCATTCGGTGCTTGTGCGTGGAGTGTGTCGGCTGTATTTGGAATTTGTGCGTATCGTGCCTATTTTGGCATTGCTTTATGTGTTTTATTTTGGGTTGCCACAAGCCCTAGATATTAATATCAACAACCTCCTTGTAGGAATCTTGGTTTTTAGCCTTTGGGGTAGCGCGGAAATGGCGGATTTGGTGCGCGGAGCGTTTAGCTCTATTAGCGCCCACCAACGTGAATCTGCTCTAAGCCTAGGGCTTAGTTGGATTCACACACAAGCCTTTGTTATCATGCCCCAAGCCACCGCGCGTCTTTTGCCCGGGAGTATCAATCTCTTCACGCGCATTATCAAGACCACTTCACTTTTGCTTTTTATCGGTGTGGGCGATGTATTTTTTGTCGCGCGTCAGATTATTGAGGCAAATCACGCGATTCCAAGCGCACCTTTTGTCATCTATGGACTGCTGCTCGTGCTGTATTTCGCGCTCTGCTATCCACTCTCCTATCTTGCCAAACGCTTAGAATCCAAAGCCACCAATGGCGGTATAGAATCTAAACATTAAGGAATCCCATGCTAACTATCTCCAACCTCATCAAATATTACAACGACCATCTCGTGCTTGATAATATCAATCTAGAAGTGCAAAAGGGCGAAGTGGTAACACTCCTAGGACCTAGTGGCTGCGGCAAAAGCACACTTTTGCGCTGTATCAATGGACTAGAGCCGACACAAGGCGGGGAAATCTACCTAGAATCTACACAAATCAACACACCCAAAACCAATTGGAGCAAGATTCGCCAAGAAATCGGTATGGTATTTCAAAATTACGAGCTCTTCCCCCACTTAAATGTCGAGCAAAATATCTTGCTAGGACCGCTCAAGGTGCAAAAACGCGCCAAAGACGAAGTGCTCGCTCAAGCTCATAGCCTCCTAAAACGCGTAGGCTTAGAATCCAAAATCAATGCCTACCCCAAACTCCTAAGCGGCGGACAAAAGCAACGCGTGGCAATCGTGCGTGCATTGTGTATGAATCCAAAAATGATGCTCTTTGATGAGATTACTGCCTCACTTGATCCCGAAATGGTGCGTGAGGTGCTTGATGTGGTGCTAGAACTTGCCGATGAGGGTATGACAATGCTCATCGTTACACACGAAATGGGTTTTGCCAAGGCAGTGAGTGATAAAATCGTATTTTTAGATTCTGGCAAGATTATAGAATCTGCCACGCCACAAGAGTTTTTTACCAATCCACAAACTCCCCGTGCTAAAAGCTTCCTACAGACTTTTGATTTCAAACGCAAACACCACAATTCCTAAACAAAAATATCAAAACACATATTGTGTTTGTTACTTTTTGTATCAGAGAATCTAAAAAATATCAAAACACATATTGTGTTTTAAAAAAATTATGCAATAATATCTCTAAACAAATTTCAGAATAAAGGATTGCAATGAGCAGTATCATCGGATTTCCGCGTATCGGACAAAATAGAGAGCTCAAAAAAGCCCTAGAGGCATTTTGGGCGGGGAAGTGTAGTCAAAGCGAATTAGAGAGTGTGGCTAAAGAGTTGCGCGCTAAGCATTGGGAAGCACAAAAACACCAAGATTTTGTGTGTGTCAATGACTTTAGCTATTATGACAATATCCTAGATCTTGCCTATGCTTTGGGAGCAAAACCTGCGAGATTCAAAGATCTTAGTGGGCTAGAGGGGTATTTTGCTATGGCACGCGGACACGCAAAGGGTGTGGCGTGCGAGATGACGAAGTGGTTTAATACCAATTATCACTATGTCGTGCCTGAACTTAGCGAGAATGATAACTATGAAGCAAATGTGGATTCTATCAAATCCCAATACGCACAAGCCAAAGCACTTGGGCTTAAGCCAAAAATCTCACTTATTGGGCTTTTTACGCTCTTTGGACTTAGCAAAATCGCTGCTGGTGAGCCAAAGGTGATTTTTACTAAACTCAAAAATGCCTACCTTACACTCATTGATGAGATTGCTAAGCTAGATTCAGAAGTTGTGGTGGAGTTTAGTGAGCCCATTTTTGTGCGTGGGTGGCAGAGTGATACCCCACAGGCACAATGCGTGTATGACAAAGCCGCAATCACAGAAGTGTATGAAGCGATTGTCAAAAAGGGTATCAAGGCGATTGTAAGCACTTTTTTTGAGCATAGCAACGAACTCACAGAGGTTTTGCTAGGCACGAGTATCTATGGTATCGGATTAGATTTTGTCGCAGGGAGCAAAAACACAAAAGCCCTAGAATCTATCGCCAAAAGCGACAAAATCCTCTTTGCAGGGATTATCGATGGACGCAACATTTGGGTGGCGGATTTGGATTCTAAGCTCAAAACCCTAGAATCTATCGCAGCAGTCGTGCCAAAAGAACGTATCGTGCTAACCACTTCTTGCTCACTTCTCCATGTGCCTTTTGGCAAGGACGATGAGAGCAAAATCGACCCACAAATCCTAAGCTGGATTAGCTTTGCTAAAGAAAAACTTGAGGAATTGCGTGTGTTAGAAGATTTGTTTCAAAATGGCGTGGGTGGAGCAAACAAAGGATTTTTTGAATCCAACAAAGCTATCAATGCCGCCCGCAGGACTTCTGAAAAAACCAACAACAAAGCCGTGCGTAATCGCGTGAGTGCCAACACCCTAAAGACACGCGATGTCGCGTTTAAAGAGCGCATCAAGATTCAGCGAGAGGAGCTAGGCTATCCTGACCTTGCCACGACCACGATTGGCTCATTCCCTCAAACACCAGAGCTTAGGGCATTGCGATTAGGATACAAAAAGGGGGCGATTACCAAAGATGCCTATGAATCGGGGATAAAGGAGTATATCAAAGACTGCGTAGCATTCCAAGAGGAAATTGGGCTAGATATTTTGGTGCATGGTGAGCCTGAACGCAACGATATGGTGGAGTATTTTGGCGAGCAGCTTGAAGGCTTTGTGTTTAGCCAAAATGGCTGGGTGCAAAGCTATGGTAGTCGCTGTGTCAAGCCGCCTATCATCTTTGGCGATGTGGCGCGCCCTAAAGCAATGACACTAGAGTGGATACAATACGCCCAAAGCCTCACAGATAAGATAATGAAAGGTATGCTCACAGGTCCCGTAACAATCCTAAACTGGAGCTTTGTGCGTGATGATCTACCACGCTCACAGGTGTGTGAGCAAATCGCCCTAGCTATTGCTGATGAGATTGATGATTTGCAAAAAGGTGGGGTGAAAATTATCCAAGTCGATGAGGCGGCGTTTAAAGAGGGTTATCCATTGCGCGCTGAAAATATCAAAGAATACGAAGCATGGGCGCTAGAGTGCTTCAAAACCTCCACGGCAGTGGCGAAAGCAAATACGCAGATTCACACGCATATGTGTTATAGCGAGTTTAACGACATTATCAAAACCATTGAAGCAATGGACGCTGATGTCATCAGCATAGAAACCGCGCGCAGTGGCAACGAACTCCTCAAAGTCTTTAAGCAGGTAGGCTATACGCACGAAGTGGGACCGGGTGTGTATGATATACACAGCCCCAGAATCCCAAGTGTGGGAGAGATTGAGGCACAGATTAAAGCATTGCTTGAAGTGCTACCCAAAGAGCAGCTGTGGATAAATCCTGATTGTGGATTAAAAACACGCAAGTGGGAGGAAGTCAAGCCCAGCCTCAAAAATATGGTTGAGGCAGTCAAAGCCGTGCGAGGCAAGCTATAGAGGCGGCGCGCTATGCCTACAAAGTCTAGCAGAGAATCCACGCAGCTCCTAGATTCTGTGCTTAAGAGTCGTGATTGTGCGCTAGATTCTATGATAGAGACACTCATTAGGGATATACACACTGATAAGCCGTTTTTGAGTCTCGAGGTTACCCCACCGCTTGCGGGCGCGCTTGAGGGGAGCAAGGAGGTAGAAAATCTCCGCACCCTCTCACGCGAAATTCCTATTAATGCCTTTGTCTGCACAGATTCACCCCTAGCTAGGTTTAAACCTAGCTCCATTCTAAGCTCTATCAAGATTCAGAATCTCACCCAAAAGCCCCTTATCTGCACGCTCTCTATGCGAGATCGCAACTCTATCGCCTTGTGTGGAGATATTTTGGCGGCAAATGAGTTTGATTTGCGCGCGTTTTTGTGCCTCACAGGCGATCCGATTAAGCTTGGGGATTGTGCGCAATCTAAGGGTGTGTTTGAGGAAAACTCGCTTAGGCTCACGCACATCATCAGTGAGCTTAATGCAGGTAGAGTGGTGAGTGGCAAGGCACTGCAAAGCCCTATCAAGCCCATTTATAGCTTCCAAGTGATCAACTCCTATGCCAACAACCTCCAATCACTCAAAACCAAAATGCGCAAAAAAATCGCCCGAGGCGATGTGCAGGCACTCTTTACCCAACCGGTGTATTCACAGGAAGTGGCGGAGTTTTTACTAGAGAGCTTAGAGGAGCTAAATGCCGAGTATGGCACGAATGCTACGCTTGTTTTTGGATTTTTCCCTGTGGTGAGCTATAAAGTCGCGCTGTTTTTGCGCGACAAGCTCCCGGGTGTGTTTATCCCACAATCTTGGATTGCACGGCTTGAATCTGCCAAAGAAAACGAATATGAGGTGGGTATGGAGCTCTCACGCGAAGTGTTGGCGGGATTGCGCGACTTGCACGATAAGATACACTTTATGAGTGCCAACAAACCAGAGCTTGTGCGGGAGTTTTACACATCGTAGCCGAGTTGTGGTCTGATGGTAGTGCTACAAAATTCTCCAAATTTCTACTCTATCTACAAAAATACATAGGAAGTCTTGTTTTTTGCGTATAATCAATCATTAGATCTTGCAAGTATCCTCATTCTATCTAGGTGAAACTTTACGGAGATTTTACACAAACTACACTTGGATTTCACAGAGGGTGCTTATAATGTTTTTATTGGTTTTAGAGCAATACGGATTTGAAACAATATATAACAAAAATAATAAGCATTCTTATTTTATTTACTTTTATATAATATGCTACCAAAAGTCAAGCTTGATAAATTCGACAAGAAATGAGATACAGCGATGTTGTGGGCTTTAATAAGTGGCATTATCATTGGGACACAGCTTTAAGAAGTTGGTGGGCAAGGATTTTGCCCGCTTGCAAGATAAAAATCAAGGAGTTAAGGAATGTTTATATGGATTCTCGATTGGATTTTACCCGGATTGCAAATTATTGCATAGGGTTTGCAAAAAAGCTCGATAGGCGAGTGAAGCTTGCATTTGCGTGGCTGATGACAAAATGATTGGCTACGCGAATGCGTGATAAGAGTGGCGTGCTTGTTTTTTTCACGAATGTCTTTTGTTTGGTAAGAAAATATCCGTGAGGAAAAGGCTAAATTGTAAAGTCAAAATCACAAACTAAGGAGATTGTATGAAAAAATTTTTCGTAATGTTAGCTGTCTGCGCACTACCCTATGTCGCGTCAGCACAAGAAGAGAGAAAATGGTCTATATTCCTCGGCGGTGGAATCGGAGGACAGGCTGCGTGGATTAAAAATACTGATACTAATATCCAGCTATGGAGAAATGCCGATGAGCTACATGGGTTTTCTGGCGGACTTAGCTCACGCGCAACACTTGGTGTGCAGTATGAGTATAGCCAAAAAGATTTTGCGCGCTATCTGCTAGAGGCGAGTCTCTCTAATGGTATGCACATAGCGTATATGGGCGATCTCAACTATCAAAGCTATGGTCTAATGGCTGAATATGGTCATCGGTTTTGGGGTAGGCTCTATACCTTGGCTGGTATAGGACTAAGCTACGCTCAAATCGACTTTGACAAGGCTTATAAACGCGATGGTGTAGGAGTCAATGTGCTTGGTGGCTTTGGCTTTGAGATTTCTAAAAACATAAATGTGGAGCTTGTAGCGCGTGGAGGGTTTTTCCTCTCTGAAGATTTTAGAAACATTGGTCCGACTAATTCCCTCTCGATGCCGGTCAAACTCGACTATATGGCACAGGTGAATTTTAGATTCTAATTATCTTAATTGCAAGAGCTTCGCTCTTGTTATCGCTCGGCTAGAGTGAATCCAGCCTCGCTCCGCTTCGCGCACATACAGAGAATCTTTAGCGAGATTCTGCATTTCTTGGTGTCAGAATCTCGCTAACATCGCTTGGGGCTTGCACCTTTTTTATCAATTTTATACAAACTCACCCCTAATTTGTGTTACCCATTTGCTGATGCGTTCATCACTAAGATCACTTTGATTATCCTCATCAAGCAGCAATCCTACAAGCTTCCCATCGACTAAAGCCTCTGTATCGTCAAAATAATAGCCCTCATTGGCAGTTTGTCCTATGCGCTTGGCTTTGGCTGCTTTGTGGTAGAGGTAGGAGACACCATTACAAAAAGTATCACTATAAGTGTCTTGATCGCCCACACCGATAAACGCGATGACTTTTCCGGCAAAATCCTCCTCGCTTAACGCACCCAAAAAGCTTTCCCAGTCATCTTGCAAATCTCCTGAACCATAGGTAGGCGTAGCAAGTATGAGGTTATCAAAGCTCATAAACTCCTCCTTAGAGGCTTTTGCGACATCAAAAGTTTCTGCATTGCCAAGCTCTTTGGCGACTTTTTGGCAGATATGCTGCGTGTTTGAGGAATCACTCCCATAAAAAATACCGATTTTTTGCATATAGCACTCCTTGAAATAGATTACATATAGAGAAAAGTAAGAATAATTCTTATATCTCTATTACAAAAATAATACTCTCTTTTTTACAATACTTAAGTAACATCAAGATTCTTAAAGCAAGATACCAATAGCTTATAAAAGCATCGTGCCTAAAGCCCGAGTGTGCCTTATGCACGAACGGCAAGTTTCGTGATAGCTTCGCTATTAAGCTCGTCCATATGGGATTTCATCACTTTTTGATACATATCCACGAGGCGATTTGTCTCTATCAGCGCGCTCATCTCAAGCACCGCATTGACATTGCTTTTCTCGATAAAGCCCTGCATCACCACAGCACGATTTTGGAAATTTTCTCGCTCATTGAGCCTATCTTGTGGAAACTCGTAGAGATTTTTGCCCACTTTTTTGAGATAGCGAGGATTTTCAAATCCCACCACTGCCAGCGAACCTATGGGTGCGACTTCACCTATGGCGTCATTATTAATATCACGCGTGTAAATATTGCCACTAGGATCTACCTCTACATGCAAACCCTGCGATATTGTGATGCCTCCTTCGCTATCAAGTCCCGCGCGAGAGAGCACTGGGAAACCCTCTTTGGTTACAAGCATTCCATCGGCATTAAGCGTAAAACTCCCATCACGCGTATATCGCACACCCTCTGGTGTGAGCACAGCAAAAAAGGCATTAGAATCTTGCAGGGCAAAATCCAGTGGATTCTCCGTCTGTGCCACAGAGCCTAAACTCCTATCGGTGTATTCCTCACTGATGATTGGCACTCTATCAAGAGAGCGATTGAGGAATTTCGCCGCCTCACGCGTGTGGTTGTGGATAGGTAGCTCGTGCTTGTGCGTCTGATAAAGTCGCAGATAATCGCCTATCACGACATCATCGCGTTTGAATCCATTGGTATTGAGATTAGCGAGGTTGTTCGAGATGAGATCCAGTCGGCTAAATTGTGTTACCATACCGCCGGTTGTGTTGTAAAATCCACTTTGCATAGTTTTCCTTAAAAATCGAGTGTGTCTCAAAGAAAAACAAAAAGCATTCCTCACATTACAGAATCTCCATCAGCCTTAAAGGCACTCTAGGCAACATAGTCGTAAATCGGGGATAGTAAGGGCTACTTTTCTTGCCGATACACAATTTACCCAGCAAACTTGTAACAACGCAAAGAGAAAATTATTATTTTTTAGCAAACTTAAGCCGTTTTTTTTTTTTTTGTTTATAATCGCTTGGTTTCCCAAATACACAATCAAGTAAAAGGATTTTTCATGGCACTCAAACTCGGAACAAAAATCGTCCTAAGCATCACATTTATTGTGTTTTTATGTATGGCTGGGCTTATGCTTATCATCACAACAAATGTGGATAAAGAACAGACTGCTCTAACAGAAAAGTTGCTCTCGGCTATCGCTGATGAATCTAAAGAGATTATAGATTCTAACATCAATGGTGTGTATATGGCACTAGCTAGCATCGCACCAAGACTCGAAGAAATTGTCAATACTAGCAGCGGTCAATTAGCGCAAGAGAGGCTTGAAGCACAAGTCAAAAATATGCTTGATGCCAATATATCTGGAATGTATGCCTATGCCTATATCAAAGATAGCAAATACACAGGTCCAAATATCACCAACCCTCGTAATAAGCTAGAGAATGGGGATTTTATGGTTTTAGCAAAAGATACTCAACCAGATTCAGTGGGTGGGATAGAGCTCCTGCCAGCTGATATGAATATTTTAGCATTTGGAAGTGTCAAAGAAGCTCTACAAGGTGGTAAGCAAACTATCGGAAATCCAAGATATGTCAATATAGCAAAACAGGGCGATAGACTTGGCTTTGCTGTCAATATGCCTCTCAAAAACAAAGGTAATCTTGTGGGTATAGCTGGGATTTTTATCGATTTGAGTGAGATTTCAGAGATATTGCTCGATCCTCATCTCTCCGCATTTTCTGGGGATTATAGAGTGGTGCTCTCTAGTGATGATACGATTGCTATACACCCAGATTCGACACTTTTGAGTTCAGACTTTAGAGAAAAAAGCTCGCACCCTTCAGCAGCTGCAATCCATAAAGCACTCGAGCAAAAACAAGATGGTTTGTTTGAATACACTAACTACAAGGGCGTGGGTATGATAGTAGAACTCAAGCATTTTGAGGTAGGTGTGGATACAGGGATATTTTGGAATGTGCTTGTGATGGCACCAAAAGATTCTGTGTATGCCTCGTTGCATAGTCTGCAAACCACTATCATCATCGCAATTTGTGCTTCGTTACTCATCGTGGTGCTTTTTGTGTATTTTTATGTCAAATTTAATATCATTGCCCGCATTCACACCATTTCACAACATCTCTTTGGGTTTTTTGCATGCTTGCGACATGAAAGCGACAAATGCCCTGCACCGCTTAAACCTAAAGCCAATGATGAGCTTGGTGCGATGGCAATAGCTATCAATGAGGGGATTGAAAAAACACAAAGCAACCTCGACCAAGACTCCGCCCTTGTCTCTGAATCCCTAGATGTCATCAATCACACTCGTGGAGGACATGCCACAAGACGCATCACACTAAAAGGTGCTAATCCCCAGCTAAACACCCTAAAAGATTCTGTT
>DXIN01000032.1 GCA_019112865.1 Candidatus Helicobacter avicola
TTCATAAAAACTCCTTAATTTGTGTTTTTGTAGTTTTACTTACTCACGATAAAGAATCTTGTGTGAGATTCTCTAAGGCATAAATAAAACGCTTCATTCTATCCCCCCCCCTTATAAGAAGCTTAAAAAGAGGATATTTCGTAAAAAATTTGTGAAATTTTTGAAATTTGTGAGGCAATGATAGAGAATGAATGTGGTGTCAGAGTGTCATTAATGCGATGTGGCAATGGAGTAGATTCTATAAATGTCGCTGGTGGCTTTGGATTCTAAAGTTTCTTATCCTACAAATTGCACACTAAAAGTGCTTCCCTCGCCTAATTTGCTTTGGAGATTTATGCTTGCATTGTGGTATTGTGCTACGGATTCTACGATAGAAAGTCCCAACCCTGTGCCGCCTAACTGCTTGCTACGCCCTTTATCGACACAAAAAAACCGCTCAAACACCCGCGCTTGTGAATCTTTGGGTATCCCCACACCGCTATCGCGCACTTCTAGCACCACTTTGTCATCGTTTTTGTAGAGTGAAATATGCACCAAGCCTTTAGGTTTGTTGTATTTGATAGCGTTATCACAGAGATTATACACGAGGTTTTCTATCAGCTCGGCATTGCCCATAATCGTGCAATCCAAAAGCTTGGTGCGAATCGTGATATGCTGCTTTTGGGCGATAAGCTTGAGACGCTCTAGCACATCTTCTATGATGGTTTTTAGGTGGAGTTTTTGCATAGGAAGTGTGTGTGAGAGGTCGCGTTGCTCGTCTAAAAACGAGAGTTTGAGCACCTCATCTATCATCGCCAAAAGTCGCTGTGCTTCGCGCTCAATCTTGCCCACAAACTCCGAGAAATCCCTTTTTGCCACGAGGTTATTACTAATCATCTCGCTAGCAGCAAGAATCGCAGTGAGCGGAGTCTTGAGCTCATGGGTTACATTAGCACTAAAATGCCTCTGGAGCATTTTTGCCTTTTTTTGCGCGCTCAAATCACGTACAAGCACCATCATACCTTTAAATTTTTTTTTCGAATAAATAGGACCAAAGATGATTTCGCATTCTTTGTGCGCAAACTCAAGAGTTTGGGGTGTGGATCGCTGGGTTTTGAATCTACTTAGCAAAAAAAGTGTTTTTTGCAAAAAAAATGTATCTTTGCTCTCGTAGATACTTTGCAATGCACCTCCTAAGTGTGCTTGTGCTTTTTTGTTGGCAAGCAAGATTTTGCCCCGTTTATTAAGGAGCAAAAACCCATCACTCATATTTTGGGCAAGGAGCAGAATCTGACTTTGTTTTTGTTTGAGGATTTTGAGTTGGTTTTTGACAAGTCTATGCTCATTTCTGACCTTTTGGGCGAAGGGCTTTAGCTCATCATAGGGGATTTTGCTAAGATTGTCAATCTTTATGGATTGTAGGGGTGCTATGATAGATCGCGTAAGAATCTTAGCCATAGCAAAGCTTAGGAAAAGACAGCCCAAAAACTCTAACCCAAAATAGGGCAAAAACTGCACAAACAAATCCTCTATCGTGCTTTTTTCTAACGCAAGACGCAAGACAACGACCTCATCACCCAAATGTGCTTTGCTGGCAAAGTATAACATATCGCGTTTGAGTGTGTCAGAGTAACGCACGCTTTGCTCTTGTCCGTTTTTGAGCGCGTTTTGAATCTCTAGCCTTTGGCTGTGATCTTCATCTTGTGAGATGTCAGAATGTGTGTCATAAAGCACTTTGCCATTAGTGGCAATGATACTAATGCGATAGGGGCTAGGTGTGGGTTGAGTGATGAGCGTATCAAGGCGGGATTTTAGCGAAGAGGCTTCTTGTTTGAGGCTACTAAAGGCTTGGGTTTGGAGCGAAGATTCTAGCATGACAAGCAACGCGATATTTGCTACTACAAGCAAACTCACACAACTAAAAAAGATTGCACTAAAGATTTTTTGCTGCATTGTGGTATTAGTCCCGCTCGAGCTTATAGCCCACACCGCGTATGGTTTTTATCCTTTTGCCCCATTGCCCCAGCTTTTGGCGCAAGGTTTTGATATGCACATCAAGTGTGCGAGTTTCGGTGGTGTAGCTATATCCCCACACCATTTCTAAAAGCTCCTCACGACTAAAGGATCTGTCTTTGTTTTTGAGCAGAAAACCTAGGAGTTCAAACTCTTTGAGTGTGAGCTCGATTTTGGTGCCAGCGATTTCTATGCTATGCTTGGTGATAGAATACTCCAGCCCTTCAAAGTGGATATCCTCCTCATCTTTGTGTAGCCTCCTAAGCATAGCACGGATTCTCGCTAGTAGCTCCATAACTCCAAAGGGCTTAGTCATATAGTCATCAGCCCCCAAATCCAATCCTTTGACTTTTTCGTGTTCGGCACTTAGTGCTGTGAGGAGAAGCACATTGATAGGACGCGTTTTGGGATTGCTTTTTAGTCGTGCTAATATTTCAAAACCGCTTATGCCCGGCAACATCACATCAAGCACCACAAGTTTGGGGGTCTGCTTTTCAAGAGCTTTAAAAAACGCATCGGCATTGCTAAAGCCTTGGGCTTGTATGTTTTGGGATTTGAGCGCATAAAGCACAAGCTCCAGGATTGAGCTTTCATCTTCTACTATCCACACCACTTTTACACTCCAAAATTTTCTGATATATTATAGCTAGGAATCACCCAAATTTCCCCTCGATATAATCTTGGGTTTTTTTGTCCTTTGCCTTGCTAAAGATTTTTTGCGTCTCATCAAACTCTATCATCTCTCCTAGCAAGAAAAACGCCGTCTTATCGGAGATTCTATGGGCTTGCTGCATATTGTGCGTAACAATGATAATCGTGTATTCTTTTTTAAGCTTGGCGATAAGCTCTTCAATCTTAAGCGTAGAGATAGGATCGAGCGCGCTTGTAGGCTCATCCATCAAAATCACCTCGGGATTTATCGCAATCGTGCGCGCGATACATAGCCGCTGCTGCTGCCCACCACTTAGGGATAGCGCGCTTTTGTGCAGTCTGTCCTTGACATCTTTCCACAGCCCCACATCTTTTAGCGACTCCTCCACGATAGAATCTAGCTTTGCTTTATTCTTCACCCCGTGTGTTTTGGGACCAAAAGTGATGTTATCATAGATGCTCATTGGGAAGGGATTTGGCTTTTGAAACACCATACCCACCTTTTTGCGCAAATCATTGACATCATATTTTTTGTAGATATTATCCCCACGAAAGAGAATCTTGCCCTTTATCTTGCAACCCTCGATGAGGTCATTCATACGATTGAGACTTTTGATAAAGGTGCTTTTCCCACAGCCACTAGGTCCGATAAAGGCAGTTACATCGCCCTTGTGAATGTCCATATTGATATTTTTGAGTGCGTGAAAATCGCCATAGAAAAGATTCATATCCTTGATACTAAAGATAAGTTTTTTATCCATACCTTCCTCCTTATGCTTTTGTGAGTTTTTTGGCTATGATATTTGAGATGAAGTTAATCCCTAGCACGATGAGGACAAGCACCATAGCCGTGCTATAGGCTTCATTGATATGCAAACCCTCGCTAGAGATGATATACATATGCACGCTCAAAGTCCGCCCAGAATCTAACATACCAGCCACTTTTGCGACACTTGCCGAAGTGTAGAGCAGGGCGGCAGATTCCCCCACGATCTTGCCAATACCTAGGATAACACCTGCCACGATCCCCGGGGTCGCCGCAGGCAGCACGACAGCAAAGATTGTGCGTAGCTTCCCAGCTCCAAGGGCGAAACTCGCCTCACGATAACTAAGAGGCACGGCGAGTAATGCTTCTTGTGAGCTACGCAAGATAAGGGGCAATACCATAATGCTAAGTGTGAGACAGCCCGCCAAGAGGCTATAGCCTAGTCCGAAATAAATCACAAACGCCAGATAGCCAAAGAGTCCATACACGATAGAGGGAATCCCCACGAGCGTTTCAGCCGCCACAGCAATCACGCTCAAGATTTTAGATTTTTTCTTGCTGTATTCATTGAGAAAAATCGCTCCAAAAATCCCCAGAGGCATAGCGATGAGTAATGAGACGACTACCATTGTGAGTGTGTTGATGATAGCGGGCATCATTGAGACATTTTGTGAGTTATACTCCCACGCGAACAAACCAAGATTGAGGTAGGCAATGCCTTTGATAAAAATAAATCCTATCAGTAGGGCAAAAATACCAAGCACACTGATGATAGAAAGTCTCAAAACTAGATACAACATTAGTGAGATTCTATCTTTTTTGCGCATTTCATGCCACCATGTCGCGCTAGATTCTCTAAGATTCTTAAGTCGTTTAATTTGCCTATATCTCATACGCGCTCCTTTTTGAGCACATTAAAGCTCACATTGATAAGCAAAATAAAGACAAATAGCACCACGCCATTAGCGATAAGCACATCGCGATGCAAGCCCTCTGAATAGCCCATCTCCATAACGATATTTGTTGTGAGTGTGCGCACCCCATCAAGCACACTGCTAGGAATTTGCGTCTGATTGCCCGCCACCATTATCACTGCCATCGCCTCACCAATGGCTCTACCTACGCCTAAAATCACACTAGCTAAGATTCCAGACTTCGCTGCTGGCAATGCCGCAAAAAACACCGCTCTCTCCTTGCTAGCTCCCAATGCCAATGCCCCCTCATAATAGCTCCTAGGCACAGAATCTATCGCGGCTTTGGATACTAAAATAATCGTAGGAAGCACCATAATAGAGAGGATTATCGCAGCTGCTAGCACACTTTTGCCCGAAATCCCAGAAAATATATCCGAGAGAAATGGCACGATGACAACAAGCCCAAAAAACCCATACACCACGCTAGGTATCGCCCCTAGTAGCTCCACAGCCGGTAGCAAAAATCGCGCGATTTTAGGTGGGCAAAACTGCGAGAGATACACAGCACTTAGCACACCCAAAGGCACACCGATGAGGATAGCAAGGGCGGTTACATACAAACTACCCACAATCATAGGCAGGATTCCAAAAATCTCTTCTGTTGGATACCAATCTAGTCCAAAGAGGAAATCAAACACGCCAATTTGGTGTATAGTGGGGATTGCGTTGCTAAACAAAAAGAGGCAAATCATCGCTACTGCGAGGATAGAGACCATCGCACAGAAGGCAAAGAGAGCGGCGAAGAATTTCTCTTTGAGCTGTGTTGTTGAGTAGGATTTGAGTTTTATAAAGACTGACAAACAAACCTCCTTAAAAATAAAATGCAATATTTTAAAAATTTTGGCAAGTCTTGATGAGATTCTGTAAGGCGGTAGATTCTAAAATCTAAGCTTTGGATTCTGAATGTAAATCTGAAACTTCGCTAGATTCTAAAGTTTGCTAATAAATCTCATCAAGGCTTGCCGGGCATTCTAGGATTTTAGATGAGAAATGCTTGTTTTGCGAGTGAGGACGCAGGGAGTTACCTTAGCGGTAATGACCAAGTCCGAACGAAGCAATCAAGCATTTATCGCTAAAAGCCGAATGCCCAAACATAGAATTAGAGGCTACTTCACCTCTACTATTTCACCTCTTGCCACTTCGTAACCTCACCCATAAAGATTTTTTTGACATTCTCTTTTGAGATAGAATCTAGGGCATTGGCTTTATTGACGATGATGGCTAGTCCGTCTGTGGCAAGCACTTGCACTTTTAATCCCTTTTTGAGCTCTGCGTCTTTAACCTCACGAGAGACCATACCGATGTCAGCTATCCCCTCTAGCACAGAGTTTATCCCTGTGGTAGAATCTGATTGCAAAATCTCTAGGGTAGCGTTAGGATTCACGCTTTTATAGCTTTCTGCGAGTTTTTCCATTAAAGGCGTTACCGAGCTAGAGCCAGCGATGACGAGCTTACCGCTTGGCTTTTTGGAGCTAAATTTAGAATCTTTGTTAGCGATGTAGCCAGCCTTTTGTATCACTGACTTAGCATTGATAGCATAACCCAAAAAGTCCTCTGCAAGCGCAGAATCTTTGCCCGCTTTGGTTACGACATTAAAGGGGCGAGAGATTTTGTAGCTTTTGTTGTTGATGTTTTCCACGCTTGGGGCTACTCCATCGACTTTGAGGGCTTTTATCGTGTCATTGAGTGAGCCTAGCGAGATGTAGCCGATGGCGTTTTTGGAGTTGGCTATGCTTGTTATCATCACGCCTGTGGAGTTGGTAACCTCTGCTTTTGTCGTGGTGGCGTCAATCTTTTTGCCTTTGACTTCTTTTTGGATTCCAAAGATTTCTACAAACGCCCCGCGTGTGCCAGAGCCCATTTCACGTGAGATAGGGTGGATAGAATCTGCCAAAAGCGTGTTCGCACCAAAGGTCAATCCCGCAACTATGCCTAATGCCAATTTTGTGAATGTGTGTTTTTTCATTGTATTCTCCTTGTGATTTGAAATACAAGGACATTATAAAGGTGGTGTGTAAAATCTGTGAGTAGGGATTGTAAAATGTTTGTAAAGTTTTGACTATATCAGAAAAACTATGTAAAAAATCAAAAACACATATTGTATTTTTAAAATTTTGTGATAGAATCTCAAATTTATTTATCTATTGCAATGAATTTTCACAAAGGGGTGTGTCATTATCACATTACAACAGATTCAAAAAACCTATCCCAACGGATTTTGCGCGCTAAAAGGAATTGATTTGTCCGTGCAAGAGGGCGATATAATGGGGATTATTGGCTATTCTGGTGCGGGCAAAAGCACACTTATACGCATTATAAATCGCCTAGAGGAGCCAAGCAGTGGGAGTGTGAATATCGGAGGTGTGGATATGCTAAGCCTCACGCCAAGAGAACTCCAAAAACAGAGGCAAAAAATCGGTATGATTTTTCAGCATTTCAATCTCTTAAGTTCGCGTGATGTGTTTGGGAATGTTGCCTTTGCGCTTGAGATTGCCAAATGGCATAAAAATGACATAAAAGCGCGCGTGTTAGAGCTTTTAGAGCTTGTGGGGCTAAAGGAAAAGGCGCATTTTTATCCAAGCCAGCTTAGTGGGGGACAAAAGCAACGCGTGGCGATTGCTAGGGCGTTGGCAAATCACCCCAAAGTCTTGCTGTGTGATGAGGCGACAAGTGCGCTAGATACCAAGACGACAAAGTCTATCCTAGCACTTCTCAAAGAGCTCCAATCCAAGCTCTCCCTCACTATCGTGCTTATCACACATCAAATAGAAGTCGTGCAGCAGATTTGTAACAAAGTCTGTGTGATTAGCGAGGGTGAGATAGTCGAGCGGGGCAATGTGGAGGAAGTGTTTGCCAATCCGCAGCAGGATATTACCAAAGAGCTTATTTCGTTTTTGCCCAAAGATGAGCGCGAAGTCGTGGCGCACTTGGCAGATTCTCATAATGTCTATCGTATCATTTTTACCGGACCAAATGCGCAAAATCCGCTCATCAGTCAAGCGATTAAAAAATTTGGTGTAGATGTGAATATTCTAAGTGGTTCTATCGAGGAATTTAATGCCAAAGAAGTGGGGCATTTGGTCGTGAAGTTTTTGGGTGCGAGCGAGGACATCGCACACACACTAGAGTGGCTTCAAGCCCAAGGTGTAACTTTGCAAGAGATGGTAAGTTAAAACTATGAAGAGACACTAAGGGTAGGATTATGAAAGAATTTTTGCGTGCTGGGGATAGAATCTTTGAGGATATTTTGCACACACTTTTTGGTAATGATTTGGTGTTTTTGCTGATGAAGGGATTGTGTGAAACAATTTATATGGTGGGATTTTCGATTGTGTTTGCAGTGATTTTTGGCTTGCCTCTTGGGGTGCTACTCACACTCACACGCGCAGATTCGATTAAACCTATGCCTTTGCTTAACAAAACGCTTGGCTGGGTAGTCAATATGGTGCGCTCTTTTCCTTTTATGGTGCTTATTATTGCGCTGTTACCGATTTTTCGCTACCTTATTGGTATCAGCACGGGTTCATCAGCAGCGATTGTGGCACTTAGTATTGCGGCGATTCCATTTATCGCACGACTCTTTGAGGGCGCGCTCTTAGAGGTTTCAAAGGACTTGGTGGAAGCCACACAAAGTATGGGTGCAAACACTTGGACAATCATCAAAATGATGCTTAGTGAATCCAAGCCCGCACTTGTGAATGCTATCGTGATTACTTCTGTGAGCCTTGTGGGATATTCTGCGATGGCTGGCATCGTGGGTGGTGGCGGACTTGGGGATTTGGCATATCGTTTGGGCTTTAATTCTTTTAGGGAAGATGTGCTTATTTATGCAGTGCTTATCACGATGGTGCTTGTGCAAGTGGTGCAAAGTAGCGGTGATATGATAGTCAAAGCCCTAAGAAAACACCGATAAATTAAACTTAACAAAAGGAGTGTATATGCAATACATAATAGGTATGGTTATGCTAAGTATGGCATTGTTTTTTGGTGCGTGTGGGGAGCAGAAGTCTGGGGATTCTAGACAGCAAGATCCTATCGTAGAATCTAGCGCACAAGATTCTAAAGATTCTCAAACAAGTCTTGTCGTGGGAGCTACTCCCGTGCCAGCTTCCGAGATTTTGGAGTTTGCAAAGCCCCTGCTAGCAAAGCAAGGTGTGGATATGCGCATACAAGTTTTTACGGATTATGTGATGCCTGATGTCGCGCTTGATGATAGGAGCAATGATGCTAATCTCTATCAGCACAAGCCCTATATGGAGGCACAAAATGCTCAAAGGGGCTTTAAGCTCGTGTCTTTAGCACCGGTGTATGTCGTGCCGCTTGGGTTCTATTCTAAAAAATATGCGAGTATTGAGGAAATCCCAAATGATGCGGACATCGCACTGCCTTCTGATAGCTCTAATCTCGCACGATCGCTTATCTTGCTTCATGATTTTGGTGTGATTAAACTCAAAGACCCTAACAATCTCGCTGCGACTATAGAATCTGATATTATAGAAAATCCCAAAAACTTGCGTTTTAAACCCATAGAGGCGGCAGCATTGCCTAGAGCATTGCCCACGCTTGATGGTGCGGTGATTAATGCCAACTATGCACTGCAAGCTGGAATGAGTATCAAAGAAGCGTTTTTCCACGAAAATGAGAAATCCGAATATGTCAATGTGCTTGTTGCACGGGAGGATAACAAAGACGATGAGCGTATAGCCAAACTCAAAGAAGTGCTACTAAGTAAAGAGGTGGCGGACTTTATCCTAGAGAAATACAAGGGTGAGATAATCCCTGTAAGTAGCAAATAAAACACAAGGAGATTGTATGAAAGCAAAACATATCGTATGGGCATTTGTGCTAAGTGTGGCGGCGTTATTGAGCGGTTGTGGGCAGAGTGATAAGGGTGATCAAACCCAAGAGGCAAGCACAGAGATTAAAGTGGGAGCTACTCCCGTGCCTCACGCTAAAATTTTAGAGATTATTAGAGAGGATTTGCAAAAAGAGGGTGTGAGACTTAGTATCGTGGAGTTTTCGGACTATGTAACGCCAAATCTTAGCCTAAATGACGGGAGTTTGGACGCGAATTTTTTTCAGCATAAGCCATATTTGTATGAAATGAACAAAGAGCGCAAGCTCGATCTTGTCGCTGTGGCGGATATCCACATTGAGCCTATGGGGTTTTACTCGACTAAAATTAGTGATATTGCAGAACTTGCACAAGGTGGCAGTATCGCTATCCCAAACGACCCTACTAATGGCGGACGCGCGCTGATTTTGCTACACAACAAAGGACTTATCACGCTCAAAGATCCTAGCAATCTTGCTAGCACACAGGCTGACATTATTGAGAATCCAAAGGATTTTAAAATCGTCTCTGTGGAGGCGGCGCTCTTGCCTCGTATCGTCAAAGAATACGATGGTGCGGTGATTAATAGTAATTTTGCTATTCCCGCAGGATTTACTTCTAAAGACGCATTGATTATTGAAGATCGAAGCTCGCCTTATGTCAATGTGCTTGTTGTCAAAGCTAACAATATTGATAATCCAAGTGTTTTGAAGCTCAAAAAAGCATTGCAGAGTCCTAAAGTCAAGGAGTTTATCGAAAAAACCTACAATGGCGAACTCGTGCCGGTATTTTAGCGATAGTGTTTGCCAAAAGCGCAGAATTATTAGAGCTTGAGGCAGACTCTCTTTTGTGCGCTGTTTCTTAGCCTTAAAGTGTCGAGGAAATATCGCCTTTGAGTTTGTTGCCACAGAAGTTTAAATCTCTAAAGCTTGGGTAATCGCACAAACCTTGGCAATCTTTTGGGCTATGAGCGTGAGGGTGCTTGGAGATAAATCCATAAAGCTTATGCTTAATAACTCCCGACAATGTGCTTCTTTGAAGCCTAGTTCATTGAGGACAAATGAAGGTCTAAAGTTCCCAAGCAGGCAGTCTGCACCATTAATCACAGAGACATTTTCTAACAATAGGCTTTGGGCTAGCACCCGCGCTTTTGCTCCAAACACACGTAGGGCAAGGCAATTCCCAAAGCATTTTTCTAATGGTGTAAAAACCCCCACGCACTCTCCCAAAAGCTCTTGGAGATGCCCAAACAAAAGTGTATTGTAATTGTGCGTGCAGTATTCCCACAAATGCGTATTGTGTCTAAATTGCTCACACACATAAAGCAAAGAAGCCATAAATCCGCTAGGCAATGGAGTATTAAAATGTGGCACAAGATCGGGGATTGAATGCGCGATAAACCCACTACGTGGCATAAGTCCTATACGTTCCCCATTTACCACAAGGGCGATTTTGGGGTGAGAGAGCGTAGTAAGAATCTCCCACGCACCCACCTGCAAGAGAGAGGAGGCTTCTACAAAAAGCACATAATCGCGCTGCATAGAATCTAGTGTGTGAGCAATATCCAAAATCGGATTGAGACTTAGGATATCCTCATTGACATAGGGGATAAAATAATACCGCACATTGTGCGAACATACAGATTCTGGTGTGGGAATGACAATCTTATGAAGCTCTCTAAAAAGCCCAAAGCTTTGGTATGCTGCTTGTGAAAATCCCACACTCAAAGCACTTTGTGCCACTCCAATCTTTAGCAAAAGCGTGCTAAAATCTTCTTTTGCACAGCCAAAAAACTGCACCCACTTGCGTCCAAACATTTCACCTATACATTTTTGCATAGCCTTAGTGTTTTTAGAATCTTCCAAGCTAAAGGGGTTTGTGATAGCAAATTCCTCATTTGCTACGATTTTGCACGCTTCTTTGTTGCGTGCGAAATTTGCTAAATACTCTAGTTTATACATTATGCTCCTTTTTGTCAGATTCTAGAAATTTGGCTTGTGCATATCTAAGGCGACAGCAAGCTAGGGAGCGAAAATGTGGGAGCGGCAAAAGCGCGGCTAATCCCACCTAGGTAATTCCCATATTTATTTAGGGATTGCGTGCAAGTCGAATTTCTTGGCTTGAAAATCTAAGATGATCCATAACGCAAAACCCTCCTGTTCTCTCCATCTTTTATAATATCACTAAAGTTATCAAGATATTCTAAATAGTTGATGAGATATTTGCGACTTAGCGGGAGTTTTTCTCTAAAAAGTGCGATGTCGATGTAGCCATGCGTGTGGATAATCTCACGCATCATCGCTGTGAGTTTAGCCATAGATTCGGTAGTGATAAAGAGATTGTGCGCCACGCGTAGCACTTTTTGGGATTTAGTAAGGCTTTTTAGAATCTTATCGCCAAGCTTTCTGTCAATCTCGAGACTATCGTAGAGATTATAAGGTGCTAGGGGCGCATACCCTTGTTCGCACAAAAGAGTGTAGATTTTTTGCTCCAAAAACTCCTCTATGTTGCTAATACCATTGTTTTTCGCCAAAAATAGCGAATCGCGTTGCAGGATAAATTTCTGCGCCACAAGCTCATCAAGTGCGCTTTGCAAAAACCTAAGAGATGCCCATTTGTATTTGAGTTGCAGGCTTTGTGCAGAGAGCAGAGCGTGTTTGTTTTTGAGGAAAATATCTAAAATCGCATTTTTGAGCCATTCTAGCTCACTTAGCGGATACGCTACAAGATCCTTTTGGTCAAAAAACACCGCACCATTCTCTTGTAGATTCTGTAAAATCGCGCTACTTTCTTGGTGGCTTAGTCCAAATCGTTGTGTGGAGCTTACCACGCCAAAGCCATGTCTGTGAATGCGCGCAAGAATTTTAAAAGCCTCCAAAAAATCCCTACGCAAAAGAGCTTGTAATAATGGAATTTTGGTTTTTTTCTTGATAGGGTCATTGATAGGATTTAGCACCGCGCCACCGCACACGCTGACATTACCTTCACGCAGGATAAAGGGCTGCATAAAAAGTGCGAAAATAGGTTCTTTGGCACTAAGTGAGCAAAGCCCCAGCTCCTCATCAAGCACATTGAGCTTGATGGGCAGATGCCTCGCGCCAATGTAGAGCTCATAACTTGCATTGTGTCTTATCTCCATACCCTCAAAGCAACGCACCTGCGCATCGATGAGATTCGCTCCGCGCACAAAGCCCTTTTGTGTGAGCAAAAAGCCTCTTTGAATCTCGTGAGGGTTTGTGTGAGTGAGATTGAGCGCGACACGATGTGAGGGTGTGGCGTGTGTGGCGTCTTTGTCGTGAATCTGCAGATTGCGCACTTGGACTTGTTTTTGAAGCTCACACACAAAGAGTTCTTGGGATTTGGCGATTTCTCCACTCATCAGTGTGCCTGTTACCACGCACCCAGCCCCTGCTATGCTAAATGCTCTATCGATATAATACACGACCATACCATAATCGCGTTTTTTTGGTTTTGGTAGAGTTTGGAGTAGGGTGATGAGTGAATCCACATAGGGATTGTGCGTAAATTCCGCGCCTTGTGAATCTAGCAGGGCAAAAGGCATAATCTCAACAAGCGTGATTGTGTGCGCACTAAAAAGCTCGATAATCTCGGCTTTGCGTTGTGTGATGAGCGTGGGCGTGGCTTTGTCGATTTTGCTTAGCACACACACACATTGACTAATCCCTAGCATATCGGCGATAGCAAGGTGTTCGCGAGTTTGAGGCATAATGCCATCATCGGCGGCTATCACGAGCAAAAGCACATCGATTCCATACGCTCCTGCAATCATTTGTTTTACCAACTTTTCATGTCCGGGAACATCGATAAATGCGATGTTTCGTGCGGGTGTGCTAAGGTGGGAAAAGCTCAAATCCAAAGTGATACCCCGCTCCTTTTCCTCCTGCAATCTGTCGCCATCAAAACCATTAATCGTGCGTATCAGTGAGGTTTTGCCGTGGTCGATATGCCCACATAAGCCCACGATGATGTCATTGTCTCCTTGGGGATTCTTGTGCATTATCTACCACCTCTCTTTCTTGACTCCTCTTGAGAATCTAGGCATACGCATTTATCCAACGCCCACAATGCCTCGCAAATGCGTTCCATATCGCCTTGTAGTAATGTGCGAACATCAATGAGCACTTGCTGCTTTTGCACCCTTGTGATGATATGAAATTCTTTGCGTAAGCGAGATTCTAGCGCACTTACACTCAATGCAGTGCTAGCAAGTGCGAGAGCGACACTTTGAAAAATTTTATTAGGCAAACTTCCGCCACCTGCCACAGAATCTACCTCGATGATTGTTGTATTTATGGTCTTAAGAGCGCGAGATTGAAGCATTTGGAGCAATTCTTGGGCGCGTTGATGTAGCACATCTGATGTGAGTGAGAGCATCGCAAATGTTGGGATAGATTCTCTATCATTGCGCAAATACGCTTGCAAAGTAGCCTGCAAGGCACTAATACAAAGCTTATCTACGCGTAGGGCACGCAAAAGTTGGTTTTGTTTGAGGCGAGCGATGAGATGAGGCTTGCCCGCGATAATCCCTACTTGTGAAGCACCAAAGAGTTTATCTCCACTAAAGCTCAAAAGTGCTGGAGGCGAGGCAAAAATCTCATATAATGTCGGCTCTGTGCGCGTATCAAAAAGGGAGGTTGCAAGAGGCAAATCTGCTACGCACCCACTCCCTAAATCATAATAATCAATCAGTCCATTTGAGCAAGCCAAGGTGCTTAGCTCACACATATCCACCTCCTCACAAAACCCCATTTGTGCGAAATTACTTTTGTGAGCTTTCATTAGCATAGCGGTGTTTGGAGAAATAGCGCGCTCATAATCTGTGAGGCGAGTTTTGTTTGTCGCACCTACTTCCACAAGGAGACTGCCTGCAGATTTCATCACTTCGGGTATGCGAAACTCTCCGCCAATTTCTATAAGTTCCCCGCGAGAGATAATCACCTCCTTGTCCTTGGCAAAAGTATTGAGGATTAGTAGCACTGCTGCAGCATTGTTATTGACAAGCAAAAACTCGTATTCTTGGCAAAAGAGAGCTTTAAGCATAGCATTGGCGTGTGCGTAGCGACTAGAACGTTTGCCTTGAGTGAGGTCGTATTCTAGGTTGCAGTAGCGGGTCAAAAGCGGTTTGATTTGCTCAAAGAGTGTGGGAGCAAACACACTCCTACCGAGATTGGTTTGGAGCACCACGCCAGTAGCATTGACTAAAGGCACAAGCGAAGATGTGGTAAGTGTATCATACTCTTGTGCGATAGATTCTGTGAGAAATTGGGTTAATGTATCGCGCAAATCTCCTGCGCTTGCCTGTGTAATGTGTATTGCAAGGTTTGGGTGTGTGGTTGTGATTTGGTCTTGGAGTATGGCTTGCCGCACAGAATCTATGTGTCGTTGGACAATGGGTTTTAAAATCTTTGGATTACATGCGACAAAACATGGTTGCCAAAGCAAGACATCGACTTTTGGTAGGGCTGCTAAAAGTTTTTGTGTGTGCATAACTTACACCTTTAGTTGAAGTTTCTCTTTTGTATTATAACACAATCACATAGCGCAAATTTTGTTGAGATTCTTTGTAACAATTTAGTCAAAATATTGCTGCAAGACTCTAAAAATTTATTATAAGTAAATGATAAAATAATAATATAATAATCCTGATGAGAGGTGTTATGTAAGGATTTTTAAAGGCAAAGGTTTGGATATGAGATTGGTAATATTGATAATATTTGCCTTGTGTGTGAATGTGGCACAGAGTGCCATACAAGATGCAGATATGGGTGAAGGTCTATTGGGCGATAGGAGAGTTTGCGCACAACAAACCAAATTGCTCGCTGTTGAGGCAACGAGTAATAGCACAAAATTTAGTGAAACTCGAGATTCAAACACAGGTAGTGAAATGATAGATGTTCGTAGTGCGTGGGAGCTTGTGGTGCAAAATAATGACGCACTCAAAGCCCAAGATTATAATCTCCAGCGCGCCCAAAAACTTGCACTAGGCTCAAAACTAAGCTATTTGCCAGAGATAAATTTTACTGGTGCGTATTTGTATTTTGATAAACCTATGAGTCATCAACTTCTCCCATCAAATCTCGCCTCATCTCCTCCACTAGATTCACTTCTTACCTCACTTGGCAGACCTATTACATTTTTGCAACGTGATGTGATGATTGGTGCATTTAATATCATCTACCCACTTTATACCGGAGGATTACGCACAGCAGGCGTGCATCTTGCAGAGATTGCCAAAAAGGACGCAAACCTCGCCCTCCAACTCAAAAAACTCGCAACTTTTGAAGAGTTTATCACTATCTATTATGGCGATGTGTTGGCGCGTGAGCTTGAGGAAGTGCTTGCACAAGACTATGAGGCGGCACTACTTCATTACCAAAACGCACTCAACCTTCAAAAGAGTGGGCAAATCGCACGCATTGAAGTGCTAAGCTCCCAAGTAGCAAGTGATAAGAGCAAAAACAAACTTCACCAAGCTCAAAATACCTACCAAAGCACAAATCTCGCTTTACAAACTGCGATAGATAGCCCAAATATCGAGCCTTCTTCTAGGCTTATACTTTCACAAAAAGCTCTTGCAAGTGAGGATTATTATGTGCAAAAAACACTCTCAAGCTATCCAGCCCTGCAGTCTATGGATCTCAAGATAGAATCTGCCACCCAAGCCACCAAAGTTGCTCGTGGGGCATTTTTGCCACAAGTGGTGGGTATGGGGAGTTATATTATGACTGATAAACAAGATTCTCTGCTTATCCAAGCTCTCCCAAGCTGGTATGTGGGCGTGGGAGTGAGTGTGCCACTTATCACACCAAATGGACGTATCCAAAAATACCAAGCCTCTAAACTTGCGCAGCTAGAACTTGAAAGTCTCAAAGCACAAGCAACCAAAGACCTAACACTGCTAGTGCGGCGGACATACAAAGAAGCGGTGTATGCGCGAGAGGAATATATCAGTTTGCAATCCTCCATACAGCTTGCACAAGAAAATCTCAAGCTTCAGCAAAGTGCTTTTAAGCAGGGTATGGCGACAAGCACACAAGTTATAGATGCCCAAAATATGCTCCAAAGCGCGCTTATTGAGCAAAAAACCATTGCTTACAAAGCCATAGTGGCTCTTGCCAAGCTTCTTGTGCTAAGTAACGATATAGAATCTTTTTACCAATACCAACAATAAGGAGCAATGATGAGAAAACAACAAATTACCCTTGTCCTAGGGGCAGTCATCATCGTATCAATCGTGATTTGGCTTATTGTCAATTTTTACAAAGCCTATGCGCCTAAACCCCAACAACTCCAAGGACAGATTCAGGCGCGAGAGTATAAGGTTAGCTCCAAAATTGCTGGACGCATAGAATCTATTCTCGTCAAACGCGGAGATTTTGTCAAAAAAGGCGATCTCATCTTTACTATAGAATCCCCAGAGCTCCAAGCCAAGCTTACTCAAGCACAAGCAGGCTATGAGGCAGCCAAAGCTCTTTCTCAAGAAGCTCATAAAGGCGCACGCATAGAGACAATCCTTTCGGCAAAGGATATGTATAATAGCGCAAAAGCTATGCGTGAGCTTACAGAAAATACCTATAAACGTATTGATGATTTATATAAAAAGGGTGTGGCAAGTCTCCAAAAACGCGATGAAGCCTATACGGCGTATCAAAATGCCAAATACAACGAAAGCACTGCTTATCAGCAATACAAAATCGCCCTTGATGGCGCAACTCAAGAGACTAAAGAAGCGGCAAAGCAAAAGGAAATTGCAGCAGCGGGGCAACTAAGTGAGGTAGAAGCCTATATCAAAGATATTCAAGCCTATGCCCCAGCCGATGGGGAAGTTTCTAATGTATTACTTGCCGAGGGTGAGCTAAGTCCTACGGGGTTTCCTGTCGTAATGCTTGTGGATACCAAAGATGTGTGGCTACGCGTGGCGGTCTCTGAAGAATATCTCAAGAATTTTCAAATGAATTCGGAGTTTAGTGCGTTTATCCCGGCATTGCAAAAAGAAATGCGTTTTAGGGTGCAATATGTCTCGGTAATGGGAGATTTTGCTACTTGGCGTGCGACTTCTAGCTCTAAGGGTTATGATTTACGGAGTTTTGAGATACAGGCACTTCCACTGCAAAATGATGGTGATTTTGCCGTAGGTATGAGCGCGATTATCACCTTGCCTGCACAAAAATGAAAAAACTTAGGCAATTTTGGAAATTTCTCTCAAGACGTTTTGTCTTGTTTTTGCTTTATTTTGTGCTTCCTATCTTGATTGGGTGGTTTATGTATGCGGTTTTTAGTGCGTCATTGCCTAGAGATTTGCCTATTGGGTTGGTGGATTTGGATAATACCAGTGCGAGTGCCGATGTGCGTTTTAATATCAATGCTTCGCCCACGATGTATATCAAACACGAGTATGGTTCGATTATGGAGGCTAAAGCCGATTTGGCTAGTGCGAAAATCTATGCCCTTGCTGTGATACCATATAACTTTCAGCGGGATATTACACTTGGCAAGGGTGCGCACCTTGCGTTTTATTATAACGCGCAATTTGTCCTAGTGGGTAAAGCCCTAAATAGCGCGTTTGCACAAATCATTGGCACACTCAACGCCAAGCAATCCGTGGCACAAAATCTCATCAAAGATCAAGATTTAAACCTAGCACTTAGTAAGGCTATGCCAATTTTTTCGCAGATTATCCCATTGTATAATGCCTCAAACAATTATGCGCAGTTTTTGCTCACACTTCTGCTACCTTGTATGTTGCAGATTCTTGGTGCGTTAGCGATGATACAGCTACTAAAGGGTGTGCCACATTCTTTTAGGAGTCTTTTTGCGCGCTATATAGGCAATACGATTGTATTTGTGTGGTGGGGAATCTGTATGTTGCTTTTGCTTAAAAATCTTGGGTTTGAGGTGCGTGGGAGCTTTGGGCTACTTGTAGTGGGTTTAGGAGTATTGATGCTTGGGATTAATGGCGTGGTGGTATTTTTGCAATCTATTTTGCTAGATATTAAAAAGACTATTGGGGTTGTGGCTGTTTATACCGCACCTTCTTTAGCATTTGCAGGTGTTACTTATCCACAAAACTCGATGAATCTCTTAGCACTTGCGTGGAGCAAGTTTTTGCCCATATCAAGTTTTATGGAGCTTTATATCCAGCAAGCAAACTATGGGGGAAGCCTAAGTGGGGCATTGCAGATTTTAGCGCAGATGAGTTTTTTTCTCCTCTTTTTTGTGTTGGGGAGCTTGATATACTCTAAAAGGAGGGCGCGATGAAGTTTTTGCTAGATCTTTTTGCTGAATACAAAGCAATATTTGGCAATAAAGTTGTGGTGCTCGTAGTTGTCGTGGGTTCTATGGTCTATGGACTACTCTATCCTATGCCCTATCTTAATGATGTTGTTACTAAGCAAAAACTCCTCATTATTGATGAGGATAATAGCACGCTCTCAAAAGATCTCATTTTTTTGGTGGGAGCAACTCCACAAATTGAGCTTGTGGCAGAAGTCCCAAGTATCAATAAGGCACAAGCACAAATAGAGAGTTTCAAAGCCGATGGCGTGCTTTTTATCCCACAAGGATTTGAATCTAATGCGTATTTGGGGGTAGGCACGATTGTCTCTTATATGGGTAATGCCTCGTATTTTCTCATCTATGGTGCGATTGTGGAGGGCATACACAATGCCCTAGATTCACTCTCTCAAAAACTCTATGAGATTCATCACCCAAATGCCTTGAGTGCTTCTAGCATAAGTTATGAGGCAATCCCTCTTTATAATCCAAGTCTTGGCTATATCAATTATGCCCTAGCGGCGGTGCTGGTATTTATCCTGCATCAGACACTCATTGGTGGTAGTGCGATACTCACAGCATACCAAAACAGAATCGCCAAAGAATCGAGACATAATGCAAGCGGGCAAGATTTCCCTCAAGATTCTAGGATTTATGGCGAGGTTGCTAGGATTGTGTTAGTAAGAATCTGCGCGTTTAGTAGCGTGTATTGTGTGTGGTTTTTGGTATATTTTGGGGTGCTTTTCCCTTACTTTGGGGTGCATATCCACGCGAGTATGGGGGATTTTTGGCGTTTTGGGATTGTGTTTATTATGTGTTGTAGCGCGTGTGGAGTGCTACTAGGTGCGTTGTTAGAAGATGAGAGTTTGCCTACACAGATTATTTTTATCTCCTCAATGCCATTAGTGTTTATTATGGGATTTATTTGGCCCAGCGAGCTTTTGCCAAGTTTTTTGCGCGAATTGTCGTATTTGATACCCGCATATCACGGCATTAGGGGATTTGTCAGTCTCAATCAAATGGGTGCGGCATTTAGCGATGTGATGGGGCATATTTGGGCGTTGTTAGGTATAGGGGTATTTTGTGTAGGAATGAGTATTTTTGTGCTATCACACAAAAGAAAGTGTGGTGTTTAAGCTTTTTAAAGCCCAAATTTTGTAAAATCTAGGCTACCCTAAAACACGAGGAATGCGATGAAACTTTATAGTATTGAGTATTTGCCACAGATGCGATACGAAGTCTTGGGCTTGGTCAAAGGCAATGTCGTGCGATCCAAGCATATAGGACGCGATATTATGGCAGCACTCAAAAACATCGTTGGGGGAGAGCTTGTGGGCTACACAGAAATGCTTAGTGAGGCACGGGATATAGCCACACAAAGAATGATTGATGAGGCACGCAATCTAGGGGCAGATGCTATCATTGGTATCAAATACACGACCTCATCTATCTCACAAGGCACGACAGAGGTGTTGGTCTATGGGACTGCGGTAAAGATGAGTATTTAAGCTTATATGAGATTTTTCGATATTATAAAAACTTATTTGTAAAAGGTATGATAATGGATAATGAAGTGTTACTCAAGACGATTGATAACCTCCCGCCACTCTCTACGACCGTGGTGAAGTTGCGTGATTATATAGATTCTGCGGGAGCAGATGTCAATATGCAAGAAGTTGTCAAAATTATACAACAAGATCCATTGCTCACTGCAGAGCTTTTGCGTCTAGCAAATTCACCATTTTATGGCTTTTCGCGTGAAATTTCTACAATCCAGCAAGTCGTCTCGCTTTTGGGTATCAATAATGTCAAAAATGTCGCGATCGCAAACTCAATCAAAAGCACTTTTAAAGTCGATGTATCGCCTTATGGGCTTAATACGCAGGAGTTTTTGGGAAATTGTATCAAAGAGACGAATTTTATTTCCGACTGGCTCTCTGAAGAAGACAAGAAACTCTCCCAAATGCTTGTGCCTTGCTCAATGCTTTTGCGTTTGGGGATTATTTTGTTCTCTAATTCTTTGCGTGTGCTTGGTAAAGATAAGGAATTTTTAACAACAATCAAGGAAAATCACTACTACAACATAGGAATGATTGAAGATGAGTTTTGTGGGACAGATTCGCTCTCATTCCTTGGATTTTTGCTCAATCACTGGAAGTTTGATGAGGCATTGGTCGAGAGTATTTCTTATATCAATAACCCACACGCTGCACATGAGAGTGTGAAAAAAGGTGCGTATGCGCTAGCAATCACTAATTGTCTTTTTGAGCCTCATCAAGGTGGAAGTGTCTTTAATATGCACAAAGCCATTGATTTGATACAAGAAGCCAACGAGCAGGGCGTGAAGTTTTCACTCAATAATTTTCTTGATAAAGTGCCTCTGGAGATGCGAACAAATCTTGAGAAGCCTCTTGAAGATTAGTAGAAATAATCTCTTGAAAATAACAAGAGAGTGATTAGAGAGTATTTCTTATTTGGTCGCACAAAGGTTGGTAGGGGGTTTAGATTCTATTATTTTATTGCAAGTTTGCTATGCAAACTTGTTATCGCTCGTGGAGAGTGAATCTCCACTCGTCTGCGCTTACGCGAACATATACAGAATCTAGTGCGAGATTCTAGAATCTTTTGGTGTCAAAACATCATTAACGCCGCTTGGGGCTTGCACCTTTTTTATCAATCAAGCGAGAGCAACTTGTTATCGCTCGTGGGCAGTCAAATCTCCACTCGCTCCGCTTACGCGACCATACATTGTCAGAATCTAAGGCTTTAGATTTTTTAGATTCTGTAATGTCGCTACTTGCTTTAGATTCTATCAATCACTGGTTTTTGGGTTTTATTATTTTGTTATAATACTCTCCATAAAGGCAAATGATGAGAGTTATAAAGAGATTTTTTACTATGCTAGATGTGATAGGTAGCTTGCGCAGATTTACTCTTGGTGGAGCTTCTTTTTTAGCTACATTGGCGTGTGCTACGCATTTTCTGCGTTATTTTCCACCCTTTGTGCGCCCCTTCTATCGCTACATCGCAAGATGTTTGTGTAAAGTATCTCTGACTTTAGGGGCTAAATCCCGCTTAATCCCACACGCTAGCTTTGCCCATCACACGCAATCTGTGAGATTTTGCGATGTTGCTAAGAGATTTTTAGGCTTTGCTTATTTTCTATTCCTCACGCTCCTTGCTAGCCCTAGCCTATATGCCTCTGCCCTAGATCCTAAATTTGCTTATCAATACTATCTTGACTTTGCACTCAATCATGGGCAGTTTAGTCCAAATGCCTCTAATCTCACTATCCCTGCTAAAGATTCTAGCCATAACCTTACCCTGCTTGCTCCTATGCCCGATTTCTCTGCGGCAAATCTCAAAGGCACTTGGCAAAGTGAAGTAACTAATATAGGCTTTGGCTATGCTATCACTGCAGCACACATGCTAAACACTTCTTTGCCAAATCCCATAAAAATAGGCTCTAGTCTAAATTTTGGCGGAATTAACTCTGTGGTGGTGGATACCTTAGAATCTCGACTTGGTAATAACGGCGCACCAGCTGATTTTGCTGCATTAAAAATGAGTAAATTAAGTCTTAATACTGAAGCACATTTTAGTCCTAACTTAGATTTTGTAAATCTCAAAAACACAACAAATCCCACAAGCTTTTTTGACAAATACGAATACAACGAAGATGCTGCAAAAAAGCTTTTAGATTCCAATCGCTACACACTCTTTGCAAGAGAGGGTTCGGGTGTGCAAATGATAGGCTATGAATCTCAAGGTGCAACAAGAATAGAAGGAAGCAATGTCTATCACACAGGCGGACTTTTAGAGTTAAGAAGGGTTGATGTTCCCTTTGTGCTAGAAATGCACGCTTATGATTGGGATAATGCCAATCTTAGAATCCCCTTTGGCTCCTCATCAGCTCCGGGTGATTCTGGCTCGGCACTCTATGTCTATGACAATGTCGATAAGAGCTGGTATGTCGTAGGTGTGGTAAGTCAGAGTGATTGTAGCGGACAAACAGGCGATGGCTGCTCGTATGTGTATTACACATTAGTAAATGATGAGCTTATCAAGGAATTTAAAGAGCCTAAGTCGGTATTTGTCGGTGGGGGAACTTATCGCTTTGATAACACGGGTAGCTTGCTAGATTCTAGCGGAATGGATTTAAAGGCTTCTGTGATTTCAGGCTCTGGGGCTGGGGAAAATCTGTGGAATAGTCTTTTTAATAAAAGTGCCTATGATAACCGCCTTAGCCAAATGAAAGATAGCAAGGACTTGTATTTTAGCGATTCTGGCTCTTTATCCTTAGAAAAAGATATAGACTTGGGTGCGGGAGTTTTGGTCTTTGGCAAAGATTCTAGCTGGAGTGTTAGTGGCACAAATAACACAAATACTTGGTTTTTACACGGAGGAATCTATGCAGATTCTGGAGCGCGTATCACTTATGAAGTCTCTACCAAAGAAAATGACTTTTTGCATAAGCTAGGAGAAGGCACACTCATAGTTACTAGCTCTAGTGCGGATGCTGGGCTTAGGATAGGACAGGGGTTAGTGGAGTTAAAGGGTAATGATTTAAGTTTTAAGGAGCTGTATTTTGTCAGCGGACGCGGGGAGCTAAAGCTAGAGAATGCCAATAATATCAATACAGATTATGTGTATTTTGGCGCACGTGGAGGAAAGCTTGATATGAATGGACAAAACCTTAGCTTTAAGAGAATCTATGCTAGTGATAATGGTGCAAATATCATAAACTCAAGCCCTACTACTGCTACCTTGCAGATACAAAACACGCAAGATTATCTTTATCATGGCAATATCATTTCAGATTCTGGCGGTATCAATATAGAATCTAGCACAAATCAAAACCTCATCTTTGATGGTAATATCAACAATGCCAATGGCAAAATGACTTTTAGCAATGGCTCTCTCACCTTTCAAGGACACCCCACAATCCACGCCTTTGTAAGTGAGGAGGTAAAAGAGAAGCTAGATTCTTTAAACATTGGCGAGGGAGTTTTCACAAGCCCTACGAGCTTTTCTCAAGGCGATTGGGAACACAGAAATTTTAGTCTTCAGTCCTTAAAATTAGAAAATGCCACTTTTAACCTCGCAAGGAATGCGACTTTAAAAACAAACATCTATGCCACAGATTCTACGCTAAGTCTTGGCACAAGCACCTTATGGCGTGATGAAAATGATGGAGAAAATGTAAGCACCGCACTTATAGCCACAGGCAATGAGCAATTTTACGCTGGAAATGAGCAATATGAGGGCGTGGGTAATGATATGAAATTTAATCAAAGTCTTAAGCAAGGAACTATCGCGGATTCTGCAAAAGGACAGGTGCTATTTGTGGGCGATATGCACCTTTCTAACTCAAACGCAAACTTAAATGCGATGAGTTTTGTGGGAAATATAGAATCTAATAGCGGAACAAGTAAGCTTACTATCACAGATTCTACCCTGCAAGGTAATATCACAGGCACAAGCACACTTAGCACACAAGATTCCTTCATCAGCGGTGTAGTCTCTACAAGCACCCTAAACGCAAATAACACGACTTTTAATCTGCAAGTAGATGTAGCAAAGAATACCGCCCAAAGCTTAGAATCTACTCAAAGCACTTCAGGAGGCAATAATACGCTTTTATTACATCTGCTTAATGCTCCAAGCTCTAGCACAAAACTGCCAAGCCTTCTTCTTGCTTCTTTGCAAGATTCTAATAAGAATCTAAACAAAGGGTATTTTTCTATCCCCGATATACAAGATGGCTTTAGCATTTACACGCCAAATGTCGCTTTCACACACGAGGGTGATAAGGCGCAGTGGAGTTTAGAGCAAATCAATGTGGCACAAAATAGCTATTTTAACATAAGCGAAAATACAGAATCTACAAAACGTGCCAATGCCCTTTTCAACCAAGTCTTGCTAGGCTATGTCATAGAATGGAATAATTTGCAAAAACGTATGGGTGAATTACGCGAAAATCCAAAAGCAGCAGGTGCGTGGATACGTAGCTTTGGTGGAGGCAGCAGCGATGATAAGTACCGAGGTAATTTCTTTGAAACGCAACTAGGTAGCGATTATCAGCTAGATTTTAATGCGGGTAAAATCTAGCTAGGAGGAATGTTTAGCTACACAAGAAATGCCGTGCAAGGCGTAGGTGCAAACGCACAGAGTAATGGCTATGGTCTAGGAGCTTATGTAAGCACATTTTTTGATAATGGCTTATATGTTGATTCTATCTTGCGTTACATATATAAAGAGCATAGCATTGATGCGAGCTTTATCCCAAGTGGTGCAGGTGGTGAATGTATTACATGCTAATAGTGGGGGCAATACCTTGCTTTTTAGCCTTGAGGGCGGATATAGACTGAACTTATCTGATTTTTTCACGCATAAGGCTTTTAGGCATTTTTACTTAGAGCCACAGCTTGAGCTTATCACGGGCTATTTGCAAGGTGCAAAATGGCAAAATGAAAATGTCAGCTTAGAGCTTAAAGATTCTGCACCTGTGAGTGTAAAACCTGCACTTTTTGTAGGAAAGCGATTTTTCTTTGCTACTAAAAATATTGGTATGAGGAATGCTATGAGGGCGCACCCCGCTACTTGCGCTATGTCCTCACGCACTCCTCCTCGCGCTTTGGCACAAACTCCTTTGCGAGATTCTCCTTGGCAAGATTCCACACAGCCCTCTTGTGCTGGGCTTGCAAGAGATTGTGGAGAATCTAAGGTGCGAGATTCTAAGGGCGCGCCAGCACAGAGCCTAGATGCACACACAAAAGAATCTTCTATTGCAGAATCTTACGCCCTAGATTCTCACACTAGAGAATCTCCTAGTACGCAAGCTATGATGAGCGACTGTCTCACACCGCAGGATTTGACACAAAGTCTTGGGGTGCGTTGGGCTAGGTGGAGCGATTGATTTGCACCGCTATGGTGCGAGGATTCTTAGTGATAGGAGTGGGGCGCGTGTGTTTGAGGGCATAGCAGATAGTCGTATGTTTGTGAATCTCTCGCTTGATTATGTGCTAAATGAGCGATTGCGTTTCAACCTTGAGCTAGAACGTAGCTTTTTTGGGATTCTTAATATTGATTGGTTAATGGGTGCGAATATGCGTGTGGGGTTTTGAGATACAAGAGATTCTAAAGAAACTTGTGTATCCCTAGCGACTTTAGATTTTTTATCTATTGCTTTTGCTTTGCTCTTTGTTCTTTCCAATGTTGAACAAGATCTTTTATGCCCGGTTGCTTAAGATTATCTATCAAAGGCTCTTTGCACTCTTGTCCTACTACACAAATCTCTTGCATTTTACACACAAAGCTAACCCTGCGTCTATCCTTTGAAATCTCAACAGATTCTATCTTTAAGATTCTATTTCTTGGGAAAAGTAGCTCATATTGGGTAGGAAAGGCAGCAAGTTCTGGCATAGAGACAAACATCGCATCATTTAGTCTTGGCACTTTGATGATAAGCTCTACCACTCTATCTTGAAAGACTGCATTGCGTATAAGTGTAGTAGACATAAAGCCATAATCCTTATAATGCTTGCCCATAAGGGTTGCAAGATAGCGCTCTGCTGCACCCTCTACAAATTTGCCATTCTTATACACATGCTCAAAGAAAAACTTAGAATCTATAAGCCTTGTGATAAAACCTAGTCTTTCATAGCGGTAGGTTTTGAGATTTTCAAAGATAATAGTCTTTGAAAGGGCTTCATCTAGTTTTCTTACCTTTTCTTGCTGCTCTGATGAAAGTGAATCTAGCGATACGCCCTCTCTAAGCTTATCATTTATCATAAAGAAATTTCCAAAGGTATAATCATAAATGATTTCTTTTTCCTCCTTGCTAAGTATCAAGCCAGCATAGAGCCTAGACCACCATTTAATAGCCTCATCGCCACTATTAAATTCTTTATAATACTCCTCTTTGTTATCTTGTGCAAGGATAAAGGAGCTTTGAAAGGTGAGGATAAGTGCTATAAAAAATAGTGCTTTGTGCATTATCTAGATTCATTTATCCATGGTAGTTTGGTGCTTCTTTGGTAATGATGACATCATGGACATGAGATTCTCTAAGTCCTGCCGAGGTGATTTCTACAAACTCCGCCTTCTCCCATAGTTCCGTGATATTCTTGCTTCCTAGATAGCCCATACATGAGCTTAAGCCTCCCGTGAGTTGATGCACCACATCACTAATCTTGCCACGATATGGCACACGCCCCTCAATTCCTTCTGGCACGAGCTTTTCTTGGGCAGTGCCTTCTTGGAAATATCTATCTGCGCTACCACGAGCCATTGCACCGATACTGCCCATACCACGATAGCTCTTGTATTGACGCCCTTGATAAATCATCAGGTCTCCGGGTGATTCTTCCGTGCCTGCGAGTAGCGAGCCTATCATAACGCTTGAGGCTCCTACTGCTAGGGCTTTGGCAATATCACCAGAATATTTTATGCCTCCATCGGCGATGATAGGCACATCGTAGCTTTTAGCAGCCTGTGAGCAGAGATCCACTGCCGAGACTTGAGGCATACCTACGCCTGCAACAATTCGTGTCGTGCAGATACTACCCGGTCCTATCCCCACCTTTATGCCATCAGCCCCTGCTTCTATGAGGTCTTTTGTCGCTTGTGGTGTTACGACATTGCCCACAATCACATCTATACTTAACTTCGCCTTGATGTCTTTGAGGGTGCGTATGACATTTGCCGAATGCCCATGGGCTGAATCTAGCACAATCACATCAACCCCAGCCTCAACTAACGCTTGCGCTCGCTCTAGTCCAAACACTCCTACAGCCGCTCCCACACGCAACCGCCCAAAGTCATCTTTGTTAGAATCTGGGTATTCAATGCGCTTTTGAATGTCCTTAATCGTGATAAGCCCTTTTAGAATCTCGTCTTTATCGACTATGGGGAGCTTTTCTATCCTATTTTTATGCATAATCTCACGCGCTTGCTCTAAAGTCGTCCCCACATCTGCAGTGATAAGCGGTGCTTTGGTCATCACATCACCCACTTTTTTGTGCAAATCCGTCTCAAAACGCACATCACGATTTGTTAAAATCCCAATAAGTTTGCCATAATGATCCACCACCGGCACACCAGAGATTTTGTAATTATCTGTGATTGCCTTGGCTTCGGCGAGGGTGGCATCTGCTAAGATATAGATAGGATCGACAATCACGCCACTCTCGCTTTTTTTCACTTTTTTGATTTGATCGACTTGAGATTGTATGTCCATATTTTTATGAATGATACCAATCCCTCCAAGTCTCGCCATTGTGATAGCTGTGCGGTATTCTGTAACCGTGTCCATAGCAGCAGAGACGAGGGGGACATTGAGGGTGATGTTTTTGGTAAGTTTGGTTTGCAGGCTGACTTCCTTGGGCAAGACTTCTGAATACGCGGGGACAAGCAAAATATCTTCAAATGTGAGGGCTTTTTGCAAGATTTTCATACAAACTCCTTTAGCTAGATTTATGCGTTGCCAAGCTCTTTTTCTAAGCCATAGGCTATATTGAGGATAGTCTGCTCCTCGCAGTGATTGCCGATAAATTGCATACCAATAGGCAAATCTGTGAGGCTTGAGAGAGAATCTGAAGGCACACAAATCGCAGGAAGTCCGGCAAGATTCACACCGATAGTGTAAATATCACTCAAATACATTTCCAAAGGTGAGGCAGACGCACCAAATTTAGGTGCGGCACTTGGAGCAATAGGCGATAAAATCACATCACACGACATAAACAAATCGCTATATTGCGCTTTGATAAGCTCACGCACCTTTTGGGCTTTGAGATAATACGCGTCATAATACCCACTACTAAGCACGAAATTCCCCAGCATTATCCTGCGCTTAACCTCATCGCCAAATCCTTGTGTGCGGGTTTGGAGATATAAGTCGCTAAGATTTTTGCAGTTTGTCGCACGATTGCCATAGCGCACACCATCAAAACGCGCAAGGTTGGAGCTAGCTTCGGCAGTGCAGATGATATAATACGCGGAGATGTGGTAGCTTGTGTCTAGCATACTTTGCTCGATTATAGTGTGTCCCATAGATTCTAGGAGTTTTATTGTCTGTTCATAACGATCTTGTGTCTGTGTATCTGCGTGTGTGAGCCATTCACGCAAAACACCAACTTTGTAGCGCACATTGCTATCGAGGTTGGCGAAGGTGTTGGTAGGTGGGAGTTGCAATGAAGTAGAATCTTTTGTATCATAGCCACTGATAGCATCAAGAAGTAGGCTTGCGTCCTCGACATTTTGGGTTATAGGTCCGATTTGATCAAGGCTTGAGCTATAAGCAACAAGCCCATAGCGACTGACCCTGCCATAGGTTGGTTTGAGTCCCACACAGCCACAAAACCCCGCTGGCTGCCTGATAGAGCCACCTGTATCGCTTCCTAGTGATGCTACTGCTAAGCCTCCCACCACTGCTGCCGCACTCCCACCACTGCTGCCGCCGGGCACTCGGGAAGTATCGCGTGGATTTTTAGTGCGTCCATAGCAGCTAGATTCTGTCGTGCTTCCCATAGCAAACTCGTCCATATTTGCGCGTCCGAATGCGGACATATTGTTTTTATGGAGGTTTTCGATGACACTTGCATGGTATGGGGCTTTGTAGCCTTTGAGAATCTTGGAAGCACAAGTGATTTCCCAGCCTTTGACATTGATATTGTCTTTGATAAGGATTGGCACACCTTCATCATTTGAAGAGTGAATCTCGCCTATGTAGGCATTTAGCTCCATATTTTCCTTGGCTTTTTGTTTGATATGCTGTCGTAGTTCTCCAATTTCTTGGGGCTTGAGATTGAGTGCTTGTTTTAGTGTTACCATAAAAACCTCGAAATAAATTTGTGGGGATTTAACCCACCATTATAATGATTTTAAGCTTAAAGCGTGCTATTGTGTCTTACTTCACAATCGAATACACGCCCCTATTGTGCTGCAAAATCTCGAGCAAATTCCCACTTTTGAACATATTGCAGATTAAAATTGGTAGCTTATTTTCTTTAGCTAGGGCTATGGCGGTATCGTCCATTACTTTAATGTGATCGCGCAATGCCTCATCATAGCTCACAGATTCTAGCATTTTAGCGTCTGGATATTTTTTTGGGTCTTTGTCATAGACACCATCGACTTTGGTCGCTTTGACGATGACATCTGCCTCGATTTCTACTGCGCGTAAAGTCGCCGCACTATCGGTGGTAAAAAATGGATTGCCCGTCCCCGCAGCAAATATCACAACTCGCCCCTTTTGTAAATGCCGAATCGCTCGGCGATAGATATAGCTCTCACACACTTCTTGAATCTCAATCGCACTTTGCACCCGCACATCTACACCCAAATGCTCAAGAGCTTCTTGCACTGCCACAGCATTAATCACGGTGGCAAGCATACCCATATAATCCCCGCTTGTGCGGCGGATAATCCCGCCCTGTGCAGCACTCACTCCGCGTATGATATTGCCCCCACCAATCACCAAACCTATCTCAAACCCTGCGTTTTTAAGTGCCTCAATCTCTTTGGCTATGTATTCCAAAATCCCCACATCAATCCCAAATCCACTCGCCCCACTCAATGCCTCACCCGAAAATTTAATCAGCACGCGTTTAATCTGCATAGTATCTCCTTTTGTGTAATGTTATGTAATGTCATCAGATTCAAAGTTTCATACTTTTATGAAGTCGTTGCGGGATTCTACACAACCTTGTTTTAAATCAAGCTTGTGAGCAATGTGCAAATTTATTTAGCGCACAAAACATTTTGGCATAAATTTTGCTTTTGCAAAAACATACGAAAATTTTCAACACAAAGGAATACATATGCTAAGGTCTCTGTGGTCTGGTGTCAGCGGTATGCAAGCCCATCAAGTCGCGTTAGATGTGGAAAGTAACAATATCGCGAATGTGAATACCGTAGGTTTTAAATACTCTCGTGCATCATTTGTCGATATGCTCTCTCAAATCAAGCTTATTGCGACTTCACCATACAAAAATGGTTTAGGTGGGCAAAACGATTTTTCAATCGGTCTTGGTGTTGGCGTGGAAGCAACGACAAAGGTGTTTTCTCAAGGCAATACACAAAATACAGATGTAAAAACAGATATTGCTATTGAAGGCGATGGGTTTTTTATCATCAGTCCAGATAGGGGAACGACTCATAACTATACGCGCAATGGGGAATTTCTCTTTGATGCTAATGGGAATCTCGTTACTACCGGTGGCTATGTGGTGCAAGGCTGGGTAAGAGAGACGTTAGATAGCGCAAACACTGCACAAATGAGTGAGTTTGATTTTTTTAGAGTGGATAATACCGGTCCGGTGCGCAATATTCAAATTGACCCGGGTATGGTGATGCCTGCACGTTCTACGACAACCGTAACTTTGCGTGCCAACCTCAATGCTGGACGTCATACAGAAAGTGTGGCTGACATTGCTGCCTTGGATTCGACGGTGGCTACGGCTTCTGATGGGGTAGCACCGGTGTATGATTCTCGAGGACGTCTTTCACAGGTGGGCGAGGATTTTGGTGTGCTTTTTAATGGCGATGGTGATGCGTTTGGATTGACCGAAAATCAGGGTATTTGGGTAAGTTACAAAAACTCTGTATTGCGCAATGAGATTCAGCGAACGAGTGAAGTTAGCACCATAGGGATTAATGGTGAAAATATCACTTTTAGCAATAACTCCGGACTTACGGGTATTAGCAATGTCGTGGCTGCCCAAAATGCTATCAACGCCTATCGCGATAAGACAGGAGTGGAGGCGTATGTGGATTCAGGAATGTTGCGATTAGAAAACCGCAATCAAATGGACGGAAGCGAAAAGGTGAAAAATATTCGTATCACCGCAGGAGGCACGGGAGCTTTTGCAAGTTTTGTGGAAGGAGAAGAGGATATCACAGCATTTAGGTATCGCTATACCAAATCAAACGATGCAGATTCTACTACGGGACAATTCCGCACCACAGAGGATTTACGCGCTCTTATGCAATACGATGCCAATATGATCAAAAATCCAGAGAAACAATACCACGAAAGCACAGCAAGTGTAGGGGTAACTGTGAATAAATATGGAATGTTTGAAATGGTTAATCAAAACGATGAAGATGGCGAGATTCGCAATCTCAATATTTATGTGAGTGCGCACTCTTCGGGCAAAATCACGACAAATATTCTCTTTAGGGATACGATGAAGGCTCTTAATACTTCAATGTTTATTGAGGGTGGTCCCGTCATCGCTTCAGGTAAGATTAATAAAACTACTCATAGCACGAGTGTTGATGTGGTTGATAGCTTGGGAAGTAAGCACAATTTGCGTTTTGAGTTTTGGAAGACGGGCGATGCGGAATGGAGTTTTAGAGCTATCGTGCCAGAGCCTGCGCAGTTTATCGGTGGCACAGCAGAGCGTCCTAATATCTTTGAGGGTGGTAGAGCAACTTTCAATAGTGATGGAAGTCTTGCTGGTATGAATCCGCCTATCGTGCAGATTGATCCCAAAAATGGTAGCAACCCCCAACGCATCGAATTGAAATTTGGGACAAACCAAACTTTTGGCGGTCTCACAAGCGTGGATAAAATCTCTGAAACCTATGCGATTAATCAAAATGGCTATCAAGCAGGGGATTTGATGGATATACGTTTTGATTCTAATGGCTCATTACTTGGGGCGTTTAGTAATGGTAAATCTATTGCTCTTGCACAAGTAGCACTCGCAAACTTTGCTAACAACACAGGTTTGCAGGCTGAAGGTGGCAATGTATTTTCACGCACAGGAAACTCGGGTGAGCCTATGGTGGGTGCAGCAAATACAGGTAGGCGCGGTGGAGTGAGCGGTAGTAAGCTTGAGATGAGTAATGTCGATCTTAGTCGCAGTCTCACGCAGCTTATCGTGGTGCAAAGGGGCTTTCAAGCTAACTCCAAAGCCGTAACAACCTCTGACCAAATTCTCAATACCCTCCTAAACCTCAAACAATAAGATTCTAAAGACGCGGGGATATACTCTCCGTGGGCTTTTAGCCAAGCTTGGGTGTAGCAGTAGAAATGCTTTCTTTCAAATGGAAGCAATATGATGTGGTGTTGGTATCCCAAATGGTAGTCTTAAAGAGTGAAATGCCACTTTTTAGAGCTCTTCTTGTGCTTTTTTCTTACATTCTAGCGAAAAAACGATATTTTGTGAATCTCGCTCATAGCTTTTGTTCCAATCTAGGATAATTTCCGCACCACTTGCATTGCGGATAAAGACATTGCTACGCACTAATGCACACGGAGTCTCCATGATGTCTTTTGAAAAGTTTTCTATCACTAAAATATCGGGTTTGACTGCTTTGAGTGCGTAGGTTTTGGGCGCAATTTTGGCATAAAGATTTGTTTTGTTGTTGCTCGTGTAATAAAAATGCGAATTTACGCCAGATCGCGTGCTTATAAAGCCATTTTGTGTGCGGATAATGCGGATTTTTTGTGTGGATTGTAGGTTTTTGCCCTCGATAAATTCTCTAAGCGGTTTAGAGATGATATAGAGCGCGAAACGCTCGTTATACGCGCCTATGCGGAAATCCTCTGTGTGTAGTGGATAGAGGTTACCCTCGACAAAGCCGATTTGATTGCGTGTGCGTGGCTCTTGAGAGAGGACAAAGGTATCCGCCCACATACTGCATAATGCTAGTAAAATCCCTAGAATGCTTCTCATCGCCAGCCTTTAATGTATTTTGTATCAAAGTTAGTGTAACATATCGCCTAAATTTTCTTTGCTTTAAGGGAGTGTGATGAAAACCATTGCGATTTTGGGCAAACCAAATGTGGGTAAAAGCTCGCTATTTAACCGCCTATGCAATCAGCTAGACGCTATCACTTCCGATGTGAGTGGCACCACGCGAGATGTCAAAAAAGGCACTTGCCTCATCAATGGCACGCCCTGTGTCCTACTAGATACCGGTGGGATTGATGCCAAACAAAACGCAGAATCTTTTTCGGACAAAAAGCAAAAAAAACACGCTTACAAGCAAGCCGAGCTTTTTAAACGTGTATCAGAGGCAAGCATACAAGCGGGGTTAGGTGCGGATTTGGTGCTCTATCTCATCGATGGGCGCGGGGCGATAGATGATGAGGATAGAGAGGTGTTGCACAAGATTGGGCGGCATAAGCGCGTGTTTTTGGTGCTCAATAAAATCGATAATGACAAGCTCAAAGAAAGTGCGTGGGAGTTTGGGAAGCTTGGTGTGCGTGAGATGTTTTTTATCTCTGTGAGTCATAATCGTGGGCTTAGTATTTTGCTAGATTCTATAGGTGAGGCATTGAATCTGACACAAGCAGTCATCACGCACGACACACAAGAGAGTTTAGAGGAGTTTTTGCAAACCCAAGATACGGACACACACACAGATTCTGTAGGGGTCATAGAATCTCGTGAATCTAACGAAGAGCATTTGATAAAAGTGGGCATCATCGGACGCGTGAATGTGGGCAAAAGCTCACTGCTTAATGCACTGCTGGGACAAGAGCGCAGTATCGTAAGCGAGATTGCCGGCACGACTATTGATCCTGTCAATGATTGTGTAATGTATGGGGAGCATATGCTGGAGTTTATCGACACGGCTGGGATACGCAGAGCAGGCAAGATTGAGGGGATTGAAAAATACGCGCTGGATCGGACAAATAAGGCACTTAGTAAATCCCATATCACATTACTTGTTCTTGACGCGAGTGAGGGGTTTGTAGAGCTAGATGAAAAAATCAGCGCACTTATTCCTAAACATAATCTAGGTGTTATTATCGTGCTTAATAAATGGGATAAAGCACATATGGAGCATAAGGTGATGATACAGGAGTTGCGTTATAGGTTTAGATTCTTAGAATACGCGCCGGTAGTGTGTGTGAGCGCACTCACAAAGCATAATATCAGCGCACTAAAAAAGCAGATTCTATCAGTGTGGGAGAATTTCAATCGCCGTATTCCCACCGCAGAGCTAAATGCCCTCATAACCGAGGCGACAAAACGTCATCATCTCCCAAGCGATCATGGTAAGATTGTAAAAATCTACTACGCCACGCAGTTTGATGTGCGCCCACCCCAAATCTCGCTCGTGATGAATCGCCCCAAAAGTTTGCATTTTAGCTATAAGCGTTATTTGGTAAATGTCTTGCGCGAGCGTTATGAGTTTAGCGGTGTGCCTATCCTCATCGCTCCCAAAGACAAAAAAGATTTAAGCTAAAGTTTTTTATAATGCGGGGATTATTCCAAAGAAGCAAAGGCAGGCGATGAGGAGTTACAAGATTTTCTGTGGGTCGGCACACCCGGAGTTTGGTAATGAGATTAGCAAGTATTTGGATGTTGTGCTTTCTAGCGCGTCTATCACGCGTTTTAGCGATGGCGAAATTAATGTGCAAATCGGTGAATCTGTGCGTGGTAAAGATGTGTTTATTATCCAGCCCACTTGCGCGCCTACGAATGATAACCTTATGGAGCTTCTGATTATGACTGACGCGCTCAAACGCAGTGCGGCAAACACGATAAATGCAGTTGTGCCATATTTTGGCTATGCGCGCCAAGATCGCAAAGCCGCACCACGCGTGCCTATCTCGGCAAAACTTGTGGCAAATATTATCCAAAATGCTGGGATTAATCGCCTCATCACGATGGATTTGCATGCGGGGCAGATTCAGGGGTTTTTTGACATACCGGTGGATAATCTCTATGGTTCGGTGATTTTCCGCGACTATATCAAATCTAAGCAGTTTGGCAATCCTATCGTAGCAAGTCCAGATATTGGTGGTGTGGCTAGAGCGCGATATTTTGCTGATAAACTTGGGCTTGATCTTGTCATTGTGGATAAAAAGCGTGAAAAAGCTAATCAAAGTGAAGTGATGAATATCATTGGCGAAGTGGGCGGCAAAGATGTGATCCTTATTGATGATATGATCGATACTGCTGGGACGATGTGCAAGGCAGCTGATGTGCTCAAACAAAGAGGAGCAAGGAGTGTGATTGCCCTTGGCACGCACCCAGTGCTTAGTGGTCCGGCATTTGAGCGGATAGCAAAAAGTGTGCTTGATGAGGTCGTGGTAACCAACTCAATTCCCCTAGCACGCAAAAGTGAGAAGATCAAGGTGCTAAGTGTCGTTCCGCTCTTTGCGGAGGTCATACGCAGAATCCACCACAACGAGAGTGTGGATTCACTATTTATCTAAGGGCGTGTAGGATTTGACTAAAGCGACTAGAGCCATATCAAGTAGAAAATCCTCCTAACCCAAATCTCAAGCAAAGACATCTGATAAAAGTTCTAAAGTCAAAACACAAAGATTGTGTGTTAAAATACCGCCAAAATTTCATCTACAAATTTTATCAATACATAAAGGATACAACATTATGCTACGCAAGATTGTTGAAAAAATTTTAGGCTCAAAGAATACAAAAATGCTCAAAGCCTATCAAAACAAAGTGCAGGCTATCAATGCCTTAGAATCTCACTATGCCCAGCTTGATGATGCTGCGCTCAAAGCCGAGTTTGAATCTCTTAAAAATGCTGTGCAGCAAGAGGGCAAGAGCTTAGATTCTGTGCTGTGCGAGAGCTTTGCCATCACGCGTGAGGCGAGCAAAAGGGTGCTTGGTATGAGGCACTTTGATGTGCAGCTCATCGGTGGTATGGCGCTGCATGATGGGCGTATCGCCGAGATGAAAACGGGCGAGGGCAAGACGCTTGTAGCCACGCTTGCGGCGTGTCTGAATGCGCTTAGTGGTAAAAGTGTGCATGTGATCACGGTCAATGACTACCTTGCTAAGCGCGATGGTAGCGAGCTAGAGCCTTTGTATAATTTTTTGGGCTTGAGTGTGGGGATTATCACTTCGGATTTGCGCGATGATGACAAAAAGATAGAATCTTATAGCGCAAATATCGTGTATGGCACGAATAATGAATTTGGCTTTGACTATCTGCGTGATAATATGAAATACGATTTGAGCCAAAAGGTGCAAAAACATCATTTTTTTGCCATCGTAGATGAGGTGGATTCTATCCTCATCGATGAGGCGCGCACACCGCTCATTATCTCTGCTCCGGTCAATCGCACGATGGAAAACTACCAGCTTGCTAATTCTGTGGCACAAAAGTTGCGCAAGGATTCTGATTTCAGTATCGATGAAAAAAATCGCGTGATCTTGCTCACGGAGGAAGGGATCAAAAATGCCGAGAATCTATTCAAGGTGGATAATCTCTATAGTATCGAAAATGCCGCACTCTCTCATCATCTAGATCAGGCATTGAAGGCGAATTATCTCTTCATCAAAGACAAAGATTATGTCGTGCGTGATGGCGAGGTGGTGATAGTCGATGAATTTACCGGGCGCTTGAGTGAGGGTCGGCGATTTAGTGAGGGGTTACATCAGGCGATTGAGGCAAAAGAAATGGTAGATATTAAAGAAGAGTCCCAAACGTTGGCTGATATTACCTTCCAAAATTACTTTAGACTCTATGAAAAGCTTGCAGGTATGACAGGCACGGCACAGACAGAGGCGAGTGAGTTTTTGCAAATCTATAATCTTGATGTGGTGTCTATCCCGACTAATGTCCCTGTGCAACGCAAAGATCTCAACGACCTGATTTACAAAAGCGAGCGCGAGAAGTTTGAGGCGGTGATTGCTAAAATTACCGAGCTCTATCAGCGAGGACAGCCCGTGCTCGTTGGCACAGCGAGTATCGAGCGCAGTGAGCTACTCCACGAGCTTTTGAAAAAAAGTCGTATCCCCCACACTGTGCTAAATGCTAAGCAACATGCCAAGGAAGCCGAGATCATCAAAGACGCTGGGAAAAAAGGCGCGGTAACGATTGCCACTAATATGGCTGGGCGCGGCGTGGATATCAAGATCGATGATGAGGTGCGATCATTAGGTGGGCTATATATCATTGGGACAGAGCGGCATGAGAGTAGGCGTATAGATAATCAGCTGCGTGGTCGTGCAGGGCGACAGGGTGATCCGGGGGTTAGCCAGTTTTATTTGAGTTTAGAAGATTCACTACTGCGGATTTTTGGTAGTGATAAGCTTAAGGGCGTTATGGAGCGTTTGGGACTCAAAGATGGCGAACATATAGAATCTAGCCTTGTAACGCGTTCGGTAGAAAATGCCCAAAAGAAAGTTGAGAGTTTGCATTTTGAATCCCGCAAACACTTGCTCGAATACGATGATGTGGCAAATGAGCAACGCAAGGCTATTTATAAGCTACGCGATGATTTGCTCAATCCCGAGTATGATATGAGTGAAAAAATCCGCACCAATCGTGAATCTACCATAGAATTTTTGATACAAAAAGCAGGGATTTTGCCACAGGAAATGGGTGCAGAGTTTGATCTAGACAATCTCGTGGCGGTGGTGCGTGAGGATTTGGGCTTTGAACCTAGGGGGTTAGAAAATCTCGAGTATCAGGAGTTGTATGAGAGTTTGCTGAATCAAGTGAGCAAGGCGTATGAGGAGAAAATGTCGGTGGTAGATTCCACACAGCGCAATGAAATAGAACGTATCATTTATCTACAAGTCCTTGATAACGCGTGGCGCGAACATCTCTATGTGATGGATAATCTCAAAACCGGTATCGGACTGCGTGGCTATAACCAAAAAGATCCGCTCGTAGAGTATAAAAAAGAAAGTTATAATCTGTTTTTAGAGTTTGTGGAGAATCTAAAAATTGAGACGACTAAAACTCTCCAAATTGTTCGCCTAAAGCCACAAGAGCATATAGAGGAATTTGCTGATAAGGTATTGCACGAGTTGGAGCAAGAAGATGTGAGTTTTAACAAAGATATGAGCGATCAGTCCAAAAAACAGACAAAAATCGCCCGCAATGATCCATGTCCATGTGGGAGTGGCAAAAAATACAAACTCTGCCATGGCAAAAGCGGACCAAAAAAGGGGCTTTTGGCATAATGCGTAAGCTTGTAGTGTTTTTGCTCCCTAAATATCTACGTTTTGATAAGACACAGCCATTTATTAGCATCACAGCGATTTTAGCATTTTTGGGTGTGGGGATTGGCGTGATGGTGCTATGCGTAGCGATGGCGATTATGAATGGTATGACTAAGGAGTTTGAGCGCAAACTATTTGTGATGAATTATCCGCTTAGCGTATATTCTATCACTTATCAGGGTGTTGATGAAGAGATTTTGCAAAGCTTGAAGGCACAATTTCCGCAGTTTGTCTTTAGTCCATATTTGCGATACAATGCCCTAAGTCGTGCAGGGAATGATATGAATGCAGCGGTTATGCTAGGTGTGGATATAGATTCAGAGTTGCAGCTTAATGAAGTTGTGCGTAAGGTGTTTGTGAGAGAAGATGGCACGCTAGATTCTGCGCGTTTGCAGGATTTTAAATCCCAAGAATTTGCGGTGCTTGTGGGTAAGGAAGTGCAGACGCGATATTTTGTCGATGTGGGGGATAAGCTGGGGTTTTATTTCACGCGTGTAGAGCCAAGTGCGCTGGGATTAGCACCGGTGAGTAAAAGATTCGAAATAGCTGGGGTATTTGATTCAGGGCTTAGGGCGTATAACGAGGCTTATACTTACACACATTTAGGAGCGTTACAAAAGATTAGAAAGCTAGATTCTGGCTTGTATGATGGGATTCATATTTTTAGTAAGAATCCATTTCAAGACATTGTGGCATTAAAGAGTTTTTTGCAAGAAACATTTCCTAACAGAGTAGGGGTGGAAGGCTGGTGGGAACAAAATGGTAATTTTTTCTCTGCAATGGAGCTTGAGAAACGCGCGCTCTTTATCGTGCTACTGCTTATTATCCTTATGGCAAGTTTAAATATTATTAGTTCCTTGCTTATGGTTGTGATGACTAGACGCAAAGAAATCGCGCTTATGCTCTCTTTAGGCGTGAGCAAAAAAGAGATTGAGCAGACATTTTTTTGGTTAGGAATGTTTGTGGGAGGGAGTGGGATTGTCTTTGGCGTGGTGCTGAATTTTATTGCGCTTTTTGTGTTGGATACCTTTCCGATTATTTCATTGCCCGCTGATGTGTATGGCACGAGTAAATTACCCTTGGAGCTGTCTGTAGTAGATTTTGTCTTGACGATTGTGGGGGCAAGTGTGATTGTGTGCTTGTCTTCGTATTACCCTGCTCGTAAGGCTTCTAGGGTGCAAGCATTGAGTGTGTTGCGCAATGAGTAGCCTGTGAAAATACAAAAATTCAGTTTTTATTAAGTTTATAAGGATAGAATGGTAAAAACCTACTACTTTAGCTTGTTGCAGTAAAAGCAGTACAGAACTCCTTTTGGTGAGACAACTTTAAAGTGCAGGAAAAAAGGAGTTATGGTGAAAACAATTTATGTGGGCAATTTGGTGTATTCGGCAACTAGGGAAAGTGTGCAGGAGCTTTTTTCACAATTTGGTGAGGTCTTTTCCGTCAAGCTTATCAATGATAGAGAAAGTGGCAGACCTAAGGGTTTTGGGTTTGTAGAAATGGAAGATGATGCTGCCCTAAAGGCAATTGAAGCACTTGATAATAAGGATTTTGAGGGACGAACCTTGCGTGTCAATGAGGCGCGTCCCAAAGCATAAGAAGCCTTTGAGTGAAGTGTCTGTGTATGGAGTTTTTAAGCAAAGTTAGATAAAATTTCTCATTCTCTAACGATTTTAGGTGTGGAGCTGTGGAAATGGAGCATATAAGCTATATTGATGTGTGTTTATTGGTCTTGGTTGTGCTTTTGGGTGCTAAGAGCATTTATCAAGGGTTTGTGCGGAGTTTTGGAAGCTTGGTAGGCTTGCTACTAGGAATCTTTTTGGCAGCGCGTCTCAATCTGCAGGCTGGTGAGATATTTGGGGCGTATGTTTATAATTTCTCCCCGCAAATCAATAAGATTTTGGCTTTTGTGATTGTGCTTAGTGTGGTGTGGCTTTTAGCAATTTTTGTGAGTGAGATTATCACGAGACGTTTGCACAATACAATCATTGAGCGGCTTGATAAATCATTGGGACTTATTTTTGGATTCTGTAAGTCTTTTGTGTTTGTGGCGATTATAGCATTTGGTGTGGCACAAATCTCATTTCTGGAGGGCTTTGCTCAAAAAATGGAAAAAGAGAGCTTCGTGTATCCCATTATGAAGAGCTTTGCCATAACGATTATGAATCTTGAGGTTGTGAATGAGACGACAAAATCTCTAGGCGATATTACAAAACAAGCTGAATCTGGCATAGAAACAGCAAATACTTTACAAAATGGTTTGCAAAAAGGACAAGAAATATTGGGAAATATCCAATCATTAAAACCCAAAGAGTAATAGTATAACGAGCTTGTAAGGAGAGTGATGTTTTCGAATTTTTATATCCAACAACGACTAAAAAAATCTGCGCTTTTGCAGGAAATGGGAAGTAGTCCGTATAAGACAAATGTAAGACGCACGATAAACAACAAGGATTTTTTGCAAAAATATGGTTTCTTATGTGAGAGAGAGCCAAATGCCAAAGATTCACAGAGTAGAGAAACAATCGTGGGGCGTGTGCGATTTATGCGTCTTATGGGCAAGGCATGTTTTATCAAGATTCAAGACCAGAGCGCGACACTACAGGCTTATGTGAGTAAAAATGAGCTAGGAGAACGTTTTGAGGAAGTCAAGAAAATCCTTGAAGTTGGAGATATTGTAAGTGTGTGTGGCTTTGCCTTTGTTACCAAAACAGGGGAGCTTAGCATTCACGCGCTTGAGTTTGAAATTTTGAGTAAGGCAATCGTGCCCCTACCAGAGAAATTTCATGGATTGAGTGATGTGGAATTGCGTTATCGCCAACGTTATGTGGATTTGATTGTCAATGAAAATGTCCGCCAGACTTTTATTTTGCGTAGCAAGATCATCGCGTGTATCCGGGATTTTTTTGATTCTAAAGGATTTTTGGAGGTGGAGACACCTATGCTACACCCTATCCCCGGTGGTGCAAATGCTAAGCCTTTTATCACACATCACAACGCGTTGGGTGTGGAGCGGTATCTGCGTATCGCGCCAGAATTGTATCTCAAACGTCTTATTGTTGGTGGTTTTGAGGCAATTTATGAAATCAATCGTAATTTCCGAAACGAAGGTATAGATGCAACACACAATCCGGAATTTAGCAGTATTGAGTTTTACTGGGCATATCATACTTTTGAGGACCTTATGGTGCTAACCAAAGAGCTTTTTGCATTTTTATTCGAAAAGCTAGGACTAGACCAAAAGCTTTGCTGGGGGGAATATGAGATTGACTTTAGTCAGTGGCAAACTATCGGATATACAGAATCTTTAAGCCAAATTGGAGGGATAGATTCTCTAATTGTCTCTGATAGCAAGAAATTGGAGGAATTTTTGTGTGCAAATGGCATGAAACTCCAACCACAGCTAAGTTATGGCAAACTTCTTGATGAGGCATTTAGTGAGTTTGTAGAGCCAAAACTCATCAATCCGACTTTTATCACGCGCTATCCTGTGGAGCTTAGCCCATTGGCGCGTAGGAGTGAGACAGAAAATGATATAGCTGAACGTTTTGAGCTTTTTATCGGAGGTAAGGAAATCGCTAATGGCTTTAACGAACTTAATGATCCGATTGATCAAAAAGAACGTTTTGAGGAACAAGTGCGCCAAAAAGATGCGGGAGATGAAGAAGCGCAGTATATGGACGAAGATTTTGTGTGGGCATTGGGCTATGGTATGCCTCCCACTGCGGGTGAGGGTATAGGAATCGATCGCTTGGTAATGTTACTTACTAACCAAAGAAGTATTAAAGATGTGATTTTGTTCCCTGCACTTAAGCCTTCTAAGATAAATTATGATATACTACTAGAGGAAGGGGAAGATTCTTGATATGGAGAATGCGATGAGCTATGATTTAGAGAGAGATTCGGAGTTGTTTGCGCTTATTAACGAGGAATTGGCGCGCCAAAATACGCATTTGGAGATGATAGCAAGTGAGAACTTTACTTTTCCAAGTGTGATGGAAGCTATGGGAAGTGTCCTCACTAATAAATACGCCGAGGGTTATCCCGGAAAGCGATATTATGGTGGGTGTGAGTTTGTCGATAAGATAGAGAATCTAGCGATTGAAAGGGCTAAAAAACTCTTTGGTTGTGCATATGTCAATGTGCAGCCTCACTCTGGATCGCAGGCAAATGGTGCGGTGTATGCGGCGCTACTCAAGCCTTATGATAAAATTTTGGGTATGGATTTGAGTCATGGTGGGCATCTCACTCATGGTGCAAAGGTGAGTGTGAGTGGGCAGCTGTATCAGAGCTTTTTTTATGGTGTGGAGCTTGATGGGTATATTGATTACGACAAAGTTGCGGAGTATGCCAAAGTCGTGCAACCTAAAATGATTGTATGTGGATTTTCTGCTTACACGAGGGAGTTAGACTTTAAGCGATTTAGAGAGATTGCAGATAGCGTGGGAGCGATTCTTATGGGTGATATTGCCCATGTGGCAGGTCTAGTCGTGGCAGGAGAGTATCCCAATCCATTCCCACATTGCCATATCGTTACGACTACCACACACAAGACTTTGCGAGGTCCAAGAGGCGGTATGATTATGACAAACGATGAGGAATTAGCTCAAAAAATCAACAAGGCAGTATTCCCTGCGTTGCAAGGCGGTCCGCTTATGCATGTGATTGCAGGAAAGGCTGCAGGATTTTTAGAGAATCTAAAGCCTGAATGGAAAGATTATGCCAAGCAAGTGAAGCTCAATATCAAAACCTTGGCACAGGTTCTGGTAGAACGTGGTTATAAGCTTGTCAGCGGTGGGAGTGATAATCACCTTATCTTGATGAGCTTTCTTGACAAGGATTTTAGCGGCAAAGATGCGGATTTGGCGTTGGGCAATGCGGGTATCACGGTCAATAAAAATACCGTGCCCGGCGAGAAACGCTCGCCATTTGTAACAAGTGGTGTGCGTATAGGCTCGCCAGCATTGACTGCAAGAGGTATGAAAGAAAAAGAATTTGTGTATATTGGGACAAAAATCGCTGATATTTTAGATGATATTTCTAATACCTCCTTACAATCTAAAATTTTCGAGGAAATTAAGGAATTTAGCAAGGATTTTATCATTTATGACAAGGCTATTTTTTAGAGTTTGTGGGACACAAATAAATTAAGGCAAAAACAATGACAGAAATGGATCTGAAACTTATCAAGATGGATACCTCGCATTACTACCAGAAGCAAACTGGTATAGGGCAAAAGGTGATCCATTCTGGGAGAATTTTATACGATAAATTTCAAAGAGTGGATTCTATGTTGAGCTCCACGATTATACGCAAGCATTGGAACAAAGAAATTACCATCGCCCATTCTTTGATTCTTAAAGACAAAAAAGTCGAAAACATTGTTTTTGATTACAATGGGCGAAACACGGATAGATTCTATCACAGGGCACAATTACTTTTGAGAGATGAGGGGTTTATCAATTTTACAGCCTACACGACAAAAACTCCCGGGCATTTGCATTTGTATATCCACAAAGGACACACAGAGCTTGGAGAAGGCAAGAGGTTGGCACGCACGCTTTCTATGAAGCTCTCTCAAGTTTGTCCAGTTGAATGGCGTGTGTTTCCAAGTGATGATCTGCCACCAAATTTCAATATCCTTGTGGTGCCTTATGGGATTTTTGCTAAAGAACGTGGGGCTTCTTGGTCCAAGTATATGTGATTGCAAAAGGAGATGTTATGGAAGACAAAAGAGAATTTAATGATATTTTGATTGACGATAGGGCGCAATACCAAAATCGTAGCAAGAAAATAATGCTTCTCGTAGTCGCAGCAGCAGTGCTTTTGATTATATTGCTTGTTTCTGCAATTGCTATGAGTGGCACTGATGAAAAATCACAGAGTCAGCAAGTCGCTCAAGAAAATGGGTTGCAACCACAAGGGCAGACAAGTGAAAATGCCACAGAGGTGCCAAATGTAGAGTTTGAGCCAGTGCAGACAGCCGATGCAACGGCAAATGATAGGTTTGAGCAAATTGTCAAGCAGATTCAAGATAGACATACTCCACAAAATACACAAAATACAGAGGTTAAGCCAGAATCTACACCAACTCCCGCACCTATCTTAGAGACAGCCTCTCAAAACACGACTAGCACACCTGTGGTAGCCCAGCCCACACAACCTACCCAGCCACAAGCCACATCTAAACCCACTCCAGCAGCCCAACCAACCCAGCCCACTCAACCAAGACAAACTCAAGCTCCCAAGCCAGAATCTACACCAACTCCCACGACACCGCAACCACAGAGACCACAAGCCACACCCAAACCTACTCAAACCTCGCAGCCCACTCCAGTAGCCCAGCCCACACAACCAACCCAGCCAGAGAGACAACCTCAAATAGCACAGAATACTCAACCAGCTCCCACCACACAACCGCGCGGACAATCTAGTATTGATAAAAGCAAAAATGGGCAGGTAGCGCAAAAAGGACATTATATACAGGTAGGGTCTTTTGAAAATACACCAAACAAGGAATTTCTCAATAAACTCAATAATTATAGCTATCGTGTTTATGGCGCGCAAAATAGCACAAAATATCTTATTGGACCTTATGATTCTCGCACAGATGCAAACCGCGATATGCTCAAAGTCAAAACAGATATGGGGGATCAAGTTTTTTATTATGAAGTGAAGTAATACATCACAATGAGTTCTTTTGTTTTGATTGGAGCGGCGGGGTTTGTCGCTCCTAGACATTTACGCGCTATTAGAGATACACACAATTCCTTGTATGCAGCTATTGATGTGAATGATTGTGTAGGAGTTTTGGATAGCTATTTTCCTGACGCGCGGTTTTTTCTTTCCCTGCAATCTTTTCAAGCTCACAAACCGACACAACCTCTTGAGTATATGAGTATCTGCACGCCTAACTTTTGCCACAAACAGCATATAGAGTTTGCACTCACGCACGGTATGCACGCTATTTGCGAAAAACCTATTGTGCTACACACCGCGCAAGCTCAAGAGCTTATCGCATTAGAACACAATAGTGGCAAAAGTATTAGCACGATTTTACAACTTCGCCTCCACCCAAACATTATCGCACTAAAAGAACGGGTATGTGCGCGCCTCCGCACTAATCCCACGCATATTTTTGAGGTGGATTTGAGCTATATGAGCGCACGAGGGCAGTGGTATTTTCTCTCGTGGAAAGGCGATGAGGGCAAAAGTGGTGGGTTGGCGTGCAATATCGGAATACATTTGTTTGATATGCTATGTTTTTTGTTTGGAGAATATCAAGAAATTATCGTGCATTACAAATCCCCTAGCACAATTTGTGGTTTTTTGACACTCAAAAATGCTCGCGTGCGCTGGTTTTTGTCTATTGATAGAGCGTTACTTCCGGATTCTAGGCAAAACACATATCGTCATATGCGTGTCGATGAGGAAGAAGTGGAATTTACACAGGGTTTTGAGGACTTACACACCAAAAGCTATGAGGAGATTCTCTCTCATAGAGGCTTTGGGCTTAAGAGTGCGTTGCCAAGCTTAGAGGTTATCGAACGTATAGGACAACTCACTCCCATAGGATTAAAAGGTGAATATCACCCTTTAGCAAAGGCATTGGTGTGAAAGAGTATTTCGCGCACGCAAGCAGTGTGATTGATGAGGGTGCAAGCATCGGCAGAGATTCTAAGATTTGGCATTTTTGTCATATCTTTGGCTCAAGCGTGATTGGTGCGAATTGTTCCATAGGGCAAAATTGTATGATAGCCCAAAATGTGCATATAGGCAATAATGTCAGAATCCAAAACAATGTCAGTGTTGTAGAAGGTGTGAGGATTGATGATGATGTGTTTATCGCGCCTAGCGTGGTTTTTACAAATATTAAGACTCCTCGTGCCTTTATCTCGCGCAAAGGTGAGTATCAGCCCACATTGCTTGAGAGAGGCTGCTCAATTGGAGCAAATGCTACAATCATCTGTGGCAACACCATAGGTGCATACGCACTCATAGGAGCAGGTGCGGTGGTGAGTAATGATGTGCCACCACACGCACTTGTTGTGGGTAACCCCGCGCGACTTGTTGGCTGGGTGGATAAGGCTGGAGTGAAAATGGAGTTTGTCCATAATCGTGCATATGATAGTTTGGATTCTAGCGTGTATGAATTACGCAATGGGAAGGTGGTGCAGATTGAAACATAACTTATGCTGTGATAGCACAATTGCTGTGGTTGGACTAGGTTATGTGGGTGCGCCTTTGGCACTTGCATTAGCCGAGTATTTTACAATCATCGGATTTGATACAAATCCCAAGCGCATACAAGAACTTCAAGATGGTTTTGACACACATACACAAGAATCTTTTGTCCCACCAAAATCCCTGCGATATACTAATGTGTGTGAGGATCTCGCAGATGCCACGATATTTATCATCGCTGTGCCTACACCTATTTTCGCAGATAAAACTCCTGATCTTAGCCACCTGCACAAAGCTTCGCAAATCGTAGGTAGTGTGCTTAAAAAAGATAATATTGTCGTGTATGAATCTACCACATATCCCTTTTGCACGCGAAAATATTGTGCCAAGATTTTGCAAAAAGCCTCTGGCTTGGTGCTGGATAAAGATTTTTTTGTCGGCTACTCTCCGGAACGCATTAATCCAGGAGATAGTCTCCATACCTTGCGCACCATTACCAAAATCATCGCTGCAAGCACACCCCAAGCAAGAGAGAGAATGCAGGCAGTGTATGAGAAAGTGGTAGATTCTCTGTATCTTGCGCCAAGTATTGAAGTAGCCGAGATGGCAAAACTCATAGAAAACGCCCAACGCGACCTCAATATCGCATTTGTGAATGAAGTGGCGATGATGTGTGATAGATTGGGCTTAAGTGCGAGTGAAGTATTGCAAGCGGCTAAAAGTAAGTGGAATTTTTTGCCATTTAGTCCTGGGCTTGTAGGAGGGCATTGTATCAGTGTCGATCCCTACTATCTCTCCTATATTTTAGAGATGTGTGCGTATAAGCCAAAAGTTTTAAGTATGGGGCGACTTGTCAATGAGCAAATGCCCGCATTTCTCGCACACAAGGTTTATACACTCGCATTAGACTCTGGGTTGGTGGCACACAAAAGTAGAGTGCTACTCTTAGGCTTGTCGTTTAAGGAAAATTGTCGTGATATGCGAAATTCCAAGATTCCAATTTTGCGCAAGAAGCTCAAAAAGCGAGGTTTTAGGGTAAAGGTGTATGATCCGCTCATTGATAGAAAGGAAGCAAAGCAAATGTTTGGTTTCAATCCTCTCAAATCCTTAAAAAATAAGAAATTTGACATCATTGTCTTGCTCAATGCCCACAAGGAGTTTTTGAATCTCAACCTGCGTGAGTATGTCAATCCTGTGCATATTGTCTTTGATATGAAAAACGCTCTGTCTTACGCCACCCACAGACTATAATACAAATATCCCCAAAACCCAAAGCTAAGAAACAAAGAAGCAATATAGGCGGTGATGTATCGCATAGCAAGGAGCGAGAGTGTGAGATAACTCACAAAAAGCCATATGGGCGCAAAAACCTCGATAGAATCTAGATTCAAACTAAAGAGCATATGCAAAGGCACATCAAAGATTCCACCAAATCCGAGCAAATGTGCTACCACACTCGCAGGAAAAAAGATTGTAAAAACAAGTGTGAGTGGGATAGAAATAATGGTATAAAGACTAAAATACGGGAAGAAAAAATGCACCAAAATGAGCATATTGGCAAAAATTATGATGTTAAACATTATGGGAAAAAGCACAAATTTAAATACAAGAGAGCGTGAGGAGAATGTAAAATAGTGCAAAAACAAATAGATATAAAATACCCCAAAAAATGAAAGAAAAAACCCAATACTAAAAAGCAGACGCGGAAAAAAACTGATACATAAAATCCCCACCATAAACAAAAAACTAAAATGCAAAATTTTTATTCCCTGATAGACCATCACAAATCCAACACACGCCATAACCCACGCACGCAAAAATGATGGCGAAAAACTAAGTAGCACAAGGTAGCCAAAAAGCACAACAATCGTGATAAAGCCGATGTCAAAAAAGCTATTGCGATAGGGGAAAAATCGATGCACGCGTTTGTAGATAAATCCAAGGCTAAATCCCAATACAAGAGAGAGAATCCCTAGGTGAAAGCCGCTGATGGCGATAAGATGGGCGATGCCAAGAGTGTTGCTAATATCACGCAATTCCTTTGGCAAAAAATCAGCGATATAAAGGGTCTTGTAAAACGCCCCAAGCAGTGAATCTGTGTGCTGTGAATCTATAAATGTGCGCAAGGAGTTGCGATAATCGCGTGTGGATTCTAAAGAGAGGCTAAAGCTTGTGATAAGGCAGGATTGGAGGTATTGCCAAAAACTGCATTTGGCACTTTTGCCGTAGATTCTGACATAGGTGTGCAAAAGGTTTTTAATATCTTCTTTGGAAGTGGTGTAAAAAATCTCTCCAGATTCTGTGCGCACCTTGAGCACTTCATAGGGCTGGTTGGTTTTGGGAGAAGTTTTGGTGTATTGCGCGATGACTTGCCCATGTATGATAATGGGCGTATCAGAATCTAGCGCACGATAGTGGGAATACTCAAGTGCGAGATTGCCCAAAAATACAATGAGACAAAGCGCGAGGAATAGTAGCCATTGTGCTTTGGTATGGAGTATGGCAATGGGGGAGAGTGCGTGGGGATTGGAGCTATGTGTGCTATGTCTGTGCAAAAAAAAGCCTTTTTGGTGGCATTATAGCCTAAAGTGCGGATTTTTGCTAGCTTTTGGTAAATCTAAAATCTCGCACGCAAGCAAGAGTAGGGCTTGTGCCTAGATTCTGCTCACTTGCGCTAGCAAGATATATGAGGGGATTTAGCGAGGCTGTATGTCTTTGTTATCCGCAAGATTCTCACGCTGCACTTTGTCCAAAAATGCGATGAGCGATTGTGCGGCTTGTAGGTAGGCTTTGGCACTTTGGCTTTGGGGTTCAAAAAACACGATGGGCTTGCCGCTATCCCCGCCCTCGCGCACTTTTGGCTCTAGGGGGATATGGGCGATTGTGGTGGTGGCGTATTGTGTTGCGATGGCTTGGCTTGTGCCTTTGCCAAAGATATCATACTCCTGCCCACAGCCCGGACAGATGAAGCCACTCATATTTTCAATAATCCCTGCGATTGGGATATTTAGCTTGCTAAACATATCAAGGCTTCGCGCACTATCATCAAGGCTCACCTTTTGGGGTGTGGTTACGACTACTCCAGCACTCACAGGCACGCTTTGGGCGAGCGTGAGCTGCGCATCGCCCGTGCCCGGTGGCATATCGATGATGAGCACATCAAGCTCACTCCATAGCACATCGGTAAGCATTTGCTCAATCGCACGCATTACCATAGGACCGCGCCATATGAGGCTCTGCCCCTCATCATAGAGCACACCTATGCTCATCATCTCCACGCCATAGGCTTTGAGCGGGATTACTTTTTTCTTAGATTCATCTACCATCGCTTTGTTGGCGTGTAGTCCTAGCATACGCGGGATATTTGGTCCATAAATATCCGCATCTAGTAGTCCCACGCGCTTGCCCTCTTGGGCTAGGGCGATAGCGAGGTTGGTGCTCGTAGTGGATTTGCCCACGCCACCTTTGCCCGAGCTCACCATCACAAAGGACTTGATTTGGGGTGCGAGATTTTTAGTCTTAGGTGTAGGTTTGGGAGCAGGCTTAGGCGTGGAGATATTGATACTTACCTCTTCTATGCCTGCGTTTTTTAGCGCGAGTTTCACGGCATTGCCAAGTTGGGCGAGAATCTCATCGGAGCTTGAGGGGATAGCGATATCTACGCGCGGAGGCGTGCAGCTCGTATCCACTCCTTTGAGAAAGCCAAAGCTCACAATGTCTTTTTGAAAATTAGGATAAATCACGCCCTTAAGCGCGTTGGTGATAGTTTCTTGCATTGCAATCCTTTAGTATTTTTTGAGGAAAAGCCCTATGCCATATCGCCCGCCACCCATAAAGAAAAGCGCAAGGCAGGGCAAAATATACAATAACTGATGCTCGATAATCCAGCCACCTGTGTCATCAAGCCCAAAAATACTGAATCCAAACAAGCTATAAATCGCTACAAGCATGGTAAAAATCTCCACAAGTGCCGCGATACGCACCTGATAGCCGATGAGGATTAAAAGTGGCGCGAGGACTTCACCCACATACACGCCATACGCCATAAAAGTCGGCAAGCCCTTAGATTCTAAAAGCCCGCTGACACCATCGATACCATACTGCAATTTAAAAATCCCATGAAAGAGCATAAGTCCGCCCACACACAGACGCAAAATAAGTTTGCCTAAGTCTTGAGTAACCATACAAAATCCTTTGTCATTAGAGAATCTAAACTTGGGATTATAAAAAATCTTGTTTAATATTTTGGTATATCTCTACTTTTTTCGTAATCACTCCCACAAGGGATAGATTTTAGGCAGTGTATGCACGCGTAAGCACAGACGAACAGAGACTCACTCCAGCTAAGCGTAACAATTTGCCACAAGCAAATTAACACAAGAATAGAATCTACAAAGTCTTATCAAAGTAATACAAACGTTTGAGATTTGCCCTTTCAAGCTCTAGCAGAGCAATCTTTTTCTCTATCCCTCCTGTATAACCTGTGAGATTGCCATTTGCTCCAATCACACGATGACAAGGGATAATAATGCCAATGGGATTTCGCCCTACCGCTCCACCAATAGCTTGGGCTGCCATCTTTTCTTTGTGTGTGATTTTCGCTACTTCCTTGGCAAGCTCTCCATAGGTGCAGACCTCTCCATAGGGAATTTGTATAAGTAGATTCCATACAATTTTTGCAAAGCCACTCCCACTAGGCTCCAAAGGAATTTCATCTATGCTTGGCTTCTTACCGCCAAAATACCGCTCTAGCCACTCCTTAGTCTGTCGCAAAATGGGTTCATCGCTTTTTTCTTGAATCTCTTGTGTGCGAATCTCATCATAAAATCGCTGTGTGTCAGCCTGCTCTCTCAAAAACCACAGCCCAATAAGTCTATTATCTCTGCTTGCAAGCCCTATCTCTCCCAAGAAACCCCGATAAACGCTCGTATATATCATCGCTCCAATCCCACCAAAATCTCGCTTTTAGCTCCCCATTGGCTATGACGTTTTTAAAGATTCTCTCTAGCATCGCCACATCATACAGCCATTTATGCCCATATATTTATTTTTATCGTTGTGAGGCATTGGGTTTAAAACACCACACCAAAAATGACTGAAGCACGCCAATATGGGACTTGAAAATCTTTTGCTCGGAGGTGTGTTTGTAATGCGGGTTGCTCGGGATCCCTTAAGGTGCTATTGAGATCTCCCATAATGAAGCGTAGTCCCGCACTAAAGGTATTTCGCATACGTATCCCAACTCCTGCACCATAGATGATGCCCTGATAGGTGTTAGTAAGCGACCAGTCATTTTCTGTGGCACTTTTGTAAAACACATCTTTGATAGAATGGTAGGCATAGCCACCCATAGCTTGTATATAAAAGGACTTCATTTGCAAGCCAATGACTACTGGCACCTGCACACCCCAACCATTAAAGCCCATTTCGCCTAGGAGTTTAGTGCCACCGGGCAAATCGGTGGGTGAGGTAGCAAATGCGTTGCTATCACCCTTTTGTCTGATATAAATAGGCACGGTAATCTCCACACCCACATAGGGATACACGCCACGCATACTAGAGACAGACATTATGTAAGTAGAATACCCAATATCTGCTGAATGCAAGAAACTCTCTCCGAGTTTAGAGTATGAGTAGCCTAGCATTCCTTCATTATAGAGAATCCAGCGTGTGGTGCCATCGCTGCTTGCTCGCACTACGCGTCCTGCACCGAAGTTTGAGAGTAAGGAACTTTCATAACTCTTATATGATGAGAATGCGTTTGTCGCACCAAACACCACCGACAATCCAATAAGTAATAACATCATTATCAATCGCATAATCTAACTCCTTCGTGTTGGTTTGTGAATCTAGTCGCATTATAGCCACAAAAAACCACATTTGACTTAAGCCTATTCTCCATATCGTATAAAAAATGTTATAATGTAATCTAGTGTTTCATACGATTAATCGCACAATTTGCCCACAAAGGATTTTTAAGAAAAGATGTTTTTTCGCTTTATTGTTACCTACTATCTCAAATATTTTTTTATCATTTTTATCGCTTTAGAGCTGTTTTTTGTGGCGATTGATACTTTGAAGTATGTCGATGATTTGCCAGATTCTGCCAACCTCTTTATCCTTTTTTTATTTTATGATAGCGTGTATGCGATGAGTTATACCCTACCTATTTCACTTGTGCTTAGCTCGATTATGTTTTTTATCACTTTTTTAAAAAGCAACCAGCTCACCGCACTTTTGGCATTGGGCTACTCACGATTACAGATTCTAAAGCCTGTGGTTTTTGTAGCAAGCTTTATCACTTGCCTGCACATTGGGTTAGATTGCACTTCCTTTGCCTATGCACAAGAGAGTGCAGAATCTATCGTAAGCAATCAGGCTGTGTTAAATACGCGTCAAGATGTGTTGTTGAAATTTGACAACAAATACATCTTTATGGGCAAGATTTATCCGCTAGAAAACGGCGGAGCAAAAGCCGAGCATATTAAGATTTTTGAGCTAGAAAATCGTGAGTTACGCAGTTATTATGAGGCAAAGAGTGCAGTTTTTGCCAATGGTGCTTGGCGTCTTAGCGAGGTGGCTTATCTCATAATTGAAAACAAACTTGAGTTGGGTAAGACTGCATTGGTTAAGACAGAGTTACCACAGCTAGAGGTGCTCAAAGGTTTTCGTCCAAAAGTGCTTGACACTTTTTCCCAAGACAAGCCCACGGTTTCCATACTTGATGCGATTGATACGCTTTTTATTTCTTTTGAGCAAGGCACCAATACCACAAAGATGCGCGCTATTTTGTATGCGCTTGTGATTGTGCCATTTTTTGTGCCACTTAGTATTTTTATCATCGTAGCCTTTATCCCATCACTTGCCCGCTATGGTAATCTCGCGCTTATCAGCTTTGCGTGTGTAGTGGGTGCGTTGGTAATATGGGGATTGTTTTTTTCGTTTTCAGAACTTAGTATTAGTGGAATCTTGCAGCCAGAGCTTGGAGTGTTGTTACCATTTTTGATATTGTTTGGCGTGAGTATGTATTTTTTGCGCAAAATTAACACAAAGTTTATTTAAATTCAAACTTTTTATATTTTTTTTACTCAAAACAAGGCATAATGAAAGAAATTTCAAAAATTGCGAGGTAGTCTAATGGAAGAGCATGTCAATATAGCAGAGAGGGTTTTTACCTTTGTGGGGACATTGTATCCGCATTCCTTGGAGGGTGTTTTGTCTCATCACGATTTTGTGGTGGCAGCCTGCACCATTTTGGTAGCCTTTGTGTTGCTTATTTGTGCATCATTTGCTACTAGCAGAATGCAGCTTGTGCCTAGTGGTATGCAAAATATCTTTGAAACTCTTATTAGTGGTGTTATTGGCTTTGCTAAGGATATTGTGGGCGAGGAGGTTGCGCGCAAATATTTTCCGCTTGCAGCAACCATCGGTCTGATTGTTTTGGCAGCTAACCTCATAGGGATTATTCCGGGCTTTGAAGCACCTTCATCAAGCCTAAGCTTTACGCTTGTGTTGGCACTTGTGGTGTTTGTTTATTATCATTTTGAAGGTATTAGGGCACAGGGTGTGGTGCGGTATTTTAAGCATTTTGCTGGACCTGTATGGTGGCTTGTCCCACTTATGCTACCTGTGGAGATTATTTCACATTTTTCGCGTATTATCTCGCTTTCATTCCGTTTGTTTGGAAATATCAAGGGTGATGATATGTTCTTACTCATTATGCTCGTGCTTGTGCCTTGGGTGGTGCCTGTCTTACCTTTTGCGATTTTGACATTTATGGCATTTTTACAAGCATTTGTGTTTATGATTCTCACATATGTCTATTTACATGGGGCTGTCGTGGTAGATTCTGACCATTAAAGGTCTTTTCTGCCTTGAAGTCCTATCTTATCACTCCCGAGGTTACTTCCTCATATTTTGAATCTCTTCCTTTGATTTTTCACTCTTTTCGTCCCGATTATGCGATGTATCGTAGTAGCAATAGAGCATTTGCTAGAGAGTTCGCAGCTCTTTGTCATACACATAACATCGTTTGTTTTTTAAATTCACAGGGTTTTGGTGATGAGATGCTAGATTCATTGTTGCCGTATTTTGATGGTGTTCATCTCAAGAGCAGCGCGTTTTCGCTCATCTCATCTTTTAGTGTGCATTGTGCAGTGGGCTTTAGCGCGCATACTCCACAGGAGGTGCGAGAGGCTCTGTGCAATGGTGCAAACTATGCTATGCTAAGCCCTATTTTTTCTACACCACACAAGGGCACTCCTATCGGGATAGAATCTCTGCGCGCATTAGATTCACAAACTCGCGCGCGGACATTTGGGCTTGGCGGGATCGATACACCGCAGAAAGTCGCGCAGCTCGCACAGATTGAGAATCTTTATGGGTTTGCGTCGATTCGGTATTTTTTGGGCGGAGCATAGGCGTGTTTTATTACAAGTTTTGCTACAATGTGCGCATTAAACATAGAATCTAAGGAAGGGTATGAAGCATTTTTGGAATTCTATATTTTTCAAAATTACACTTTTGTTTTGTGCAGCATTGCTTGGGTTTTTTGCACTTTCATACTTTTTTATCAAAGACAAGATTGAAGAAGATCAACGTGTCAATGCTATCAAATACAATCAAATTGTGATGACAATCAATGAAATTGGACGTTTTGGCGGTGGTGGCGATGTCGTCAAAAAATACCTGCATGACCTAGGTTTCCTTGAGGTGCAAGAAAGCGCAAAGGAACAACTGCGTGAGGAGGACAAAATCCCAGAGGGTTTTGTAGGCACAATCGCCAAAATCCGCAATACCAAAAATGGCATTTATATTTTGCTTGAGGACAATAAAGAGGCGATTTTGTATAAAGACAGCACACAAAGCTCGTATGATCGTTTTTATTTTATCACGCTTGCGGGGATTTTGATGCTTACCTTTATCTATGCACTTTTGCTCAAAGCCCTTATTCCGCTCAATACCTTGCGTTCCCAGATTGCTAATATCAATTCTATGCAGACGGACTATATACGCACCAAACGCAATCCTAGAGATGAAATTGAGCTTTTGGCAAACGAATTTTATAAGTTTTCTAACAAGGTCAAGGCACTCAATGAATCTCGACTTTTGTTTTTGCGCTCCATTATGCACGAGCTCAAAACTCCAATCACCAAGGGACGTATCACTGCTGAAATGGTTGAGAATTCCCAGCAAAAAGATCGCCTTTGTTCGGCGTTTAGTCGCCTAAATGAGCTTATTTCGGAGTTTGCCAAGATTGAGCAGCTTGTCTCGCGTATGTATGCAATCAAAAAGAGTGAATTTGTGCTAGAAGATTTGATTGAGCAGACGCAAAATATGCTACTTATAGATTCTAATGCACCAAACCCTATCACTTTGCAATCTCCCTACGCGCTGATTAAAGCAGATTTTGAACTTTTTGCTATCGCAGTAAAAAATATGCTTGATAATGCCATAAAATATGGTGATGATGGCAAGGTGTGTGTCTATACACAAGGTGATAGTTTGTGTGTAGAAAATCTCGGCAGTCCGCTCAAATTTGGACTGAATGAATATTTTAAGCCATATTTTCGAGATTCTAAGAAGAATATCCAAGGGCTTGGGCTTGGTATGTATATCATCAAAAATATTTTAGATAATCAAAATTTTAGGTTAAAATATACCTATGAAAATGGTAAAAATATTTTTATTATCAAGGGTTGTGTGGTCGAGAATTTTTGTGATCTCAAAAACCGCCCTGCAAAGCCAGAGCTTCATTCAGATAAGCTCTAAAACAAGGAGGGAGTATGTTTAAACGACTAAGGCGCACGCGACTAAACGCGCATTTGCGTAATCTCGTGCGTGAGCATAGCGTGAATATCAAGGATTTTATCTATCCGCTTTTTGTGGTGGAGGGTAGTGGAGTAAAACGCGAGGTTGCGTCCTTACCGGGTGTGTTTCAGATGAGCATTGATGAGGTGCTAAGAGAAATTGAGAATCTTAGCAAGCTTGGAATCTATCATATTATCCTTTTTGGTATCCCAGAGCATAAAGACGCGTGCGGAAGTGAGGCACTAAGCGATCAGGGTATCATCGCTAAAGCCTTGCGTGCGATTAAACAAAGCGCACCGCAGATGTTTGTGAGTGTGGATTTGTGCTTTTGTGAATACACAGATCATGGGCATTGTGGGATTTTGGATAAAAATGGCATCGTGGATAATGATGCGACTTTAGAAATCCTTGTGCAACAAGCTATCGTGCTATGCGTGAGTGGTGCAGATATGATCGCACCTAGTGGTATGATGGACGGGTGCGTGGGAGCATTGCGCTATGGACTGGATAAGGCTGGATTCTCACATATACCGATAATGGCATATTCTACAAAATTTGCAAGCGCGTATTATGGACCATTTCGTGATGTCGCACAATCTGCTCCAAGTTTTGGGGATCGCAAAACTTATCAGCAAGACCCAGCAAACAGGCGAGAAGCAATACTAGAGAGCCTTAATGATGAGGGAGAGGGTGCGGATATTTTGATGGTAAAACCTGCGTTGGCATATCTTGATGTGGTGCGTGATATACGGGAGCGCACATTACTGCCATTAGCAGTGTATAATGTGAGTGGCGAATACGCAATGCTCAAAATGGCACAAAAAGCTGGGGCGATCGACTATCCCAAGGTGCTTATGGAAACAATGCTTTGCTTTAAACGCGCTGGTGCAGATATTATCATCTCCTACCACGCAAAAGAAGTTGCAGAGCTTTTGCAAGAGCAAGCAAATCTATCCTAGAGGAGTAGTGTATGAAACAAGCAATATTTGGTATCGTGGTGGTAGCGGTAGTGTGCGCGGTATTTGTGCTAAGCCAATCTAAGCTTGATGAATCCAGTGTGGCTCACTCGCCCACAGAAACAACAACAGAATCCAACGCACAATCTCACAAAGAATCTAACGAGGAGGGAGTGCAGGAGCAAGATTCTATCCAGCCACGCGAAACTGCTTTAGAATCTAGCTCCACCCCTAATGTAGAATCTCCCAAGCACTCCTCGAACGCCACTTTAGATTCTAAGCCCAGCACCACGCAAGATTTAGAATCTAACCAAAGCGCAAAGACTTTTGTCGTATGTGCGGATAATGCAGTAGTGTATGATGATAGTGGGCGGCACATCATCGGAAGTGCGCTCAAGGGATTGAAGGGCGAGGAAGTGAGGCGAGTTGGCGATAAAGTCGTGTTGCAAATCAAAGGCTACCATAGAGGCACGCAGACTCTCTACGCAGATTCTGTATTTGGTGATCCTATGCTTGAATTACATGGGTTAGATTCTCAAATGTCGCTAGAAGTGGCGATTGCCCAAAAGGACTTATCCGAAAACGCCAACAAGCCCTGTGAGATGCAAGAGCCACAATCCCAGCACACACAATCTCAAACACCCAACTTCCAAGATTCACAACACAAGCGAGTGCAAAGCTATGGAAGTATCTAAGTCAAAACTTGCGAATTATCATTTTAGTCGATTGAAACGTTTTATGATTAAATGGGAGACAAGATCACTTGGTGCGGACATAGACAGGCTTATTGCGATTTTGCCTTGTGTGATTTATGCGGACAAAGCTAAAATTGATATTTTGCTCTCTCGCACTCAAGATGCGCTCAAAAAATATCTCAAACAAAATGCTTATGCCCTGCCTAGAATCCTCGATAGAGTGGTGATGCGGTTGCTCAAATACAAGGACGAGGAGAAATACTACCTCCAAGATCGCTCTAAAGTCTTTGATATCGTGCTACAAAATATCCAGCTTTATGGCGTGGTGATTGATATTTTTGATGACCCAATGTTTGAACACCTGCTTGAAGCGTTTGATGAACGCATAAAAGAGGGCTATGATAGAGAATACACGCTCAATGCCGATGGGCAGAGAATGCTTTCGTTTCAAGAAAAATATAGCGTTTAAAAAAAGAGATTGTAGGTGATGAGAATCTGCGTGTTTTGTAGCACGCGAGCTCCACCGCTTGAGAGTTGTGCATTTTGGGAATTTGCCCAAAGTGTGTTGGCAAATGGCAAGCCAACTGCAGCAAGATTAAAATCATCTAAAAACGCCTGTCGCAAGACAATATGGAGTTTGTGAAAATGGTTAATGCTAATCGTAACACCAAGCTTATTGACACGATTACCATAATAAAACCTTCCACCCCAATTATAGGAATGGTCTTCGTTGTAGATTCCGTCATTGTAAGCTTTTGTCTTACCACCTGCGCGGTATTGTGTGATTTCTAGGCTTGTGCCAAAGAAGAGATTTATCGAAGTGTGCTTGAATGGGTGAAATTCATAATACACGCGGTATTCCGCTCCAGCACGCCATAGGGCGGTGTCTATTTCATTTTCTTCAAATGTTTTGTTATTGAGTTCTAGCTCGGAATAGCCTGACGCAGAGAAGCCACCTCCTTGCACACCAAAGCTGTCTTTGGGTATTTCAAGCTCTGAAGTAGAGGCAGGGGGGGGGGTAATAGTGATATTAGCAGCTTGCACCAATGCAATACACACAAACACACAACCAAACGCTAAGCGCATACCCCACAACCCCATAGAATCTAAAATCGCAAAGCTTTATTATATCTAAAATCTCTTAAGCTTTGCTATGTGTGGAAAATCGGCGATAGAGAGCGAGGATTTGAGAGAGGTTTGTGAATCACAAAAAATACAAAACACAATATGTGTTTTGTAAAAATGTAACACTTTGATAAAAATAAATGTAATTTTATTAAAACACATATTGTGTTTGTAAAAATTTGTGTATGATGAGGAGTGAAAAATATCATTGTAAGGAGTGAGATATGGCAAATTTATCACATACAAATTTTGCAAAAGAGACACTTGCCCTCCATGCGGGCTATACATACGACACACAACGCACTATCAGTGTGCCAATCTACCAAAATACCGCCTATAGCTTTGAGAATCTTCAGCAAGCAGCCGCGCGTTTTGGCTTGCAAGAGCTTGGCAATATCTATTCGCGTTTGACTAATCCCACGACCGATGTGCTAGCTGCGCGTTTGGCAGCGGTGGAGGGAGGAGCGTTTGGCGTGGTAACTTCTAGTGGGAGTGCAGCGATTTTTTATGCGATTGTTAATTGCGCTCAAGCTGGGGATAATATCGTGTTTTCTAACAAAATCTATGGTGGCACGCAGACGCTTTTTGTGCATACGCTAAAACGTTTTGGGATACAAGCAAGGACATTTGATATTGATGATATTGAAAACTCCTTGCCAAAAGCTATAGATGAAAACACAAAGGCGATATTTTTTGAAAGTCTTTCTAATCCGCAGATTTCTATCGCCGATACATTGGCAATTACCAAAATTGCTAAGGAACATAGGATTATCACGATTTGTGATAATACCGTGGCAACGGCGTTTTTGCACAAGCCCTTTGATTTTGGCGTGGATCTTAGTGTTTATAGTCTTAGCAAATATATCAATGGGCAGGGTAGCGCGCTAGGTGGAGCTATCATCGAGCGCAATGGACTAAATGAACTCATCAAAGACAATCCACGCTACCCAGCCTTTAATACGCCCAATGAGAGCTACCATGGGCTTGTGTATGCTTCATTGCCTCTGCCGATCTTTTGTATTCGACTCATCACCGAGTGGCTACGCAACATCGGCGCGACACTTAGCCCACAGGCAGCGTGGATTATCTTGCAGGGCTTAGAGACGCTAGAGCTGCGTATCAAAAAGCACAGCCAAAACGCCCAAAAAATCGCGGAGTTTTTGTCCGCACACCCGAAGGTAAAAAGTGTGGAATACCCCGGGTTGCGCACAAATGCGTATCATCATTTACTAGCGAAATATTTTAGGGATTCACTCTCTAGCGGGCTTTTGAGCTTTGAAGCACAGAGCTTTGAGGAAGCACAAAAGATTTGTAATGAATTAGAGATTTTCGCAATCGTGGCAAATATTGGGGATTCTAAGTCGCTCGTGATACACCCAGCCTCCACGACACATTCCCAGCTTAGCCCTCAAGAGCTACAATCTGCAGGCATCACTCCAAGCACCGTGCGTTTAAGCATAGGGCTAGAATCTGCTGATGATTTGATAGCAGATTTGAAACAAGCCATAGAAAAATAATCCTAAGGGAGAGAGTATGCCATTAGTGCTTCCAGAGGATATTCCGGCATATAGCACTTTTAAGCAAAATGCGTTTATTATGGGGGTGGATCGTGCGACACATCAAGACATTCGCCCCCAAGAAGTGTTGCTTATAAATCTTATGCCTACCAAGATAGAGACAGAGATTCAGATTCTTTCTTTGCTTGCTAATTCCCCACTGCAAGTTAATATCACGCTTTTAGCAACCTCAAGTTATGTGGGCAAAAATACCCCAAAGAGTCATTTGGATAGATTCTATGTGAATTTTAGCGATATTTTGGGGAGGCGCTTTGATGGTGCAATCGTTACAGGTGCGCCTATTGAGCAAATGGCGTTTGAGGAGGTGAAGTATTGGGAAGAGTTAGTGGGGATTATGGACTATCTCAAAAGTCATTGCACAAGCACAATGTATCTGTGCTGGGGGGCTATGGCGGGATTGTATTATTTTTATGATATACCAAAAATTGCTTTAGATAAAAAGCTTTTTGGGGTTTTTGATCATCGCATAATTGAGGCAGATTTGCTCCTAAATGGACTTGATGATGTGGTGAAAATGCCGCATTCGCGATATAGTGGGATTGATGAGGCTTTAGCACAAAAGACAAAAGATCTCAAAATCCTCCTAGCTGGGCAAGAGAGCGGCATAAGTGTGCTTAAAGATTCTCAAGATGTGTTTGTTTTGGGACATTTGGAATATGCGCGCAACACTTTGCAAGAGGAATATAATCGCGATTTGGCAAAGGGGTTATCAATCAATGCACCGGAGTATTATTATGATAACAATGGCGTGCCGGTATGGTCGTGGCGATCGAGTGCGAGTATGTTTTTTGCTAATTGGCTAAATTTTTCGGTATATCAGGTTACGCCATTTGTGTTGTAGCAAGATAGTGCGCTGGTGCTAGGGTATGTTTGATTGATACTTGGCACAAATGGTTATCATAAAGCTAATCTTAAATTTTTTTAAGATACAATCGCCATTTGTTTTTACAAAACTTCAAATCTAAACTTAAGGAATGCGTATGTATGCGATATTTAAGAATGGAGGCAAACAATACAAGGTAAGCGAGGGGAGCATCGTGCTACTTGATAAGCTAAGCCTTGAGCCAAAGTCAAAGGTAGAGTTTAGCGAAGTTTTGGCACTACACGATGGGGCGAATCTATCGATTGGCACACCATTTGTAAGTGGTGCTAAGATTGAAGCTGAAGTGATTAACGAAGGTCGAGGAAAAAAAGTCATCACTTTTAAAAAGCGAAGACGCAAGGATAGCAAGACCAAACGCGGATTTAGAAGGGATTTTACGCGTGTAAGAATCCTCAAGATTACTAAATAATGTTTTAAGGAGTTGTAATGGCACACAAAAAAGGTCAGGGTAGCACCCAAAATAACCGAGATTCAGCAGGGCGTCGCTTAGGTGTGAAAAAATTTGGTTCTCAATTTGTGCGGGCTGGGAATATCATTATCCGCCAAAGAGGCACAAAAGTGCATCCGGGTGATAATGTAGGTATGGGCAAGGACCACACAATTTTTGCGCTTATTGATGGGGTGGTGAAGTTCCAACAAAAAACCAAGGATCGCAAGAAGGTTTCGGTAGTTCCTGTTTCATAAGTCGATGTGTCTTTGTGGGCATTGTTAGCTGTGGGCTTTAAGTTTTTACCTATGATATGTGGGATTGTGGGTAGGTTTTGGGTTTGTGATTTGGTAACATGGTTGAAGTATGAGGGTGTGCGATGAAAATGTTGAACTTTGCATGTGGAGCTAGAATCCACACAGATTGGGAAAATGTAGATTTTAGCCCCATAGATGCAAGAGTGAAAAAGGTGAATCTTTTGGGGAGATTGCCATACCCGGATAATTATTTTGATTGTGCATATAGCAGTCATTTTTTGGAGCACCTCACGCCCGCACATGCACATAATATTCTCACAGAAATCAAGCGAGTTTTGAAGCCCCACGCAATTTTACGAATCGTCGTGCCGGATTTGGAAAATCTTTGTAGAGCGTATCTTGAAACTCTTGAGAGACTCTGTCTCGCTGTTAAAGCGGGGGGGGGGG
>DXIN01000033.1 GCA_019112865.1 Candidatus Helicobacter avicola
TTTTATTTATGCCTTAGAGAATCTCACACAAGATTCTTTATCGTGAGTAAGTAAAACTACAAAAACACAAATTAAGGAGTTTTTATGAAAAAACTTATGGTAAGTGGAGCATTAGCTCTAGCACTTAGTGGTGTAGCTATGGCAGAGGAGAGCGGTGGTTTTGTGGGTGTGGATTTGGGACTTGCAAGCCTCACAAAGATGGAGAGTGATTTACAAAATACCTATGCACTTGGCAACCTCCGCTATGGACTTGTAGGTGGGTATAAGTGGTTTTTTACCCAAAGTGTAGGCTTGAGAGCGTATGTGAGTGTCAATAATGGCGCAAGTTATTTACAAGACGAGTCTGCACTACCACCAGGCATTCAATTCAATTCCTTATATGTCAATGCTAATGTGGATTTCCTCAATACTTTCTATAATAGTGAGCAAGTCTCTGCTGGTTGGTTTGCTGGTCTCTCGCTTGGTGCTGGGATTCATAGTGGCGGTGTTGTGAAAGCTACTACAGAACTTACCGACAACCTCTCAAACATCTCTGGCTTTGATTTGGGTATCAACCTCGGTCTTCGCACACTCTTTGGCAAACACCATGGGATAGAGTTTTTCACACGATTTGGTGTAGTGGGTGCGAGCGCTACGGCTGAAACTAGCGGTGTTGTCGCAATGATGTTCCCTAGTGGCTCAAAAATGAGCACCAACCAAATCTACAATGCTGGCGTGCGCTACACTTATAATTTCTAAGTCCCTTGCACATCATCTATGCGTATGTGCCATTTGCTAGGATTTCCTAGCAAATGTTTAGTCCGATATATTCTGCTTGCACTCGTGTTTTTTGCGCAAAAATACCATAACACTCCCCAGCACATCGTCCCAGTCCTTGCTTGGAGATTCTATACGTTCTTTAGTATTATCGCTATAAGTGATTGTGATATTTTGCCCATAATGAGCTATTTGCTTGAGATTTAGCGCATTTGCTAACACACGGATTTTGATGAGTTCCAAAAAGCTAAGAGTAAATGTATCTAGCTTGCCAAAGCGGTTTTCTATCTCACCCTCAATCTCATACACATCACTTAGATTCTCACACAAACTTAGTCGGCGATACAGCTCAAGACGCAGTTTATCACTTCCCACAAGTTCGGGGTTTATATATGCGCTTAAGTTAAATTTCAAATCCACTTGCAAGCTTTTTTGCACCCCAGAGCCACTAAGCTGATTGATACACTCCTCCAGCATAGAGAGATACAAACCATAGCCAATTTTTTTGATATGTCCGCTTTGGGCTTCTCCTAGGAGATTTCCACCTCCACGAATCTCCAAATCATGATAGGCGAGATTTTCCCCACTACCGAGATAGGAATTTTTCTCTAGTGCGCTTAGTCGTTTTTTGGCTTCATCACCTAGCACACTCTCCCGCGCTACACACAGATAGCAAAACCCCTCTTTGCTACCGCGCCCTACGCGACCGCGCAATTGGTGCAAATCCGCTATCCCAAAGCGATTTGCCTCCTCCACGATAATAGTATTTGCATTGGGTAGGTGCAAGCCAGATTCGACAATGCTCGTGCAAAGCAACATATCAAGCTCTTTTCGCACAAAGTCCGACATCACCTCTTGAGATCGTGCATCTTGGACTTGGGAATGCAATATCCCTATGCGGAGCTTTGGTAGTAGCTCATTTAACTCCTTGGCTTTTTGTGTAATCCCAGCAATATTATTATACACATAAAACACCTGCCCACCGCGACGCAATTCACGCAAAATAGCTTCGCGTATAACCCTGTCATCATACACCTTCAGAAATGTCCGCACGCCCTTGCGTTCCATTGGCGGTGTGCGCAACGCACTAAAACCTTTGATATGTGAGAGTGCCATATTGAGCGTGCGTGGAATTGGTGTGGCACTCATACTAAGGGTATGCACATTTTTACATAGAGCTTTCATCTTTTCTTTTTGTTTTACGCCAAATTTATGCTCCTCATCAATAACCACTAACCCAAGCTTGCTAAACTCTAACCCCAAAAGTGCGTGTGTGCCAACAACCACATCAATCTCGCCATTTTTCACTCCAGCACTTAGCTTGCTCTTATCTTTTGTGAATCTATCAATCTTGGCTATCCGTATAGGTGTTTTATCACTTTTATCCAATACACCCAATCGCTCTTGCAAGGTCGCAAAATGTTGTGTAGCAAGCAAAGTAGTAGGCACGATAAACGCACATTGATAACCCTGTGCGACAAGTGCTACAATCGCGCTCATTGCCACTTCAGTTTTACCAAAGCCCACATCACCACTTAGCAACCTATCCATCACGCGCCCAGATTCTAAATCGCTTAGAATCTCTTCAATGCTCCGCTCTTGATCCTCGGTAAGCGCAAAAGGGCGCGTTTTGTCAAACGCATAGAGTAGTGCGCAATCTCGCGTGATTTTCACACCCTCTAGCAATGCCCTTTGTGCCGCAAGCTCGATAATACCCCCCGCAATCTCAAAGAGCTTTTTGCGCACAGAATCTTTGAGTTTGCTAAAACTTCCCTTGCCAAGCTTATCCACAATCGGTAATGTGCCAGAATCCGCCACATACCTATCGATCAAATCCAGTCGCTCCACGGGCAGTAGCAGCTTGTCCTCGCCCTGATAAGCAATCTCGATAAAATCCCGCACCACACCCAACACACTCGTGCTGCTTAAACCCTTAAACACTCCTATCCCATAATCCGTATGCACGACATACTCGCCCACATTAAGTTCATTTAGCTGAAGGCGCGAGCGTTTAGGTTTTTTGGTGCGCTTTTGGGCTTGATTAAACGATAAAATGAGCCATTGTTTGTGCAATATATTGACATTTTGTGTGCCTATCACAACTCTAATATGCGAAAGATTGGCATCAAGTGGCTGCAAAAGCCTAGGTGGCATGATACTATAGTCAAGCCCATAGGACTTAAGTAACGCGTAATTTGGGGTAATAAGCATAATCTCTTTTTGCTTATGGAGCGCAAGGAGAGAGGGTAACATCTTAGGATTAAACAAAATTTCCTCACATTCCTCGCTACTTGGGATAAGTGGCATTGCACACACACAATCTAGGCTAATGGCAGAATGCAAATTTTCTTCTATGCTATATATCTCTTTGGCTTCCTCAAGCGCACTTGGTGTGATAAAACACGGATAGGACGCACTCAAATGCCCACCTTTTTCTCCCAAATGCCACAACCAAGATGCACCTATCTCTAAACTAGTTTCACTATCCCAAGGCAGCTCTTTGTTTGCATTACTCAATCGTGTGATGTCTTCTTCTTCCATACCAAAAAGCGCGACAGGTATTTCTAAGGAATGGAGTTCGGTTTTTTGACTAAGCTGTGTGCTAACATCAAAAATGCGTATGCTCTCTACACACTCATCAAAAAAGCAGATTCTGTGGGGGTTAGACGCATTTGGCAAAAATATATCCACGATTTCGCCACGTACACTCATTTCTCCGGGTATTTCCACCACCTCTACATTTTCATAACCGTAGCTTAGGAGCTTTTGAGCGAGAAATTGAGAATCTAGGGGTGTATCTTTGTCTATAACAAAACTTTGGAGAAATTCCGCTTTAGGAAGTGGGTAGAGGATACTTGAGATTGGAGCACACAATATCTTTGGGTTTTGGCATTGATAAAATGCACGCAAAACCTGCAAGAGTTCAAGCAAATCCTCACGAAACGATGTAAGATCATCACCAAAATGCACACGCACTTCGGGCAATACAAATGGCACAAAAGGACTAAAATCTCTATGTGTGCGACAAAAATCTAGCACCTCATACGAAGCCCTTACTTCCTCATAATCCCTGCAGATGAGCACAAAGGCATTTTTAAAGTCTTTAGTTTGCGCACATTCCCGAGATAGAAATGTGTAAATATCGCCCTGTATCAAGCACTAATCTTTCTTTTTAGAATCTGTATCCTTGATAATTTCTTTAACTGACATCTCTCTAGAGCCTTTACCATCACGCACTTTGCTCTCGCCGATAAACATACCTTTGCGTTCGACTACAAGCTCATTTGTGGTAATTGTCCCCTCAATACGCCCATGTGTCTTAAGCTCGAGAAAATTTGAGACAGAATCTCCTATAAATTTACCAGCCACCACAAGTGCATTAGCATTGATAGCACCCTTTACAATACCACTCCTACCAATCATAACCGTGTCCTTAGAAGTGATAGTCCCCTCAAAATCGCCATCAATATGCAGGCGACACTCGATATTGATCTCTCCCTTTATTCTTGTGCCGTTGGCGATGATTGTTGCTCCTCCTGAGGTGGAACTTGACCCATCAAGCTGTTTATTGTCGTTAGTAAAGATTGCCATGATACATTCCTTTCGTTTTCAAAGATTGATGAAAAATCACTCATCGTCCATTCGATAAAATTTTTAGGATCTAAAACATTGCCCAAAAATCTTACTTCATAGTGCAAATGAGGACCTGTGCTAGCACCACTATTGCCGGAATACGCAATTAACTGCCCCTTTTTCACAAAACTGCCGTGCGTTACGACAATTTTGTTAAGATGTGCATAATAAGTGCGAAATCCAAACGAGTGGTCGAGTTTAACCAAATTGCCAAAGCCACCATTATAACCCATTTGGGCAAACTCCACGACTCCATCTGCGGTCGCATACACCGGTGTGCCGATGTCGGTAGCAAAATCTATCCCTGTATGCAAATGCTTAGTAAAATACAAAGGGTGGATTCTATAACCAAAATCCGCAGATATACGTTTGTAGTAATCTAACGGGTAGCCATTTGGCACAAATTTCATCACAAAAACCTTTTGCGCACCTGTGAGTGAAGCGACATCTATACGCTCACGCAAATCTTCCCTGATAGTATTTTGCGCATCTCCCACCCCTATAATGCTTTCTAAATCCTCTACTCTATCTCCCACAAGCCCTATTTCCTCTGATCGCTGCTCAATTTGGGAGTTTAGATAAGCATTTTTTTCTTGAGTTTTTTCATATTGTGCGAGAATCTTTGCATTGAGTGCAGACATACTCACAATTTCATCTTTAAATGCCCGCACAGAAACAATCCCATAAATGATACATACTGCCAAAAAAATGAGTGCATACAAACCCACTTGTCGAAAAATAGAATGTATATTGATATACCGCGTCCTCTCTTGGTCGGTTATCATCAATATAAGACGTCTATTATTCATTAGAGGCTACTCTATGCTCACTTTGGTTGAATTTGAATCTACTTGTGCAGTCCTATAAGTGTGAATCTGGGCAAGGTCATCAAGCGCCCACACAAGACTTTTCCAATCAATCTGATCCTTGTTGTTTGTTACCGCATTGAAATTATCAAGATTCCATAACGCGTAATCCATAGTATGCAGCGGTGTGCCCAAAAAGCGCAGTTCATACAAAAGCCCATCTTTCCTAGCACTACCTCCCTGCCCACTATAACCGATAAGCTGTCCCTTTGCCACAAATTCACCTTTTTGCACCACCATAGAATCCAAATATGCATAAGTCGAGGTAAATCCAAAAGAATGTGCGAGTTTGACATACACACCATAACTCCCACCTCTTATGTTGTTTGTGCTATCTACGATGCCATTTGCAGTCGCATACACCGGTGTGCCTTTTGCGACATTATAGACAAAAGATTCTGCTCCCTTGCTCATACCACTAGCCTTCTCCCAGTTATACCCTCGCACCGGATCACCATTAGGCATAATCTTAAGCACCATTTGCTTTTGCTCATCACTAAGGGTATCAAGATTAATCTTTTGTTCATTGACTTGTGTGTCAAGATTCTTGTGGATACTGACAATCTTTTCTAGTTCGCTAATTTGCATATTTGCCTTTAAAAGTTCATTAGTTTTATACTCCACATTGCGCGCTAATTCACTATTTTTTTCGTATAACTCCTGAAATTGCTCCCTCGCCTTATTTTTTTCGACAATAATCTCATCAAGCTCTCCCACCAAAAACTTTACCATCACAAAATACACTACCAACGCCACTCCAAGTGCAAACAACATATACAAAAGCACACGTTTAATGATTTTATGCACACTAAATTGCTTAAAAGTATCACCATCAATGATAGAAATCATCAGTTTGTTCTGCATAGCTCTCCCTCAAATGTATCTAAAAATCCAGCGACCACACTAAAAGACCCAAAAACCACATAATTTTTAGAATCCTCCATATGCTCTAGCATAAAATCCCTATATGTGATCCCCAAATCCTCTAAAATCGCTTCTAATTCGTTGCGTGCAATAACACGAGGATTGCCCGATAGAGGAAATACCCACAATTCCTCAATGCAAGGCTTTAATATCTCTAAAATACAACGAACTTCTTTATCAAAATAGGTATTATACACTAAAATCACGCGCCTTTGCTTAAATTTTTGCTCTATTACAGATTTTAGTGCTTTTGCGCATTCCTCATTATGCCCCACATCAAGCAAAATACGAGGCGTAACCCACTCACATCGCCCTCGTAAGTTTAATGGAGGAAGTGTCTTAAAATCAATCTTAATCCCAAAAAAATACAATGCAAAACTCGCCACCAAAAGATTTTGTGCTAAAAAATCTGCATAACCATAACGCGCCACATACGCTCTGTATTCTTGCCAAAATACACAATCTGCCTCATAGCGCAGCCCAAAACATACACAAAATGCCTCTAGCTCTGCCCAAAATCGTGCGCTAGATTCAATACATGCTAGCTCAAAAAGCCTCGCATCACGATCTTTAGCAACCCTTTGCGCTATGAGAGTGCTCTCTACGTAGGCTTGCGGAGCAAGAAGCACATTAGATCCCATAGCACGCAATTTTGTGCCTGCAATAGATTCTATATTTGTCCCCAAAAAATCCTTATGATCAAATCCAATAGGCGTAAAAACACTAAGATTAGCACTTAGCACACTTGTGGAGTCAAATTCCCCTCCAAGCCCTGCTTCAAGCACCAAAAATTCACACTTTTGCGCGAGATACAGTGCCAAAAATGTCGCATATTCAAAATAACTCGCCTCATTTACAAACCCTTGCGCTTGCAAAAAACAATGTGCCTCCTCCAAATCTTCATCGCTCACATCGGCACCATTGCGATAAAACCGCTCATTAAATCTCCACAAATGCGGCGAGCTAAAATGTAGCACATTATACCCACATTGCAAAAGCCCTAGTGTCGCAAATCTCCCCGTGCTTCCCTTGCCATTTGTGCCTAAAATATGGATAACTTTAAGATTCTCTAACTTTAGCATTGGAGCAAGTTTGGCATAGATTCTGTGGGCGCGTTTGGGGTCAAAGGGTGCGTATTCTTGCCCCTTAGATTCTAAAAATGCCGCTAGATTCATAGCACCTCACCTATATAGGCGTGTAGCTCAAGGAGAATCTGTAAAAAATCTCCCTTTTTATCAAACAACCTCCCATCAAACACAAGTGTTTGTTTGTGCTCTTTGTAGCTAAAAACCTGCTGTCTTAAAAATGCACAAAATGCCTCAAAACATCGCTCTATCTCCCCCCTATCACCCTCTAGCAAAAGATAAAACACCCCATCTTTTGGCTCGAACACATCTCTGTGTTGATTAACAGATTCAAAATACTGCAAAAAAATGCGTTTAAAAACCAGCACTTGCCGTGCATAGCCCTCTTGTCCAAAGGCTTTGGCAATTTCTTGATGATTAAATACGCGTATTACACAAAGCACAGCGTCATTTGTACCGATAAATTCTTTGAGGTTATGATTCCATTGTGTGCTTTCTCGCCCTCCTAGCGTTTTGTATGGCGTCATATCTGGCATTTCTAACGCACAAATTTGCATACTCCACTTCTCGCACAATGCCGCAAGTTCCCTATTTCCAAGATTTTTAAAGGGATTGTCCATTGCTGTTTGTTTTGTGATTTTTGCCACACACACATCATACATATACGACCCCATCATATCCACATATTGCAAAACTTGCTCGACTTGGGATTGTTTGTGTGTTTGGAGCGCATTATACACACGCGTAAGAAATTCTTGATCACTAAGATTCTGTGGATAGGCTAGGAGCTGGATAAGCTCACTAACTTCTTGTGTGGGTTTAGCAAAGTTTTGTGTGAGCGCACACACCATACAACGTGCAATAGTTTTTAACACAGCTAAATGTCCCTTTGAGTTATAAAACGCTAGCCAACGCTCTTCTAGCTCTTTAGCACCTTGTAAAGTATGTATCGCACCAATTTTAAAAAGCTCCTCATATTTCTCTCGCACTTGTGGCGCAAACAAATCGCGTATGAATTTTATCAACACCACATTGAGGGCATTTGTGGAATTTTTGCTTTGTGAATCTAAATCTCTGTGTTTTGGCAAGATGACATAGCCTTGTTTTATTTTTTGAGCTATGATCCGCGCCTGCTGCTCCAAAGACACATTTCTCACATCACTCTTTGTATCTTGGAGAGTTTGCAAAATCAATGTGGTAAGCGGATTCATTATGGGCTAACTTGCTTATTTTGGTTTTGCTGTGCGCCATAGTATGCCATTTGGGAGATAAATTTGTCGAGTGCTTGTATAGTCGCATTTGACACCGCTGCTAATTTGGCTTCCTCAATGAGCAACGCCGAAGTCGAACTCGCCGCATAATCATAATACCCCGAACTATTTGCGCTAAATGTCGTGCCATTTTTATTTTGCACCTTAAACGAAAGACTTACCGTGGCACGATAATGACTTACAAACCCATTAGCATCGTATGCCACAGGCGTGCTACTCACAGACAACACACGCATATCAATGATAGTTTGGGCTTTTTGTTTAGAAGCTAGGGAATTATTTAGGCGCGTGAGCACTGCGAGATTTATAGTATCTTTAGCACTCACAGAAGCTTCAGGAAGCTGGGGATCCATCGTGATTTCTACATACACACCCTCACCAAAAATCTTATCACTCAAACTCGCCACTGGCACATAACCACAAGCCAAAAAGATCAATGCCACCAATGCCACAATATACTTCATCACTAGGCTTTTACCACAAAATTTATAAGCTTCTTTGGCACCACGATTTCTTTGATGATCTCACCATTGAGCCATTTTGCCACACTCTGCTTACCAAGTGCTAGCAACTCCTCATTACTTATATCCACACTCACCTCAATTTCTGCGCGTTTTTTGCCATTAATCGTAATGGCAATAAGCATTTCATCGCTTTTGAGCGCACCCATATCAAGCGTGATAGGCGCGAAATTCGCACGCCCAAAATACTTATCACTAAGCTCCCAACAGATATGAGGCACGATAGGCTCTAAGATATGCAAAAGCACAAAATACCCTTCGGTATAAACACTCTCATTATCTTGCTCATTGAGCGCGTTAAATGCCTCCATACACGCTGCTATGAGTGTGTTAAACGCATAGCCAGATTGCTTTTTGCTAAAAATATCGTGAGATTTTTGCAAGGCTTCATACACCTTTTTGCGTGCGAGCTTTTCTTGTTTAGAGAGTGCGCTAGATTCTATGACAGGCAAACTTGCACAGGGCTTGAGACGATCACTACGTTCCCAAATGCGTTTTAAGAATCTAAACGCCCCTTCCACCGCTGCGTCATTCCACTCTAGCTCACGCACCGGTGGCGCAGCAAAAAGCACAAAAAGTCGCGCTGTATCCGCACCATAGGTAGCTATGAGATCATTAGGATTGACGACATTTCCCTTAGACTTGCTCATCTTTGCTCCATCTTTTAGCACCATACCTTGTGTGAGGAGATTAGCAAATGGCTCACTAAGATTCACATAGCCCAAATCTCGCAGCACCTTGGTAAAAAAGCGCGCATACAGCAAATGCAAAATCGCATGCTCAATCCCACCAATATACTCATCTACATTGAGCCAGTAGGCTATATCCTCGCTCCTAAACGCGCATTGCTCCCAATATTCCTTAGGTGTGGCATAGCGCAAAAAATACCAGCTTGATTGCACAAAAGTATCCATCGTATCACTCTCTCGCTGCGCGCTAGATCCGCATTTGGGGCAGCTACATTGCTTCCAAGTAGGGTGCTTATCCAGCGGATTGCCCTCACCATCAATCATCACATCATCAGGCAAAAGCACAGGGAGATTAGCGATATTTTCGGACACTATACCACACTGCGGACAATGCACCATTGGGATAGGCGCACCCCAGTACCGCTGCCTAGATACACCCCAATCACGCAATCGGTAATTAATCACACCCTCGCCTAATTTGCGCTCCTCAAAATACGCAATGATTTGCTCACGCGCTTGTGCGCCTTTGAGCCCGCTAAATGCACCAGATTCTATCAATTCACCATCATCACAAAAAGGTAGTGAATCTAATGCAGGCTTAAGCACAGGTTTAATGGGCAAAGCATACTTTTGTGCAAATTCATAATCGCGCTCATCGTGTGCAGGCACCGCCATAACTGCACCATTGGCGTATTCTATCAACACAAAATTTGCTACCCAAATGGGTATCTCCTCGCCACTAAGCGGGTGGATAGCCCTAAGCCCCAAGTCAAAGCCCTCTTTGTCCATCATCGATCGCTCTTTAGCGGGAAATTTACGCACCTGCTCTATTTTACGCACCTGCTCTGAATCTAACAATCCCCTTTGCAAAAGCGCATCGACCAACGGATGCTCGGGTGCAACCGCGCAGTAAGTAACGCCAAAAAGCGTATCACAACGCGTAGTAAAAACTTCAAAGCTCTCTATGCCTGTTTTTTGTTTGGAATCTTCATTCAAGGTAAAAGAAAAGTTCAAACCCTTAGATTTTCCAATCCAATTTTGCTGCATAGTCAGCACTTGATTAGGCCAATGCCCTTGCAAAGAGGATAAATCATCAAGCAGTTCTTGTGCGTATTGTGTGATTTTGATGTAGTATTGAAACATCTGCTTTTGCACCACGGGCGTATCGCAACGCCAGCATTTCCCCTCAACCACCTGCTCATTTGCTAACACCGTCTGATCGTTTGGACACCAATTAAGATATGCTTCTTTGCGATAAATCAATCCCTTTTCCCACATCTTGATAAAAAACTCTTGCTCCCAACGCGTATAGATAGGATCACAAGTCGCAAACTCTCTATCACGCGAGAAACTTAGTCCCAAAGACGCAAGCTCCATGCGCATTGCATTGATATTAGCATATGTCCATTGTTTTGGGTGAATCTTACGCGCAATCGCGGCATTTTCAGCAGGCATACCAAAGGCGTCCCAACCCATAGGGTGCAAGACATTAAAGCCATTGTGTCGGTAATGTCGTGCAAGTGCATCGCCTATGCAGTAGTTACGCACATGCCCCATATGAATAGCACCACTAGGGTAGGGAAACATCGATAAAATATATTTTTTGGGTAGCTCCCTGCTAGACTTTGGCTCAAACACCTCGTGTTCTTGCCAAAATTTCTGCCATTTAGATTCTATGGCTTTTGGTTCATACACCCTCTCATCATACGCTTTCATCGCCAATACTCCAAAGTTTTTGGTGCATTATAGCAGACAAAGCCTTTATTTAGCCAAAACCTTCACTTTTTGGCTCGCAGTGGCTGCTTGGAAGTTGTTATCATACATTGCTTCCGCATAGGCAGCTGGGAGCGTATAATTTCCGGGTGTAATCGTATTTATCTTGGCAAAAACAAGTTGTGTGCCATTACCATAAGGCATATCAAAAAACCACATAATCTTATCATCTCGTATATCGGTGTAGGTTACCTCTCTGCTCTTTTTGGCTCGGATAAATTCTGGCAAATCATCATGGTTAAGTCGCAAGTTTTCTATCTCCCACCCGCTCGGTAAAGCCTGTGTGAGCGCGATATTGCTAATCCCACTTATACCGCTAGTATTACTCACTTTGAGCAAAATCCAAAAACTTTTGGCACTTTTGAGCGTCTCTATATCAAGCACATTGCCAGATTCATCATAAAACTCTCGCTCTATTTTTAGCCCTCTAGAGCTTGGCTTGATACTCTCGCCCATAGGGATTCCTTCCCACGAATACACAACATACAAAGGTGTTTTAGATTCTATCAAGGCTTGTCCTTCATCAAGACCAAAGCTAAGAGATTGAGTAGATTCTGAAAAACTCTCTTTCTTTCCATTGAGTTTGATAACACCCTTAAGTTTGCCATCTTCTTGCGAATCTTGCGTATTTGCAAGGCTCAAAAGAGCATAGCCTGATGTTTGGGTTGAAAGCCACTCTCCAGATTCTAGAACACCCTTTATGGCATTAAACAATGTCTCGTTTGCATTGCCATAAATGATTTTGTAACTATCAAGTATCATTGCCTTATCACGCAAATCTGAACCATAACTATACGCATAATATTCTTTTGAGGCATTTGGCTTGATACTCAAATCACGCGTGATATTTTTTGCGATTTCCTCATATCCAGCCATTTTATATGCTGCACCAAGCAACCACTTATCCGTGATACTAAGCCCACGCATATTGCTTTCATACAAAGCATTCATTACTGCGATTTCTGGCTCATTAGCAAGTGCTAGCAAAAAGAGTGGATATACCTTGTAACTTGCGTCCCTAGAAGCTTTCACAAAGTTTTTCTCATAGGCTAACCAACCCTTATATACAGAATCTGGCACATAGTAACCAAGCTTTTTAGCTAGCACCAAAAAATGTCCAGCATAATGCGATCCCCACTCATTTGGTTGCACTCCTCCCTGCCAATACGCAAATCCTCCACTTGGCGTTACAAACCCACCTATTCGTGCAATCCCTGCATTGATATTTTCGACAATCTCTTTTTTGTCAATGTCTTTGAAAGTGCCAAATGAATCAAGGTAGAGTTGAGGCAACACGCTAGAGGTCGTCTGCTCTATACACCCATAAGGATAATGCACCAACCAACGCACACGATGATTGATATTGAGCAATGGATTGCTGCTAATGGTAATTGTCCCTTTGTTTGTGCCTTTGACAAAATCTTTTGGTGCAGCGATTTTTAGCTCCTCATCACTTTTGAGATAATGCGAGCTATGTGTGCTTACAAAAGGATTTACCGCCTTGATGTCAATCTCGACACTATCTGTAATCACACCTTGCGAAGACTGCGCGCTCAAAGTGATTGTCTCCACACCCACCTCATTTTGCACCTCTGCCTCAAAGATAAGTGTCTGTGGCTTATTACCATCAAACTCGACTTTTTGTGAATCTTTTTTAAATTTTACAATTCCCTTAGTGCTACTTACGCTTATTTTAGCATTTTTTACACGCTCTGCCTTACTATCGGTAGCAAATACTTCGATAGGCATTTGAAATGTATCGCCGACTTTGAGTGCGCGTGGGATAGTAGGAAGCATAATCACCGGCGCACTCACTTGGATATTCTTAGATTTGGAACCATAGAGCTTGCCATTTGCGCCCACCACCATCACGCGCACATTGCCTATGTAGCTTGGCATTGTGAATCTCAAACTTGCGTTGCCATTTTCGTCAGTTTTGCTTGGGGCATTATAGAGCACTACGGGCTTGAAGCGATTGGCATTCTCGTCATTTTTTTGTTTGTTGTAACTCTGCGAATCCACATCGTCCCCACCGATTTGTAGAATCTTTTGCACTTTTCCAAAGCTTTTCCCCACAATCAAATCATAGCTATCATAGATTTTAAGCGCAAGAGCAAGCTTGGCATAAAAATACTGCCATGGATTGGGCGTAGCGAAATCCGTGAGACTAAGCAATCCCTCATCGACAATCGCCAAAGTATAGACTGAAGAGATACCTTGCTTAGTCGAGAGCTTGACCTCAAACTCACTGCCGGGCAACACACTCTCTGGCGCGCTAATCTCATACTCTAACTTTGAATCTTTAGTATCTACCATAAGCGGAATCACTCCATAAAGTCGCATTGATCGATCATTGCTTGTATTGGCATAGTTTTGTAAAAACACCACACTCACATAGACATTTGGACTCATATCCGCTGTAATAGGGATATTGAGAGTGGTTTGATTTGGTTTGGTATCCACCCAAAAGCGTTTGAGCACCTTATCTGCCTTACTAACTACCACTAACGCCCTGCCTTGCGCTGTGCTTTCAAAGCGCACATTAGCACTCTCGCCCACACCATAGCGCGCTTTGTCAGATTCTATCTTTAATGCAGTGATTTTTTGCGCATTTAGCGGTTCTCCCCACCCTGATGTATAAAATGATGTCCCGCTTACTGCGCCATTTTCCTCATCACGAAACTCTATATAGATCTCCCCACTTTGTTTTGCTTCGTATTCAAACATCACGGGTTTATCGCTGCTTGTTAAGCTCCCTTGTGCAAGAATTTTAGTATTACGATCGGTTTTGATAGAACGGAGATATTGTGAATAGGAGTCATAATCCCACCACCACGAATATTGATTATGATAAATTGTGTAGGTTATTTTGTGTCCCTTAATCGGCTTAGAATCATCACTTGCCACCACAACTACGGGCAAAGAAACCTTAGCTCCAGTCTCTACATAGCGATTTGCTAGAGGTTTCACACCCACAAAACTATCAAAAAGTTTTATAGGTATCTTTTTTCGTGCAGCGACTACTCTACCATTGTTTTCATACACTTTTGCGATAAATGAAGCCTCGAGGTTGCTATTGGCTACCGAGAGTGAGCTTATATCGATTTGGACACTACCTACTCCATTTGCATTAAGCTCGCTGCTCATACTATCACTATGGCTAAACTCCAAGTTACTTGGCACAGCAAACACATAGTCCCTAAAAAGCTTACTTTTGAACTCTGATGCTTTGAAATAAGTCATCACACTATACTCAAGATCCGATGCAGGCGCACCAAAAAGATAAGCACTCTCGATATCAAAAGTAATATATTGAGATTCACGCAAATGTTTATGCAAATCTAGTGAATCTGGTATCTGCAAATCGACTTTGAGTCGATTTGGCACGACACTCTCCACACTAAGCTCTTTTCTAAACACACTATCCCCAATATGCAAAATCGCTTCCCAAACACCCGTATCAGCATTTTTAGGTGTTTTTACTTCATAATGATAAAAACCCTCGCCCCTAGATTCCATCATACGTTTATCAATAAACACCTTGCCTCTTGGAGTTTTAAGCGTGAGCAATACCGGGTGTGCTGAATCTAGTGCTAGGTCGTTATTGCGAACAATCGCATCTAAATAAATCGTATCTCCGGGTCTATGCACCCCACGATCCGTATAGATAAATGTCCGCATACCATTTTCACTCACCACACCTTGCGTATCAAAGCCATCGGTGCTCACTAGCGAGCTACCAAGCTTTAACACCGCCAAATCACTAGCATTTTGCGTAAGGAAATAGAGCGTGTTTTGCACATCGACTTTAGAAAACACCGCATCACCATTGGCATTTGTTGTCCTAGTCTCTACCACTTGATTTTTCTTGTTTATCGCGCTTATCTGCACACCTGCTATGGGTGTGTTTTTAGCAATATCTAGCGCAGTGAGGATAAACTGCCCCTCAAGGCTTTGTCCCAAAAGTGCAGTGTTAGAAAATATGATATGTTTAGAAATCACCCCATATTTTCTAAAGAAATTATCCACACGCCACTCACTCATATCAGTAAATTCATAATCCACATCATTCTTGCCAAATTCCAAACTCACGACAAACATCCCACTCAAATCGCGTAAGCCTTCAAAGTCAAGTTCATTTTGAATCCATTGGTTTTTGAGTGAATCTATGCTAAATTCTTTCTCTAGCACCTTATCGCCGATACGCTCCAAATCTAGCCCACTTGAGCAAATATCATAATACTCCTCATACTCCTCATCATATGAGTTCTTGCACTCCCTAATCTGTGCGCTATTACCTTGAGAATCTCCGATGAGGTTGTTATCATACAAAAACTGCGTGAGATTGTTGGGGTAGATTCTAAAAAGCTTGAGTGTTACTTTTTTGACATTGACGGATTTAAAGGCGATTTTTTTGTTTGCCACGCGCGGGACAAACACCCCACTAGAGGCAAATGCGATACTAGGCGCAATCTCTCTAGATGTGATGTCAAAGCTCGCATCTTGCTTTAAAGTCGCGCCATTGACAGACTTTAGCCCCTCTAGCACCTTGATATTATAATTTGTCGCGAAGTCAAACTTCCCACTTAGCACAATCATAGAGCCACTTTGTGAGGCAGTAAAATTGATATTTGGTGTTACTTGGATATAGCTTTTGAGATCGGGAGTTTTGGCGAGTTCTTGAGAAAAATGCACTACCACATTGGGCTGGGCGTTTTCCTCCGTGTTCTCTACACGCATCGCATACAAGTCTGTATTTTTAGGCAATGTGATGGTGTGGGTTTGTATCTCGCCATTTGCACCTAAGGGCTTTGGATCTAGCGTGAGTGTGTATTGCAAATCTTGTGTGTTTGAAGGCATTAGTGGCTCTGAAGTGATGAGATAATCACGATCATTGTTTGTTGTGAAAGATAGGGCAATGTCTTGAGAATCTAGCTTGAGGTTTAAAGCTCTTTTGAGAATCTCTACCGGGACAAATTGTGAGAGTTCGAGATTTGCCACCAACGAAGTTTTGCTACCCTGTTGCTGCACACGGACATTGTTTAGAAAAAACTCCGTGGGCTTCGTCTTTACCTGCATTTTGATGGTTTTTAATGGTGGCTCAAAGCCTTGTTCTTTAGCGATTTTGGCAAAATCAATGACAAACTTGTAGTCTGTGTTGGGTTCAAGTGGTTGGGGCGTGATTACAAATGTCGTGCTATTAGTAAATGTATAATACGCATGGAAATCCTCGCCATTTACCTTAAACGCACCCTCGGTAAAAAATGGCGTATCTAGCACACCTTTGTAAAATGCCTCATTAAACTCCACACGCAAATTAGCATCGGTGCTAATCTCGCCTTGCGTGATAGAAAATATCTTATCACTATCTCCACAACCCCAAAACACAAACCCTAACACACACCACAACAAGATTCTTTTCATCACCTTATCTCCTTAAACTACCTATACAAGTTCTAATGCTTTCCCCAGTATAACACATTTTTCATAAAAGAATTGTTTTT
>DXIN01000034.1 GCA_019112865.1 Candidatus Helicobacter avicola
TTTTATTTATGCCTTAGAGAATCTCACACAAGATTCTTTATCGTGAGTAAGTAAAACTACAAAAACACAAATTAAGGAGTTTTTATGAAAAAACTTATGGTAAGTGGAGCATTAGCTCTAGCACTTAGTGGCGTAGCTATGGCAGAGGAGAGCGGTGGCTTTGTGGGTGTGGATTTGGGCATTAGCAATGCAGCAATGACTCAGGAGAATTCTGGCTTCACAAATAGCACTTTCACGCTTGGTAACTTCCGCTATGGACTTATGGGTGGCTATAAGTGGTTTTTTACCGAGAGCTTTGGTTTGAGGGCATACCTCCAAGTCAATAATGGCGCAAATTATGGAGCACCTACATTGGTATATACTTCTGTCCCAGGATTACCAACACAAATTGGTCGCCCAAGCTTTAGCACCCTCAATGTAATGGCAAATGTCGATGCACTCTATAACTTCTACACTAGCGAAGCAAGCTCTGCAGGACTCTTTGCTGGTCTTTCATTTGGTTATGCGATTCATTATGGTGGAGTTGTAAAAGAGCAGCAAGAAGCCCAAGATCAATTCAACCCATCAGGCTTTGATATGGGGATAAACTTTGGTGTGAGGACGATTTTTGCTAAACACCATGGGATAGAGTTTTTCAATCGCTTTGGTGTGATTGGCGCAAATTCAGAAATAGCAGGTGGCACAAAAAATACAATCCTCCAACCCTATGCCTTTGGTGTGCGCTACACATTTAATTTCTAATCCTCTTTATGCAAGTTCCGCTATTGCGGAGCTTGTTATCACTTGGTGTGCGACAAATCCCCCTACTTGTCCCGCTCCATAATCGTATGCGCCATAGAAATTTTCTTATCGTCTTTTAAGCTCATTGAATGCAGATTTTTGTATAATCCCTCCCAAATTTTGGGCTAGCCCAAAGGCACCTAGTCTTGTGCGCTTAGCCATATACTCATCACAAAGGACAGACTATGCGAGATTTATCGACCACGCAGGATTTCCCACATGCAAAAAGCCTCCTTTTTGTCGCCACGACACGCAAAGAGGAGTTTGCCAATGCTTTCAAAAGCGAGGCAGATGCCATCATCTTGGATTTAGAAGATTCTGTGCCAAGTGAGCGCAAAAACGAGGGTAGGGCAAATATCTTGGAATTTTGTCAAGCCAACCCAAGCGAAAAATTTTTCGTGCGTATCAACGACACACAGAGCGCGTTTTTTGCCGATGATATGGCGTTTTTGAAGCAATTAGGCTTAGAGCAACTCCATGGCATAATGCTGCCAAAGGCAGAGCAAAGAGCACATATAGAATCTGTGATTAGCGCGCTAGGGGAGATACCATTGCTTTTGCTTGTCGAGAGTGCGCTAGGGGTGCAAAATCTCAATGTTACTGCATCGCACCCTTGTGTCAAGCAGCTTGCCTTTGGGGCATTTGATATGATTTTGGATTTGGGTTTGCGTGATGGCGAGGGCAAGGACTTTATGCTCAACTTCGTGCGGGTGCAAATGGCATTGGCTAGCAAGATTTACAACCTCTTGCCACCTATAAACCGCGTTTTCCCCAACACCCGCGATGACTCAAGGCTCAAAGCAAATATGGAATCCGCCTATTCTATGGGCTTTGGCGGCTCACTTACCTTTTATCCCAATCAGCTTGCTATCATCAATGCCGTGTTTTCACAAGGTAGCACGCAAATCCAGTGGGCAAAGGAAGTGCTAAGACTAGCCAAGATTCACAAAGGCGAGCCATTTAGCTTTGAGGGTAATGTCGTGGATATACCTATGATTAAAAAGGCACAGGGCATTTTGGAGAGGAAGTATTAGAATCCAAAATCGCTAAAATAATAGAATCTAAAACTACCAACGGCATTATAGAATCTAAGTAATCTCAAGGACTAGATTCAGGCAGTGTATAAACGCGTAAGCGCAGACGAGTGGAGATTTACTCTCCACGAGCGATAACAAGAGCGAAGCTCTTGCAGTAAAATAATAGAATCTAAGTAATCTTGAGATTCACAAAAGACGATGTCTGTGCGCGAGAAAAGAGCGCAAGTATCTTGCAGTAAGTTATTCTGGCGCAATCTGTGAGCTGTGGATAAGCCCAAAAAACACATCTTTGCCACTCTTAGCATTTGGCGGGAGATAATAAACCTCAACCCATTTGCCCTTTTCTGCTAGGCATTGACTAATGTCCTCACAACTACCTTGCTCGTAATTCGCACTTACAATCATCGCGCCTTGTGCCATTGCCTCTTTGGTGATAGGTGTGATAATCTCACCATTTGGGGATTTGCGTAGATTCACATAGGAGTCTTTAGTGCTAAGATTGAAAGACGCTCTGCCCTGTTTGCCTTCATGGTATGTAGAAAACCTTGCATATTCCCTCTTGGAATCACCTAATGGCAGTATTTCTATGGCTTTTGCCCATGCCTCATGTCCTGCATCTCCCTCACCATAGAATCTATAATCTGTGAGTGTGATACGCACGCGCACACCGCTTGCGCCGTAGATTCTCTCTTGCAGAGCTTGCGGGAGCTTGGGTAGGAGCGCATCACGATTAGTCAGTAGCACACCAAAGCGCAATCGCTCAAAAAGCGTGCTAAAAAGCTTGGGATTAGTGATGATGATCTTTGTCTCAAAGGTATTGTGCTGGTTTCCTTTGGTGCTTTGCTTCCATAGTGTCTTGTTCTCATCATCGCCAAAAGGAGGGAGGCTATTATACATAAAAGGCAAAGAGAGATTGCTATCAGGGTAAAATCGCAATTCATCATTATACACACCCTCCTCATCGTTATCACTGCGCTCTAGCACGCCTGTGAGGGTTATCTGCCCGCTAAAGACTATCTTGCCATGTCGTGCATAGGCAGGCTGCAAACTATTAGAGACTATCTCGCCTCTTTCATTCAAAAGATGTGGGAAACTCGTCTCTGTCGGTGGAAAGGCAAACAATGGAGTGCAGCACGCAATGAGAAATAATCGCACGATGATATGTTTAAGACTTTGCATAGATTCTCCTTAGATTTTGGCGGTATAAGATTCTCATTATATCAAAAATGTGTTTGGACTTTGAGCCAAAAGTTCCTACCCGGCTCATATACACGCGTATTTACCGGATTATCAAAGGCATTTATTGCTACGCTATTGCGTGATAGATGATACGCATAGAATGTGTTTGTGAGGTTCTCAACCCCTAGAAGCAACGACACGCGTTTATACTGATACCCACCATAGAGACTTAGGGTATAAAACCCCGCGCTTGCGCCCAAGTCCTTGCCCACGAAATTGCCATAATCTAGCGCATAGCGATGTTGCGCAGCATTGCTATAGAGATCCAGACGCGCTAACCACCCATTTTTTTGCAACGAAACACCTAGCTGTGCGGTAAGTGGGGCGATTTGTGGTAGAGGCGTGTGCGTTTTGAGCTGCTGTGCGTAGGTATAAGAAATCGAGCCATAGACTGCGAGTGTGTCAAAAAATGTATAACGCGCCTCTAGTTCCCCACCCAGCAGCATAGCATCGGTATTAAACGCACTCGTGCTCGCCCCATAGTGCAAAAGTATATAATCCCACACCACAGAATAAAACCCCAGCGCGCTGATACGCACATCACCATATTCATAAATCGCACCAAAATCTAGTTGTGTGTTAGTTTCGGGTGCGAGATTCATACCGCCAATCTTTGTCCTCTCCCAAAAGTCCGCTCCACGTTGCGCCACACCAATCCCTACAAAAAACGTAGTATCGCCCACATAATACTCATAGCGTCCAAAACCGCTCAATAAATGATCCCACCTACTCGTATTTGTGCTAAAGCGCAAGGTTTGCAAGGCATCATAACGTAGCCCAAAAAACACTCCATAATGCGAATCTCCCAAAACCTCGCCTTGCGTGAATACACCGATATTTTGGAATCTAAAATTAGGTGTAAATGGGGAGTGTGCTAGCATTTCATCAGCATTTGGGGCATTGTTTGCGCTACTTTGACGTAAATGGTGTATATCGTGATTATACACCGAACCCACATAGAGTTTGAGCCACTCATTTGGACGTAGCGTAAGCTCGATTTTGCCACCGGTGTTTGTGCGCTTGGGGTTATTGATACTAAAGTTTTGTGTGTCATTGGGACGCAGAGTGAAATTGTCCATTATATGATCTATGCTGTTGTGCCACGCACGTATGTCTAGTAGAGGGATTTGAGGTGAGAATCGTTGCTGAAACTTGAGCATAAAAGACATTCTATCAAAGCTCCTGCCGTCCATTCCCCTATCAGCATACGCTGCTTCCCCCCTGCTCACATCTGTGGAAAGCTCCAGAAGTGTGTTTTGGGTGGGTGTGAGCGTGCCGATAACACTCACAGACTGCCTATCGTATGCCGAATGGACATATTTACCATTAGCTGCCTTGTAATTCTTAGAGCTATAATCCGAGACAATCACACCCAGTGAGCCGTATTTGCCTCCAGCGAGTGCAGAAGCGTTGAAATCCAAATGCCCAAAACTCCCATAAAGCACATTGGCATTTGCTTTAAATGTGTGGGATTCTAGGCGCACACTTTGGCGATCAAAGAGCAGTCCTCCAGCTACCAGCGCGCCATAACGCACATCTTGAGGACCTTTAAGAATCGTTAGTGTATCGTAGTTTTGGGAAAATAGATATGTGAGTGTTGTGTCCATTCTCCCACCACAGCCACCATTTAGCATACCACCATCAAGCAAAATCGGCAGTCTTGAGCCTCCTTGTGAGCGATAATACACCTCACTTCCACCGCCACCCTTGCGTGTCATCGCAAAACCGGGTATGTATGTGAGTGATTTGGCTATGTCATTTGAGGGTATTTCTGAACGATTTAGGCTCGCGCTATTTGTGCTTGGCAGTGCTTTGGTATAAAGTGTAGAGCGCAACACGGGCTTTGCTAGTTCATCGCTATACACAAAAGTTATGGCACACAAAAGCAAAATCCCACGCATAACGCCCCTTGTATTTAGTGATTTGCCACACAGCAAGCACTGCATTATAGCCAAGAACGTGATATGTATTCTTAAAAATTCTAAAAATATGAGAAAAACTCTTGTTGTGTTACATTTTGGCAAAAGAGGATTGCACAAAGATTCTTGCAAAAAATTAAAAACACAATACATATTTTCATTTTTTTGCTATTATTACGGCATTAAATTCCAAACTCCAACCAAAGGACATATAATGAAAAAATCGTTTCTTTTCACTTCAGAATCTGTAACCGAAGGACACCCCGACAAAATGGCAGACCAAATCAGCGATGCAGTGCTTGACTACATCATCGAGCGTGATAAAAATGCGCGCGTGGCGTGTGAAACGCTTGTGAGCAATGGCTTTTGTGTCATCGCAGGCGAGCTAAAGACAAGCGTGTATGCCCCAATGCAAGAAATCGCACGCAAAGTCGTGCAAGAAATCGGCTACACAGACGCCCTCTATGGCTTTGACTACCGCTCTGCAGCGGTGCTAAATGGTATCGGCGAGCAAAGCCCAGACATCAATCAAGGCGTGGATAGAGCCGATGGCGAAATCGGCGCAGGCGACCAAGGGCTTATGTTTGGCTATGCGTGCAGAGAGACCGACACACTTATGCCTCTGCCTATTTGGCTCTCTCATCGTCTCACAGAGGGATTAGCCACAAAGCGCAAAGATGGAAGCCTGCCATTTTTACGCCCCGATGGCAAATCCCAAGTAACCGTGCGCTATGAGGACGGCGTGCCTGTGGCGATTGATACGATTGTGATTTCTACCCAACATAGCCCAGAGACGCAGCAGACGCATTTGCGCGATGCTGTGATTGAGGAAATCGTCCAAAAGGTAATCCCCGCAAAGTATCTCAATGACAATATCCGCTATTTTGTCAATCCCACAGGGAAATTCGTCATCGGCGGACCACAGGGCGATGCGGGGCTCACTGGGCGCAAAATCATCGTGGATACCTATGGCGGGAGCTGTCCGCACGGCGGTGGGGCATTTAGCGGCAAAGATCCTAGCAAAGTCGATAGAAGTGCGGCGTATGCGGCGCGCTATGTGGCTAAGAATCTCGTAGCAAGTGGCGTATGCGATAAGGCAGTGGTGCAAGTGGCGTATGCTATCGGCGTGGTAGAGCCTGTCTCAATCCTAGTGGATACGCAAGGCACGGGCAAGGTGGAAGATTCTAAACTCACAGAATGCGTGAAAAAGGTATTTGCTCTGACACCAAAGGGCATTATAGAATCCCTTGATCTCTTGCGACCGATATATCAAAAAACCGCTGCCTATGGGCATTTTGGGCGTGAGCTGCCTGAATTTAGCTGGGAGAAAACAGACAAAGTCGAGGCGATTAGGGACTTTTGCGGGGTGAAGTGAGAACTGTGAGAGCACACAAGAGAGAATCTTGTGTGAATCGCTAAGAGGGAAAAATAATGTATCCACATAATATACGCGAAGAAGAGCTAAAAAACAAAGTAGCTAAGGATTTTTTTAGTGCAAAAGAGCTAGATTTTACTAAGATTCTAGGCAATGTGGATTTTTGCGTAAGTTATAAAGACAACACACTTTTTGAATCCATAAATTTTCTTTTTGCTGAAGCAAAAGCAGGAAGCGCAAACTACCTAGAATCTTTAACGCAGCTTATCCTAACCCTTGGTAAAAACAAAGTCTTAGAGCACACCCAGCCACCGACATACTTAGGTGCTTTTGATAGTGAGCAAATGGTCTTTGTGCCTTATGATACAATCTCACATTATCTACAAGAGCTTTTTATTAGAAATGACTTTAATTGGAATCTTACTCCAAGCAATCACAAAAGCCCACAATTTGAGCAAGTGTTAAAAGAGAGCAAGGAGATTGTAGAATCTGAAGCTATTATTTTTCACTTTGAATCCACGCAAAATCCAAATTCTAACAAAGAGCTAAAAGATTTTATCAAAGCAAATTTTACACTTGCCAATGAAAAAACGCATAAAATCCCTATTACAAAAAATAACTTCACTACCATTTATCAAAAATGGCTTTTAAAGGTAGCACCTACTATTAGCATTGATTGGGAGGCTGAAAAGCCTGATATTTTAAGCAGTGATTTTTATCTAGCCGACCTTTTGAGCGAAAATAACAACACAAAGGCGATTATAGATTCTCTTAGGATTTTACTACAAAGTCGCTACTATAAGGTAAAACTTGAAAAACGCACAAATAGAGAAAGATTTGATTACACAGAGTTTGGATTCAAAGATTCTCAAAAAGCCCATACAGAGTTTTGGAATATCTATGAAAGACCGCCAAAAGAGGAGTATTGGAATCACATCATAGAAAGGCGGGATTTACTCGTGCCTAGCGATATAAGGGAGAGAAAAGGAGCCTTTTTTACCCCACAAATTTGGGTTAGAAAAGCACAAGAATATCTAGCAAAAGTTTTAGGGCAAAATTATCAAGAGGAATATTATATTTGGGATTGTGCAGCTGGCACTGGCAATCTTTTAGCCAACCTTACAGAATCTCATAATTTATATGCCTCCACACTTGATAAAGCCGATGTGGATATTATGCACGAATTAGCAGAGAAAAAGACCTTACATCTGCTTGAAAATCATATTTTTCAATTCGATTTTTTAAACGATGAGTTTTTTGATAAACCTTGTGAGAAACACAAGGACAAAATAGATTCTAAATGTAAAGAATGCATAGAATCTAAGCTTCCTAAATCCTTGCAAAATATCTTACAAGATTCTAAAAAGAGGCAAAAGCTCATAATCTTTATCAATCCGCCGTATGCGGAGGCTGGCACGACCGCACAAACAACAGGCACAGGGCTTAACAAAACCAAAGTCGCTACCGATAATCGCACCTACCTGCGTTACAAGGAAATGCTAGGCAAGGCAAGCAATGAAGTCTTTGCGCAGTTTTTTATCCGCATACACGAGGAGATTCCAAGCTGCACCCTTGCACAATTTTCAACTTTGAAAATTGTGCAAGGCGCGAATTTTTATAAGTTTCGTTTAAGGTTTAAAGCGAAATTTTTGGGCGGTTTTGTCTGCCCTGCTTATACCTTTGATAATGTCAAAGGGAGCTTTCCTATCGGCTTTATGATATGGGATTTGAGTAAAAACGACAAAGTTATGCAAAAATCTATAAAGCTTGATGTGTATAATGATAAAAATGAATATATGGGAGTGAAAAAATTCTATACCATAAATGAAAAAGAAAAACGCATAAATGAATGGTTGGGAAAATATAAATCACAAACTGAAACAC
>DXIN01000035.1 GCA_019112865.1 Candidatus Helicobacter avicola
AAAAAAAAAAAAAAGACTTCTCAAGGAGTAATCTATGCAATCTATTTTGTTTGTTTGTCTAGGCAATATCTGTCGATCACCGCTTGCGGAGGGTATAGCACGCGAAATCATCAAAAAAGAAAATCTCGCTATCGTGGTGGATTCTGCAGGGACGAGTGGCTGGCATATCGATGAGCCACCATGTGAGGGCTCACGAATGGTGGCAAAAAAGCATGGTTTTAGTATCGATGATTTGCGTGGGAGACGGCTAAGCGTGTATGCTGATGATAGCTTTGATCTCATTATCGCGCTAGATTCTAAAAACTACCGCGACATTCTCTCGCTAGGTTTTGACAAAAACAAAGTGCGCAAACTTGGAGATTATGGGCTTGATGGTGCCGATGTGCCAGACCCATACACATATCGAGATATGGAGGGATTTGAGGCGGTGTATGCGATGATAGAGCGGGGTGTGCGACATCTTTTATCAAAATCATAGATTCTGTGTTTGTGGGTATTCAGTTTTGAGCGACTTTTTAGGGAATCTACGCTCGGTGCTCAGTTATTACCAACTAGGTAACTCCCTTCACCCCTCGCTTGATAACCCTAAAAATTCATCTCAAATCTTAGAATACCCGGGCAAGCCTTGATAAGATTTACTAGCAGATTTAAAATCTTAAGATATTACAGAATCTACTTTGAGATTCCAAAAGCCCGCACATTGTCCTAGCCCCAGCTTGCAAAATATTTTTACCAAACCAAATAAGCCATCTCTAAGCCTCCTTTAATCCACAATTAAGTAAAATGCACGCCCAAAAGGCTAAAAATCTTATTGTATGAGGACAGAGCGATGATACAGACTTCTCTAGCAACCAGCTTCAATGTATTGCGTGTGTTCGTCATTATGTTTGCCTGTGTGCAGATGAGTATGGGCTTGGGCTTTGGCACTATGGGACAGGTGTCTAGCTCCATAGGCGGAGCAGGTGTCGCGCTCAAAAACTCCGCGTGGGGTATCTACTACAACCCCGCTCTACTAGGCGCAGACAGACGCAGCAAAATCGGCTATAGCTTTGGTGTGCAGCTTAGAGAGCAAAATCTCTTAGAGATTGCAGCGAATGTAGAGGGGTTTAAAAACATCAGCGATACACTTGCCGACAAGCTCCTAGGCGGTGCGGTGGCTGGAGGTGCAGTGAGTATCAATGGTCAGCAAGTAGGCGGGGTGTTTGGCGATACATTACAAAATCTCTTTGGTGGCTCATCTACTATTGATAGCACCTCTATCAGCAAGCTCGCACAATCCATAGGAGCTTCATGTAATAGTGGCACTTGCAACGACCTAAGCGCCCTTGGCAGTGCCTTGCAAAACGACACAGACGCCCAAAACAAGCTCAAAAATGAGCTTGTTAATGCAGCAGAGGCAGCCGGCGCACCCCCACTACTCACAGGAATCTTATCAAATATCGATCCCAATGATTTACAGGGACTCCTCACATCTATCAGCTCTGGCAGTGTGAATTTCGAAGATATCATAACAAAAATGGGCGGTATCACTATCCCCAAGGGTGCAGATTCGGATATGGACAAGCTCATCTCTGCCTTTGAGACGATGCAAAACGCGCTCAATGCCAACGAAGTAGCCATAAGCTCACAAAATGGCTTGGTTATCCAAATAGGTGGGAGTGAGCGCACCAAAAAAATCGAGGCTGATGGGATTGGCGAGGTAACCGTGCAGGCGAGTGATAGCGGACGCGGTGCGCTGGCTATCGCTATCATGCCCCAAGTCTTTGGCAATATCTCGGCAAATATCGACCCTGCACACAACCGCCTCATCGTGGGGCTTGGGGCGAATTGTAACGCAGCTACAGGCGATAACTGCACTAGCTTCATCGAAGCCACACCCGGGAGCAATGGCGTATCACTAGGTGTGCTTAATGGCAGTGCTGGCGGCGGTGGAGGTGGTGGCACCAACGGGAAGCAAGAATACACAGACCACTCAATCCTCACGGGCAATCACACACCCTATGGTATCGTGCTAGGGCTTCTGGAAGTGCCTGTAGCCTATGGGCATACTTTTTACACCCGCGCAGGTGAGTTCAATGTAGGTATGGCAGCGAAGTTTATCATGGCTAGTGCATACCGCTACGACACACCTATCAACTTCTCTGATTTGGACAATATCCAATTGCCGAGTTTTGATATGAACACGATGCAGGTTACCCAAACCTTTGGGATAGACTTGGGCGTGCTTTATACACCATCATTCTCACGCAAGCTCAATATCGGATTGGTAGCCAAAAACCTCAACACCCCAAAGATAAACATCAATGGCAGTGATGGCTACCTACGACTCACGCGCCAGTTTCGCGCTGGGGTGAGCTATGAGCTACTAGACTTCCTCACGCTTGCCTTTGACGCAGATGTATTGCCCAATGACACACTCTCTATCACTAGCCCCAAAAGCCAGATGATTGGAGGGGGGATACTCGCAGACTTCAAAGTCATCGACTTTCGTATCGGAGCTATGCGTGATTTGTATAGTAAAGCAGGAGATGGCACAATCCTCACCACCGGTGTCAATCTCTTTGGGTTCTTAGATGTGAGTTTGCAGTATGGACTGGGCAAAAATATCCAAATGTATGGATTTAATATCCCCAATTACATCGCTATGCGGGTTGGTGGGCAGTTTAGCTTCTAGGGCGTGCTATGGATACACAAACTCGACTAGAATCTAATCCCACGCTAAACCCCAAAAGTATCAAAGTCGCCAAGCGCATACTTTCGCTAAATGATAAAAAGGCTAATGAGCTACGCGCGTTTTACAAAGCACATAATCTGTATGTGATAAACCTAATGAGTTCGCCGGGCAGTGGCAAGACGACATTTTTAGAATCTCTAAGTAGTTTTAAGGATTTTAGATTTTGCGTGTTGGAGGGGGATTTGCAGACCAACCGCGATGCGGAGCGACTGCAAGCAAAGGGCGTGAGCGCGTATCAGATCACCACCGGTGAGGCGTGTCATCTGGAGGCGGTGATGATAGAGCAGGGATTGGCAGAGCTGGGGAAGTGCTGTGATGTGGGAAGCTATGAGTTTTTGGTGATTGAAAATGTCGGTAACCTCGTGTGTCCGGCGAGCTATGATCTAGGCGCAGCCCTCAATGTGGTGTTTCTCTCCACACCGGAGGGCGATGATAAGATTCTCAAATACCCAAGTATGTTTTTGTGCGCTGATGTCGTGGTGGTGTCTAAGGCGGATTTGTGCGATGTGTTTGGGTTTAGTGTGGAGCGCGTGAGAGAAGATCTCGCACGACTCAAAAAAGATGTGCCAATCTTTTTGCTAGATAGCAGAGATAGCGCGAGTGTGGGCGCACTCAAGGATTTTTTTCTCCGATGTAGAGACGAGGGAGTGTATAGCACGCATATTTTTTAATCCCCATATGCCTACAAAAACGCGTTTGCAAGGACTTTCATATCAACAAAGAGACTGATACTAAAGCCAAGGATATTGCCCATCATCATAATCCAAAAGCCCAAATGATACACGCCCGCATACATAAGACAAAAAATACTTATAGGGAAAAACACTACGCCAAGCCTGATAAACACATAGCCTAGCACACACATCGCTACTCCTAGATAAAAAAGCCAAAGGCGCATATCATTCCTCTTTAGAATCTCATGATTTTGTAGAATCTGCGCGGTGTCTTTTGCTAAGCCAGAGGTTGATACACTCCACACCCAGCGAAAAGGCAATCGCAAAATACAAATACCCCTTAGGGATATGGAAATGCAGTCCGTCCGCCACCAACGCCACGCCGATGAGGATTAAAAACGCTAACGCCAAAACCTTGATAGTAGGATTTTTCTCGACAAACTCCGAAATCCCCTTAGAAGCTATCATCATCACGCCCACTGCGATAACTATGGCTAGCACCATTACCGCGAGATTTTCTGCCATACCCACCGCCGTGATGACAGAATCTAGCGAAAACACAATATCAAGCACTGCAATCTGCACTAGCACAAGCCCAAAAGCATTTGCATACTTGAGATTTGTGGGTTGCTCCTCGCCCTGTGCCATTTGGTGAATCTCAATCGTGGCTTTGTAGATGAGAAATAGCCCACCCAAAAACAGCACCATATCGCGTCCGGATACACCAAAATCCCCGAGGCTAAAAAGCGGCGTAGTGAGCTTGGCAATGACAAAGATAAGGCTAAGTAGCGCGATACGCGTGAGCATTGCTAAGGCAAGCCCTAATAGGCGCGCTCGTGCGCGTAAATGCTGTGGGAGGCGCGAGACAAGCACGGCGATAAAGATGATATTATCAATCCCTAGCACGATTTCCATAAGGCTAAGGGTCAGCAGTGCTATCCACGCATTAGGGTCAAACACCCATACAAAAGCCTCCATCTACAGCCAACCTTTTTTCTTAAAATACACGATAGGAAAGATTGTCGAGAGTATCATTATCACAAGCACCACAGGATAGGCATACTCTAAATGTGTCTCGGGCATATAGTCAAAGTTCATACCATAAATCGTGCCAATGAGCGTGGGGGGCATCATCGCCACGGTTACGACGGTGAAAAGCTTGATGGTTTTGTTTTGCTCGATGTTGATTTGGTTGGTAAGGATTGTTTGGATATTGTCAAGCGCGTTCATATTGACGGTGTTAAACTCCACGAGTGAGTTGAGGTCTTTTAGCACGATTGTGAGATTTTGCTTGGTCTCTGAATCTGGCTTGTTGCTCTTTAGCATCGCTGTAATCGCACGTCGCTTGTCAAAAAGCGAATCCCGCACGCTCATATTGAGCTCTTGGAGATTGGAGAGAGATTCTAGCATTTGTTTATAGTCTGTAAGCTCCTCGTTAAAGACATTCTTGCGCAAGATTCTCGTCTCTTTGGCAGCAGATTCTAGCAGGTCCGCGTCTTTCTCCACGCGCGCTTCAAACATCTTGCTCACCAAATCAAAGCCATCTTCAAAAATCTTGGGGCTGGCAAGCACGATTTGCTGAATCTCCTCAAAGACTTTAAATTCGCTATAACGAATGGTAAAAAGGATATTTTTGTGCAAAATAAAGGTGATAGTCTCATTGACGAGACTTTGCTCGGTGCGCATTAAAAAGTAGGTATTAATCGTGATAGAGCCACTATCCTCCCAGTAGCGCGCGGACTGCTCGATCTCCTCGCGCTCCTCTTTGGTAGGAATGTCGAGATTGTAAGTGTTGGCGATATAATCCACCTCTAGGCTTGTGGGCTGAAACAAGTCAATCCACAGAATCTGATCGCGGATATTTTGCGTAGTATCGAGCTTTTGGCGCACGACAAGCCCATTTTGCTTCACAAACACATTCATAGCTGACCTCCTTGCACGCTACCTTTTGTGCTATTGTAGCAAACAAAGTGCGTGATTGTAAAGAAATATCACTACGAAGTGTTTGTAGGATAGCAACCTAAGCCCACTCTGACACCAAAAGATTCTAGAATCTTGCTAAAGATTGTGTATATGAACGCATAAGCGCAGATGAGTGGAGATTTGACTGCCCACGAGCGATACCAATTTGCCACAAGCAAATTGCAATAAAATGATAGAATCTAGCTTGATTGATAAAAAAGGCGCTAGCCCAAGCGGCGTTAATGAGATTCTGACACCAAATGATACTTTAGATTCTAAAAAGGACAATGTATGTGCGCGAAGCGGAGTGAGCGAGGATTTATTCCTCGCGAGCGATAACAAGAGCATAGCTCTTGCAATAAAAATAAATAAAAACCCAAAATCTCATCACTTTTAGTGTTACTTTATTGCAAACCCTTTTTAAAATGAAAATGATTCTTATAACAAAAAAAAAAAAACAATTATAATCTCAAATAGAAATCAGGATAATAGATTTCAAAATATTTTACTAGGAGCATATAATGAAAAAGAGTATTATTTTTGTAAGTTTGGCACTTTTTTGTCGCTACAAGCAGAGGAGACACAAGATAGTGCGAGTGCGCAAACTAGCCAAGAAAAAGACAATCGCGTGCATCTAAAAAGTGTCGTTACAGCCTCTCCTATGCGTTCACAGCTTGATGAGCTCAATAGAAATGTCTATGCGATTGATAAAGACAATATCCAAAACAAAGGCTATCGCAACACCGAGGATATTTTTCGATATACGCCATTTGTGGGACTCTCAAATGTGGGCTTGGGGAGCAATCTCGATTTACGCGGACAGGGCAATCGCGCCAATACTTCCGTGCAAGTGCTCATCAATGGAATCTACTCCAATATGCTAGATTCAAGCCACGGCGTTACTCCGCTCAACACCCTCTCGCCCAACGCCATAGAATCTATCGAGATTTTGCCCGGTGGAGGCGCGGTGATGTATGGCAATGGCACACGCGGTGGAGTGGTAAATATCATCACACAAAAGCGATATGAGCAGCCATACTTTAATGCCGGAGTGAGCTATTCTAACATCATCGCTTCCACGGGCAACAATTACAATGCCGATGCGCGCTTTGGCACCAAACTCGGGCAATCCACCTATCTGACTATCGGAGCAGCATACATAAACCGCGGGGGTCCGCGCATAGGGGATAAAACCACGGGCGCACAAGCCAATCTCGCGCTTATCCACGACTTTATGCCAGGGCATTCTGTGAGTTTAGATGTGGATTATTTCACAGGCAAGATTCTCACCACTCCTAATAATTCCTTTATGGACATCGCCAATCCGACCAAAGCTCACCGCAAAACTCCAGGCTATGGCTCTTTGCACAATAGACAAAACCGCCTTGATGTGAGTGTGGGCTATGAGGGGCAAATGAGTGAAAAATCTAAGCTCGAACTCAAAGCCTTCTATCATCTCAATCGGATTGATTATGTGGATTCTATAACGATGCTTAGCCGCTTTAACTATGGCAGTTTTGCCTTTAGTGATGCCTCTGCAGATCAGAGCGGAAGTTTCTTTGACGACCAAAAGACAGGCTTACTAGCAAAGTTTGATTATAAAGGCGAAAAACATCGCTTTATTGTCGGTGCAGAATCTTTGTATGCCATAGGCAAACGCACGATGAGCCAAAATATCGGAGCAAGCACCAATTCTCTTACCTACGATCATTTGGTGTATATTCCCTTTAATGGTAGCAAATGGAGCAATGCACTCTATGCGCTTAGCAAATACGATTTTACCAAAAGGTTTTCACTAACTGGCGGTTTGCGATACGAAAACGCGCTCTATGATATTGATGTAACCAACGCTCACAATATCTCTATCAATGGTAGAAATGTCGGAAACTACTCTACCAAAGGCTCTCTTAGAGATTCTGTGCATAACTGGGCTTTAGAAATCACACCAAATTTCGCCTACTCTGATAGTGGTAATCTCTATGCCAAATACGAAAAAGGCTTTTTCTCCCCAAGCCCAAACAATATGCTCAAACGCACAGGCACTAGCTCTAGTAACTATGCCTATGAACCCACAAGTCTCAAAAATGAGGAATACCATACTTTTGAAATAGGGCTTAAGGACTTTTTGGGCGAGCATATGTTTGTCTCTGCCTCGGCATTTTACACGCTCACAACCAATGAGTTTTACACCATTGGCAATGCACATTCTGTCGATGGTGTGCAGTATGGCAACTATGATTTTACTCAAAGAGCGGGGATTGAGCTTTTTGCCGAGCAGTATTTTCTAGGCGATTCACTGCGCTTTAGCGAGAGTTTTACCTATGTCGATGCGAAGATTCTCAAGCTCAATGGCACAAATGTGAGCTACCAAATCCCCTATGTGAGCAACTACAAAGCCACAATCGGCGTGAGCTACGCGTTTAATAGATTTTTTAGCATTTGGAATCAAAATACCTTTTATGGCGCACAAAAAGACATTATGCAAGAAAATAACGCCAACCACCAAGACACAATCCCAGCCTACAGCCTCACAGACATCGGGCTAAACCTTAAGCTCGGAGACTTTAGTCTAAGTGGCGGCGTGCGCAATGTCTTTGATACCTTTTATTACAGCTACTACAATGGCAATGCGGCTGATACAATCGCGGGATATGGATTTTTGATTGGGCAAGGTAGGAGCGCGTTTATCGAGGGGCGATGGAGCTTTTAGGGTGTCTGGGGCAATATGCGTTTGAGGTGGTAGTGTGGTAGTGCTAATTCGCGCTTGCTCATCACGCTCCCACCGCGCACAAGATTCTCATTATGCGTGCAATCATAGACGACAAACCCACAAGAAAGGGCATTTTTGCGTATGGTTGCGCTTTGGGAATAAGTCGTGAGTATGCCATTTGGCGATAGGATTCTATAAAGCTGTGCAAAATACTCCTCGCTCCAAAGCTCGGGGTTTTTCTTAGGACTAAAGGCATCTTGATAAATCACATCAATACTTTGGTGTGGAATCTCCCGCACATACGCACACGCATCGATGAGCTGCACCTCTATGTATGTGTGTGCGTCCTCATACACGCCTCTATCGCGCAACGCACACACAATCTCACGCAAAGGGAGCTTAGAAAACTCCTCGGGATAAGGAAAGTCGATGAGATTTGTTAGTAAAGAGCTATCAAGTTCGGGAGAGTAAATACACACATTCACAGGCAGAGTGTTAATCTGGCGATAATACAGGCTCGCTAAGGTGTTATACCCAAGTCCAAAGCAAATGTCTAAGATTCTCATCTCACGCAGATTCTCACACGCGCTAAAAGCCGGTATGATGTGCTTATAGAGGCTCTCACGCAATGCCCCATCTTTTAGACTATGGTAGCACTCATCAAAGGCTGCATTATACGCGCTAAAGCTCCCATCGGCACTTGCTTTTAGCTCTATCGCACCCTTTTTGGGCTTAGTGAGAATCTGCACGCGCGCCTCCTGCCTCTAAATCCCAAGTAAGCACAAAGGCACTGCCACCTCTATCTGCATTGTCTGCTTTTATATTTTCTTTATCCGCGCCGCTTTGGTTTCGCGCCTCTTGTGCGCTCTGCACGCGTATGCGTATGCCATACTCCCTGCATATCTCGCGCACGAGACTAAGCCCTATGCCAAATCCCCCCACGCTTTTATCAAAGCGCGCAAATCGCTCAAAAATCATCGCTCTGTGTTTAGAATCTATCCCGCTCCCGCTATCCCTAATCGCACAATACCCCTCACGCAAAATGATGTGAATCTCCCCATTGTGCTTGTTGTATTTGATCGCATTGCTTAGGAGATTGTCAAAAAGGGTGATGATTTTTTCTTTGTTGGCGTATAAATGCGTAGGTGCAAGGTCGCTGTGGAGCGTGAGGGATTTTTGTGCTAAAAATGGCGCGAAAAACTCTAGCCGCTCTTGCAAGAGTGAATCTAGCCTAAGATTTTCTTTGGTCTGTGGGAGGCTATGGGGGAAATTATACGCCACAAGCGTGCGATAGATATGCTCTAGCTGGAGTGATGCGAGCTTGATACGCGTGATTTTTTTCTTATCTTCAAAGCTTAGGGTTTGTGTTTTTAGCATTTCCACGCTCATTAGGATAATACTAATAGGCGTGTTAATCTCGTGTGTCGTGTCTTTGATAAAGCTATCAAGCCGCTGTATGTGGTTGTGGATAGGTTTTAGAAACAATCGCACCAAAAAATACGCCACAATCCCCATAGCCAAGAGGATTAGCACGAAATACACGCCAAGCTTGATATTGTTGGTGATGATGAGCGAATCGACATTCTCATCTTGGATAAAGATTCTATAAGGGAAGCGTGTGGGTTTGTGATGGCGGTGGGCAAAGGCTTCTGGGTCAAGCACCACCTTATCACCTGCTTTATAAAATCCCTCCAAAAACTCCTCGTGCGTGGGATTAGCTAAGAGATTGGAAAACACCACCTCGCCCCTTTTGTCAAAAATCCCAAAGGCGATGTCGGATTTGGATTCTCTAATCTCTGTGATAGCGCGCTGCAAATCATCGGGATATTTTTTGAGAATCTCTATAATCCCCAACGACACCTCGCGCAGTGAGATAACCTGCTCATAATAGATATTGCGCGTTTCTTTTTTATACACGAAATAAAAAAGCCCGCATAATAGCACAAGACTTGTGCCTAAATACAAGGATAGAATCTTGACAATCGTGCGTTTGGTAGAGTTAGCGAACATAGCAATAACCTTTGTTGTGCTGATTTAAAATCTTGTGCTTACCGATGAGTTTGCGCAAATTTTTGATATATGCGCGTAATGAGAGCTCGCTAGGCTCCTGCCCCATATCCCAAAGCGTCTCAAAAATACGTTCTTGTGGGATATAGGTATTTGGGTGCTGCAAGAGGAGGTTGAGCAGGGCGGTTTCCTTTTTGGTCAGTGGTAGGATCTCGCCCTCTTTGTAGAGTGTTTTGGTAACGACATCAAAGCTCACGCCATTACCAAAATCCTCCATTTGTGCGCTGCGATGAGCAAATGGGCGTTTGAGCAATGTGTGAATCCGCAGTCGCAGCTCCACAAGCTCAAAGGGTTTGCGCAAAAAATCATCACAGCCCACATCATAGCCCATTTGCAAATCCTGCACACTACCAAGTGAAGTGATAAAAATACAAGGTGTGGTTTTGTCCGCTTGACGCAGAGCTTTGAGCACTTCAAAGCCCGGGAGATCTTTAAACTCCTCTAGCTCATCGCCCAAAGGCACCTTCACATCAAGCAACCAAAGATCAAAGCTCTTCTCATACGCAAGACTAAGCGCGCTAGAGGCGTCCTGACACAGCTCCACGCTAAAGCCCTCGCCCTCTAAAAACTCACATAAGATTTCAGCCAACACACTATCATCTTCTAAGAGCAAGATCTTAGCACCCATAGCACCTCGCTTACTTTTATCGCTCATCATATTGCCTTGGTATTATTTTTTGGGTGGTTTGGGAGACTTAGGTCCATTATGCTCATCGTGAATGGGTTTTGGTGGGTGGAGGAGTTTGCACTCCTCTTTATTATCACGACAAAATCGTTCCATTTCTTTATGCACCTCGTGTTTGTAAGCACGAAATTCCTTAACTTTCATACTATCATACACCTTTTGGGCTTGCTCACGCAAACTCTCCTCAAACTCTCGCGCCTCTTTGACGCTCATATTCTCAATGCGCTTGGCAATCTCTAGCCTATATTTGGGCATATCTTTAGGGCTTACCTTGCCAGAGAGGGAGAGCAAATCTTTATTGCTTTGTTTCTCAAAATCTGCTCCAAATAGCACACCACTTAGCACAAGGCTTCCTAATACACTTAGTGTCAATAGCTTTTTCATCGACTACTCCTTTTGTAATAAAATACACTTCAAGCAAAAGTGTGCGCGAAGTGTAGGCTAAAATTGTGGATTAGATGTGAAACCTAGCGCAATATTTCAATCACAAAAACTTTATCGCCATTTTCTTGCAAACTAATACACCCATTATGTGCATGCACGATTTGCTGACTTAGAGCTAGTCCTAGCCCATTACCCTTTAGCTTGGTGCTTTTAAATGGCTCAAAGAGCAGATTCTTATCCTCGATTGGTTTGCCATTATCACGCACATAAAACACGCTCTTTGTCTCATCTTGGCTAAACCACACTTCCACGCACCCTCGCTCCTCCTCACCCTCCTCAATCGCATCGATAGCATTAAACACAAAATTTTGCAACACAATACTAAAAAGGTCAAAATCTATCAGCACTTCACTACATTCATCAAATCCAAATCTAAACTCAATATCCTTAGAATATGTATAATATGCGATAGATTCTCTAAGCTCTTGCTCGATAGCTTGGAGTGCGTGGAGCTTTTTATTGACACTAATACCTTTAGAAAAAAGCAAAGTCGCATTGATAAGCCGCTCAATACGCCAAATGGATTTTTTAATCTCCGTGGCGATAGGCTGGATACTAGAATCGCCGCGTTTAAGCAGTGTGGAAGTGAGGATTGAGATAGAGCCTACGGGATTGCGTATCTCATGTGCTAGATGTGCGGAGACTTGTCCCATAGAGGCTAGTCGCTCTTGACGTTTTTGGTTGGTGATATTAAAGGCGGTGATGATGGTTTTATCACTTAGTGGGCTGATTTTAAACATATAGGCATTGTTGTTATACTCTAGCTCACTCTCATAGATCTCACCGATTTTGATGGGCGAGAGACTTAGGCTTGTCTGAATGAGTGTGAGAATCTCGGGCATCGCGTAGGCTTGGTTGTTTTGATAAAACAGCTTCCCGTCTTTTTCTAGCACCCAGATCGCTTGGGGCAGGAGCTCTAGGACATTGTTATAGAGGTTTTTGAGGCTTTTGAACTCCTCTTCGAGCTGATAAGTGCCCTGAATGAGCTCTAGGAGTGAATCTAGCACCTTTTGCTTATCATTAGTATCAAGGCTTTCGATGAGATGATGGCTTAGCAAGCTCTCTTGTGGCAACTCTTCCATTACGCATTAGCCCTCGTGTGTGAATCTACCTGCACTGAATCTATCATTGTTGCAAACCTTTAAGGTAGTTAAACAACAGCTCACTATACCCAAAACTCCCGCTAAGATTCTGCGCAAGATTCTCAATATACATAGAGTGATAAATATCACTTCCGGGTTGCTTGGGATAGAGGGGATTATCGTTTTTTATCGCATCTTTTAGCACAATCTGCAAAAACAACGCTTCAAAATTATCCGTCTGCTCTCTTAGCTTCTTATCCTCCTTAGCTTGGAGCATTTGGAGTGAGGACGCACCCTGTGCGCTCTTGCTATCTTGCCCACCTCGTAGAGCCTGCACGCTTTGTGCGGCTTGGCGGTTTTTGAGATTTTGCATTAGCGCATCGCCTTTTAGATTCTCATACGCATTGATACCATTTTGCAACGACACATTCATCTTACACCTCCTTAGAATCTACATCACCACGATATCTGCAGTAATCGCACCACTTTTTTTCATCGTCTCTAGGATTGAGATGATATTTTTGGGGCTTGCACCGATTTTTTGCAACGCACGCACGACATTGGCGATTGTGGGTTTTTTGCCATTGGTGGCTATGGTATTTTGGGCTTTAGAAATACTCACATCATCGCCGATACTTAGTGCTTCTGGGTCGCTTTGAATCTCATCAGAGATTTTGAGCGTCAATTCGCCATGCGTTACCACGACAGGCTCTATGGTAATCCCTAGCCCCGCGACAATCGTGCCACTTTTTTCATCGATGATCACCTTTTGTTTTTGGATATAGTCAATCTCCACTTCCTCCACGAGTGCGAGAAACTCCACCATACTCATCGGCTCGGGCTTACTAAGCTTAATCGTGCGTGAATCTAGCGCAAGAGCGACATTGGCGTTAAAAATTTCATTGAGCGTTTGCTGAATCTTCACAGCATTTTGGAGGTCGGACTTTTTGAGACTAAGTGTAGCAGAATCTTGTGTAGCGATATTGTAGGCGACTTCACGCTCAATAGTCGCACCATTTATGAGCGTGCCAGAGAGGGCATTGCTACTCTCTCCAAGCGTGATAGCCCCCTGCGCAAGAGCATAGATATTGCCATCAACCGCACTTAGAGGCGTAAGCACGAGTGTGCCGCCATTTATAGACTTAGCATCACCGATTGAAGAGACTTGAATATCGATTTTATCCCCTGCTCTCGCAAAAGCCGGCATATTTGCCGTTACCATTACTGCTGCGACATTTTTTGACTTGATGTCGTTTGCCGAGACTTTGACATTCATACTCTCTAGCATATTTGCCATACTCTGCATAGTGAATTTCGAGCCGTTTTTATCCCCCGTGCCATTGAGCCCTATCACGAGCCCATAGCCCACGAGTGAGTTTTCCCTAATCCCTACAATTTGGGCAAGGTCTGCAATCTTTTGCGCCCACACAAACCCCATACTACACATCAGCAACAAAACAAACTTTTTCATACATCTCCTTAAATGCCTTCGCGCCCAATCCCTTGAGACACTTATTTGAGTAAAGGGAGCAAAAATAATTCCATTTATCTTGAGTGTGAGATAAACTTAAATATCACTATGGAGTTGCAGATTCCAAAAGTTTTATTGCTCATAGCTTTTTAAAATCTCGCAGGCTTGCTGTTTGTTCTGAAAAAAACACTCTTTGGTGAGCTTGTCAAACTTCTGTTGCATTTGTTTTTGCTGCTCTTGTGCCTTTTTGGCACGATATTCTTTCATCTCAAAGTGATTAGCCACATACATCACGACACAGATTAATACGATAAGCAAAACATTGACGCCATTTAATGGCATTTTGCCACAAAACCCACATCGCCTTTTTTTAGAATCCCTCATCTCTAGCCTTCAATCTTTTTATGAATTGTAACGTGTTTTTCAAAGCGAGGCAACTCTTGCTAAAACTTTAAGCATTTTCGTTTTATGATTGCACTTTCTTTTTGACTTCCAAAAACTCTAAACTTTAAGGACAAGCGATGCTGATTGTGCAAAAATATGGTGGCACAAGTATGGGTGGGTGCGAGAGGATAGACAATGTCGCCAATCGCGTTATACAAACCCTGCAACATCACAAATGTGGATTGGTCGTGGTCGTCTCGGCGATGAGTGGGCAGACAGACACGCTTTTAGAATACGCACACTTTTTTTCTGCGCTCCCAAATGCGCGTGAAGTAGATATGCTCCTTAGCTCTGGAGAACGCGTCAGTAGCGCGCTTCTTGCCATAGCTCTAGAATCTAAAGGTATCAAGGCAATTTCTCTAAGCGGACGCGGTGCGGGGATTATCACAGAGGATACGCACACCAAAGCGCGTATCAAACATATCGATACGACGACTATCAATCGCCTTTTACAAGAGGGCTATGTCGTAGTGGTGGCGGGCTTTCAGGGCGTAAGCAATACAGGAGAAATTACTACGCTTGGACGCGGTGGGAGTGATCTTTCGGCGGTGGCTTTGGCTGGTGCGCTTGATGCGGATTTGTGCGAAATCTATACTGATGTCGATGGTATCTACACTACAGACCCGCGCATAGAATCTAAAGCCAAAAAAATTGACAAAATCAGCTATGATGAAATGCTAGAACTCGCTTCTATGGGAGCAAAAGTGCTGCTTAATCGCTCGGTAGAACTAGCAAAAAAACTCAAAGTAAAGCTTATCTCACGAAGCTCGTTTTCGGCTAGTGAGGGGACACTGATAACAGATGAGGAGGATATTATGGAAAAACCCATCGTAAGTGGCGTGGCATTGGACAAAAACCAAGCTAGAGTAAGTATAGCCGATGTGCTTGATCGTCCGGGTATTGCTGCAGAGATTTTTGGCGCGCTTGCAGAGGCAAATATCAATGTAGATATGATTGTCCAAACTATCGGTAGAGATGGCAAGACAGATATTGACTTCACAATCCCCCAAACCGAAGTGAATCTCGCCAAAAAAGTGCTAGAATGCTTCAAAAAAGATGTCCAAAGCATCGAGTATGATTGCGATATAGCTAAGGTTTCTATCGTGGGTGTGGGTATGAAGTCTCATAGCGGTGTAGCAAGTATCGCATTTAAAGCTATGGCAAAGGAAAACATCAATATTATGATGATTGGCACTAGCGAGATAAAAATTTCTATGATTGTAAATATCAAATACGCCGAATTAGCAGTGCGCACATTACACGATGTGTATGCACTCGATAAATAGGGATAGAATCTATGGAACGTTTAGATATATGGCTTAGGGAAGCTATTATACAAGAAGACAACAAGGGCATTATGAGTGGTTGGCTACATGAACAACGTTTGGGGCTTGTGCCGCTCTTTCGCTATGTGTTTTCGCATATCTTAGATGGTGGAAGCTTAATCATACTCACTGATACGCAGCGGCAGTGGTTTAGCAAATATGTTACACAAAATATCAATCTCCCTAGCAAGACTCGTCCATTTTTTCCTATTTTTGAAATCGAAACTTTGGGCTTTATGATTGATATGAATCTCAACTACACCAGCATACCCGGCAAGCATTTTGAGGCAATCAACAGAATGCTTGAGCATTCTTTTGGCACGAACTATATGCTTTGGTATATTGGCAAAAAGACAATTAGGGCGGATTTTGCACTTTCTTCAATGCCAAATGAATCCTTTATGTGGCTTATTGATGGGCAGGATATGCCTACCAAAACCATTCGATTAAGCTCACTTGATGAGTTACTAGATTATAAGCTTTTGCAACTCTATCGTTTATTTGAAAAAGCCTTTTGTGGCGTAGTTTTTGGGCAGATTTCACTAGATTTTTCATAGGAATTGCAATGGGGATTTTTGTCGGAGAATTACACATTAGCACGCAACCTCAAGATATTGTGCAGAGCATCACTGCGCCACTTGCAAATGGAGAGTATGTGATATTTAATCCCACTAACGATAAGGGCAAGGAGCTAGAGTTTCGTATCAATGACGCACGAGAGGTTATCGCACAAAGTTATCTTGCAAACGATAGGGAATATTTTATCATTTTAAACGCACCATCATACAGCATAGAAGCCCAAAACGCACTCCTAAAAATCCTTGAAGAACCGCCACAAAATGTGCATTTTGTATTAATCGCACCGAGCAAAAACGCACTTTTGCCCACAATCCTCTCAAGACTACATATCCACACACACACGAGTAAAAAAACTTTCGCGCCCTTTGAGCTTAATCTCAAAAAACTCACACTACTAGAAATTTATGAATTTTTGCGAGAATGCGATAAGCAAAATCGTAGCACCCAAGAGATAAAAGACCATATCCAAGCCCTGCTTTTTGCGCTCCAAGCAAATGCTATCACACTAGGACGCGCCGAGCTAGAATCTTTTGACGAAGCGATCAAGCTAGCAGATTGCTATGTCAAAGAAAGTTATATTTTTTTACCTTTGCTTTTAAAGATTCACAAAAAACAAAAGGGAGGGCAATAATGCAAGTTGTGCGTGTGGAGCAATCCCAAGCCCTAAATACTCTAAAACGCGTTGGAGCCGATGAAGTGGGATATAAAATTATGGCACAAAAGGCACAGATGTATTATTTTGCTTTGCACAATCTTGAATACATACCAAGTGCGATACTCAAGCAAGAAGCCCTTAGCATAGGGGCAGAATACGCCACACCACGCGAGCAGATTCTCTATGAAGGCAAAAAGATGGGATTGCTTATCGCCAATAAATCCCAGCTTAAACGACTTATCACCAAGCTTTCTGCCCAAGACTTTGGGCTCAAACATCTTGCTACTGCATTAAAATCCCATATCCAAACGCATACAGAGTGTGAGGCTAAGATTATGGCGATTGTCAATGTTACACCCAATAGCTTTTATGCACCCTCTCGCAAAAATGCCAAGGAAGCTATTGAGCGAATTTATGAGCTTTTGGAAGAAAGTGTGGCATATATCGATATAGGCGCAGCAAGCTCACGTTCGGGTAGTGAGCTTATAGAATCTAGCGATGAGATAGCACGACTGCGTGAGGTGTGTGCAGAGATAGATTCTAAGCGATTATACAAAAAAGCACGATTTAGTATCGATACCTACAATCCACAAACCGCAGAGTTTGCGCTAAAAAGTGGATTTACAATCATCAATGATGTGAGTGGATTTAGCAATCCTCAAATGGCACAGGTTAATGCTGCTTTTGGGGCAAGTGCTATCATTATGCACTCTAAAGGCACGCCAAAGACTATGCAGACACTCACTAATTATGAGGACTTTTTTGGTGAGATTGATAGATTTTTTGCAGACAAAATCGAAGAGGTGCTACGCGCTGGAGGAAAAGAGATTATCCTAGATGTGGGTTTTGGGTTTGCCAAAAATGACGCACAAAACCTTGCCTTAGTCAATCATCTCGCACATTTTAAGCACTTTGGCTATCCGCTACTGCTTGGGGCAAGCAGGAAAAACACACTAGGGCAAATTACAGGTAAGCAGGCTCAAGAACGTCTTGCTGCTACGCTTGCCTTGCATTTATTAGGTGTGCAAAATGGTGCAAGTATCTTGCGTGTGCATGACAGCAAAGAGCATAGTGATGCGCTCAAAGTCTATTATGCCTTGCAAAACAATGCACTAGAGCAAGGGATTTTGTGATGGGATTAAGTCGTGATATGTTGGTGAATTTTTTGAAGCGACATGGCTATGATAGTGCCAAGCTTGAATCTATGGATACAAAAGACATAGAAAAAACCTATGAGGAAATTACCAAGCAGCTTGTGAGTTCGTATTTTCATCTCACCAATGATGATAAAAGTATCAAAACCAATTCTGCACTGCTTGATACCGGCGAACTCACAGAATTTAAACAAAAGCTCAAGGAGAGTGCAGGCAATATCGTAGATTTGATAGAATGCCTCCAAGATGGATATAGAAAATTTGACTATACCGAAGTCAATGACCTCCTAGCCATAGCTCTCAAGGAAATGCCTATGCACAAAATGCAAAAAATCTCACACATTGCATATAGGAGTTTCCAAGAAATCCTGCTTTCTGAAATCGCAAACACACTTAAGGATTTGCCCAAGGAGGAATTTAAAGTGCTTGATGAATTTTATGAAAAGCGACGCGATGATACGCAGTTTTTATACCAAACCATCGATAAGCTCAAAGATCCTGCTACGCTCCGGCAGATTCTTATGATGGCACGCGCGAAACTGATGATAGTCAGGGATTTTATGCCCTCAAACCTCTATGATGTGTATCGGGATTATTACAACAACACACCTCAAAAACTCGAGATGATTGCTAAAGTTATGGCTCTCACGGGCTTGTATTCCAAAGAATATCTCAAACAAATGCCTTTTGAAGAGCTTGAAGCTCTCTATCAAGAGATTCTAAAGCATAACGAACAAGAGGAGCAGGATAAAAAAATGTTTCTCAAATACTCCCAAGCGATTCAAGAAAGTGTGGATAATAATGATGATGAGGGCTTTAATGATGTGTGTTCTAGAGCAGTTACGCACCTCACTCCCAAGCAACTCTCTATGCTGGTAGAATATATGAATGGGCAAAATCCATTTTTTCTTAGCAAGTTTGAATCTGTGATGAGTGAATATAAGAAAAAGCTCAATATCAAACGTTAAGGCGTGATAATGATCCTTAGTGTGAGTGAGCTCAATGCACAAATAAAAGCCCTAATGGATAGCACATTTTTGCAAGTGCAAGTCCAAGGCGAGATAAGCAACCTCACTATACACACAAGCGGACATATGTATTTTAGTCTCAAAGATGCCAATTCATCTGTGCGATGTGTGATGTTCCGAGGCAATGTGAGCGCGCTAAGATTTGAGCCAAAAGAAGGTATGAATGTGATTGCAAGTGGTGGTGTGAGTGTGTATGCACCGCGTGGAGAGTATCAAATACAATGCAAAAGCCTTATTCCAGAGGGTATAGGTGAGCTTACCTTGCGCTTCAAACAACTCAAAGAAAAGCTCCAAGCCAAAGGATATTTTGACTCCAAAAAGCCTTTGCCACGCTATCCCAAACGCATCGCACTCATAACCTCTCTTAGCGGCGCAGCAATCCAAGATATGCTAAAAGTCGCCAAAAAGCGATGGAAACTTACCAAAATCGTAGCGATAAATACCATCGTGCAGGGCAATGAAGCAAAAGATTCTATCGCACGCAATATCGCGTATGCTGATAGTTTTTTTGGCACGCCACAGGGTTTTGATGTGATTGTGATAGGTCGCGGTGGTGGGAGTATCGAGGATTTGTGGGCATTTAATGAAGAGGTGGTAGCCGAGGCGATTTTCCACGCACGCACACCAATAGTAAGTGCTGTGGGACACGAGGTGGATACGATGATTTCGGACTTTGTGGCGGATTTACGCGCACCCACGCCAAGCGCAGCAATGGAGCTACTTTTGCCAGATTCACAGGAGTGGCTTATGCGCCTTGATGAAATGCGCAAGGTTTGTGATAGTGCGTTTCTTTCTTTGTATGCACCAAAGCAAGAGATTCTTGCGCATCTATCCGAGCTTTTGCGTGCGAAAAGTATGCAATCTCGACTTGCGACACAGACAGAGCAAATCAAGCTTTTGAGACAAAGTCTCCATAGTGTGATGTCTGCAATCCTCCAAGACAAAGCCTTGAGGCTATCTCCACTCTCTAGCGCACTCACACTTACAACCCTTTTAAATTCTAAACACAAAATCTTGCAGTCCCTGCATTATGCACTAAATGCGCTCAATCCGCACAACACAAAAAAGGGTATGGCACAAGTGCTGCAAGAAGGCAAAGTGATAGCATTAGAGGATTTGCAAAGTGGAGAAGTGGTGGAATTAGTAGATACCACAGCATGCAAAAAAGCAAAGATTTTATGATTTTTACTGCAAGAGTTTTGATAATGATTGCACAATGAGTTTTTGATTGATAAGTCCAAGCTGATGACGCAAATACTGCTCTTGCTTACTCATAGGGTAGATTCTATCCCACTCTCGCATTTGAGCGATTGTATCAGAATCTAGAGGAATGTTATAGGTTTTTACCATATAGAGATAACTACGAGCGATATAGCCCTTCGAATATGCCGCTGGATAAAATCTCTGCGTCTTTGTATCTACATACACTTCACATTTTCCATATTGGGTGAATCTCATAGATTTGGGGGCATCAGCATACGCGTAGTTGCGTCTATCACGATTGATTTGCCCTATGGTTGGCACGATATTTTGGGTATCAGATTCCATTTTTTGAAACAATGGATTTTTTTGGCACTTTTTGCGTCCGCCCTGCACCCAACATACGAGATGCTTCCCAAAAGTGTGTGCGGGCATAATATGCTCCCACTCTATCGTGCTTGATTGCTTTTTGATACCAAAATCAGACAATGCTTGAGGGAGAGGTCGCAGCTGTGGTTTGCCACGATAGAGGCGCGTGCTAAATGGGATTTGACAATAAAAGTCTTTTTGAAATGATGAATCCAAAAAAAGATAGAGATACCTTAGCTCTCTCTTGGCGTCAGAAAATGTAGGATTTGCCCCAAGCGGTGTAGCCCATAGGACGACTACCGCAAGGGTGTAGGCGACAAAGCGCATTGTTATTTGACAGGGTGTAGCTCGTTTGCATAAAATGACACAGAACTCATACCTTCTTTGCTCGCCCACTCATAAGCTTTAGAGACAAAGCTCCAGTTGATATGATTCCAGAATTTTTCCAAATATGCAGGACGCGCATTTCTATGATCGATATAATACGCGTGCTCCCACACATCAACCACAAGTAGAGGCACTTTAGATTCTGTGATTGGGGTTTGTGCGTTGCTTGTTTGCACAATCTCAAGCTTTTTGTTTGCTGTGTTATACACAAGCCAATTCCAGCCAGAGCCAAAAAGTGTCGTGCTAGAAGCGATAAACTTTTCTTTGAATCCATCAAGCGAACCAAACTCCGCATCAATAGCGGCTTTAAGCTCTGCGCTCACACTGCCACCTTTAGGCGCGATACAATCCCAATAAAAATCGTGATTATACACCTGCGCTGCGTTGTTAAACACACCACCACTAGAACCTAGGATAATATCCACCAAGCCCTTGCCCGCAAATTCTGTGTTAGCAATGAGATTGTTGAGATTATTGACATAAGTTTGATGATGTTTGCCATAGTGATAGCTAAACGCCTCTGGACTTAAAAAATCCCCAAAATCTTTGTCGCTATAAGGTAATGTTCTTAGACTAAACATATTATTCTCCTTGCTTAATGTTGTTGCTTAAAAGCAGAGTTATTGTAGCATTAAAAGGTTACATTTGTTTTAATATAATCGTTTGCGTGTGGATTCTATCATTTTATTGCAATTTGCTTGTGGCAAATTGTTATCGCTCACAGAGACTAAATCTCTGTTCGCTCCGCTGCGCGAGCATACATTGTCCTTTTTAGAATCTAAAGATTACTTAGATTCTGTAATGTCGTTGATTATTTTAGATTCTATTTATTTTATTGCAAGAACTGCGTTCTTGGTATCGCTCGTGGAGAGTGAATCTCCACTCACTCCGCTTCGCGAGCATACATTGTCTTTTTTAGAATCTAAAGTATCACTTGGTGTCAGAATCTTAATTAACACCGCTTGGGGCTTGCACCTTTTCTATCAATCAAGCTAAAGCAAACTTGTCTATCACTTAGCTGGACTAAGTCCCCGCTCACTCCGCTTCGCACATACACTTTCTGAATCTACCCACTTAGATTCACTAGATTCTGTAATGTCTAGTATTTATGGATTCTATGCTAAGATTCTCACAACAAGCATAGAGGAGGTTACAATGGTAGTTTTTATCACCGGAGCTTCAGTAGGATTTGGAGAGGCGAGTGCGAGGAAGTTTGTCGCTCATGGACATAAGGTTATTTTACTAGCTCGTAGGCTTGAGAAACTCAAAGCCCTGCAAGATTCACTAGGTGGGGAGCAAAATGCACAGATTATCGCGTGCGATGTGCGTGATAGCACCCAAATAGAATCTGCCCTGCAGAATCTACCACAAGATTTTCGCCATATTGATGTGCTAGTAAATAATGCGGGACTTGCGCTTGGCTTACAAAGCGCGGATAAGGCAAATATCGCTGACTGGGAAGAAATGATACAAATAAATGTCCTAGCACTTGTGCGCCTGACACGATTACTCCTACCTCAAATGGTGGCACGCAAGAAAGGTCATATCATCAATATTGGCTCTATCGCGGGACGTTATCCTTATCCCGGAGGCAATGTCTATGGTGCGACTAAGGCATTTGTGCGACAATTTTCGCTCAATCTTCGTGCGGATTTATACGACAAACATATCCGCGTGAGCAATATTGAACCCGGACTATCAGGAGGGAGCGAGTTTTCACTCGTGCGATTTAAAGGTGATACAAACCTTGCAAATGCTGTGTATGAAGGCACTAAACCACTTTTACCCCAAGATATTGCCGAGGCAATTTTTTGGGTCGCCACACTTCCTAGTCATGTCAATATCAACACCATTGAGCTTATGCCCACTACCCAAGCTCCCGCTGCGCTCAATGTGTATAAGGAATAAAAAGTTTCAAAAAAAATTTACTTTGAATTTATAATCTGTTTTTTTTTTTTTTGTATAATACGCCTACAAGCTTAAGATATGGGGATAAATTAAGCTTGTGTATTTTTAGTGTTTCCCCGAGACTTCCTCCAAGTCTGATAGCACTAAATGTTTTAAACAACAGCATAGTCCGATTCCCAATGACCCCTCCTCCATCGGACTATGCGCCTTCTCTATGACTTTAGCTTTCACGCGACCATCGACTATAAGCACTCATTTTGCACCTGATAGATTGCAGCACCAAAGGGAATTTATGCAATTAAGAAGTCTTTGCAATAAAGCAGGAGATAAGAATCCCTGCCTTAGATATAACAAATAGAAGCTATTATATAAGTTTTGGCATACCACCTGTGGGTGAGGAGGCACTTGCATAGGGCTTTTTCTCCATACGACCAGCTAGGAAACTTTTGCGTCCAGCCATCACAGCATCTCTCATCGCTTCTGCCATAAGGATAGGATTTTGTGCGGTAGCTATGGCAGTGTTAGTAAGCACACCATCGGCTCCTAGCTCCATTGCGACACTTGCATCAGAGGCACAGCCTATCCCCGCATCAACGATGACAGGCACACTAACCGCCTCTTTGATAAATACGACATTGTATCGGTTTTGAATCCCTAGCCCACTTCCAATGGGCGCAGCAAGAGGCATTATCGCGCTTGCTCCAGCAGATTCTAGTTGCTTGGCAACTATGGGGTCATCATTGGTATAAGCCAGCACGACAAAACCCTCTTTAGCGAGAATCTCACAAGCTTTAAGTGTCTCTATCACATCAGGATAGAGCGTTTTTTGTGTATCACCAATAATCTCTAGTTTGATAAAGTCAATCCCACACGCCTCCCGCACAAGTCGAAAAAGCGTGATTGCTTCTTTGGCATTGACACACCCTGCGGAATTTGGTAAGAAACTCACCCCCGTATCCCTAAAGTAATCTAGCAGATTCTCCTCGTCTTTGTTCATAATATTTACCCGTCGCACAGCCACGGTAATAACTTGCGCACCAGAGGCTAAAGTCGCCTCGCGTGTTGTCTGAAAGTCCTTGTATTTGCCACTTCCCACGATGAGGCGCGAGTGAAACTCTCTATTACCAATTTTTAAAATATCATTATCCATAATGTTTCCTTTCTAATACTGCAAGATTTTCAATAAGTTTTCGCGGTGTGAGCGCGTAAGTGCTAGATTCTAGCTGACTAGCTAGGGCGTGAGCAAGGGAAGCGTGGATAGCAGATTCTATCCCACTGCGTCCTTGTGCTAACAGCGCGCCTATCATACCAGCAAGCACATCGCCACTGCCACCCTTAGCCAGTGCGACACTCCCAAGAGTATTGATATACACCTTTTGGTTGTGTGCGATAAGCGTATTTGCGCCTTTGAGCAGTAGTGTAACCTCGGGATAACGTTGGCTAAAGCACATTGCGTATTCTAGGCGATTAGCAGGAGTGAGGGCAACATCCCCAAAGCCACAGATTCTAAGAAGAGCTACAAATTCCTTGGGGTGTGGGGTAAGCACGATTTGTCTTTGCGTGCTATCGAGCAAACTCCGATATTCTAAAAGCTCTTTAATCTCTAGATGATGCAATGCGTCCGCATCAATCACACAAGGCTCACTGCGCTTGAGTATATCACTCAAAATTTTGGGTGTGATTTCTCCTAGCCCCATACCTAGCGCAAATGCAGTGGTATTGTGCGGAGCTATCTTGCTTGCCATAAGCTCATAGGGCAATGTGAGCTTATCGCCTACCACACTTACAAGTCCAGCTCCAAAATGCAAAGCACTCTGTGCTGCGAGGATAGCCGCCCCACTTTTGCTCCCAGCATACACACACAAATGCCCAAAGTCTCCCTTATGCGCATTTTGCCGTGTGCGTGTGGGTAGGAGGAGGTCGCTAGATTCTAAGAGTTTTATGGGCGAAGTAATCTCATAATTTTGGCGTGCCACTCCAAGTTCGGCAATATGAATCTCCCCCACACAATCCTTTGCAACATCACTAAGCAATGTGTATTTTAACGCACCCATACACATTGTGTGATGTGCGACAAACACAGGCGTGGATATTTCGCAATCTCCACCAAGTCCGCTTGGTATATCGCAAGCGATTTTTAGCGGTGCAAGGACATTAGCAGTTTTTAGCACTTGTATGAGATCCTCGCTCATTTTCCCTTTAAATCCGCTACCAAAGAGGCAATCCACCACCACATCACATGGCAAAAGTTTGGGGATAAATCGTATATCTTCAAGCAAATGCGCCTTTTCACACATTTCCACACATAGTGGGCTTTTGGGTTCTTTGGCTTGATAGATTCTCACGCGATAGCTTCCGCTAAGCTTGCGTGCGAGCGCATAGCCATCAGCACCATTATCGCCACTCCCACAAATGATTGTTACCACACTTTTTTTGTGTGTTTTTTGCTTGATGAGTTCTAAAAGTGCGTTTGCAGCATTTTCTACTAGAATCTGTGGTGTAAGCCCAAACCGCTCACACACACGTTTATCAAGCGCCCTTACATCTTCATAGACATTTTGCATTTCACTCTCCACATCTACTCGCGATAGCCGCGGCTATGGCTACCACCACATCATCGGTGTTTTTGCTATCCTCTGGGATTAGTGAATCTATTTTGGTTTCTAAAAACGAAGTGTCAAAATCCCCGCGCCTAAAATCCTTGTCTTTACAAATATTGCGCAAAAACGGAATTGTCGTCTTCACGCCACGAATGGTAAATTCTTGCAGGGCACGATCTAGCTTATTAACGGCTAAATCATAGCTTGAAGCACGCACGATGAGTTTTGCCACCATAGAATCATAAAATGGCGGTATCACATAATCTTTGTAAATACAGCTATCCACACGCACAAAAGGTCCAAGCGCGGGATAATAGGTCGTGATCTTGCCCGGATTTGGCACAAAATCATTGGTAACATCTTCGGCATTAATCCGCGCCTCTATCGCATAGCCCTGTATGTGAATATCATTTTGTGTGAGGTCGAGAATCTCACCACTAGCGATACGAATCTGTCGCCCAATAAGGTCTAATCCCGTGATTTCCTCGGTGATGCCATGCTCGACTTGGATACGCGTATTCATCTCCATAAAATAGAATCTATTGTAATCATCGAGCAAAAACTCCACCGTTCCAGCATTTGTGTAGCTCACAGCTTTAGCTGCTGCCACAGCAGTAGCACCCATTCTACGCCGCAAATCCTCGCTAATAAGCGGACTAGGAGCAATTTCTATAAGTTTTTGGTGTCGCCGCTGAATCGAGCAATCACGTTCTGTCAGATGGATTACATTACCATAATTATCCGCCAAGATTTGAAACTCTATGTGGCGAGGATTGCTAATGTATTTTTCCATAAACACATCATCATTTTTAAAAAACGCCATAGCTTCGCGCTTACACGCATTAAAGCTTTCTTCTAGCTCTTGCTCCTGCGTTACCACGCGGATTCCTCTCCCACCGCCACCAGCACTTGCTTTTAAAATCACAGGATAGCCGATTTTTTTGGCAATTTGTGCTATTTTATCCATACTAAGCTGATTGAGCGGTTCAGTGCCGGGCACGATAGGGATACCATTTTGTTGCATAATCGATCGTGCTTGATTTTTATCACCCATTTTGGTGATGACATCAGAATTTGGTCCAATCCAGACCAGATGAGCCTCTTGGACTTTGCGTGCAAAGGTGGCATTTTCGCTCAAAAACCCATAGCCGGGGTGGATTGCGTCTGCTCCCATTTTGAGCGCGGCTTCCACGATGAGATCGGCATCAAGATACCCACGCAAGGGATCATCGCTAATCTCATACGATTCATCAGCCATTTTGACATGCATAGAATCCCTATCGGCACGAGAGTAAATAGCCACACTTTGTATATGCAAATCCCTGCACGCACGGATAATTCGCACAGCAATTTCGCCACGATTTGCGATAAGAATCTTGCTTAGCATTGTTTGTCCTTGTATTTTGGTGGTTGATTTGGTTTGCATTGTATCTTAGTTTGGTTGTGTTTTGCTTTAATTTCTGTATAATGCCTAGACTTTATTACCAAAAGGAAAGTTTATGAAAAGGTATTGGAAGCTCTGTTTTGTGGTAGGAATCTGTGTGTTAAATACACCACTTTTTGGTGCGCAGATTCAAAAAAACCTCAAAAGTCTTAAAGCAGATTTTGAACAGATTATCATCACCGAAGATGGCGCAGAGGCAAGCTATTTTGGCACGCTAGAGGCTAAAGCACCAAACAAAGCAAAATGGGTCTATGAGCCACCTATGCAAAAAGAAGTCTATGTCAATGAAGGAAAAATCAGCGTGTATGAGCCACCGCTCAAACAAGTGCATATCAGCACGCTTACGACACAAAGTGATGTTTTTGAAATCCTAGAGAAAGCCACGCCTGAAGTGGATTCTGCTGGTAAGCCCACAGGCAGATACACCACAACCCTCAATGAAACGCTTTATACCATTACTTTTAGCACCAAAGGGCTTTTGCAAGAAATTAGCTATCGAGATTCACTGCAGCAGACTACACGCATTATCTTTAGTAGGCACACACTCAATCCAAAAATTGCTGATTTGGTTTTTGTCTTCACGCCACCTAAAGATGTAGATGTGATTGTGGCAAAATGATTTGGATATTTTGCAGATTCTTTGAGGGATTTAATGATAGAATCCACAACAATCTGATACAATCCAAAACCACAACGAAAGGATTTAAGCTCCTTTTAAAGTTTGCAAATCAGCACAAAGGACATAGGCAATGAGTAGTATCAAAACTATCACCCTAGCGACAATTTATGAAAATCAAGGACTCAAAGAAGATGCACTCAAAATCTACCAAGACATTCTCGATCTCCAGCCAGATAATGAGGAAGCGCGACTAGGTGTGGCGCGTCTAAGCACTAATGCCACACATTCTCTTGCAGATTCTAAATGGCTAGAGGTGTTTAATCACATTGCAGACCCAAAGCAAAACCAAAAATTTCAAGAATGGCTACTCCAATGGAACTAAAAGACATTATTCTAGAAACGATTAACACACTTGAAAATCAGGCTGACACAAGCCCAGAAAGTCAGCAAAAGACTACCAAAGATTCACATTTTACACAAAATACAGAGCCTAAACGCGCTAGAGAAATGAGTGAATCTCACACACATGGGCAAGAGAGAGCGCATTCGCTATTGCAATCCCAAGCACCCTATGAGAGAGAAAATCTTAGCACGATGTTTGAACAAAACCACACGAGAGCAAACCTTGATGAAAAAATCCCACCAAATCCCAAGGCAAGACTTAAGCCCTCAATGGTTTCAGTGATTAACGAATCCCATAATAAACAAGCCCTAAGTGATGAAAAAACATTTTTAAAACTCTTGCAAGATCGCTTGTTGGTGCTTTTTGAGGGTTTGAGTATGCCCGATAAAGATTCTCAAAAACTCACAATGGTGCTGAACTTCTTGCAATATCAGCTAAGTGTGATTGCCAAGCGTCTGGAAAATCTTGAGGACAAAAAATAAGTTTAGGATACATTATGCAAGATAGACAAGAGCAGTGGCAGCACAAGGTTGAATCTCTCTTAGACAATGACGAAATACTTGCCCTTGTGTATGCGTGCGATGAATCCCTCCTCCATCAATTTAGCCAAACGCAGGTTATGCAAGAATTTTTTACGCAGTTTTTTGGGAAAATCCCCAATGCTCAAGATTTGCAGGCACTTAAGGCTTTTATCACGCCAAAGCTCACGCAACCTCTTTATGTCAAGCTCATAGGGCATTTTTCTACATTGTGCGAGGCACAAGTGATCACAAAAGCCTATTTTCATCATCTACTTCTCAATATCCACGCGCACAAGGTAGATTCACAAGCACGCACAGACACACAATCGACAAAAGACCTCTCTCACACTCACGCTCTTATTGAGGAATTTTATCAATCTTTGCAAGAGCTTTGCACACAGGATTCACAAATACAAGTCCTGCAGAGAACTTGGCATAACGCCAAAGAGCAGAAATTTTCCATAGGCGTTACGGGAGTGCTAAGTGCTGGCAAAAGCACTTTTTTGAATGCTCTTCTTGGCAAAGAGATTCTTGGAAGCTCCACAATCCCAGAAACTGCCAATCTCACGGTGCTTCAATATGCCAAAGATCAGGGTGCTAAGGTGCATTTTTGGAATCTTGAGGAATGGGAGGAGATTCTCGCAGATTCACACACTGATGAGGGGCTTATGCGATTTGTGCAGCAAACGCAAAGCACATTTGGGGATAATCTCCATAACTATATTACCAAAGAAGGCATTAGTAAGCACATTGAGCTAAGCGAGCTTAGTGTCTATACTTCAGCCAATCACGCGAGCAAATTGTGCAACCTCATCAAAAAAGTTGAGCTTTTTACACCACTAAAATTTTTGCAAGGAGGCGTGGATATAGTCGATACGCCCGGGCTAGATGACCCTATCACTAAGCGCGAGGAGATTACAAAGGAGTATATCAAAGATTGTGATTTGCTCATTCATCTTATGAATGCTAGTTGTGCCGCGACACAAGTTGATGTAGATTTTATCCTTGAAACACTCCTAGAGCGCAATATTTCACGCCTTCTTGTAGTGCTTACTCGTGCCGATCTCATCACACCTGATGAGTTACAGCAAAGCTTGCAATACACCAAGCAAAGCCTCCAAAATGCGATTTTGAAAATCTCCCAAAGCCTAGATTCTCACGCGATTCTCTCACGCATTACCTTCTTGCCAATTTCAAGCTACAATGCACTGCTTGCCCGCACGCAAGGTAATGCCCCCATACCGCTAGAACAAACGGGAATTTTAGCCATTGAAGAGTATTTAGACACAATGTTGCTAGGCGAAAATAGCCTCAAAGCACGCGACATCGCGTATCTCTGTCTCAAATCTTTTGCAAGTATCGCCCAAGACATTGCGCACGACTTATCTTTAGAATCCAAAATCTTGCATGCAAGCAAGGAGGAATTAGAGGAGTTTATCGCAGGAGAGCGACACCAAAGCACACTCTTGCGTGAGCATTCCGTGCGCATCTCTCAAGCGATTATGAACAAAAACACCGAGCTTGAAGGCACGCTCAAAATCCTTAATGACTTTATCCTAATGTCGCTCCAAACCTCTCAAGATAGGCTAAAAGAACGCGTTGTCCAAAATATCACCTATGCCAAAAAACAAAATCGCACCACAACCAAAGAGGATTTGCAAGAGCTTTTTACTATCGCCCTCAAAGACATTTTTACCGACATCACACGCGAGTATAAATACAAGCTCAATACCAAAATCACCCATCTTATCCAAGAGGTGCATAGTGAGGTGCAGGAGGCTTGCCACAATTTGGAGTTTGCACACACGCCACCAAGTTTTAGTTTCTATGCTAAAGATGAGCAGATTGCACATTTTGTGCATATCCTAAGTAGCGAAGTTTTTGCACTTAGTGGTTCTGGCGCATTTGCTAGCAAGCTAGATTCTGTTTTTAATCAGACTTTTGCACTTTTTAGTCAGCTCATTTTTACCAAATCCCAACACACACGGGAAGCATTTTTGGAGTTTTTTGGCAAAATTAGTCAAATGATTACACAGGATTTTCAAAGCCAAATCACACACAAAGAGCAAGCACTACAAAAAGCCCTCCAGCAGTTTGAAAAGAGCAACAACCAAGAAACCAAAGATCTTATCGCACACAAACTAGATTCTATCACACAACTCACAGAGCGCATTGTGCAAACATACAAGGAGTTAGAATGAGTATTTTGCAAGACTTTATCACCCAATTTAGTGCGCTCAAATACCAAAACCCCCTAGCCCAAAGCATTATAGCTACACGCACACTACTTAGCCGACACTTTGCGCTAGATGCTGCAGATTTGGCGACATTTGACAAACTCCTCGCCCAGCTTGATTCACCGCTCAAAGTCGCAGTGATAGGGCAATTTTCTAGTGGCAAAAGCACCTTTTTAAACGCATTGCTTGGGGAAAAAATCCTACCTAGTGGGATTATCCCATTGACTTCCAAAGTATGTGAGATAGGCTATGGAGAGAATCTCCACCTAGAGATTTTTTACAAAGACGGCACACATACTTTCGCTCCACTTGAGCTTTTAGAACAAGCAGATCCGGCTATAAATGCACAAATTAGCCATTATAAACTTTTTGCGCCTGTGCCGCTTTTGCAAGAAATCACTTTTTTGGATACACCGGGTTTTAACTCCCAAAACCAAGAGGATACCGACATCAGTAATGCAATCCTGCGAGAAGTCGATGGAATCATTTGGGTGAGCCTCATTGATAATGTCGGCAAAAATAGTGAGCGTGAGATTTTGTATAACCATATCCGACATTATCGTGCAAAAAGCCTCTGTGTGCTCAATCAAAAAGACAGACTAAAAAATACCACCGAGCTTGAAGTGAGCCTCAAGTATGCCCAAGAGGCTTTTAGCGGGATTTTTGAAGAGATTGTCGCTATTTCTGCTAAAAACGCCTTGCGCGCAAAATGCGAATCTCACGGCGATGAGGCACAGCGACTTTATGAGGATTCTGCAATCTCGGAGGTGTTTGAGTTTATACGCACACATCTTATGCCCCAAAAGACCCAAAACAAAGCACACAAGACGCTTTATACCTTGCGCGGGTTGCTCCTTAAGTATTATAGACGCTTGCATATCCCACACATTTACCTTACGAGATTAGAGGGGGTATTAGAGAGTTATGGTGTGCTAGAACCGACACAGATACAAGCTCTCATCACACAATCTCAACAACTCTTTGGGCTTTTGGACTCGCGTCTGCTCACGCTTACACAGCAGATTTTTAGCGAACTCAAACGCACCAAAATGACCTTTAGTAAAACACGAAAAAACGCCTTTGGGCTTACAAACACACAAATGTATGAAAAAGAAGTTTATACCCTGCCTTTAGATTCACTGCTTAACACCCTGCAGCGACAGGACAATCCGCTCACATCAGAATGGCACAAGCTCTTTTTAGCCATTAAACAATTTGGTGTGGAGTTTATGCGTGAAATTCCAAGCTTTAGCAAATCTCTGCAGACTTGGGAAGAGCAGCTCTTGCAAACACACCCTAGAGGTACACCGCTATTTTTGCCCTATGTGCTAAGCCTCCCGGTGCATTTACAAGAGTGGCTTTTGCAATCCCACACAATCGCCTTTGCCTTTGAATCTGCGATAGGGAGGCTTGAAACATCACTGCACAGACACACTCACGAACTTGCGCAGCTTTTAGAAAAAACATGCAAAAATGCCATCAAGCTTGTGTGTTTGGAGCTAGATTCTAAGATTGCCAAAGGATTGCAAGCCTACCAAAAAAACAGCGATACATTTCCTCTCTATGAACCAAGTATGGAAAATATCCGTGATATGCTCAATACCGCCATAGGCTTTGAATACTATCAAGAACGACTTTTCTTGCACAACAATATTGCAAAAGCCTTTGTGCGAGAGATAGAATCTACATTCAAATCGGTGTGCGATAAGCATTTGGAGATACTTAGAGGATTAAAGGCACATAATATACAGATTCTCACAGACATAAAGCATCATATCCAAGACCTAAACACAACACAAGGGTGATGTAATAAAAGCCACCAGCGACATTACAGAATCTAAGCACTCTCAAGGGATAGATTTTAGGAAGTGTATGTTCGCGCAGTGGAGTGAGTGGAGATTTACTCTTTACACGAAGCGAGAAAACAAGCGCAAAACTCTTGCAGTAAAATAAATAAAACAAAATGAATAATCTCCTAAGCTAAGATTATATAGAATGTCATCTCATTTGATAAAATAAAATCTTGTAAGGATTGCATTATGTTATTTGCCCCCCCCCCCGAAGCGCGTTCTACACGCTATTTTCACACCCCACAAGGACTTAGATTCTAAAACCTACCTCACTTATCGCAATATCTCTATCTTTGCTCTGCTTAATATCTTTTTTCTTATCTTTGTGTTTTCGCCATTTGCAGTGTATAGCTCGGATGTTAGTCAATTTGACCCATCTCAAACCTTTCAGACATTAGGCGGACTCTTTGGCTTTTTCTTGCTCTTTAGTTTCCTTGGGATTTATACTACTAGCTTTTTTTACCACACGCGACTTTTGAAGCTTGGGGTTTTTGCGTGTATGGTGCTTGTCTTGATTGCGATAAGCTATGTGTTTCTTTTCACAGGCAATATATTTAATGCTCGCCCCTATGCACCCCTAGATGGACTGCTCTTTAAAGATGGCGGAGCAAATATCTCACACCCATTTGCAAAATATTTTGATATAGGCTATGCTTTTTTTCTTATGATTATAAGTGCTGTCATACTTTATAAGTTTAAAAATATAGCGCGTATAGCATTGATGGCATTATTTGGCATTCTTGTTCTCTCGAGCCTATTAGATTTAGGAAGTGTGATTATCGAGCATAGCAAATACGCGAAACTAGAAGCACCCACACAAGATTCTTATGATAATACCAACAATACCGCAATACCAGATTATACAAATACCTACTTAGGCTTTTCAAAAGACAAACCAAACATCATCGTGCTTATGTCTGATACCGTGCAAAGCGACAATTTCACACAGGCACTCAAAGATTATCCAGAACTTTATGATGTTTTTGAGGGCTTTACTTATTATGCAAATACCCTTTCGGCTTCAAGCATCACCTTTGCTTCGTTTCCTGCAATCATTGGAGGGGAGTATTACACGCCCTATAATGTCAATAAACGAGAGCTTAAGCACACTCTTGCAGAAGAGAACTCAAAGGCAATCGTTGATGTGGCAAATAGCTTTTCAAATGCGGGGTATGCGGTGAGTTTTGGGACTATTTTTCCCGGAGATGAAGTGTATATACGTCCAAATTTGAAAAAAGATGTCTTACTTATCCCAAATACCGACCATAGCGCGTGGGCAGGATTTTACAAACAACACTATCACATCAAAGAACCAACGCTAGATTCTCGCATTCCCTTTGGAGAACTTATCTCCCTTGGGCTTTTCCGAGCTAGTCCATATATCTTGAGGGCAAGGCTGTATCAGGCAGAGGGTTGGCTTTTTGGCGATTCGCTTTTGGCAAACCATTTTAGATATTCACTCAATAATGCCTCAAAAATAGCGAGCTTTGCTGTGCTCTCTAACACACAATCTCCCAAGCCCACATTTAAACTTTTTCACGAAAATACCGAGCATTTCCCTTGGCTTCTTGACAAAGACAATGCGTGCCAACATATCACAGACCCAAGCGTGTATCGCTCCAAGCTGATGTCAGACAAAGCGGGACTAGCGTATTCTAACCATATTTGCTATGTGAAAAACCTTGGCTCATGGCTGAAGTGGTTTAAAGATTCTGGAATCTATGACAATACCAAAATCATTATCGTAAGCGATCATGGCAATGGTGGATTGGGCGCGCCACTTATAGATTTACCACGTCGAGAATTGCGAAACTCTCATATATTTTTTATGGTAAAGGACTTTAACACCAGAGGCAAGCTCAAAGTCGATACCACAACTTTTGTGAGCAATAGCGATGCTATGGCAGTGGCGTGTGATGAGATAGATTCACAATGTCCCAATATCTCCCCAAGCTTTCTCAAAAGCCCAACGCCAAATCGCGAGCTTATCTTTAGCCTTGTAGATGGTGGCAGTGGGAGACAAACAAACACAAAGTTTGATGTAATTTTGCAATACAAAGTGAAAAATAGCATTTTTGATTTAAACAATTGGACAGACATCACTAATGGAGAATAACCACTCCACCCTCACTCCCCACGCGCATACACAAAATGAAATTTCTTTAGAAAACGCAGTTTCTCTTGCAAAAATGTAGCTCTTGCAAGAGAGATACGAGAATCTACTCGCCAAAACTCCAAGTCTCTTTGATAAATTCTAGAATCTTTACATGACGATTGTTTATGCTTTCTTTGCCCCAGAGCTTGCCATCATTGCTTGCAAAGCCTTTGATTTCTTTTTGTTGTTCTAAATATGTATAGCTTGCAAGTTTTTCGCTAAAGGGCTTATTGCCAATGGAGCTGTTATGTGATTTATCAACAAGCAAGAAATTCCCAATACAATTAAGATAGCAGTCTTCATGCCAATACTTATCATATTCATCGTAACCACTACTCACTTTTTCATTTTTTTCTGTCTGCGGAGCGATATGTTCTATTGTTGGCTCTTTCAAATCCTTTAAATCAAAGAAATACCCCTTTGATTGTGTCTCTTGAGCACGCAGATAGGTTTCATAGCGCATAAGGATATAAGGCACAAGTCTCTGCAATCGTCTTGTATAAGAATGGTCTGAAAGCAACTCGTCTCTTTCATTCTCATAGCAATCATTATAAAATTTTTGATTGCTCCAATAGTAATTCCAATCATTTGCTACTTCTTGTAGTCCTTGCGTTAGCGAGTCTAAACTATCAAAGTTTTTTAGCACCTTATTTAGGCGTGAGGCTAAGTCCGCATTTCCTTTATTGATAAACCTATCTCTAAAGGCTATATTTTCCAAAGCCTTAAAAGTTTGCTCTAGGCTTTCTTCATCATTTCTAAAAAGCTGATAGGCTTTTAAGATAAAGGGATAAGTTTCTCTCACATCAAGCTCTAGCAAATACTCTTTATAGGCACTTTTAGAGTCCATAAAGGTTTTATAATCCAAAAATGCCATTTTTAGCCCTAGCACATACTCTTGAATCCATGCGATTTTATCCTCTGCATTTTTAAGTTCTTTTTTGTAGTTTTTGTCATTGTCGTTTTCACGATAATCAAACCCAAAACAGCACACATTATAATCATTGAGTGTCGTATCGGCATCCCACTCAATATCATTCATCACGCGATACATTTCCTCAAACTTTTGTGTGATGTCTTTGAGGTAGGATTCTGTCTCATCGTGGGATTTGGCATAGGTGTAGATTTGATAAAACAAATACGATTTGAGTTTTTCCATAGCTGTAAGGTCTTTGCCACGATTGTTTTGGAGCTCAAACATCAGCACAGAATCTTTTCTGTTTGTAAATGGTATGCTTAAGACCTCTGCTTTTTCCATAACTTTAAAAATTGCGAGAATGTCGTCTGTCTTCTTTTTGGCAAGCTTCTTGGCAAAATACTCTTTGGCTTTTTTTATGCGCTTTTGCGATGGTGTTTGTTCATTATCCTGCCCACCATTGACAATCACATTTTTGAAATAATCCTCATCATACTCCACCGCTACAAGCTTGCTTTTCCCACGATTAGAGAGATAATCCTCCTCTATGTAGTGCAAAAAATCCTCATTTTCTATATCTGGCTTTAACCTCTCACCATTTTGCGCGCGCGCCCTTAACACATCTATCACACTGCGCACAAAAATCACAATAGTCGTGATGCGCTGCTGTCCATCGATGATGTCGCTACTTTTGCTCCCTGCTAGCTTCTCTAGCAAGATATTGCCAAAAAAGTAGTGATTGCCTTGATTGTCGCTTTGCGTGTTGTTTTGCCTATCGCCTTGGCTTGCTTCCTCTAAATCCTCTAAAAACTGCTCCCATTGCTTCTCCTCCCACGAATATGCGCGCTGATACACAGGGATTGTGTAGCATTTTTCGCCCTCAAAAAACTCTTTTATCGTTGTCTTATTTGGTGTCATAACTTCTCCTTTTTGGTATAAATTACAAATACCAGAGTATCACAAAAAAAAAAAAAACATTGTCAATAAAATGCTCTACATTATGGGCATAACATATCTTTGCTTGCTACATTTTTACCTCCTTTATGGATTTTAGATTTTGAAATTGCTCTCTTACGCAAAACAAGGCGCAGTCAAAGTTTCTTTAGTAATCTTAGAATCTTGCAGCACCTTTGCATACAAAACCGCCATTGCTTTAGATTCCAAAATCTTGCACTTGTATGCCAATCAAGCCTCAAATCAGCCCGATTTTTGCCCCTTTTTGAGAATCTTTTAGCTTAGATTCTGCTAGTAGCTTTTCATAGAGGCTTTGGGAATCTTTTAGCGGCTCTAGGCGCGCACCTCTAGCGATAAGCGCGAAGTCCCCAAAGCAGATATTGCTTAGTCGCTCTAGCTTGCCACCCTGTGTGCGCAAAAATCCCTCACTATCCCTAAGCCCCAAAAACTCCGCATAGATTGCAAACGCCTCACTTAGCCGCTTAGAATCTAGTGCCTTAAACTCGATTTTGTAATCAAATCGCCTGATACTTGCCCTATCGAGATTCTCTACCAAGTTTGTCGTAGCGATAAAAATCCCCTCAAAGCTCTCCATTTGGGTTAGCATTTCATTGACTTGGCTTACCTCCCAGCCATGCGTAGCCTCGCCTCGCTCACACAAAAAGCTATCGACCTCATCAAGCACCAAAATCGCCCCACTTTTGCGCGCCTCCTCAAAGGCTCTAGCGATATTTTTCTCATTATCTCCCACATATTTTGAGAATATATCACTCGCTTTTTTGAGGATTATGGGTTTATCTAGCTCTTTTGCAAGAGCCTTGGCATACGCACTCTTGCCACTGCCAGCGATTCCATAGGCGAGGATTCGCATACCGCAATGCATCTTTTTGAGGTTTGCCGCTAGCTTTGCGACATCGACACTAGCGTTAATAAGGCTTAGGCTATATGGCAGTGTGGGCGTGCGGTTGGGAGCAATCTCTGGCTTACCCAATGCCTTTAGCTGCTCATTTAGCACCTTGAGGAACACCTCTTGGAGATACTCGCACCTCTTTTGCCTTTTTGACTTAGTGAGAATCTGCGAGGGAGATTGTGTGTTGGCTTTAGAATCTGCTCTAAATTCTGCATTATGAGAATCTTTAGAATCTGTGCTTATAGATTCTATATTGTTAGATTCTATCCTTTGGGAATGTCTGCCTCTCTTGCTTAGGGCGTTGGTTAGCTCTGCGGCTTTGAGTAGCACGCCTTGGGTGAGATTGGATTCTACAATCGCTTCAAGCAGGGTAGAATCTAGGGTTATCTTTGCCCCCTCTAATGTCTTGCAAATAAGCGCGCGCTTTTTGTCTTTGGGCGGGGCGCAAACCTCTAGCACAAGGCTAAATCGCCTAAGCAATGCAGGGTCTAAATCGACACTATTGCTTAAGAAAAAGCTTGGCACACGGATAGATTCTATGAGCTTATTATCACGACTTTTACCGCCACTAGCATCGCAAAAGAGTGATTGCATGAGGCTAAAGCGTGTAAAAATATCCTCACACTCATCGACTAGCACGATGTGTTTGCGGCTATCAAGGAGGCTTTGTGCCATATACAATCGCTCAAAGCGGTCTTTTTTACGTGAGAAGTCGCCATTTTCATCGACTTCATAAATGTCATAAATCTCCCTATTTAGCACTTTAGCGATGAGTTTGACTAGCTCATTTTTACCCACGCCCGGTGCGCCATAGAGATAAATGCTAGGGTTTGGAATCTTGTGGCATATGTCAAGTAGCATATCTAGCTCCTCACGCATATAGGCAAAATCCTCTAGCTCTAGGGTGCTTGGTGGCACAGGCAGAGCTACCTTTTTGAGAATCTTTTCTTTGCTAAAAGGCTCACGAAATAGCTCATCGATAAAATCCGTGCATTCATAGAGAAAATCATAAACCTCATGCACTTCAATAAGCTCAAATTTTCTTAGCACACCATTGGGAGCAAGGGCTTGTTTGACAAGCGACCTTTTGACACGCAGACAGAGAGCAAGAAAATCAATGACTTTGTGGTATGGGAGATTGTCGCCATTAAAATAGCTTCTATTGTCTTTGAATATATGTAGCAGATGAAGTAAATCCGTGTGGAATTTGCTTAAATTAAAGCATTCACGCAAAAGGGCGAAGTTCTGCTCTACAAATCTTGGAATCTTAAAAGAGTGAAAATGCCGCTGCAAGTGAGGCAGAATAAAATATGCGGTTTGGTTTTCCTCTGCTTCGAGCCTGCTACTGATAGCTCTAGCAAAATTTGGGCTAAAAAGCTCAAAGCAAGCGGATTTATCGACATCGCGAAATTGGAAGCCCAAGAGATGCGTAACAAAAACCTTTTCATTATGTTTGCAATCTTTGCTAATCGCCTTAAAGGGCAAAAGGGATTGCAAGCTCTGATACAGCTCTGTGTCCTCTTTTGCTATCTGCTCGGGTGTCATTTGGGCAAGTCTAGCTTGACGCACTTTTTGTCGGAATTTTTGCTGGGCAACTCTGGTGCGCTTGGATTCTCTAGCCATAGTAACTCCTTAAAAGAAAAAGATAATGAAGTTATAGCAAAGCGATGGGACAACGTCGTGTCCTAAAAAAATTTGTGTAGAATCTCATTGAGACAAATTGACAAAAGGAGTCCTATGAAAACCCACGAAAAGCTAGGCAATCGGATAGGAAAGATTCTAGACCTCTTGAACGCGCAAGGCTATGTGGATATAAAGGAGCTTTGTGTGGAGTTTAGCGTGTGTGAAAAGACCTTGCGGCGCGACATACAACGTATCGCCAACCCAAACATAACTATGAGTAATGGCATAATACTCTTGCAACAAGAGCGCGGCAAAAGCGACCCACAAGAGCTAGCCGCCCTCAATATCCTCAAAAATATCGCAAAAAGCCTCAAGGGGGCGATTGGGGAAAAAGCCCTAAGACTTTTAGAAAAGCTAGAATCTAAAGATTTTGCCCTAGGTGCCAATGGGCGCGATTGCATAAGGCTAGGTTCGCGCGATGCCATAAAGCAAAAGGCAATGTTGGATTCTATGAGAGGCGATTCTAAGAGAGGGGCGGGAGAAGTGGCTAGAGTGGATTCGCGCAATGTCTTTTTTACCAAAACGCATTTTAGTGATATAACTTTAGGGCTAGATTCTCTCAAGCTCTTGCAGGAGTGCATACAGACGCACACACTCATAGGCTTTGGCTACACGCACAAAGAGCGTGTGTGCCTGCCGCTGCAAATCGTGGCATTTGAGGGGGAATGGTATCTCTTTGCGCAAGAATACGATTGAGACACCTGCGATATGTTAGAAAAATCTCCCGGCACACAGCGCGATACACAATGGTATAAAAAGCACCTAAAAGACTATCTAATCAAAAAATTCTATCTCAACGACATACAGGACTTGCGCGCCTTGCCTTGTGTATGTGCGCCAGATACAAAAGCCCTAGAGCGTTTGGATACAGCGATAAATGCGTGGCATAATCCCTATGGGGAGAAAATCTTTGTGCGTTTGTGGGTGGATAAGGCGGTGGCAAAGTATTTCAAACGCAAAAACTCATTCGCACAAAATCTCCATCCACACAAGGACGGAAGCCTAGAGATAGAGCTATATATCACGCATTATAGGGAGATTAGTGGGGAGGTGCTGCGGTGGATTCCTCACATAGTGGTGCTAGAGCCAGAGGGGCTAAAGGAGTATATCAAAGAGAATGTGAGGGAGTATGTAAGACGCATAGAGGGGTAGAGGGGAAGCATTAGCAGGCTTTGCTTGTGTGGATTCTAGGCTTATGGACGTGCGACTAGGTGAGAGTTAGCTTGGCACGATGGAATTTTTGCGTGCGGTTTTTTGGAGAGAGAAAACAAGTAAAAATAACAAAAGAGAGTATGTAGCTAATAGGAGGTTTTCTAATGCAGTGTGCTTGCCGCTAAAAAGAGTTGTTATACCCAAAATATACTTTGGAGCAGTGCATATAAGCCACATAATCGGAACAACAGCAAACAAAACGATAGTATCAAATGCTTTAGTTTCTCTAAACATCATAAATATGACAACAAGTAGGCAATATACCACACTCAAGCAAAAGCCATAGGGATTTAGGATAGACAAAGCTTTTTGTGGATTTTCACACAATCTACATAGAAAGAGCAATGTGGCAAAACTGCTAATCAAAACAATAACCCACTTTATGATTTTAAGCAAATCCGTGTGGTGGTCGGAAGTGAGGCGGTAAAAATATAGCCAAATCCACTCTATCCATTCTTGTGAAAACTTTTTAGGCTTTGTAGAATCTAGCTCGATTTCCTTGCAATAGAGTTCTAGCTTGTGAAACTCTGAAGCATCAAGGATATTGTTTTGTTGAATAAGAGCATTTTTAATAGCACGATAAGAATCTCTTATTTCATTAATAAGGTTAGCGTTTGTTGTGCTTGAATTTTTCTCAAGATAGTTTCTTATTTGTGCAATATCAATTAGTTTTATTTTTGTATTTATAAAATCTACAAGCTGATTATTCAAAAATGATGTTGCAGCAAAAATAGGAATATTAGCAAAATTGGCATTATGAAAGCTAACTCGTTGGTGATAGATGACATTAGAATTCGTAAAATCACCCTCAAAAATTGAACCGATAAATGCTACTTTACCTTGAAAATCACAATCATATATCGTGAGATTTTTCTTAAAAATACATTGAGAAAATACTACTTCTTTTTCAAAATTACAAAATTTAAATTGCACATTGTTTTCGAAAATACAGATAAAATTATTCGGTATGCTAAATATTATATTATGAGAAAATTTTCGTATCGTATAATCGTTTGGCATTATAAGAGGATTTATTGCTTTTATAAGTTCTTGATAATCAGCCCCCACAAACTCTACTCTAGTTTTAAAATAATATTTTGTTATACCATTTTCTTGCCTATGCTCTATTATTTCTTTGTTTGTATTAAGTCCTTTTTCTTCTAGTAATGTTTGAATATCTTTTGGCTGAATTGAAATAAAAGTTTTTCGTCCTCGTTTTATAACAACAATATGCTTTATACGCAATATGTCTTTTTCGTAAGTAATATCAAGACTATCACAAAGCTCTAATTCATTCATTACAACTACAATATCCTTGTTGGCTCAAGATTCTATAATATCAATTTCTTTATCTGTCAAATTATACAATCTATACACTAAAGAATCAATTTGGGATTCTAGTTCAGTGGTGTCGGCATTAGAATCTTTAGCCTTAGATTCTAAAATCTGTTCTACTAAATTTATGATTTTATCGCATAAGTCTTGGTTAGATTCTGTGATTTTGGGGATTGGGATATTCAGTAGAGGCTCTTTGTCTATTTGATAGTGATTGCCTTGCATTTTGCCCTTGTATCGCAACCAAAAGGCTATAAGTTTAGAGTTTAAAATGCCTGTTAGATATTTCATATCTAAACGATTTGTTTGTATGATATTAATACTTAGTAGGACATAAGCCTCATTACTTGTATAGGAAAATATGGGATAATCAATACATTTTCTAACTGCTAAAATTTTTTCTCCTTGCTTGAAAAATTTTTCATCTCTAGCCCAATGTAAATGAAAAAAATCCAATTTTCCATTTATATTTTCTCTTCTTTTATCCATAATATCCCTAAATCTTGCCAAGTGCTTGGCAAGATTTGGTATTTTCTCTATCGTGCAGTTTTTCTTTGTTGTATAAATTATCTCATGCGTGTTATTGAGATTCAAATGATATTTATCGCAGTGTTGTGCCTCAAAAAGAGGCTTAAGATATTGTTTCTCCTTATGTGTTACTGCAAGAGTATGTTTAGGTATCACAAAAACACCATCGCCAATCTTGACACCTGTATTTTTCAAGTTTTGATTCATATTTCTATTTGTTATAACATCTGGGTTTGGGACTATTCCTTGTGCTATTTCATTTTCCCCAAGATAAAATTCCCCATTATTTTGCATTTTTTCTAAAATTTTTTCTTGATTAGAATCTACAAAGGTTAGGGTTTTATTTATAAGTTCGCTAGGTTTGATTATCGGGCTTAGGTAGATAATCCCATCGGTTTTAGTATGCTGGAGGATAGCCTCTCTATGTGTATCTGTGGGTTTTTTAGATTCTATCTTTGCATAAGTGATAGGGTAGCTGGTGGGAATAGAATCTAGCTTTTGAAACGCCATTATCATTGTTTGGATACTTGCGCTATCAAAGCACATATACGAACCAAAGTCAAGCAAAGACAAGATTTTAGATTCTTTTAATACAACATTTCTTAGATTTTTTGCCCCTGCGCTTGTTGTCCAATTATTTGTCGCAATAAAAGAAATAATAGCTCCATTTTTTGCTATGTCAAAGCCTCTACTCACAAAATGATACCAAATATCCATTTTGCCTTGATAAGTGCGTAGGTTTTTTGTGTTTTCAAAAGATTTTTTATTATTATCTTCTTTGATATACGGCGGGTTGCCTATGACCAAATCAAAGCCTTTGAAATCCCCATTGCTATCTAGCACTTCAGGGAAAGCAAAACGCCATTCAAAGGTATCGGCATTACGCAACGATTCTAGGGTGTCAAAATCGCTTCGGATAGAATCTAGTAATTTCACACCTTGTGTGTCTAGCTCTCTTGGCTCTTGCTCTAGGCTAGGCTGGAATCTAAAGCCTCCTTGCTCCTTTTGCTTTTTGCGGATTAGCTTTATCATTTCCATACCAAAGGGCGTTTCGATGTCAAAGGCTTCATCGCCATAGCTCTCTACAAATTTTTTGAGATTTTTGAGGAGATTAGCGTGGGTGGGTGTTACTTCAAGCAGGCAGGTTTTGAAAAGCTGCTTGATATTTTCAATACTACGCACAAGGGTGGCTTTATCCCTTAGGGCGTTTTTATAAGCCGATACATTTTCTTTGTAGATTCTTACTTGCTCTTTGAAATTGTTTGCAAAGCTTGCGTTTTGGTTAATCAGCCATTTGAGAGTGTTTGGGAGTGGTTTGCCCTCTTGGTCGCTTTCATTAATCTCGAAGTTTGAGATTAGGCTATTGCCATCTTTGATATTTATATCGATATTTGGCAGGGTTGCAAGCGGGTGGATACTCGTATCAGGGAGAGAATCTAGCGCATTAGATTCTCTATCGGTGTAGTAGCTATGCTTAAGCAACTCTATCCAAAGTCGCAAGCGCGCTATCTCACAAGAGTTAGGATTTATATCCACGCCAAAGAGGCAGGATTCTATAATCTCTTTTTTGGCAGTAAAAAGCTCTTTTTGGATTTGGTGATTCTCATCATCTACAGAATCTGGGCGTTTGTAGTAGATAGGATTGCCCTTTCTACTCTTTGCTACAATCTCATCATCAAGTATTTCTATACGAAAGTCGTTTTCAAAGAGATTCAAATCCTCATAGAGTTTTAGTAAGGTATGCAGGGCGGAGACGAGGAAATACCCACTTCCCACAGCCGGATCGCAGATTTTTACCTCTAAAAACGCTCTTTTTACTTCACTCTTAGGAAAATCCCGTAAATCCCTCTCTAGCTCTTTTATATTTCTAGCTTTAAGTTCAAAGTGTTTGTTAAATTTATCTAAAACCACCTTTTCTATCGCCCTCTCACACATATAGCTAGTGATGAAGCTTGGCGTGTAAAAGCTCCCCTCTTTGTAGCCATTAAGCAATTCAAAAAAGCTCCCTAGAATACTTGATTTGATGAGTATTGGTGGCTTGGCTTGGAGTATTTGTATATCATCACTTTGGGTTTGCTTTTGCTTCCCAAAGTTAAAGGCATTAAGAAAATCTAGGAGATAAGTAAGAAGCTCTGATTTGCCCCCGTTATACTGCTCTTTTAGCTGGCTTTGTGGGTGGTATTCTAGTGTGAGGTGTAGCTCATCAAGTTTTGAGATTTCAAGCACTTCCTCGATACCCTGCTTTGAAAAAAGTGAGGAGTTGAGGTAGGGTAGGTAGTAAAAGTTATCTTTTTGCCACTCTCTTTGGGGGAAGTCTTTGGCAAAAATGTCAAAAAAGAGATGATTTAGCGTCGCAAAATCTGGGATTTTATGAGAATCTAAAAAGCACAAGTTCGTATCGTCATTAAACTGCACCAAATTCGCCTCGATGAGTTTTAAAAACAAGATTCGATTAAGCCAAGTGATGAGGTAGGGCATAATGGATTCTACATCATTCTTGCCTAGTTTTTGGGCTATAGCGGCATAAAGTGTGCCTTGATTTGCCAGAGTTTCCTTACTTGGGATTAGCTTGCGCTCCTTTGTCTCTTCTAGCCCCATTATGTAGAGTAATTCTTTATAAAAGTCCTTATCAAGCTCATTAGAATCTTTTTGCTTAAACTCTCGGTGCAAGAAGTCTCGATGAAAGATTTTATAAGCAAGTTTGAGGTTATAGTCTGTGTTTTGCCCAAGGTGCAAGTCTTTTAAGCTAAAGTATAGCCCCTTTAGCTCGGTGTTAAAGAGATTATTATCTCGATTGATAGATTCCAAAAAACGCTCGGAATCTAGGGTTTTGGCAAGCTCTTTGTAAAACTCCTCATTGCGCGATTTTTGGCGCGATTGACTTGTGGCAAACACGCCCTTGCCTTGCGTAAAATTATCATAGAGTTTTTTTATCTCTTTAGATTCAAAGAATCGTCTAAACTCACTACTCTCAAAGATGTAAAAATCATCAAAATTCGTGATGATGAGGTATTGGAGAGAGGTGTTGTTATGGGATCGTTTTTCATCGCGCTCACGCAGGTAGTAGAGGATACACTCGTGCAAGGCTTTGCAATTTGGGTTTGCTTGGCTAAACATCTCTTTAGTGTTCTCCCTTCTTTTTGCCTCAATGATGACTTCAATATCGCCGTTATTACGCAAGGACAAATCAATCTCGCTTTTGCCATCTTGTTTATCGCCTGGCATAGTTTCAAAGCCTAGGTTGTCAAAAAGCTGCTTTAGGACACTAGCCACGATGGTAGGCTCGTTTTGGTTGGCATTGGATTCTAGGTTTTGGCGATAGGTTTCTAGGGCTTTGTGAAATTTCTTATACTCACTCTCAAGTATCGGGGCTTTTGCATAGAGTGGATTGAATAGATCTAAAAAAATTTTAGGCTCTAGAGCTTGAAAGGTAAGAGACATAATACTCCTTTGTTAGATTAGAATTTGTTTCAATACACCTGCATACTTGCGCAATGCAAGCTGCCGTGCCATTTGATGAGGGTTGTCGCCTCTACGCCTACCACACGCCGATTTGGCAGTGCCTCTCGCAAAATATTTAGGGCTTCTTTGTCATTTTTTTTGTCGCCATAGGTGGGCACGATTAGCCCACCATTGACAAACAAAAAGTTCGCATAGCTCGCTGGCAAACGCTCCTTTTTGTGATATATGGGTTTAGGAAATGGCAACGGAACAAGCCTAAATGCCTTGCCCTCAATGTCCCTAAAATCCTGTAGCTCACGCTCCATAGCGCGCAATGCCTCATAATGCTCATCTTTTGTATCCTCGCATTTGACATAGACGATTGTGTGCTCATCGATAAAGCGCGCAAGCATATCGATGTGGCTATCGGTATCATCACCGCGCAAAAACCCGCTCTCCACCCATAGAATCTTCTCTAATCCAAGCGTGTGCAAAAGCGTAGATTCTATCTCTTGTTGATTTAGGTGGGGATTGCGGTTTTTCTCTAGCAGACAGGTGGTCGTGGTGAGCGCGATACCAGCACCATTACTATCGATACTTCCACCCTCGAGTATGAGAGCTTGTGTATGGAGATTTTCAAACACACCCATTGCATGCAGTGTGCTATTGATCGTATTATCATAGTTCGCGCTAAACTTCAATCCCCAGCCATTAAAACCAAAATCAAGCAAGAGATTCTGACGTTTATCGCGTATCGTGATAGGACCAAAATCCCGCGCCCAAATATCATTGCTCCGCACATCAAAGATTTTTAAAATTCCATTTTTGATTTCTTTTTTACAGGCTTTTAGCAGAATCTTTTTTGCGTCCTTATCACGCGAATCCACGCATACCCACACAGATTCAAACTCCGCTATTTGCCTAATAAACCCAATCATACATTTTTGTGCCTCTTTGAGTATGGGCTTCCAATCACTCTTTTTGTGTGGAAACCCCACAAGCACAGCCCTTTGCTTCTCCCACTCTGCGCGTAACATATCTATCTCCTTAAATGTAATAACTCATTATAATCTTTTATTTTTTAAAACCCAAACAAATGCTATAATCGCGCACTTTATGTGGTATTTTCGTAATAAGGATATAGCAATGATCTTGAGTATAGAATCTAGCTGTGATGATAGCTCGCTAGCCCTCACGAGGATTGCGGATTGCAAGCTGCTCTTTCACACCAAGCTTTCTCAAGATTCGCATCACAGCCATTTTGGCGGTGTGGTACCAGAGATCGCCTCGCGTCTGCATGCGGAGAATCTCCCCCTACTTCTTAGTAGGCTCATAGACTTTTTACGCACACTAAGTCCAAGCGCGCCCTTCGCCCCACTCAAAGCCATAGCAGTCACTAATCGCCCCGGACTAAGCGTAACACTTAGTGAGGGTATGTGTATGGCAAACGCCCTAGCACTTAGCCTCAAACTTCCATTGCTTTGCCTCAATCATCTCAAAGGACATATCTACTCACTTTTTATCGACACACCACATACGCATATCGGCGAGGGACTAGGCGTGCTACTCGTCTCTGGCGGACACACGCAGATTCTGCATATGCGTGATTATGAGCATATCACGCTTGTGGCGCAAAGCCTTGATGATAGCTTTGGCGAGAGCTTTGACAAGGTAGCAAAAATGCTCTCCCTAGGCTATCCGGGGGGACCTATCGTAGAATCTTATGCCGCTAGACATAGTGGCGCGCTGCTACCTATGCCTATACCGCTACTGCATGATAAGCGACTGGCATATAGTTTTTCTGGGCTCAAAAACGCAGTGCGACTAGAGATCGCTAAAATGCAAGCACATGATAACACGCACCAAGAAGCACAACCCACACTACGCGAAGAGACAAAGCAGCGAATTTGTGCGAGCTTCCAAGAAGCTGCCTGCACGCATATCCTCCACAAACTCAGAATCTACTTCCAGCAACATAGTGTGCAATTCACGCATTTTGGGGTAGTCGGTGGAGCAAGCGCGAACACGCTCCTGCGCACAAGGATAGAATCTCTATGTCAAGAATTTGGTAAAACCCTTATGCTTGCGCCCTTAGAGTTTTGTTCAGATAATGCTGCGATGATCGGACGACTAGCGTGTGAAGCGTATATGCGCAAGGAGTTTAGCCCACTCAATGATACAATCTCTCCTAAGAGCCTATCGGAGGATTTTATAGAGTTATAGAATCTAGATTCTAGGGTTTAGGCAAGCCAAGCACAAGATTCACAAGCAGATTCAGAATCTAAGAAAGTTTTAGATTCTAGATTCAGAAGTTCAGAATCTAAGATATTTCAAAATCTGCCACTTTGTAGAATCTTATTCAAGGCTTGCCGAAATTCTAGTATCTTGTGTAAGATTTAAATGTTTTTCAAGGCGAGGCGCAGGGAGTTACCTTAGCGGTAATGACCAAGCCGAGCCGCCGAAATCATTTAAAGATTGCACAAGAGACGAATTTCTAGAATCTAGATTCTGTTAAAAGGCGTATTTATAGTGCTTTGACATACAACACACTCTGATTTTTTGGCACATTCTTGCTCGTGGGGATCTCAAGCACCTCATAGGTTTTGGTGTATTCTAGATAGGTGAGTGTGATGATGTCGCCTTTTTTGACTTCCTTGGAGCTTTTGGCGGGCTTACCATTGAGCGCGACTACACCGCTATCACACATATCTTGCGCAATAGAGCGTCGTTTGAGTATATTGGTTGTGTTGAGAAATTTATCAAGCCTCATAGCTACTCCTTGTATGATTAGCGGATTTTTTGTTTTTTGGTCTTGCCAAGTTTGATGATAGATGAGGGCTTACGCTCGCACCAGATTCTAGAATCTAGCACATACACATCGCACACTTCTAGCGCATAATGTGGATCAAAGTGCTTGGTGTGGCGGTTTGCCGATGAGGAAAAGAGCAATGGATAATAGCCTAGGAGATTCTGATGAGGTTCGTCTCCAGCCACCACACGCACACCACAACCACTCGGATAGACAAAGCTCACACGCCTAGATCTGCGCACAAGGCGTCTGTGTGATTTGGGGATACGCGTGAGCGTGCGCAAAGTAGCAAAATCTCTCGATTCTCTAAGCGTGTGGCGATGGCGATGTTTGGCATGATCTATGGGATCTTGGCACTCGCACAAAAAGCCGATCGTCGTATCGGTTTGTGCGAGGATTAGAGGGGTATTATTGGCAGTTGTAGCATTCAATGCTGCGATCCATTTTTTCTTCTACATCGGGACTTTGGGAGCGGAGGTAGTAGGTGGATTTGAGTCCTAGTTTCCATGCAAGCATATAGATGTCATTGAGTAGCTTGCCGCCCGCGATTTCTAGGCGAATAAAGATATTTGTGCTTTGTCCCTGATCGATCCATTTTTGGCGCACTGCAGCAGCCTTGATGATTTTGGTTTGATCGATATCATAGGCTGAAGTGTAGTAATTCCATGTTTCAAGACTAAGATTTGGCACGACGACGGGGATAAGCCCGCTTAGGTTTTCTTCAAACCATTTGCGCTTATACACTGGCTCGATGGTCTGGGTAGTTCCCACAAGGATAGAGATAGAGCTCGTGGGCGCGATCGCCATCAGATAGCCATTGCGCATACCTTGCGCGGTGACTTTGGTTTTGAGCGCACCCCAATCGCAAGTTTGGTTGAACAAATCGCGATCTACAAGCTTTAGAGCCTCTTTGTTGGCTAAATCAATGGGGAAAATTCCCTTGCTCCAGTTTGAGCCCTCAAATTGCGGATACACACCCTTCTCTTGTGCAAGGTCGCTGCTTGCGCTAATGGCGTTGTAGCTGATGAGTTCCATAATCTCATCAATCTTTGCCAAATGTGCATCAGATCCCCATTCAATACCCTGTGTAGCGAGCATTTCCGCTTCACCCATCACGCCAAGTCCGATAGCACGATTGAGCATATTGGTGACCTTGACCTTGCGATTTGGATAGAAATTCAGATCAATGACATTATCAAGCATGCGTATCGCTATGGGCAGCACGCGCTGTATGTCCTCTTTGGTGTTGATTTTGCTTAGATTCACGCTAGCGAGATTGCACACTGCGGTTTGTCCGTCTTGAGCCTTGCGTGAGGTGATAAACACCTTTTTGCCATTGAGTGAATCTATGCTGGTAATTTTATTAGCCTTCTTGCGCACGCCATTATCGGTAACCACTTCATCGTGCTCCTCAAATTCCGCGAAACTACCATCTTCAAACTCCACCTCCACGATATAGTGATTAGGACTGGTATTTTGAAAAATCTCGGTACAGAGGTTTGAGCTACGGATAATCCCCACATGTGGATTTGGATTGCACCGATTGGCGTTGTCTTTGAAGCACAAAAATGGCAAGCCAGATTCAAAGTAATTTGTCAGAATCTTTTTCCAAAGTTCCTTAGCACTGATGTGCTCTTTAAGGATATTTGGGTCTTTTTCGTATTCTTCATAGCGTTTTTCAAACGCCTCGCCATAGAGCTCGGTTAAGTCGCGGCACTGATAAGGATCAAAGAGCGTCCAATGCTCGTTCGCCTCCACGCGCTTCATAAAGAGATCACAAATCCACAATGCCGGGAAAAGATCGTGTGTGCGCCGTCTCTCTTCACCAGAGTTTTTGCGCAAATCGATGAAGTCCCCCACATCGGTGTGCCACACTTCTAGGTAAGTAGCAATCGCGCCTTTTCTCGTGCCTAGCTGATCCACCGCAATCGCCACATCATTGGCGATTTTTAAAAATGGCACGACACCGCCCGCAGCGTTTTTATGTCCATCGATAAAGCTCCCTAATCCTCGCACGCGGCTTAGATCCCAGCCGATACCACCGCCATATTTGCTTAATAGCGCCATTTCTTTATACGCATCAAAAATCCCCTCGATATTATCTGGCGTGCTTCCCACATAGCAGGAGCTTAGCTGGTGGCGTGTGGTGCGTGCATTGGCAAGTGTGGGTGTGGCGCAGATGACTTCAAACTTCGAGATCATATCATAGAATCTAATAGCCCAATCATTTGGCTCTTTTTCATTTTGCGCCAAAAACATCGCGATTGCCATAAACATATGTTGAGGTAATTCTATGGGCTGGTTATTTTTGTCTTTTAACAAATAGCGATCATAGAGGGTTTTTATCCCTAGGTAATTAAACTGCAAATCACGACTTGGATCGATTTTAGAATCTAATAGTTCCAAATCAAATTTTTCTTTCAATCCTTTGAGGATCTTGCCCTCATTCTCACCCAGCTCAAAATAGTCCTTGAGCTTTTTATACCCTGTATAACCAGAAACTTTGTGATAGAGATCATATAAAAACAATCGTGCTGCGACAAAAGTCCAATTGGGCGCGTCAATATCGATTTTATCGACTGCTGTTTGAATAAGTGTCTTTTGAATCTGCTCTGTGGTGATTTTATCCTTGAAGTGAATCTTCGCATCGACTTCTAGCTCGCTCTGATTGACTCCCTCCAGCCCTTCGACCGCACTAGCCGTGTATTTTTGAATCTTTGATATATCAAGGGTCTCTATTCGCCCACTGCGCTTAACAACCGTGATCACATCTAGCATATATACTCCTTACTTGTATTGCACAAATTCATTAAAATCAATTCTATATCGCTTGGATTGGGGCTTGATACGATAGCCAAAGGCTAATAAGAGCGTGATTTGCTCCTGCTCTCTATCAAGTCCGAGGTAGGATTCTAACTCGGGCTTTTCAAACCCCTCAATCATACAGGTATCAATCCCCAAGTATGAGGCATAATCCATCATCGAAGTAGCGATGATATAGCTCTGCAACGCCGCCCAGTAGCCTATCGTATAGTCATCATAACCGCGTGCAGCGAGGTAGCCACTATAACGTTTTTTATACGCTTCTACTTGTTCGGGAGTTTTTTGTTTGCGTGCGAAAGCATTTTGCACATAATTTGTGTGTGCAAGCAAATCAGTCTTGAGTGTTTTAAACAGCACAAGTTCTGAAGCAGTTGTGATCTGTCGCTGATCCCAGCATAGTGCGCGAATCTCCTCTCGCGCCTTTGGGTCTCTCACTACTACAAGACGCGTAGGCTCCATACCAAATGAGCTTGGCGCAGCATAGCCTACCTGTAAAATCTCCTCAAACTGCTCTGCTGGAATTTTTTTGCTTTCATCAAATTCCTTGCACGCGTGGCGCATAGCCACACCCTCTAAAAATTTATTTTTTTGTGTATCCATATTGCCTCCTTTATGAATCTAGATTCTGTGATTGCACTTTATTTGCGTGCCATACGCCTACGCTCGGTGGGATCGAGATATTTCTTACGGATTCTGATATTTAGAGGGGTAACTTCTAGTATCTCATCGTCCTCTATCCACTCTAGTGCTCTCTCTAGGGTCAAATCCCTTGGTGGCACGAGCTTGATTGCATCATCGCTCCCACTTGCACGCATATTGGTCAAATGCTTGGCTTTAATTGGATTGACATCAAGGTCATTATCTCTACTATGCTCACCAATAATCATACCCACATACACTTTGGTTTGGGGCGTGATGAAAAGCACGCCGCGCTCTTGGATATTAAAGAGTGAGAATCCTGTCGCCTCGCCATTTTCCATAGACACAAGCGCGCCGTTTTTGCGGGATTCCACACTGCCACTAAAGGCGCGAAACTCCAAAAAGGAGTGATTCATCACGCCCTCGCCCTTAGTATCAGTCAAAAACTCACTTCTGTATCCGATAAGCCCACGCGCAGGTATCTCAAACTCTAGCCGTGTATAACCATCGCCCATTGGATTCATCGCTTTCATCTCGGCTTTGCGTTTGCCTAATCGCTCGATAATCGCTCCGCTAAAATCCTGTGGTGTATCGATGACTAAATGCTCAAAAGGCTCTAGCTTTAGCCCATTTTCTTCTTTGATAATCACTTCTGGGCGAGAGATACTAAACTCAAAGCCCTCACGCCGTAGATTCTCAGCTAAAATCGTGATTTGTAACTCCCCACGCCCTGACACGCGGAATTTTCCCTCACCCATTTCCTCGCATTTCATTGCGATATTTGTCTGCATTTCTTTTAGCAGCCTATCTTTTAGCTTATTTGCCGTTACATGCTTGCCCTCTAATCCGGCAAGCGGGCTGTCATTGACCGCGAAATACACGCTCATCGTGGGTTCCTCTAGGTGCATAGGATCTAGGGGCATAGGATTAGATGGATCGACGATAGAATCTCCCACATCAATGGTGTTAAAACCCGCTATTGCCACGATGTCCCCGGCTTGTGCAGATTCTATCTCCGTGCGTGCAAGCCCTAAAAATCCAATAAGCTTAGTAATCCTGCCATTTTCTTTCTCGCCATCACTCTTAGCAAGCATCACATTCTCGCCCTTTTTTACCTTGCCATTAAACACCCGCGCGATGCCGATTTTGCCCACATAGTTATCATAATCAAGGGTAAAAATCTGCATTTGCAGTGGAGATTCACTACTACCGCTGGGTGCTGGGACATATTCTAGTATCGCCTCAAAGAGCGACTCGAGATTTTTTTTCTCATCTTGCAGATTTTTTATCGCATAGCCATCACGCGCTGCGGCATAAATCACTGGAAAATCTAGCTGGTAATCACTCGCTTCCATCGCCACAAAGAGATCAAACACCTCATCGACCACCCTATCGGGTTCGGCGGCTGGTTTGTCGATTTTATTCACCACGACAATAGGGCGGATTCCAAAGCTTAGAGCCTTTTTGACGACAAACTTCGTCTGTGGCATCACGCCTTCTTGCGCATCCACTAGCAGTAGCACGCCATCGACCATTTTTAGCACTCGCTCGACCTCTCCACCAAAATCGGCGTGTCCGGGCGTGTCTATGATGTTAATCTTCGTGCCTTTGTAGTTGATAGCGGTGTTTTTAGAGAGGATAGTAATCCCTCGCTCGCGCTCTAAGTCATTAGAATCCATAACGCGCTCATCGATTTGCTCACGCTCACTAAATGTGCCTGATTGAGTAAGTAGCCCATCGACTAGGGTTGTTTTACCATGATCGACATGGGCGATAACAGCAATATTTCGTATGTTTTGCATAAGTAGTCTTCTTTCGTTTTTGGAGTAAATAAAAGCGGCATTTTACGACAAAGTTTCTTAAAATTTCGCTCAAACACACATTTTGTCAAAAAATATCATTTTCCACATACAAGGGGATTTGCTAACAATAAAAGGTAATTCACATCTATTTCACTTTTTTGTTTTACACTGCGCAGGAAATTTTGGCTTTAGCAAAAAAGGAGTAGTTTTGAGGTGGTTGGCGACACTAGCTGTGATAGTATTTTGTGCATGTTCTACTAAGCTCCCCACCACCGAAGAATTACAGAGCAAAACCCATATCCCCCAATCATTTTCTAACCTAAAAAATCCTACCACAAACACCAGCGATACACTCGCACAATATTTACAAGAACACACACCTATTGAGAGATTTTATGCACTCTTTGATGACACGCAGCTCCACGCACTCCTAGACATAGCCCTGGAGCGCAATACCAATGTGCTTATTATGGCTTCACGCCTCAATCAAGCCAAATCACAAGTCAAAATCAACACTGCCTCGATGTTTCCCACCATAAATGGCAATATTGGGACAAACTACACCGATAGACGAACTCAAGCACAAAACCTCACTGTGCGACCCGGCACAAACTCCACAAGTGCCAATCTCTCACTAAGTTGGGAGATTGATCTCTTTGGCAAGCTCAACGCCCTGCGTCAATCTAGTAAAAAAGATGAGGAGAGTGCGCAGGCAAATCTGCAAAATGCACAAATTTCACTTGTAGCCGAGGTAAGTAACTTGTATTTTACCCTGCGAGATAATGCCTACTCAATCGCACTCAATGCACAGATATTAGAGAATCTCCATGAGATAGAATCTATAAGCGCACAGCAATATCACAAGGGCTTAATCGATCTAAACGAGTATAAGAGTATCAAAGCTAATCTCCTTACCCAGCAAAACACCTTAGAATCTCTGCGTTACACATACGAGCAAAACAAAAATGCACTTTTGGTGCTTTTAGATATTACTATGGAGGAACTACAATCCTCTGTGCAATTTTTAGATTCACCCAAAGACTTACCTACAATTGCGAGATTTGATGTGCATAGCATACCCAGCGAGGTGCTACTAGAACGACCCGATGTGCGGGCAAGTATGTTTGCATTCCACTCCCAACTCTATAAGGTTACCAATGCCAAAGCTGCACGCCTCCCTACTATTTCACTCAATGGCTCCATAGGGCAGATTCTCTATAGCAACATTGCTGCAAATTCTTTGGTATTCCAAATCGCTAATTCCCTTGCTACACCGCTTTTAAATCGTGTGAGTTTGAGAGAAAACTATAAAATCCAGCAAGAGCTTAGCAAAGAAGCATTTTACACACTCCAAAATACCATAAACACCGCGCTTAGCGAAATAGAAAACGCACTTTTTGACAGGGATTCTAAACAAAGGCAAGTGCGCAACAACAAAGCCGTGCTTGAGATTAGTGAGCAAGCTTACCAAACTGATGTCGCACAATGGCAACATGGAGTGATAGATTCGAGTGTATTTTTGACCAACAAAAATGCCCATCTTACCACGCAGACGCAGTATTTTAGCTCTCAAGTAAGTGAGATTTTGGCTGTTATTACGCTCTTTAAAGCATTTGGTGGCGCACTGCAGCCAACTGCCGATAACTAATATAGGAGTTTTTATGAATATTTACACAACCCTCAATCCCCCCAAAAAATACCTAAACCCCAAGTGGCTCATTACCATCGTAGTAATGTGCCTCATTGCTCTTGGAGTGCTTATATATTTTTGGAAATTCCACACACCTAGTATCGAGTATGAAACCATCACACCTACACAAGGCGCGATACAATCAAGTATTTCAGCCTCTGGATCACTCTCGCCAACTAATGAAGTAGAGATTGGCAGTGTGATTTCTGGTATCGTGCTTGAAGTGCTTGTGGAGGAAAACGACCGCGTGCAAAAGGGACAGATTCTCGCGCGCATAAATCCCGAGACAATCAATCAAGAAATTGCGCGTTATAAAGCACAGCTAAACTCTGCTAAAGCGCAACTTAAGGCAAGTGAGCAAACACTTGTGGATAAGAAATGGAATTATGATCGTTTGCGCGATGTGTATGAAAGCACTGGTGGCAAAGCTCCCTCTAGACTAGAACTCCAAAACGCCAAGACCGCCTACACCTCTGCGCGCTCGGATGTGGATATTAAAAAAGCCTCAATTATCGAAATAGAGACAAGCATACAAAGCGCAAGTATCGACCTCAAAAACTCCAATATCGTTACACCCATTGATGGTGTGATTTTAACCAAAAGCGTGGAAGTAGGACAGAGTGTGGCAGCAAGCTTCCAAGCTCCCGTGCTTTTTAAAGTAGCAGAGAAGCTCGAAGAAATGGTGCTAAAGGCAAATATCTCTGAAGCAGACATTGGCAAGATTGCAGAAGGACAGGAAGTAACCTTTAGTGTCGATGCGTATCCTGACAAAACCTTTAAGGCAAAAGTGAATAAAGTCAATTTTGGCTCGGGTGATGGGAGTTCTAGCTCTAGCTCCTCTAGCTCTTCTAGCAGCACTAGCTCCTCATCAGAGATAGTGAGCTACATCGCAAGGATTGATGTGGATAACAAAGATCTTTTATTGCGTCCTAATATGAGCGCGACTGCGGACATCATTATCGCCAAAGCCGATAATGCTCTGCTTGTGCCAAGCAATGCGTTGTATTTTGACCTCAATAAAGTCATGCAAAAAACAATGCCCACAGAATCTAAGCCCATAGGCTCACTCTTTGCACCACCTCGCCGTCCCAAACCCCAAGCACAAGGTAGGGCGAATGCGACCAAAAGCGGCACATTATGGGTGCTAAAAAACAATATACCCGAAGCAGTAAGTGTGGAGGTGGGAATCTCTGATGGGCAATACACACAAATTTTAAGTGGCATTGATGCGCAAAGCAAAGTTATCACCGCTATCAAGGCGAAATAAGAGAGGGCAAGGTATGCAAGAATTTATCGTCTTAGAGGATATACACAAAACTTATGGCAAAGGCGAAAATGCCTTTGAAGCCCTTAAAGGCGTGAGCTTGGAGATACAGCAAGGCGAGTTTATCGCGCTTATGGGACCTAGTGGCTCGGGCAAATCTAGCCTTGCAAATATCCTTGGCACGCTTGATATAGGCACGAGAGGGCAGTATAGATTCTGTGGGGTGAGTGTGTTTGACCTCACGCAAAACCAACGCGCCCTTTTGCGTAGGAACTACATAGGCTTTATCTTTCAGGGCTTTAACCTCCTTGCGCGCACTACCGCGCTTGAAAATGTCGAGCTACCACTGATGTATCGCGGTATCAAAAAAGACAAACGCAAAGAAATCGCCCTGCAAGCACTAGAGCGCGTGGGATTACGCGAGTGGGCAGACCACACCAGTGCCAAACTTAGCGGTGGGCAACAACAACGCGTAGCAATCGCACGGGCTATCGCCTCTAAGCCTCTTTTTTTGCTTGCTGATGAGCCTACGGGTAATCTCGATACTAAGCGCAGCGTGGAGATTATGGAGATTTTGTGTGAGCTTAATACCGAGCTTGGAATCACAATCCTTATGGTAACGCACGAGCCAGATATGGCACGTTATGCTAGTAAAGAGATTCACTGCCTTGATGGCAAACTTGTGGTATGAGATTCTCTAAAGGTAGATTGCGATGATACTCAATGCTTTTTTACTCGCTCTCCGACAGATTCGGCGCAACTTTTTGCGGGCATTTCTCACGATGCTTGGCGTGATTATCGGCGTAGGCGCGGTGGTGATGATGATAAGTCTAGGCAATGGTGTAACCAAACAAACCAGCGATACTTTCACTTCACTTGGGCGCAACATTATCCTTGTATTTCCCGCCCGCGCTATGAATCTGGGTGGCTCAAACATACGGCGAAATTTTAGCGACCAAGAAGTCCGCGAGTTAGAATCTCGTATGCGCGAATATGTGGTTGCACTAGCTCCTATCTCACAAAGCTCCACGCTTTTGCAATTCCAATCCCAAAACACCACCACGCAGGTGCAGGGTGTGAATGCAAATTTTTTCAAGGTTACACAATGGGATAGTGCGCAGGGCAGGACTTTTGAGGATACAGAATATAAGGTAGGGAGCAATGTCTGTGTGATTGGCGAATCTGTGCGCAAAAATCTCTTTGGCGAGGAAAATCCACTAGGCAAAAAAATCCGCCTAAGCAATATCGTGTGTGAATGCGTGGGTGTGCTAGAAGTCAAGGGACAGGGTGGTATGGGCAACGATCAAGACGATGTGCTGCTACTGCCGATGAAAACCTTTGCGCGCTCCATCTCACGCAATGCCACGATGAATACCTACAATCGCATTATGATACGCGCACGTGATGATGTGGATTCTACGGAAGTCAATCTCGCGCTTGGAGTAGCACTGCGCGATATACGCAATGTCAAAGCTGGAGAGAGGGATTCTTTTGAGATTATGGATACTAAGCAAATCGCTCAAGCTTTCACTTCCAATATCAAAGTTTTAACGATGTTTTTGGGCTTTGTCGCGGGGGTGAGCCTGCTGGTGGGTGGCATAGGGATTATGAACATAATGCTTGTCTCTGTAACCGAGCGCACCAAAGAAATAGGCACAAGAATGGCGATTGGAGCGTTGCAGAGCGAGGTATTGCTGCAATTTCTCATCGAGGCAGTTACACTAAGTGCGCTTGGAGGGATCATGGGGATTGTGGTAGCGTTTTTTGGCTCCTTAGGTTTTGCATACGCTAAAGATCTGCCTTTTATCTTTGATATTCCCACCGCGATTGTGGCATTTCTCTTTTCTGTGTTTATTGGTGTGCTTTTTGGCTATCTCCCCGCTAGACGCGCATCTAGACTCAATCCTATTGATGCCCTAAGACACGAATAACTCTTGTTAGCTCAAAGCACGCTTACCCACAACCCCAAAAGTGAGGCAAAAAGCACACAAAATGTGATGACAAAAGCAAAGGCGAGGTAAGTTAGCAATGGGATTTTTATACCAGAGATTTTGAGCTTGAGCAAAAAGAGCAAGGTGGCAAGCGAACCTATGGGAGTGAGTTTAGAGCCGATATTGCAACCTAGTAGGTGCGCGAGGGCTAGGACATTTTGATGGGCTGAATCTAGGCTAAAAGATTCTATGGTGAGGTTGCCCAGTAGCACCATAGGGAGGTTGTTTATCACGCTAGAACTGAGACTTGAAAACACGCCTACGCTAAAAATCTGCACAAACAGCGGTGCGGATTCTATGCTTTCAAAAACCTCACGCATAGATTCTAAAAACCCCGCATTTTTCACACCAAACACCACCACAAATAACCCAAAACTAAAAACCACGACCGAAAAAGGCGTCTCTCTAAACAGGGTGCGAGGCTGAAATAGCCCCAAAGCCCACGCATACGCTAATGCGATAAAACTAGCCCCAAACAAAAAGACATAGAGTTCCGCACCATATCTCTCCCCAACGACAATCCCTCCTAAAAGTGCGATGACAAGGACATAGCACAAAAGCAAAGTGAGTTTGGTAGGCTTGTGCGCAAATGTGTGTTTTGAAAGCGGACAATCATGCTCTTTGTCGCAGGTGAAGCTAAATTGTGCGTTAGAATCTAAGCTAGATTCTCTTTTAGATTCTGTGGCAAAGCACAATGTGCGCGGGAGAAATCGTCTAAAACAAAGCCACGCAATACCCACAAAAGCAAGCAAACCAAAGATTTGGGGCAGTGCCATAGTAAGCGCAAAACGCACAAAATCCATACCAAACATTTGTGCGGTGATAATATTGGTGAGATTAGAAATCACAAGAGCATTGGAGGCGAAGTCGCTGAGGAAGCTAATAAGGAGCAAAAACACGATAAGAGGTGTTATCTTATAGGGCTTGTCTTTTAGTGATAAATGCGGGAGCGGCGAAAAACACTTCGGGTCATTACCCTCAAGGTAACTCCCCTCGTGTTTTTCTTGCAACCCACATTTCTCATCTAAAATACTTCGCCCTTGCATATTTTTTGTGTGCTGCATAGAATCTAAATCTTGAGATTCTACACTGCTAGATTCTGCATTGTTTTGTGAATTTGTGTCGTTAGATTCATAAATTCTAGTATTTACTAAATAAACTACGCTTACGGCTTGTTTTGTGGTGGTGCTTTGGAAGTTTTGCGGTAATTTTCTAAAGAAACTTCGTTTTGGGGTAGGAGTTACCTTATAGGTAATGACTGCCCTAAAATTACCGCAATCTTGCGAATGATTGCCCAAAGACGAATTTTCTTGGCATTCTAAGGCTTGAGATGAAAAATCGTTGTTATCAAGCGAGGATTGAGGGAGTTTGCTAGATGCAAATGACTGAAAATCCGAGTGCAGATTCAACGATTTATCGCTCAAGACTGAATGCCTACTAAGAGACGAATTTCTTTTGTCAAATAGTGCTAGTATAAGCGGAGTTAAAACCAACACCGCCCCATCATTAGCAAAAACTATGCTTACCACACTCCCCAAAATAATGAGCAACACAAAGAATTTCCAAGTCTGGATAAAATGCGTGTGTGGCGTGATACACGAGGCAAGGTGTGTGAAAAATCCAAGCTTTTCAAAGGAAAGGCTAAGGAGGATAAGCCCGATGAGTGCAAGGGTGCTTGGCTTAGTAATCTCCCACACAAGTGCGATGTCGCTAAGACTTACCACACCTAGAGCATACGCACACACCGCCCCAAGTGTGCTAAATACCCATATTGGCAGTCTAAATGGGCGCAGATAAACACAACATATTGTGAGCGTGAAAATGATGTATCCCATAGCACTACTTATCTGATAAAATTGACTAAACTCGGCATTATAGCACAATTTGGAATTTGTGGCTTGTTACCAAATCACACAGGGGCTAAAAATATACTACCACAATTTTAACTCTAGCTTGATTTTTTGTTACTATTATCTAATGAAATCTAAAGACTACAAGCTAAGGAGTTTCCCATGAATGAAACAATCCAACAATCCCTCAAACTCGCTAAAGAATTGCAACACAAGATTGAAGCACATATCTCACAAAGTGAGCGGGAATTTCACAAAAAAATGCAAAAACTACTAAATAATCCCAAAAATAAGGTTATGCTAATAGAGCTTTTGGACCGCTCTTTTAGGTGTAAGGACAAAAGTGCTTCTTTTGACTTGATAGAGCATACCTTAAATAAATTTGGTATAGCGGACTTTTTTACGAGCTTTGAAAAGTTCTTGCTTTTTTCTTTTATAAATTTTGGTCGCTTTGCACCTAGTATTTCAGTGCCTTTTTTTGTCTCTCACCTTAGAAAAGATACAAGTGCTATGGTCTTAGACGCAAGTGAAAGCTTTTTAAAACCCCACATAGAAAAGAGAAAAAACGAGGATAAGATTACTTTGAATGTGAATCTAATCGGCGAGGAGGTTTTAGGAGAAGCAGAAAGTGCTTACCGCATAAAAAAATACGAAGAGGCTCTAAAATCAAGCTATATAACTTATATATCTATAAAAATTACTACTATTTTTTCACAAATTAACATTATAGATTACGAATACTCAAAAGATGAGGTGGTAAAAAGGCTAGATTATCTTTATGCCTTAGCTAGAGAGGAGGAAAAAAGGCAGGGTATTGAGAAATTTATCAATCTTGATATGGAGGAATTCAGGGATTTAGAGCTAACAGTGGCTGCTTTTATGGAAAGTCTTAGTAAATTTGATATAAAAGCGGGCATAGTCTTACAAGCTTATATACCGGATTCTTATGAGTATCTTAAAAAACTCTTTGCCTTTTCAAAAGAGAGGGTTTTAAAAGGAATGAAGCCTATAAAAATCCGCTTCGTAAAGGGTGCAAATATGGAAAGTGAGGAAACTATCGCAAGTCAAAGAGGCTGGGAGCTTCCTACTTTTTATAAGAAAATTGATACAGATAGCAATTACAACAAAATGCTTGATTTTATCCTCCAAGATGATAACTACAAATACATCAACATCGGCATAGCAAGTCATAATATCTTTGAGATAGCCTATGCTTACACGAGGATAAAAGAGGCTAATGCGTTAAATAGCTTTACCTTTGAAATGCTTGAGGGTATGAGCTTACAATGCTCTTATGAGCTGTCTAAAATTCATAATTTGATTTTATACGCACCCGTTTGTGATGAGGCACATTTTAACAACGCCATAGCCTATCTTGTAAGAAGGCTTGATGAGAATACAAGTGAAGATAATTTTATGCGCTATTTTTTCAATCTAAAGGTTGGAGATTCAAATTGGCAAATGCAAGAAAAACTTTTCCTAGATAGCTTAGAAGGCATTAAAAGCCTAGATAACAGCACTCACAGAAAGCAAGATAGAAACAAGGAGCAAAATATAAAAAGCTCTTATGAGAGCAAAACTTTCACAAATGAAAGCGATACAGATTTTATCTTAGCTCAAAATAGAGCTTGGGCTAAAAAAATCAAAGAAAAATATGAAAATTTAAGCGGTTATGATGTCTATCCTGTGATAAAAGATAGTATAAAAGATGAGAGCCTAAGCTATATCGAAGTAAAAGATAAGATAAAAAATCGTGTGATAGGCAAGGCTTACTTAGCTGGGGAAAAAGAGATAAAAGAGGCTTTGGAAGTGGCTAAAAACTCTAAGTTTAAAGAAAAAAGCTTTGATGAGATTCATCAGATTTTAGCCCGTGCTGCAAAACTAATGCGAGAAAAAAGAGGAGATTTGATAGGTCTTGCAGCCTTAGAAGTGGGTAAAACTTTTTTAGAAATAGATCCTGAAGTGAGTGAAGCGATAGACTTTACCGAGTTTTATCCACATTCTTTAGCTAAACTAAGAGAGCAAAATCCTAAGGCTAAATTTAGCCCAAAGGGCGTGGGAGTTACCATAGCACCTTGGAATTTCCCTGTGGGAATTTCAGTAGGCACCATAGTAGCACCGCTTGCTGCGGGTAATGCTGTGATTTATAAGCCCTCATCGCTATCCACACTTACAGGATATATGATTTGTGAAATTCTTTGGGAGGCTGGAGTGCCAAAAGATGCGCTTATTTTCTTGCCTTCAAAGGGAAGCGATGTTTCAAAATACTTACTTGTAGATGAAAGTGTGAAATTTAGCATACTCACAGGAGGAGAAGAAACGGCTTATAAAATGCTAAAAGCTAATCCTACCTTGCTTTTAAGTGCTGAAACAGGAGGCAAAAACGCCACCATAGTTTCAAAATTTGCTGATAGAGATAGTGCTATTAAAAACATAGTGCATTCAGCCTTTTCAAATTCAGGGCAAAAATGCTCGGCTACTTCTTTGCTTGTCTTAGAAAGCGAGGTTTATGATGATGAGGATTTTAAAAAGACTCTTGTAGATGCAGCCTCATCTATGCTTGTTGGTTCGCCATTTGAGTTTAAAAACAAAATCGCTGCTCTTTGTGATGATATAGATTCTAAGGTTCAAAAGGCTTTAGATGAGCTTAAACCTTATGAAAGCTGGGCTTTAAAGCCTAAATTTATAGATGATAACAAACATTTGATGAGTCCTGGCATAAAATACGGCACAAAAAGGGGTGATTTTACCCATATGACAGAGCTTTTCGCACCGATTTTAACCGTGATGAGAGCAAGGGATCTAAAAGAAGCAATTGAAATAGTAAATTCCACAGGATATGGGCTAACTGCTGGTTTTGAAAGCCTTGATGAAAGAGAGTGGGAGTATTTTCACACACACATAGAGGCTGGAAATATTTATATAAACAAACCTACAACAGGTGCGATAGTTTTGCGTCAGCCCTTTGGAGGCATTAAAAAATCCGCCATTGGCTTTGGTAGAAAGGTAGGAATTTATAATTACATCACGCAGTTTTTAGATATCTGCCAAGATGAAGTTGATGAGAATGTGCTTGAAAACGAATTTTCAAAGGAATTTAAAAAACTTGGCTTAGATGAGCTTAGTGCTATGGCAAAGTCTTATGCTTATCATTATGAAAACGAATTTAGCCTTAGCAAGGACTATGTAAATATCAGAGGAGAGGATAATCTTTTCTCATACACAAAGATAAAAAATCTTGGTTTTAGAGTGTGCAAAGATGATAGCTTAAGAGATATTTTAGCTGTCATCTTAGCGGCAAATACTGCTAAGGTAAAGCTTGACATAAGCTTTGATGAAAATGAAAATGTATCAAAGGCAAAAGAACTTAGTCAAAAACTAAATTTAAGTGCAGAATTTATACAAGAAAAAGAAGAGGACTTTATGGCTAAGATAGAGGAGTATGAGAGAATCCGCTATCACGCCAAGCCTAGTGTAAATGACAAAATTTACATAAAAGCTGCTTCTTTGGCTAAGATAGTCATTAGAGACAAGCCGCTTTTAAATGGACGTTTTGAGCTTTTGTTCTATCATAATGAAAAGTCTTTGAGCATATCCTATCATCGATATGGAAATTTAGGGATTCGTGCTTTAAAAAACTAAAAGGAGGATATAATGGAAGTTGTAAGTATAAACACACCTATTGCGATAATGTTTGTGAGCTATGCAGCTTTGATGCTTTTTATAGGTTTTTATTTTTATCGGCAGAACAAAAGCACCGAGGATTATTTCCTTGGTGGGCGATCTATGGGACCTGTGGTTTCTGCCCTAAGTGCTGGGGCTTCGGATATGAGCGGGTGGCTTTTGATGGGCTTGCCCGGAGCGTTGTATGTGAGTGGCTTTATCGATAGTTATATTGCCATAGGCTTGACCATTGGGGCAAGTTTGAATTGGATTTTTGTCGCCAAAAGACTTAGAATCTACACAAGCGTGGTGGCAAACTCACTGACAATCCCAGATTATTTTGAGACGCGATTTAGCGATGATAAGCATATTTTACGCGTGGTTTGTGCGGTGGTGATTCTCATCTTTTTTACCTTTTATGTTTCATCAGGGCTTGTGAGTGGGGCGAAACTTTTTGAGGAAGTTTTTGGTATCAAATACTCCCACGCCTTGACTACTGGGACTTTTATCATCGTGGCTTACACCTTTTTTGGAGGTTACAAGGCTGTGTGCTGGACGGATATGATTCAAGGACTTTTAATGATTTTAGCCCTTGTGGTCGTGCCAATTGTGATGCTTTCCCACATAGGCGGACTTGATGAAGCGGCAAAATACATCAAAAACTCCGATGATTCAAGCAAAAAGATTGTGGAGTTTCAGGGGCAGATTCCAAAATTTATAAATAACCTTGAGAGTGCAGAATCTAAGGAGTTTGTAAAATCCCTCATACAAAACCTCCAAAACACACAAGATCGAAGTATCCACGCCTCAAAGATTCCAGCACAATTACAAGATGATGCCAATATTTTGACACTTTTTGACAATAAAGCAGTAATCACCTCCAAAGACATAGCACACAAGCTAGAATCTGCCTTGTTATCAAATGACAATACCACTCTTCATTCCCTACTTTTAGCATTTGCAAAGATACCTTTTGTCGCAAAAGAGCGGTTGCAATGGCTTAGCGGCGTCTCTATCGTGGGGATTATCTCGGCACTTGCTTGGGGACTTGGATATTTTGGGCAACCTCATATTTTAGTGCGATTTATGTCAATCCGCTCGACCAAAGACATTCCCACAGCGACTTTTATCGGCATAGCTTGGATGGCTATTTGCCTCATTGCTGCTTGTTTTATCGGTATGCTTGGCGTGGCGTATGTCAATAAATTTAATCTCACCCTGCAAGATCCCGAGCGTATTTTTATCGTGATGTCCCAACTCCTCTTTAACCCATGGATTGCTGGAATCTTGCTTAGCGCAATCCTTGCTGCGATTATGAGCACCGCTAGTTCGCAACTACTCGTCTCTAGCTCCACGATTGCAGAGGATTTTTACAAAAAGATTTTCAAACAAGAAGCATCAGAGGCGATGGTGCTACGACTTGGCAAAATTGGGGTGCTTGTGGTGGCACTCATCGCCTTTGTCATCTCCACAGACAAAGATTCTAGCGTGCTAAGTATCGTGGCTTATGCGTGGGCTGGGTTTGGAGCGTCTTTTGGGTCGGTGATGCTTTTCTCGCTTTTTTGGAGCAGAATGACAAGAATCGGCGCGATTGCTGGAATGATTAGTGGTGCGGCTGTCGTGGTGGCTTGGAAGCAATTTTTTGCTGATACGGGTGTGTATGAGATTATCCCGGGATTCTTGGTGGCGTCTTTGGCGATTGTTGTCTTTAGTCTAGTGAGCAATGTGCGTCCGGGCACCAAAGCTGCCTATAACAAAATGCTAGAAAATCTCTAAAATTTGGAGTAATTTTGCCACAGAATCTCGCTTGATGCCTTTGATGAGGGCTATTACAACCCTATCACGCCCACTCTCTGCCTATCATACTGAGAATCTAGGGCAATCTCTATCATCGCTATTGCATAATCTGCATAGCTTATCTTAGATTCGCCCTTGCTATTTAGCTCAAATTCTTCGCCGATGATTTTGTATTTGCCACTTTTTGGTGCATCTGGGATAAATACCGCTGGTGGGCTGACATACACCCAATTTATGTCCTTTGATGCTTTTATCACATTAAAAGCCTCTGTGGTAGCCCTCGCCACAGGCAGATATTCTTTTGGGAAATCTGGCGTATCCATAAGCATAGTTGTGTGGCTTGTATCCATATACAGACTACCTGCACCGCCCACTGCTAAGAATTTTGCACTATTACCTGATAGAATCTGCACCAAATGCTCCATATGGGCTTTGTGTAAGCTAAGATTTTGCCACTCACCAAAGGCATCGATTATCACATCAAAGCCTTGCAAATCGCTAGATTCTAAGGTAAAAATATCTTTTTGCACCACGCACACTTTGCTATCAAAGCGTGCTTTACTAGAATCTCGCACAAAGGCACTAACCTCTAAGCCCTTATTTATGGCTTCCTCTACGATTAACTTCCCTGCTTTGCCATTTGCGCACAAAACTGCTATTTTCATAGTCTATCCTTTATAATAAATTTTGCTTTCAAAAAGCACATTGGAATGATAATAGAGTAAGTTGTAAAATTCAAGTAGGAATAATTTTATAATGTAGTAGTATTTTTAATACTATTGTGTAAATATGGAGTTTTATTGATAAAAATTTTTTGAAATTTTAGAATATCATAGAGAGGTTTTATGAAAATTTGCTAGAATCTAAGCATAACTTTATAAAGGAATCATTATGACAAAATATCATTCGCCCTGTCCGATTGAAACTACGCTTAATCTCATCGGCAATAAATGGAAATTCCTCATTATCCGCGATTTATTAAGTGGGACAAAACGCTTTGGGGAATTAAAGAAAAGTATTTCAGCAACCAAAAACCAAACCATTTCACAAGCGGTATTGACACAGAATCTGCGTGAGCTAGAGGAGACAAAACTCCTAAAGCGCAAAGTCTATGCGGAAGTCCCACCGCGTGTAGAATACGCACTCACACCGCTTGGAGAGAGCTTAAGTGGAGTTTTAGAATCTCTTGCGACTTGGGGACAACACTACAAGCAACTCTAGCACTAGCAGATTCTAGGCAGAATCTCACCCTGTGGATATTCTAGGTACCGCCTCGTGCCGTAGGCATTATGCAAGATAACTCTTTGGGGATTTTGCTCACAAACTTTACCCACAAGACGCGCATTTTGCCCTAGCGGGTGAGTGTGCAATATCTCTAGCACTCTCTGTGCATCTTTGTGTGCCACACTTAGCACGCACACGCCCTCATTAGCCAGCACATAAGGCTCAAGCCCAAGTATCTCGCACACTCCGCGCACCTCATCTAAAATCGGCACCTCGGTTTCTTGTATGTCAATCCCCACATTGCTTGCTTGCGCCCATTCATTAAGCACACTTGCTAACCCTCCTCGTGTCGCATCACGCAACGCGTGAATCTCCACACCGGAGTTAAAAAGCGGCTCTAGCATACCAAAGAGCTGTGCGCAATCACTCTGCAAACTACTTACTAGCCCTATTTCATTACGTTCACAATACACCATACTTCCGTGTGTGCCGATGTTGCCACTGACGATGATGCAATCTCCATTTTTGAGATTATGCGCGCTAAGATTCTCATAGATAACCTCACCATAAGCGGTTGTGTTGATAAAAATCCTATCCATACTCCCTCTAGGCACGACTTTGGTATCCGCACTTAAGAGTTTAAGCCCACCCAGCTTAAATTCGCGCGCCATAGATACCACAAGAGATTCTAATTCTTGTATGCTAAAGCCCTCCTCGATGATAAATCCCGCACTCATATACATCGGTCGCGCACCCATCATCGCCACATCATTACTACTCCCACACACGCAGAGTTTGCCGATATCCCCACCTCTAAAACGATAGGGCGTTATCACATAGCTATCAGTGCTCATCGCAAATGCCCCTGCGCACCCGTGCGCAAGACCTGCGTCCTCTCCACTACCCTGCATAAAAGGTGCTAGGTGTTTGAGAAAAATCCTTTGTGTGAGTTCTTGGGATTCTATCCCACCACTGCCATGTGCCAAAGTAATTGTCATTAAAGCCTCCTTGTGCCTAGAGATTAATACGCGTAGATTGTGTAAGCAAAGCGTGGAGAAACTGCCCCTCTTGCTGCTGCCAAAAACCCAAATCACACACGATAAAAAGCCGTTTTTTGAGCCGACTAATTGCGACATTAAGCCCAAAAAGTGCATTAATCTGTCTAGAATCTGTGAGGTAATAATGCAATCCCACCGGTGAAAAGATTACATTTTCCCATTCTCTACCCTGTGAGCCGTGTATCGTGCTGATGTCGTTGTGAGCAATCATACGCCCTAAAAGTTTTTTTTGATTCACAAATGGCGTGATGATGCCAAGACTTTGCGTAAGGGATTTTTGGTGCAAGTATTTGTAGAGTTTGTAGATAGCTAGTGCTTCATTTTGGCTCACATTGCTTTGTGCCTCGCCCTTAGCACCGCTATCGATACAATAAATCTCCATTCTCTCATCACGCCCACGCAAACCAATGCCATAAATAGCAGAATCCAAAATCTGTGCGAGATTATCGCCATAGCGATGAGTAAATTTCAGTTCGGCTATGTGGCTAAGTGCTGGTGTGTCGGTGGGCTGCTTCTCTAGCACGGATTGAGGAGTGTGAAAAAACTCCTCCAAAAAAAGCGCAGAGAGATTCCATACATTCACTTCTTTGTGAATCTTAAGTTCTTTAGGGGGCATTTCACAGATTGGCATAAGCTGCTTGTGATCACCAAAAAATGTGATAGGCACATTATCTGCACACAATGCGCATGCCTTTGCTAATGGTGCAAACGCGCATTCGTCCAAAAAATAATGCGCAAATTCTACTTCAAGACTTTCACTTTTTTTGATAAATCCATCAAGTGTAAGCCCGATGATATGCGCATCTTTGAGACGATTTTTAAGCGAAGTGGGTTGGGCAAAAAGTGAGGTTTGCCCTCTTTGGATAAGAAGGTTTGGATCACAACATTCTGGATAGAGACTTAAAAATTTTTGCGTGGGCATACCAAGTCGCAAGAGATTACTAAGCTCAAAGTCCATCTGTTTAAAATGTGTGATAAGTGTGATAAAAATCTGCTCTAGTGCAGAGTTTGTGGGGGCTAGCACACAGGTTTTAAGCCCCTGCTTGGCATAATGATACACCGCCTCAAAAAGCACAACCTGTGTCTTGCCACTGCCCGGCGCACCCCACACATAGCTAAGACTTTGAGAAAAGAGCATATCAAGGGCATTTTTTTGGTAATCATTAAGATATGATGGGATTTGTGGAGGGGCGATGGGCTTCCTGCTAGGTAGAGCAAGGGAGTGCTTTGCGACAAAGTCCTCGACATTACGCACAAGAAACTTAAGATCACTAAAAAGCTTGAGATTTTCTGGAGAAATCTTGTGTGTGCTGGATTTTTTGGACTTTGAGTTTTGAAGTCGTTGTAGAGATTCTAAAAGCTCGTAATTTGGGGAAATTTCTAAGACAAAGCTCTCTTGATTGTATTGCATATCCGCACAGACACTTAGCTCAAAAAGCTTTTCTCCCACTTGTAGCACTAAACCATCTTGGGAAAACAAACGCCCTCCAAGAGCAAGGATAAGTCGCTCCTGCTCCAAGGTCGCGCTGACGATTTTAAGCTCCTCTAAACCCAAATTATGTTCATCAAGATACGCGTAGTAGCTCTGGGCTGAATCTACAAGTATCTCCTCTGGAGTTTTCACACAATCCATCACAAAAGCGCACCATATTTGTAATACGCCGCACACGCACCCTCACTGCTTACCATACAACTTCCTATGGGGTTATTTGGTGTGCAGGCTTTGCCAAAAACTTTACAATCCATAGGTTTGGCATTGCCTTTTAAGATCTCGCCACACAGACAAGCCTTGTGGTCTGCCTTGCACTCTTTGGGGAGATGTGGGGCAAACTCTATCTCGGCATCATAGCGTGCGAACTCATCTCTAAGGCGCAAAGCAGATTCTGGAATATCACCTAGCCCACGCCACTCAAAATGCTCTCGTGGGCAAAAGTAACGCTCCACCATTGCTTGGGCTTTGAGATTGCCCTGCATATCTACCACACGCGCGTATTGAATCTCAAGGCGCGGAGTGAGGGCTATGGCTTGTTTGACGATAGAGAGGATACTTTGCATCATATCAAGTGGTTCAAATCCACTCACCACGATAGGTAGTTTAAATCGCTCTAAAAGCGGCACATAGATTTTCGCCCCGCTTATCACACTCACATGAGAGGGTGCGATAAGAGCATTGATAGAGCAATCTGGCTGGGAGAGAATGAGCTGCAAGGGTGGTGGGACAAGCACATGGTTTATATGAAAATACACATTTGTGAGATTTAGGGCGATACACTGCTCCAAAAGCGCAGCACTCATAGGTGTAGTCGTCTCAAAGCCGATAGCAAAAAACACAATTTTTTTACTAGGATTATCCTGTGCGACTTTTAACACCTCTATGGGCGAATACACAAATCGCACATCTGCACCCTGTGCGCGGGCATTTTGCAGACTACCATTGCTACCGGGAACTTTTATCATATCCCCAAGAGTTAGCAAAATCACATCAGAACACATTGCGATATGGTATGCCTCATCAATACGCCCACGCGGCATAATGCACACCGGGCAGCCCGGTCCGTGAATAAACTCAATATTGGGTGGCAAAAGCTTGAGCAAGCCGTATTTCATAAGTGTATGGGTATGTCCGCCACACACTTCCATAATCCTAAGCGGTATAGGGAGTTTAGACGCAAGTGTCTGTATTGTTTTTGCTACTGCAAGGATAGAATCTCTATCTCGATATGTTTGCATATAATCCATAATAAAAGCCTTGTTATCTCTAATAATTAAGAATAAATGGTGGATAATACATAATCCTTGCTTAATTTTTAAGTAGGCTTATACGCCACAGCAAAAGAATATTGTGCGTATAATCCCCAAATAATCAGATTTGTTCCATAAACTTACCAAAAATTCATAAATTTTAATATTACTTTGTAGGGAATTGGGATACAATGGAAGCTTAAATTTACCTAAAAGGAGAGGATATGAAAAAGAACATCGTGTTTTTCGAAGCAAAGGGTGGTAGCGACAAGGGACCTGATGGGTATAGAAAAGACACTATGCCAATGGTCAATGCGCTAAAGGCTAAGGGCTGGAATGCCGAAGTGGTGTTTTTCACTGATGAGATTTTGCGCAATGAAGTAGAGCGAAACAAAATCTATGAGCATGTCAAAAACACCGCTGATGGCTATGTCTCACGCGTCAATCCGGGGAATCTAAAAGAGGAAAAACTCTATTTTGATGTGCTTCGCAAACTCTGTGCTGATGGGTTAGTGGGTATGCCCCACCCCGATGCGATGATAGGCTATGGGGCTAAGGACGCACTTACTAAACTTGCTGACACGCAGCTTGTGCCTAGCGATACTTATGCGTATTATGACCCTGCAGAAGCCAAGAGAATCGGTGTAACTTGGAGTGATAAGCACGATTTCAAAAAGACTTTCCCCAAAACCCTAGCCAAAGGTGAGCGTGTGCTAAAGCAAAACCGCGGCTCCACAGGCGAGGGAATCTGGCGTGTGCGCTTAGAATCTGCGAGCGATTATGGCAAGGTGGATTCACTCCCGCTAGATACCAAAATCATCTGCACCGAGGCTAAGGACAACCACACCGAGGAGCGACACTTAGGCGAGTTTATGGACTTTTGCGAGCATTATTTGGTAGGCGATAATGGAATGCTTGTGGATATGACATTCTTGCCGCGGATTAAAGAGGGCGAGATTAGAATCCTAATGCTGTATAAAACCCCTGTGTATGTCGTGCATAAAAAACCTGCAGAGGGTGGCGATGCGTTTTCTGCGACACTCTTTAGTGGGGCAAAATACCGCTATGATGAGCCAAAAGATTGGCAGGCACTCATTGATTGGTTCTTGGTGCAGCTTCCAGAGATTCGCGCTAAACTTGGGAATTATGATTTGCCACTGATTTGGACGGCGGACTTTATCCTCGATACAGATTCTAATGGCAAGGATAAATATGTGCTAGGCGAGATTAACTGCTCGTGCGTGGGATTCACTTCACCAGCGGAGTTTATGGAAAAAATCGCCGTGATGGTGGGGGATAATATCGTCAATATCGTAAGCGAGAAAAAAGCGTAAGTGCGGGGCATTCGGCTTTTGGCGATAAATCGTTGATTCTGCGCTCGGTGCTCGGTCACTTACGCTCTAAGTAAGCTCCCTTCGCCCCTCGCTTGAAAACAACGATTTCTCATCCAAAATCCTAGAATGCCTTGAGGTGACTTTAAGTGTGGAATCTAGCCTGCATTTACGAAATTTAACCTGCTTCAAACTACCACTTTGCAGAATCTTAATCAAGCCTTATTGGAATTCTAGTATCTTGTGTGAGATTTAAATGTTTTACAAGGCGAGGTGCAGGGAGTTACCTAAGCGGTAATGACCAAACCGAGCCGAAGTAATCATTTAAAGATTGCACAAGAGACGAATTTCTTAAATTACGCCTCGAATAAATCCGTGCTTAAATATCGCTCCCCTGTATCACAAAGAATCGTTACGATGTTTTTGCCCGGATATTTTTTTGCCATTTCTTGCGCGCCCCAGAGGTTTGCACCGCTTGAGATTCCCACTAGCACGCCCTCGTTTTTAGCGATTTTGCGCGATTGTGCCGCAGCCCACTGTGCATCGACTTGTAAAATCTCATCAATGAGGCTTGTATCTAAAGTATCTGGGATAAATCCCGCGCCAATGCCTTGAATCTTGTGCGCTCCGGGCGCGCCACCGCTGATAACCGGTGAGTTGATAGGCTCCACCGCGATGACTTTGATGTTAGGATTTTTTGCCTTTAGCACCGCGCCCACACCACTTAGACTCCCGCCTGTGCCCACAGCACTCACAAACACATCGATTTTGCCCTCCATCGCTTCCCAAATCTCTAGCGCGGTGGTTTGTCTATGAATCTCGGGGTTGGCGGGGTTTTGGAATTGCTGCAACACAAGTGAATTTGGAATTTCTGCTTGCAACTCCAAAGCACGATTGACTGCTCCTTTCATTCCTTGTGTAGCTGGGGTTAGCTCTAGCTTCGCACCAAAGGCACTAAGCAGCTTTCGCCGCTCGATACTCATAGATTCTGGCATTGTGAGGATTAGCTTAATCCCCTTAGCAGCACACACAGCGGCTAGTCCGATACCGGTGTTGCCACTGGTTGGCTCGATGAGGGTTGTATTCGCATTGATTTTGCCCTCTTTTAGCGCAGATTCAATCATATGAAGCGCGATTCTGTCTTTGACCGAACCGCTTGGGTTGAAAAACTCGCATTTACCATAGATATTTGCCCCACATTCTTTAGAGAGGGACTTGATAAACAAAAGAGGCGTGTTGCCGATAGCTTCGCTGATAGATTGGATTACTTTCATTAAAAACTCCTTAATTTTATGATAACCCAAACATTCTATGTTAAAAAATGTAGTGTTGTCAATAGTTTTGCGGTTTTTTCACGGCAATTGTTTCAAAAGCAAACACCAACTGATACCTAAAGCCACTATTGCCACAAGTGCTTGGTGGCGATCAAAAAACAAATAAGGGTATTCTATGAAAAAAAATGTTATAAACAATAAAAATCAAAAACCAAAGGAATAGTGTGAAGCATTTTGATACAGATTTTGACACTCTCAAAGCGTATATCTATCGCGGAGAATTTGAAGGGTATGGCGGATTTTTACGCCCTATTAAAGAGCTAGAAACCATAGATTTGTCGTATTTTGTAGGGATTGATGATATTATTAAAGCAGTGCAAAGCAACACACAAAGTTTTTTGGACAATTCCCAAGCGAGTAATGTCCTGCTATGGGGTGCTAGGGGCTGTGGCAAAAGCTCAAGTATGCGTGCGGTGTTGTGTGATTTTTTGCACCGAGAAGATACACTTTTGCGCGTGATTGAGGTCCCCAAATCCTCACTAGCGATATTACCACATTTAGTGGATTTTCTCCGTGAGCAACCATATAAATTTATCATCGTGTGCGATGACCTCTCCTTTGGACGAGCAGACGAAAGTTACAAGGCATTAAAAAGTATCTTAGATGGAGGATTTGAGGCACAAGCACAAAATATTTTATTTTATGCTACTTCCAATATGCGACATCTGCTCCTAGAGGAATATGCCCAAGACACGATGCACTTAAGCGATATGCAAGATGAAATCATCTCTCTTAGCGATCGATTTGGGATTTGCTTAGGATTTTACACATTAGGCAGTGCCGAGTATATCAATCTTGTAGCGAGATATTTAGGAATACAACCACACTCATTGGATTCTGTGTTGCGTCAAAAAGCTCTCAACTACGCTACCCAAAAGGGTAGCAAAAACCCACGCATTGCTAAAGAGTTTGTGAAACTCTACCAAAATGGGATTTTATGTTGATTTCGCTACAATACCAACCTCATCAGAATCTGTAAGGAGAATGAAATGATCACAATCAAAAATTTACGAATCGAGGAGATTCACAGAGGACATTTAGATGGTTGGTCGCGCGTAGTTGCTGACATAGATGTAGAAAATATGCCAAACCCCTACCACAAAGAAGGCAATCAAATCTACTTTGCCACGCGCACACAAGATAAGCATATGCTCTCACACAGCTATGACGCATTTTTGCTAATCCCACTCTACATCGCTATGAGCTACAAGCAAGACTTGCACATTTGTGGCAAAGTCTCCAAACGCTTGTATCACAACATTATGACCTATGCCCAGAGTATCCTCTGCGACTTTTCTGACAAACTCTCTAAGGTCAATGTATCAGTCGATGGATTTACTGATATGGTAGATTCTAATAAGGGGGGGGGATTATAGGCACAAGCCTCTCATGTGGAGTAGATTCACTTAGCACGATTTATAATCACTATGCCAAAGAAAAAGATCCAGACTATAAACTCAACGCACTCTTTCTTTTTGACTGCGGGGCGTATGGACACTATCGACTTCCTGATACACACCAAAAATACCTCTATGAATACCAATCCAACAAACCAATGGCAGATGAGCTCCATCTCCCTATATACCAAGTGATCTCCAATATCCACGCTTTTCCACGCAGCACACAATGGGGACCAGAGGGTGTAAATAGCGGAGCGTGGGGATTTTTTGCCATATATTCTTGTGTTTTTGCCCTCCAAGAGGGGATCAGGAGATACTACACACCTAGTGCGATGAGCTATGAGGAGATAAAGGACTTTGGGAAAAATTATAGAGACTATGATATGGCGTGCTTTTGTGAATCTTACCTCGTGCCACTACTAAGCACAGAGTCGCTTGAACTCATAGTCGATGGCTGCCAATACAAACGCACTCAAAAGACCGCAAACATCGCCAACTGGGAGTTTGCTAGGACACACCTCAACCTCGCGTGCAAAAGAAATGGGATAAACTGCGGGTATTGCTGGAAATGTATGCGCACACTCGCTACCCTAGAAGCTATAGGCAAACTAGAGGATTTCGCCCCCATCTTTGACCTTGCAGCTTATCGTAAATACGCATTTCTCAATAAATGTCGTATCAAATGTGAGGCAAAATCTAATCCCTTTGCCAAAGATATTGTGGAATGTTACAAATCCCATAATCGCCCTATGCCCTCTGTATTCCTCGCAAGAGTGTATTTGTTTGTACGTAGTTGCGCATCATTTGTGAAGCGAAAAATCTTAAAGATATAAGACATTTTGTAAAAAATTTTGTTACTTTTTTGACTATGCTAAATTTTATATAGGATAAATCTCTAGGATTCTTAAGGAATTTTATAAATTTTAGTCCTATAATGCAGACAGGATATTAAGAAAGACAAAATTACTATAAGGTTTATAGATGTCGTTTTCGAACATAACTCAAACACTAGGGCAGACAGACAATGCGTATGCGGAGTTTTTCGACACACAGCTTTTTTCCCAAGCCCAGCTAGAAGCCTTACGCGAAGTGGGCGAGATAGCGCTAGATTTTGCGCCCTTGCAGAGTGCTAAGACGATGCTTATCGCGCCCAAAATTGCGGTCGTGGGTAGTGGAGAAATCGCACAGGAGTTTTTGCACACACTCTCTGAATCTACTCAAACCCACGGATTAGAGGATTGTGAGATTTTTGCGGTATTGCCTGAAAGCTTTGTAGGTCTCAATGGTTCTTTGGGGCATTTTCATATCCTCTATACGCAAGATTCTCAAACTCTTAGCCTTGAAGTCGCACAGGTGGTGTTTTTCACAAATTTTGCCAATGTGCAGCACTCTAAGGGCGTGCATTGGGTCAATGAATACCATAGCCCTAAGGAGCTTTTAGAATCTTTGTATAGCTTTATCGGTGCGTATGAATACACAAGCCCTATCCGCCTCACCCCTAATCTCTGTGATTTTTGGCACCGCCGCCCTAAAAGCAAAGACACCACGGGCGATAGTGGATATTGCCACAAATGCAGTGATGTGTGCCAAAGCTTTGGGGTCTTTAGAGACAACCAAAGGGGTGAGATTGTGCTAAGTAGTCCCGATTGCATAGCGTGTGGGGATTGTGTGAGTGTATGCCCCACGGGAGCGTTGCAAAGAGAGAGTGAGAGTCTAGAATCCCTCACCTACCAAGCCCAAATGTATAAAGGCTCTATCCCTATCCTACATACCAAATCTCATAGCCGAGAGGTCATCGCCGCGCTCCGCTCTAGCCCAAACCCTCTCGCCATGCCCTTTGTGCTAGGACAACCCCATATCCTCAATGCCACCTATCTCCTCACGATTGTCCAAGAAAGCGGAGCAATGGTCATCGTGTATGCCAAGCCCTCCGAGTTTGTGCGTGAAGGTATAGATTCGCTCAATGCGCTGTGTGAAGCGGTGTTTGGCACTAAGTGCGTGCTATTTGCACACGATGAAGATGGTTTGCGTGCGTGTTTGCAGGAAGTGCGCATGCTAGATTCTGTGCGCTATACCTACACACCACGCGCTGATGAGGGAACAAAGGAGATATTTTCACAACGCGCGTATGCGTGGGTGAGAGGTGGGGATTTTGGACGCGTGACAATGCAGCATAGTGGCAATGTGCTAATAGATTCACAAAAATGCACACTATGCCTAAGCTGTGTAGATGCGTGCAATACCAAAGCACTTATTAATGAGGGCTCTAGCTTTAGCCTACTCTTTAAACAATCGCTCTGCACGGGCTGTGGGTATTGCGCGGATACATGTGCCGAGCAAGTGATCCATATAGAATCTCATATCCTAGATGTGCAATCTAGCAGCTTTGAATACACACAAAAAGCCTATGATGAGCCTTTCAAATGCGTGGAATGTGGCAAGGTTTTTGCTACGACAAAATCGATTCAAAAAATAAAAGATATTTTACTTCCAAGTATGGCGGGCGATACTATCAAACAAAGGAGCTTAGAGTGCTGTGGGGATTGCAAAATCAAGCTCATCTTTGGTCCCAAAGAGCACACATAAAGGAAAGATATGCAAGAAGCAAACGCACTTCATCAGGCACGCGCCTTGTATTATGATTTTTTTGCAGGGTTTTTCCTCTATGAACTCGTGAGTGCGCGCAAGGAGCTGTTTTTGCAGCAAATTGATGTCCTAGCCACTTCGCCTATTAATGAATCTGATAGTGAGTATTTTGCTATGCTTAGAGCCTATATCGCTAAAAGTGATTGTGCTGAAATTTTGCGAGAATACACCCACACTTTTAATCTCCCTTTTAGCACGCACACGCTCCCTTCACAAGAACCAAGTGCAAACAAGCAAGAAGGCAAAAAGTCCAAAAAACCTAAAACTCCAAACCCCCAGATTTTCCTCTATCTCTCGCATTATCTTGAGGGTTGCCTCAATGGCGAGAGTTTGCTCAAAATCCGCACACTTGTAAAAAAGACACATTTTCGCCTCAATACGCAGGATTTCAAAGAAAGCGAGGAGCATTTTGGCTTTTTGCTACTGCTTATGCGTCATTTACTCCAAGATATGCAGAATCTCCCAAACGATGAGAGTGAATATCTCGCAAAAGAAATCTTTACCCAAGCCATTGCCCCAATGGGGCTGCCTATCGCTGATGCGTTAATCAAAAGGGAAGATTTAGTATGCTATCATCTTGTAGGCTTGCTGCTTAAGAGCTTTTTAACTCTTGAGCAGCACATAAGCTCTTAAGGTATTCCCACGCAAGTTTTTAGATTTAAAGATTTGCGTGGGAATATCCCAAAATTTTTTCAAGGAGGCAAATATGTCTAGTGCGCAAGAAAACAATATGCGCAATTCTCGTAGGTCGTTTGTCAAGACTGCGGCACTAGGGAGTGCGGTTGTGGCAGTAGGCTCTGTCGCCTTAGGCGGGTGTTCTGGAGAACACAAACAAAAAGAAGTCATAAAAGGCAAGAGCAAGAAGCAAGAGGTGTTGTATCGGAGTGATACGAAGTATTGGCAGGAATATTTTTCCGTCGCCAAGTAATTAGCATTCAGCTTTGAGCGACTTTTTAGGGAATCTACGCACTCGGTTTGGTCACTACCGCTTAGGTAGCTCCCTGCACCTCGTGCTTGATAACCCTAAAAATTCATCTCAAATCCTAGAA